>NZ_CP108370.1:7544274-8204033 GCF_035953295.1 Streptomyces sp. NBC_01335
GGCCCGGCGCGTCCGGGCCGAGCCCGCCGGTCCAGGGCCGAGGCTTCGCGGAGCCGAGGCTCTTTCGGGGCTGAGGTTCTTCGGAGCCGAGGCTCTTCCGGATCCGAGGTTCAGGAACCGAGCCGGAACTCGGCCCGGATCCGCTTGCCCACCGGGACCGCCTCCGCCGTCACCTGGTCGCAGAGCGCCACCACGATCTCCATGCCGTGCCCGCCGAGCCGCGAAGGGTCGGGGGAGTACAGCACCGGCAGCGCGGTGCTGCTGTCGTAGACCGTCACACTCACGCTCTCGGCGGTGCCCTCCAGCTCCAGGAGGTACGGGCCGTGGCTGTAGCGGTCCGCGTTGGTGACCAGCTCGCTGACCGTCAGCATCAGATCGCTGCGGGTGTGGGCGCCGAGCGGGGCGAACCACTCGGCCGCGAGCCGGGTCAGGAACCGGTCCGCCAGGGCGCGCGCCTGCGCGATGCACCCGGGCTCACCGTCGAACACCTCCGCCGTGAGGAGTACGTCGGTGCAGGGAATGCCAGGTCCGGGTAGGTCCGGCAACGAAGCGGCCTGTTCGTTCATGTGCTCCAGCCAGGGCCCGGCGGGGGAGGTGAGAGTCGTTGTCACGGGAGCCGTCTACCCCGGCCGGGGCATCCCACTCCTGCTGAATCCGGAAAACCGCCGACGGGCTCATGTACGCCCGGGAAGGCGCACCACCGTCACGAAGAAGTCGTCGATCTGGCGGACCGCCGCGATGAACTGGTCCAGGTCGACCGGCTTGGTGACATAGGCGTTGGCGTGCAGTTTGTAGCTGCGCAGGATGTCCTCCTCGGCGGAGGACGTGGTCAGCACCACCACCGGGATCGTGGCCAGCTCCGCGTCGCTCTTGATCTGCTCCAGCACCTGGCGGCCGTCGTACTTCGGCAGGTTCAGGTCGAGCAGGATCAGGTCCGGCCGGGGAGCCCCCGCGTGCGGGCCGCGCCGGTAGAGGAAGTCCAGCGCCTCCTGCCCGTCGCGCACCACGTGCAGGGTGTTGCGGATCTTGTTGTCCTCGAACGCCTCGCGCGTCATGAGCTCGTCACCGGGGTCGTCCTCCACCAGGAGGACCTCGATGGGCTGTACGGAACTGGTCACGTGGCATCTCCCGACGGGGCGGCGAGCAGGGCGGGAGCCAGGAGCTCCGCCGTGGTGTGCGTGGGGGCATCCGGGCTGACGGGCAGGGTGAAGTGGATCAGCGTACCCTCAACCGGCTCCGGGTCCAGCCAGATCCGGCCCCCGTGGAACTCGATGATCTTGCGGCAGAGGGAGAGCCCGATGCCGGTGCCGTCGTAGGCGTCCCTGGCGTGCAGCCGCTGGAAGATGATGAACACCTTGTCCGCGAACTCCGGCGCGATGCCGATGCCGTTGTCCGCCACCGTGAAGTGCCACACCTCGTCCTCGCGGACACACCCCACCTCGATCCGGCAGGGAACGTCCGCGCGGCGGAACTTCACCGCGTTGCCGATCAGGTTCTGCCACACCATCGCCAGCGTCGTGGAGTCGCCGAGCACCTCCGGCAGGGCATCGTCCCGGACGACCTCCGCGTCCGCGTCCTCGATCGCCAGCGTCAGATTGGCCAGCGCGCGGTCGAGCCCGCGCTCCATGTCCACCGGCTGCCAGCTCTCGTGCACCCGGCCCACCCGCGAGAAGGTGAGCAGGTCGTTGATGAGGACCTGCATCCGCTTCGCGCCGTCCACCGCGAAGTCGATGTACTGCTTGCCACGCGCGTCCAGCTCGTCGCCGTACCGCTTCTCCAGCAGCTGGCAGAAGGACGCCACCTTCCGCAGCGGCTCCTGGAGGTCGTGCGAGGCGACGTACGCGAACTGCTCCAGCTCCGCGTTGGAACGCCGCAGCTCCTCCGTCTGCTCGGCGAGCAGGGTCTCCCGGCTCCGCGACTCCGCGAGCTCGTCCACCAGCCGGACCCGCATGGACTCGACGGCCGTCGCCACCGACCGCACGTCCGAGGGCCCGCGCACGTCGATCTTCCCCTCGTACGTCCCCGACCTGACCTCGTCCGAGGCGGCGCGCAACCGGTTCAGCGGCCTGCCGACCACCCGGTGGAAGAGCAGGCTCAGTGCCACCACGGAGGCGAGGAACCCCGCGATCAGCGCCAGGAGCACCCGGTCACGGGTCGCGCGGGCGTCGTCCAACTGGTCACGGGCGTGGTCACGGGCCTCGTCCAGGTGGTCCTGCTGGGCGCCGTAGAGAGCGCGCAGCCCGTCGAACTCCTTTTTGCTCTGGAGCAGCGGCGCCGACGCCTCACCGGTGGGGCCGCTGGCCCGCACCGCTCCGATCAGCGGTTCGGCCTGCGAGGTGCGCCACTTCTCGGCCGCCGCGGCGATCCGGTCCAGGTCACCGGCGTACGGCTGCTCGGACCCGACCAGCTCCCGCACCCGGGCCAGCCGCTCCTTCTCGTCGCGCTGACCCTGTCTGAACGGTTCGAGGAACGAGTCGTCGCCGGTGAGTACGAAGCCCCGGACACCGGTCTCCTGGTTGAGCAGCGCGTTCTGGAGCTGGAAGGAGGCGGAGCGCGCCGGCTGGACCCGGTCGACCAGCTCCGTCGTCCGCGCCGACATCTCGTTGAGGACGACCGCGCCGATGACCAGACACGTGACGACCACGACGACGAAGCCACCCAGGATGAGGTGGACCCAGCTCTGCACCGACAACCGTGAGGCGCCTCCAGCGCGTATGGGCTTCCCCTGGGGATCAGCCATTGTTTTCCACCTTTTCCCAGCTCAGATGCAGTACGGCCACGTCGTCCGCGAGCCCGCCGAAGGGCGCGGCCCCGGCCGTGGCCCCCGCCACGAGGGCGTCGATGAACGGCCGGGCCGCCAGCTCCGAACAGCCCTGCGCCATCGCGAGGAGCCCTTCCTCACCGAGGCGGCTGTCGGGGCCGGTACGCCCCTCGAAGAGACCGTCCGTGAAGAGCACCAGACTGCTGTCCGGGCCCAGCGTCAGCTCGCTCTCCGACCAGTGCCGCGCCCCCGGCAGCAGCCCGAGCGCCATGCCGGTCTCGGGCTCCACCCAGGAGATCTCGCTGCCCTGGCGCAGCAGCAGACCCGGGTGCCCGGCGCGCACGATGCCCACCCGGCTTCCGTCCGGCGGGAAGGTGAGCGTGGTCACCGTCGCGAAGAGGTGCGGGTCGGAACGCTCCGCCACCAGTATCTCCTCCAGGAGATTGGTCTGGTCGAGCGGGCTGGTGCCGCAGAGCACCGCGGTACGCCAGGCCACCCGCAGACAGACCCCGAGCGCGGCCTCGGCCGCGCCGTGGCCCGACACGTCCCCTATGACCGCGTGCACCGTTCCGTCCGCGGTCTGCACCACGTCGTAGAAGTCACCGCTCAGCAGCGCGTGGACCCGCCCCGGTTCGTAGCGGGCCACCGCCTCGAAACGGTCGTCACGCAGCAGCGGCACCGGCAGCAGACCCCGTTCCAGGCGGGCGTTCTCCTGGGCCATCTGCTGGTTGGCCCGCAGCGCCGCCGCGGCCCGCTCCACCTGCTTGCGCTGGAGGGCGTACCGGATCGCGCGGCCCAGCGTCTCCGGATCGAGCCGGCCCTTGGCCAGGTAGTCCTGGGCACCGTTGGCCACGGCCGAGAGCCCGGTACCCGCCTCCGTCAGTCCGGTCAGCACCACGATGGCCGCGTCGCTGGACGCCTCCACGATCTGCGTCACGGCGTCGAGCCCGTGCACGTCGGGAAGGTGCAGATCGAGCAACACACAGACGGGGGTGCGGCAGGTCCGCAGGAACTGTCGTGCCTCCGCCAGCGTCTTGCACCAGGTGAGCGAGGGGTCGAGGTCGCTGTCGGAGAGCATCTCCTCGACCAGGAGGGCGTCCCCGGCATCGTCCTCCACCAGAAGGATCACCGCGTCCACGCCCCATACGGAGCCGTTCGCGGCCGCGACGGCCGTCTTCTGCTGCGCGGGAACCGCGGCGGGTCCCGCCTGACGGACCGGCACACCCCTCGTGGGCAGCTCGGTCACACTCCACCCCCTCGTAAGGAAGGCGCGGGTTTCCCCACGCCACGCCTGGAAGCATAAATGACCCACGCCCGGTGCCGGAGCGCCGGACGTGGGTCTCGGGAGGGCCGGCCGGAGCGAGTCCGGCGGCTGCTCCGACTGGAAGCCGCCTTACTCCTCGACGGACATCCCGGCGCGCAGCCGCGCCACGATCCGGCTCAGCAGCCGCGACACGTGCATCTGCGAGACGCCCAGCTCCGCGCCGATCTGCGCCTGGGTCATCTCCTGCCCGAACCGCATCTGCACGATGCGGCGCTCGCGGTCGTCGAGCTGCTCCAGCAGCGGCGCGAGGGTGTGCAGGTTCTCGACCGTCTCCATGGCGGGGTCCCGCTCGCCCAGCATTTCGGCGTAGGCGCGCTGGTCCTGGCCGTCGTCGCTGTCGGAGGACGGGGTGTCGAGCGAGCCGGCCGAGTAGCCGTTGGCGGCGACCAGACCCTCGATGATCTCCTCCTCGGAGAGGTCGAGGTGGGCCGAGAGCTCCTTCACCGTGGGGTCGCGGTCCAGCTGCGAGGAGAGCTGCTCCTTCGCCTTGGCCAGTTCCACGCGCAGCTCCTGGAGACGGCGCGGCACGTGCACGGACCAGGTGGTGTCGCGGAAGAACCGCTTGATCTCACCCACGATGTACGGCACCGCGAACGTGGCGAACTCCACCTCGCGGGAGAGGTCGAACCGGTCGATCGCCTTGATCAGGCCGATCGTGCCGACCTGGATGATGTCCTCGGTGTCGTCCCCGCCCCGGTTGCGGAACCGCGAGGCCGCGAACCGCACCAGTGAGAGATTCATCTCGATCAGTGTGTTGCGGGCGTACTGGTGCTCGCGGGTGCCTTCCTCGACCGTCTGGAGGCGGTCGAAGAAGATCTTCGAGAGGGCCCGCGCGTCCTGCGGGGCCACCTTCCCGGCCTCCTCGATCCAGGGCAGTTCGCCCTGACCCGTCTCCGTACCGACACCGGCAGGTGTCCGCGTTCCCGCCCGGTCGTGCAACGACGCCTCCGCGGCGTCGGTTCCGGTGGTTCGCAGTGACATCGCCGTCATGGTGTCGCCCTCCCTGTTGCCGTAGCTGTCGGTCCGGCGTCTGCCCGGGTATTCCGGAGTCATGCCTGCCGATTTCAGAAATTTTCGCGGAGATCCGGTCGGCGTGATGCGTGGGCCGCGTCACCGCACCGCCCGGGCCGCACCCGCCTCCGCGCGCGCGGAGCATGTGTACACCCGGACGGAGGAGGGGTGCGCACATGGCAGACTTGACCGGGTGTCCGCGCCCGCGACGACCGGTGGCCCGCGGGGCAGGCGGTGTCCGGCGGAACGTGGCCGGGGTCACGACGACCTGACCGACTCCGATCCGCCGACACCACCCAGGACGACAGAGGAAGCAGCAGCATGACGGTGACAGAGGAAAGCCAGGGACTCGCGCCCGACATCGAGGACTTCGGTCCCGGTATCGCTCCGGAGCGGCTGGCCGTCTGCCTGAGCGTGCTGGACGAGCTCGACTCCATCGACGTCGACCACCCCGACGCCATCAAGGTGCGACGGGCCACCGCCGGGATCTACCGGACGGTGAAGCAGCGTCGCCGCCAGGAGCGCCGCGCCGCCAAGACGGCCCACGACAAGGCCGTCACCGAGGCGACCGCGACCGGTTCCGCCGAGCGGATCGACGACGAGACGCAGGGCGTCCTGCCCTCCTCCTCGGCCACCGCGGAGATCGCGGGCATCCTCCAGCGGCCGCGCTCCTGCTACATCTGCAAGACCCGCTACACCGAGGTGGACGCCTTCTACCACCAGCTCTGCCAGGACTGCGCCCGCGAGAACAGGGCCCGGCGCGACGCGCGGACGGACCTCACGGGCCGCCGCGCACTGCTCACCGGCGGCCGGGCGAAGATCGGCATGTACATCGCGCTGCGGCTGCTGCGCGACGGCGCCCACACCACGATCACGACCCGCTTCCCGAACGACGCGATCCGCCGCTTCAAGGCGATGCCGGACAGCAACGAGTGGATCCACCGGCTGAAGATCGTCGGCATCGACCTCCGCGACCCCGCCCAGGTCGTCGCGCTGGCCGACTCCGTCGCGGCCGAGGGCCCGCTGGACATCCTGATCAACAACGCGGCGCAGACCGTACGCCGGTCCCCGCAGGCGTACAGCGAACTGCTCGCCGCCGAGTCGGCCCCGCTGCCCGCCGGGGTACTGCCGCCGGCCGAGGTCATCGGCACCTTCGGCAGCGGCAGCGTCGACCGGGTGGCCGCGCTGCCCGCCGCCCGCAGGGAGGGGCTGACCGCCGCCGACGTCACCGGTCTCGCGCTGGTCACCGGATCCGCCTCACTGGAGCGCATCGCGGCCGGCACGGCCATCGACGCGGGCGGGCTCGTACCCGACCTGCACGACACCAACAGCTGGATCCAGACGGTGGAGGAGGTCGAGCCGATCGAACTCCTGGAGGTGCAGCTCTGCAACTCCACCGCGCCGTTCATCCTGATCAGCCGTCTGCGTCCGGCGATGGCCGCCGCCGCGGGCCGGGCGTACGTGGTCAACGTCTCCGCCATGGAAGGCGTTTTCGGCCGCGGCTACAAGGGAGCGGGCCACCCGCACACCAACATGGCCAAGGCCGCCCTGAACATGCTGACGCGCACCAGCGCCCAGGAGATGTTCGAGAAGGACCGCATCCTGATGACGGCCGTCGACACCGGCTGGATCACCGACGAACGCCCGCACCCGGACAAGATGCGCCTGGCCGAGGAGGGCTTCCACGCCCCCCTCGACCTGGTGGACGGCGCCGCCCGCGTCTACGACCCGATCGTGCGCGGCGAAGCCGGCGAGGAGCTCTACGGCTGCTTCCTGAAGGACTACGCCCCCGCGGGCTGGTGACCGCCCGCACCCGGAGCCGCTCGCAGGACGGCCGCACCCCGACCCGGGGTGCGGCCGTCCTGTCGTCCCACCCGCCCCCGGAGCCCCCGCCGCAGCCCCCCTGAGCGGCTTCATTTGGCCGAAAGTGACCCAAGGCACACGTTCTGTCGAGCGGGATGGCGCTCATTTGGTTACGCTGGGGCGAACGGACGGCACCGAGGGATCCACGAAGCTTCCTCGATCGTCCCGGGACAGGTCTGCAACCAGGCCGTCGTCCCGCCCCGTACCGGCGCCACCGCGACCGTATGCCCATGCCCCCGCCCCTGCGTGCGGTGGTCCGCGGTGGAGAAGCCGCGGTACCCCACTGCCGGGGGTTACGCGACGCGAAGGAGTGCGCGGTGACACCTGAACTGACGACAGACGAGAAGCGACCGGCCGAGCGAACCGGCGGTCAATCCCGTAGGCCCGAGAAGCTCCGGAACATCGAGGTCTGGGCCAGGTCGGCCCCGATCCGGCTGGCCGGATACGAGGACGACCTCGCCGAACCGCACATCCTGCCCGGCATCGACTGACCCCCGGTCTCCCGCCGCGTGCACGAGAGCCCCGGCCCCCGCCCCGACGGGCGGGACCGGGGCTCTCGCACGTCCGGGGCGGGCGGTGCGGCTCACCCGGAATCCTCCGGCGGCCGGAGCGGCAGCGGTCGGCGCACCGGGCGCATGAACTCCCGTACGTAGGTGCGGTGCCACCACCGCCCGGTGCTCCGCAGCTCGGCGGCGTCGGTGAAGCGGTACCGGTACACCGACGCCCGCACGTGGGCGGGCGGCCCGTCCGGGAAGGGGTTGTGGTCCAGCAGCCGCAGGGTGTCCCGGTCGCCGCCCAGCAGCCGCTCGGTGAACGGGCCGAACCAGGAACGGGCGTACGCGGGGGAGAGCGCGGCGAACCACATCATCCAGTCGAGCCGCAGATGGTACGGGGCGAACTGGCGGGGGAGACGGCCCGGATCCCCCGGCTTCCCCCTGAACCCGTACTCCCGCCAGCGCGTGCCCGGGTGGATCACCGTGTCGTCGGTTCCCTCGACGACGACCTCGAGCCGCACCCTGCTGATGCTGCCGAACGCGCCGTAGGTGTTGACCAGATGGAGCGGGTCGTAGGAGCGGTTCATCACCTGGTGGCGGGAGAGCAGATTGCGGGCCGGCCGGTAACCGAGCACCAGGAGAAGGACGGTGACCGCGCAGACCACGCTCTCGTACCAGAGCGGGGCGCCGGGCAGTTGCCGGGGCGGGCCCGCGAGCGGGGACCAGTCGATCGCGGAGAGCGCGAGGGCGACCGTGAGCCAGTTCAGCCAGGCGAAGTTGCCGGAGACGATCAGCCACAGCTGGGTGACGGCCATGATGGCCGCCGCCACGCCCGCCACCGGCTGAGGGGTGAACAGCAGGAAGGGGACGAGGAGTTGGGTGACGTGGTTGGCGGCTACCTCCCCCCGGTGCACAGGGGGCGGCAGATGGTGGAAGAACCAGCTGAGCGGGCCCGGCATCGGCTGCGTCTCGTGGTGGAAGTCCAGGCAGGTCAGCCGACGCCAGCACTCGTCCCCGCGCATCTTGATGAGACCGGCCCCGAACTCCACCCGGAACAGCAGCCAGCGCATCAGCCAGAGCACCAGAACCGGCGGCGCCGTCCTCTCGTTGCCGAGGAAGATGGCCAGGAACCCGGTCTCCAGCAGCAGCGACTCCCAGCCGAAGCCGTACCAGACCTGTCCGACCTGCACGATCGAGAGGTAGAGGGCCCAGGGCAGCGCCCACAGGAGCAAGGCGCCCCACAGCGGCACCAGGCCGTCCAGTCCGGCCAGGAGCGCGACCGAGACCGCGCAGCCGGACCAGGCGACGGCCGCGAAGAAGCGGTCCGAGTAGTGGAGCCGGAAGAGCCCGGGGGCGGCGGTCCAGTGGGTGCGCCGCAGCAGTTCGGGCACCGGCAGTATGCCCCGCTCGCCGATCAGCGCGCGGAACTGGAGGGCGGCGGTGAGGAACGCGGTGAGATAGACGGCGGCGAGAGCGCGTTGGAAGATCAGTCTGCTCAGCCCGTAGCCGTCCGCGGTGAACCAGTCCACCGGCGTCAGTATCGGTCAGCCCGGCCCGGTGCGGTGTGACCGACGCGGCGACCGGCCTGGGCCGTGTCTGACCATTCCCGCCGGGCGGTCGGCGCCCGGCATGGCACCTCGCGGCGTTGTCGGACCGCCCGAGTACGTCCCGTACTCGGGCGGTCCTCCGCCTTGCGACGCACCGCACCGGACACCGCCCGCTGATCCGACGCGCATGGTCGGACACGCCCTAACTCAGTCGGCGGCGATGCGGCGCAGGGTTCGCCCCAGGTACCGGGCGTAGCTCCGCTGGAGCACCCGGACGAGCGGTCCGGCCAGGCGGGTGTACCAGAGGGCGGGCCGGGAGAACGCCGTGACGTCGAACCAGACGGTGCCGTCTTCCGCCAGCTCAACGACGAAGGACTCCTCGCCCCGCTCCGGATGGCCGTCGAGCGTTCCGTACGCGAAGCCGATGCGCTCGCCGGTGTACTCGGTCCACACCACTTCGCAGGGAGCCTTGAGGCGCAACGGCCCCAGGCGCAGGGTCACTTCGACGGATGTGCCCACCGCCGCGCGGTCCGCGGAAGCCGCGACGGGGAACCCCGTCGCGCGGTGCATGCGCCACTCGGTCACCGCCGCACCGGCCGCCTCGAACGAGGCCCGGCCGCGGCCCACCGGGGCGCGGTGGTGCAGATGGTCGTACCCGCCCGGCAGCGGGCGCCGACGGGTGGCGCCGGTCTCCGGATAGGTGAAGGTGTGCACGTCGGCCTGCCCTCTGTTCGCGTACGCCCGCCGGGCCGTGGTGCCGCGGGTGCTGCGCCGTCAGCCTAGTACCTCTCTTGAACGCGTTCAAGGCTGCGCCGGGCGGCCGTATCCCGGCTTGCGACCGGTACGGAGGTGCGTCAGACATGAGGGGACCCACCACCCCCGTACGTACTGGCAGGAGAGCACCGTGCGCTCGTCCCGACGACTTCCGTATGCCCTGTCCGCCGTGGTCTCCGTGGCGGCACTCTCCGCGGCCGGGTGTTCCGGCGCACCCGGGGCGGCCCGGCCCGCCGCGACGACCGTCGGCCACGAGGTACTGCTCCAGCCGGCCGCCGCCCGGGGGCCCGCGCCCTTCACCCGGTCCACGGCCGGAGAGGTCCCCGGAGCCGAGGACGCGCAGCCGCTCCCGGCGGGCGGCGCCCCCGCCGCCGCTCCGGCCGTCCACACCGTCACGGGCGACGCGGCGGGGCTCTACGGGGGCGTCCGGAACACCCCCAGTTGCGATGTGGGCGCGCAGGCCGACCTGCTGACCGAGGACCCCGCCCGCGCCCGGGCCTTCGCGCGGGTGGCGGGCATCGAGGCGGTGCAGATCCCCGGATACCTGCGCGCGCTGACCCCGGTGGTGCTGCGCGCCGACGTACGGGTCACCGACCACGGCTTCGCCTCGGGCGCCCCCACCAGCTTCCAGACCGTGCTCCAGGCGGGCACCGCCGTGATGGTCGACAGCCGGGGGCTGCCCCGGGTGCGGTGCGCCTCCGGCAACCCGCTCGCGCCCGCTGCGCCCCTCACGGGACGGATCGCCGACCGGGGCGAGCGCTGGGCCTCGTACGCCCCGGAGCGGGTGCTGGACGTCGCCCCCAGCGCCGGCGTGCTGGAGAGCCTGGTCATCGCGGATCTCGTCGAGGGGACGTGGATCGAGCGGCCGAGCGGAGAGGGCGCCGAGGACGGCAACCCCTCCGCCCCGCCGGAGGCCGGCCCCGGCGACGGTTTCTTCCCCTTCTCGCCCGACGGAGCGCGGCAGGCGCCCGACGGCGCGGCGGACTCCGACCGGGCCGCCACCGGCCCGGACGACGGCGCCCCCGCCGCCGGCTCCCCCGACTCGGACGGTGCGTCCGCCGACGGCCTGCCGGACTTCACCCAGGACCCGTATGCGGACCTGCCGGACTTCACCGGCGACGCGTCCGCCGACGGCCTCCCGGACTTCACCGGCGATCCGTACGCGGACCTGCCGGACTTCACTCAGGACCCGTACGTGGACCTGCCGGACTTCACGGGCGACCCGTTCGGCGACGGCCTGCCGGACTTCACCGGGGACGCGGACTCCGGGTTCCAGGGCCACGCCGGCGATCCGGGCGACCCCGGTGAGGCGGAGGCGGGACAGGAGAAGTCCACGGCGTGACCGGTCGAGGCCGCGTCGCACTGCTCGGGCCCGCCCGCCTCGCGAACCGCTCGAAGAATCGGACAAAGGGTGGCAGAGTGGCCGACATGGATGATCGGGTAGCGGGTGCCCTGTCATTCCCGGAAGACTGGCCCGCCCACCCGGACCTCAGCCTCGCCCTGAACCGTATGGGCAGCTTCGACTGGGATCTGGACAGTGGCCTCATGCACATGGACCAGCCCGCGCTGGACGTGTTCGATCTGCGGGCCGAGGAGTACGACGACCAGCCGACCTCCCTCTCCCCGCGGGTTCCCGAGGACGAGGGCGCCCGGCTCGACGCCATGGTCACGCAGGCGCTGAAGGCGGGACGGGAGAGCTACGGCGCCTACTTCCGCTGCCGCCTCCGCGACGGCTCGCTGCGCTGGACCCATACGCAGGGGTTCATCCGCCGCGACAGCGAGGGCCGGCCCCGCCGCATCCTGGGCATCGTCCGGGACGCCTCCCAGGAACTGGCGGACTCCGCCGCGCGTCAGGAGCTCGACGAGGAGCGGCGCCGGCGGACCAGCCTGGTGCAGGCCACCTCGGCGGCGCTCGCCCACGCCCGTACGGTGCAGGACGTCATCGACGTGCTCAAGAACTCCCGGGGCCTGGCCCACCTGGGGGCGACCAGCCTCGTCATGGGGCTGCTGGAGGCCGGGCGCATCCATCTGGTGGCGGACGGACCCGAGGGGTCGTTCGTGCCGGGCACCCGCTACACGCGGGTGGACGAGCGATACCCCATGAGCGAGGTGCTGCGGACGCTGGAGCCCCGGTTCATCGAGACCTCCGAGGACTTCGCCACCTCCTACCCCGAGCTCTGGGACCAGGTCGGCCATCTCGGGATCACCTCCGCCGCCTATCTGCCGCTCATCGCCCAGGCCCGCCCGATCGGCGCGCTCGGCCTGCTGTACAACGACCGGGTGGGCTTCGCCGACGACGAGCGCAACCTCCTGGTCTCCCTCGGCAGTTCGATCGCGCAGAGCCTTCAGCGCGCGATGCTCTACGAGCAGGAGCACGACCTCGCCGAGGGGCTCCAGCAGGCGATGCTGCCGCGCCGCATCCCGGAGGTGCCGGGCGCGCAGGTCGCCGTCCAGTACCGGTCCGCCCGGATGGGGCGCGACATCGGCGGCGACTGGTACGACGTCATCCCGCTCCCCGGCGGCCGGGTCGGCGCCGTCATCGGGGACGTACAGGGCCACGACACCCACGCCGCGGCCGTGATGGGACAGCTCCGGATCGTGCTGCGCGCCTACGCGGCCGAGGGGCACAGCCCCGCCACGGTCATGGCCCGTGCCTCCGTCTTCCTGCACGAGCTGGACACCGACCGCTTCGCCACCTGCAACTACGCCGAGGTCGACCTGACCACCGGGGTGATGCAGATGGTCCGGGCCGGGCACATGGAACCGCTGGTCCGCAACCCCGACGGCAGCTGCCACAAGCTGTTCGTCGAAGGCGGCCTGCCGCTCGGGCTCTCGGCCGAGTTCGGCAGCCTGGACTATCCGGTGAGCACCGTCGAACTCGACCCCGGGCAGACGCTGGTGTTCTACACCGACGGCCTGGTGGAGCTCCCCGACACCGATTTCGACGCCGGAATGCGGCTGCTGACCGACATGGTGCGGGGCGGCCCGCAGGACATCCGGCGGCTGGCCGGCCGGCTCTGCGATTCGGTCGACGAGCGCGGCGGTGAGGACGACGTGGCGGTCCTCCTGCTGCGGCGGGACGCGGCGCCCACGCCGCAGCCCGGCGGGCGGCTCCGGCAGCACGTGGCCCAGAACGACCCGGAGGCGCTGAGTTCGGCCCGTCACATGATCAGGGCGGCGGTCCGCGCCTGGGGCGCCAGGGAACGTGCGGACGAGATCGAACTCGCCGCCGACGAGCTGATGACCAATGCCCTGATGCACACGGACGGCGGGGTGATCGTCACCATCCGGATCCTCGCCGGAGGCGAGCGCCGGCTGCGGGTGGACGTGGAGGACCGGTCCAGCGCGCTGCCGCGCCGCCGCGACGCGGGGGACGCCGGTGTCTCCGGGCGCGGGCTGATGCTCGTCGACCGGCTCGCCGACGTCTGGGGGGTGGAGTCGCGGGGCGGCGGCAAGTGCGTCTGGGGCGAGTTCCTCATCCCCGAACGGTTCGACCGGCCGGGGAGGCCCGCCCGCCGTGAGCCCCACGAGCTCCCCGACCGGCCCGAACCGCCCGACCGGCCCGGCGGCCCCGGACGGTTCGGTCCGTCCCGGCGTTCCTGAGCCCGCCCTCACCCGGCCCGCCCTCACCCGGCCCGGGCTATGCCAGCCCGAACTTTGCCAGCCCGTGAACGGACTCGACCATCTACCGTGCGGTAGCGGAACGTAACATGTCCGTTCTTGACCGTAACCGACGGCCGTGGTTTGACTGGGGGCCGCACGGCGGTCCAGCCCTTCCCCCGATGACATGAGGTCCCCCATGGGTACCGAACTGCTCGCCCCTCTCGATCTCGCCTTCTGGCACCTGGAGTCCGAGGCCCACCCGATGCACCTGGGCGCGCTCGCCGTCTTCTCCCCGGTGCCCGGCGGCCCGCGGCAGGACGTGCTGGAACTGCTCCGGGAGCGCGCTGCGGCCGTCCCCCGGCTCCGGATGCGGGTACGGGACGTCCTGCTGCCCCTCGGCGGCGCGGCCTGGTCCACCGACAAGGACTTCGACGTCCGCCGCCATGTGCACCGCACCGCGCTGCCCCCGGGGGACTTCACGGCGGCGGCGACCTCGCTCGCGGGCGACCTGATGGAACGCCCGATCGCCCGGGGGCTGCCGCCCTGGGAGATGTACCTGCTGGAGAGCGGTTCCGGCGACGGACCGTTCGCCGTGCTGGTCAAGCTGCACCACGCGCTGGCCGACGGCATGCGCGCCGTCGCGATCGGCGCGGGGATCTTCGACGAGATCGCGGCCGTCGCCTCCCGCCGCGCGACGGCCGTACGGCGCGCCCCCGTCCCGCCGCGCTCCTGGACGCCCGGCCCCCGGGAGGTCGCCGGTCTCGCGCTCGGCCGGCTCGAAGAGGTCGGGCGGGCGCTGGGCGTCGGGGCCTCCGTGGTGCGCGCCAGCCGGCTGGCGCCCGGCGGCTCCGGTGCCCTGGCGGCAGGCTCCAGCGGCACCCGGCGGCTCGTCACCGCGGACCTGGACGCCGAGGCCGTGCAGCGCGTCCGCAGAAGCGAAGGCGGTACGGCCAATGACGTGCTGCTCGCCGTCGTCGCCGGGGCGCTGAGGCGGTGGATGACCGGGCGCGGCGAGGAACTGCCCGGCGACGCCCCCCGGGCCCTGGTGCCCGTCTCGCGCCGGCGCCCCGGCGGGACCGCCCAGAACGGCAACCGGCTCTCCGCCTACCTCGTCGGCCTCCCGGTCTCCGAGCCGGACCCCCGCCGCAGGCTGCGGGCCGTACGCATCGCGATGGAGCGCAACAAGGCGGCCGGTCCGCTGAAGGGCGCGGGCGCCGTCGCCGTACTGGCCGACCGGCTGCCGCCGCTCGCCCACCGCTTCGGCGCCCCCCTCGCCGGGAACGCGGCCCGGATGCTCTTCGACCTCCTGGTCACCAGCGTCCCGCTGCCTCGCGCCGCACTCTCGCTGGGCGGCTGCCCACTGCGCTCCCTCTACCCGATGGCCCCGCTGGCGCGCGGGCAGTCGCTCGCCGTGGCGCTCTCGACGTACGGCGGGCGGGTGCAGGTCGGCCTGGTCGCCGACGGCCGGGCGCTGCCCGACCTCGACCTGCTCGGAGCGGCGATGACCGACGAGCTCGCGGCGCTCCAAGAGCTCGCCGGGGCGCCCCTGCGGACGCTCGGCCTGGTGGAGTGATCGGACTGATTCCTGGTAAAGGGAGGAAATGAGCAGCATCCACTCGGTTGACTTGCCCCAGTGATCCGATGAATTATCGCCCTGTACGGAAAGCGATCATTCAGTGAGGGCGGCAGGCCATGCGGCGCAGCACACTCGGACGTACCGCCGTCGAGGTCACCGAACTGTCCTTCGGGGCAGCGGCCATCGGCAATCTCTTCAGCGTCGTCGACCCCGAGCAGGCGGACCTCGCGGTGGACGCCGCGTGGGACGAGGGCGTCCGGCACTTCGACACCGCCCCGCACTACGGCCTCGGCCTCTCCGAGCGGCGGCTCGGAGCCGCACTGCGGTCCCGGCCCCGCTCCTCGTACACCCTCTCCACCAAGGTCGGTCGGATCCTCGACCCGCTGCCCGCCGGGGCCCCGGTGCCGGACGGTGGCCTCGACGACGGGTTCGCCGTCCCCGTGACCCACCGCAGACGCTGGGACTTCAGCGCGGACGGGGTGCGCAGGTCCATCGAGGACAGCCTGGGGCGCCTGGGTCTCGAACGGATCGACGTGGCCTATCTGCACGACCCCGACGATCACGCGGAAGCCGCCTTCGGCGAGGCCTACCCCGCCCTGGAACGGCTGCGCGACGAGGGCGTCGTCGGCGCGATCGGCGCCGGAATGAACCAGACCGCGATGCTCACCCGCTTCCTCCGGGACACCGACGTCGACGTCGTGCTCTGCGCCGGCCGCCACACCCTGCTCGACGGCAGCGCGCTGGACGAACTCCTCCCCGAGGCCGAGGCCCGGGGCCGCAGCGTCGTCGTCGGCGGGGTCTTCAACTCGGGCCTCCTCGCCGACCCGCGCCCCGGCGCCCCGTACGACTACGCGGCCGCCCCCGCCGCACTGCTCGAACGCGCCCTGCGCATGAAGGCCGTCACCGAGGCGCACGGCGTCCCGCTGCGCGCCGCCGCCCTGCACCACTCCCTCGCCCACCCGGCCGTCGCCAGCGTGCTGGTCGGCACCCGCTCGCCCGACGAGGTGCGCGACGCCGCCGCCCTGCTGCGTACCCCGCTGCCGTCGGCGCTCTGGGACGACCTGCGGGCCGAAGGGCTCCTCCCGGCCCCCGGCGCACCCACCGGGTCCCGCGCCCCCGAGGAGCGCTGACATGACGGCCCCCGCGACGACCGTCGACGCCCACCACCACGTCTGGGACCTCTCCGTACGCGACCAGGAGTGGATCACCGGCGAGGAACTCGCCCCCATCCGGCGCAACTTCACCCTCGCCGACCTGGAACCCGAGGCCCGGGCGGCGGGCGTGGGCGCCACCGTCCTCGTCCAGACCGTCACCGTCGCCGAGGAGACGCCCGAGTTCCTCGCCCTCGCCCACGGCAGCGACCTCGTCGCCGGGGTCGTCGGCTGGACCGACCTCACCGCCCCGGACGTCGCCGGCGCCCTCGCCGCACTGCGGGAGCTGCCCGGCGGCGACCTGCTGACCGGCATCCGCCACCAGGTCCAGGGCGAGAGCGACCCGCGCTGGCTGCTCCGCCCCGACGTACTGCGCGGCCTGGCCGCCGTCGCCGACGCCGGTCTCGCCTACGACCTGATCGTCCGCCCCCACCAGCTGCCCGCCGCCACGGCCGCCGCCGCGCTGCTGCCCGGGCTCACCTTCGTACTCGACCACGCGGGGAAGCCCCCCGTCGCCCAGGGACACCTCCAGCCCTGGGCCGACGACCTGCGCGGGCTGGCCGCGCTGCCCAACGCGGTCTGCAAGCTCTCCGGCCTCGTCACCGAAGCCGACCCGCACCACTGGACCACGGACGACCTGCGCCCCTTCACCGACGTCCTGCTCGAAGCGTTCGGACCGCACCGGCTGATGTTCGGCTCGGACTGGCCCGTGTGCCGGCTCGCCGCCCCGTACGCGGAGGTCCTGGACGCCGCGCGCACGCTCACCGCCGGCCTCTCCGCGGACGAGCGCGCCGCCGTCTTCGCCGGGACGGCGACCCGCGTGTACCGGCTCGGCTGAACCGCCCCGGTCGGCCCGGCCAGCGGTGGCCGACCGCACGGGGCCTGCGGCAGGCTGGATACATGCCCGAGCTGCCGGAAGTCGAAGCCCTGCGGGTCTTCCTCGGCGACCACCTGGTCGGCAGGGAGATCGCCCGCGTCCTCCCGCTCTCCGTCAACGTGCTCAAGACGTACGACCCGCCACCCGCCGCGCTGGAGGGCGCCACCGTCACCTCGGTGGACCGGCACGGCAAGTTCCTCGACATCGGTGCCGGACCGCTCCACCTCGTCACCCATCTGGCCCGGGCCGGCTGGCTCCGGTGGCGGGACTCCTTCCCCGCCAAACCGCCCGGACCCGGCAAGGGGCCGCTCGCCCTGCGCGTGGTCCTCGCCGGCGACGACGGATTCGACCTGACCGAGATGGGCAGCAAGAAACGGCTCGCCGTGTACCTCGTCCACGACCCGATGGAGGTGCCGGGCATCGCCCGGCTCGGCCCCGACCCGCTCGCCCCGGACTTCGACCGGGACGCCCTCGCCGCCCTCCTCCACGGGGAGCGGCGCCAGATCAAGGGCGCACTCCGTGACCAGTCGCTGATCGCGGGCATCGGCAACGCCTACAGCGACGAGATCCTGCACGCCGCGAAGATGTCCCCGTTCAAGCGCACCGCCGACCTCGGCGAGGACGACATCAGCCATCTCCACACCGCGCTGCGCACCACCCTGGAGGACGCGGTCGCCCGCTCCGGCGGGGTCGCCGCCGGCGAGCTCAAGTCCGAGAAACGCAGCGGCATGCGCGTCCACGGACGTGCGGGGGAGCCCTGCCCGGTCTGCGGGGACACCGTCCTGGAGGTGTCCTTCAGCGACTCCGCGCTCCAGTACTGCCCCACCTGCCAGACCGGCGGGAAACCGCTCGCCGACCGCAGGACCTCACGCTTCCTGAAGTGAGCGGAACCGCACGCATCTTGAGCTGAGCGGTCCGCGCCCCAGGGGTGTCCCCTCGGTCCGCCGGACACCGCCTACACTCCGGCCTCATGCTGCGCGTACTCGCCGTCGACGACGAAGAACCGGCCCTGGAGGAACTCCTCTACCTCCTGCGCGCCGACCCCCGCATCCGCAGCGCCGAAGGTGCCACCGGCGCCACCGAGGCGCTGCGCCGCATCGGCGCCGCGGTCGACGCGGTGCCCGACGACCCCGGCGCGATCGACGTCGTCTTCCTGGACATCCACATGGCCGGCCTCACCGGTCTCGACATCGCCCAGCTGCTGGCCGGGTTCGCCGCGCCGCCGCTCATCGTCTTCGTCACCGCCCACGAGGGCTTCGCCGGCCACGCCTTCGACCTCAAGGCCGTCGACTACGTGCTCAAGCCCGTGCGCCGCGAACGCCTCGCCGAGGCCGTCCGCCGCGTCGCCGAACAGGTGGGGGAGCGCACCGCCCCCGCGCACGACACCGGCGGCGACCCCGTGCAGGTCGAACTCGGCGGAGTGATCCGGTTCGTGCCCGTCGAGGACATCGCGTACGCCGAAGCCCAGGGCGACTACGCCCGCCTGCACACCGACACCGGCAGCCACCTCGTACGGATTCCGCTCACCACCCTGGAGGAGCGCTGGCGCTCCCGGGGCTTCGTCCGCATCCACCGCCGCCACCTCGTCGCCCTCGCCCGCATCGACGAACTCCGCCTGGACGCGGGCAGCATGAGCGTCCGCATCGGCGGTGCGGAACTCGCCGTCAGCCGCCGCCACAGCCGCGCCCTGCGCGATCGGCTGATGCGCCAGGGAAGCCGCTGACCAGGCCCCTTTCCAGCCGACCCCCGCGCGCCCTAGACTTCCGGCCCATGTCCGCAGAGCCCACGCCCCGGCGCGAGGTCGTCACCGGAGTGCCCCGGCGGGTGCGTCCGCTGCCGCGCCACCGCACCCAGTCCGAGATCGACGAGCAGACCGCCCTCGGCGGAGCCTACGTACGCTCCCTGATGCGCAGCCAGCTCCGGGCCGGACTCACCGCCTTCGCCGCCCTCGCGCTCGTCGCCGGCACCCTCCCCCTCGTCTTCACCACCCTGCACAGCGGCGCGGTCGTCTGGGCCGCCCTCGGGTTCGCCGCCTACCCGCCGATCACCCTGCTCGCCTGGTGGTACGTACGCCGGGCCGAACGCAACGAGCGGGACTTCGCCCGGCTCGTGGAAGGCCGCCCCGCCCTGTGAGAAACCCCGCCGGCCCCCCGCCCGACCCCGTCGCCCGCCCCGGTGAAGGGTGCCCCGGTCAAGGGCGCTCCGGTGAAGGGCGCCCCGGTGAAAGGTGCCCCGAACGGTGAACGCGCCCGACCACACGGCGTCGTGGGCCGCGGTCGCCCTCGTCGTCCTCGCCACGGTGCTCGTCGGAGGATTCGGCCTGCGGATATCCCGCACCACCTCCGACTTCTACGTCGCCTCCCGCACCGTCCGCCCCCGGCTGAACGCGGCGGCGATCAGCGGCGAGTACCTCTCCGCCGCCTCCTTCCTCGGCATCGCCGGACTCGTGCTCGTGCACGGCCCCGACATGCTCTGGTACCCGGTCGGATACACGGCCGGATATCTGGTGCTCCTCTTCTTCGTCGCGGCCCCGCTGCGCCGCTCGGGGGCCTACACCCTGCCCGACTTCGCCGAGGGACGCCTCGAATCACGCCCGGTGCGCCGCCTGGTCAGCGTCTTCGTCGTCGGCGCGGGCTGGCTCTACCTCGTGCCCCAGCTCCAGGGCGCCGGGCTCACCCTCCAGATCCTCACCGGCGCGCCCGGCTGGTTCGGGGACGTACTCGTCGCCTCGGTCGTCGTGGTCGCCGTCGCGGCGGGCGGGATGCGCTCGATCACCTTCGTCCAGGTCTTCCAGTACTGGCTGAAACTGACCGCGCTCCTGGTCCCCGCACTCTTCCTGGTCCTCGCCTGGCAGGGCGACGGCCGCCCCGCCGTCACCTTCACCGGACAGCACGCCGTCTTCCGCGCCGACCACCCGCTCTACGCCACGTACGGGCTGATCGTCGCCACCTTCCTCGGCACCATGGGGCTCCCGCACGTCGTCGTCCGCTTCTACACCAGCCCCAACGGCCGCGACGCCCGACGCACCACCGTGGCCGTCCTCGCCCTCGTCGGCGTCTTCTACCTGCTGCCGCCCGTCTACGGAGCGCTCGGGCGCCTGTACGCCCCCGAACTGCGGCACGGAGGCGACGCCGACGCGGCCGTCCTGCTGCTGCCGGCGCGGGTCATCGGCGGACTCGGCGGCGACTTGCTGGGCGCGCTGATCGCCGGAGGCGCCTTCGCCGCGTTCCTCTCCACCGCCTCCGGCCTGACCGTCGCCGTGGCCGGGGTCATCACCCAGGACGTCCTGCCGCAGCGCGGCGTGCGCTACTTCCGGCCCGCCACCGTCCTCGCCATCGCCGTGCCGCTGGCCGGGTCGCTGCTGGTCAGCAGGGTGCCGGTGGCCGACGCGGTCGCCATGGCCTTCGCCGTCTCCGCCTCGTCCTTCTGCCCCCTGCTGGTGCTCGGCATCTGGTGGCGCCGGCTCACCCCGCCCGGAGCCATCGCCGGACTGCTGCTCGGCGGCGGCTCGGCGCTCCTCGCCGTCGCGATCACGGTGAGCGGGGCCGTACGGCCGCCGGGCTGGCCCCACGCGCTGCTGGCCTGGCCCGCCGTGTGGTCGGTGCCGGTCGGCTTCCTCGCGATGGTCCTCGTCTCGCTCGCCACCCCGGGGCGGGTGCCCCCGGGCACCAACGCGGCGATGACCCGCTTCCACCTGCCGGAAGCCCTGACCGCGGGGAGGGACCGATGACCGGTGCGCAGATCGCGTTCCTCGCCGTGTCGGCCGCCCTGCCGGCCGGAGCGGCCTTCCTGCTCGGCCGCCGCACCACCCGTCCCGTGCGGCCCAGCGACGTCGGGACCCCCGTCGAGCACGCGACCTTCGAGACCCTGCACACCGCGTCGCTGGCCGCACCCCCGCTGCGGGCCGGACTGACCGAGGAGAGCGCCCGGCGCTCCGCCCGCCGACTGCGCTCCCTGCTGGGCACCGACGCGCTCTGCCTCACCGACCGGGAGCGGGTGCTCGTCTGGGACGGCGCGGGACACCACCACGGCCCGGACGTCATGGAACAGGTCAGGAACCTGCTGGAGAACGGCCGCGACACCGCCTTCGCCACCGACTGCGAGGACCTCGACTGCCCGCTGCGCTGGGCGGTGGCCGTACCGCTCACCGTCGACAACCGGGTCCTCGGGGCACTCGTCGCCCACGCGCCGCGCGAGTCGGCGGTGCTGGCGCGCGCGACGGGCGAGGTGGCCCGCTGGGTCTGCGTACAACTGGAACTCGCCGAACTCGACCGCTCCCGGACCCAGTTGATCGAGGCCGAGATCAAGGCGCTGCGTGCCCAGATCTCCCCGCACTTCATTTTCAACTCGCTCGCCGCCATCGCGTCGTTCGTCCGCACCGATCCCGAGCAGGCCCGCGAACTCTTGCTGGAATTCGCTGACTTCACCCGCTACTCCTTCCGCCGCCACGGCGACTTCACCACGCTCGCCGACGAACTCCACTCCATCGACCAGTACTTGGCGCTGGTACGCGCACGTTTCGGTGAACGGCTCGCGGTCACCCTGCAAGTGGCGCCCGAGGTGCTGCCCGTCGCCCTGCCCTTCCTCTGCCTCCAGCCGCTCGTCGAGAACGCCGTCAAACACGGGCTCGAAGGGGCCGTCACCCGCAGCAGGATCACCATCTCCGCCCTGGACGCGGGCTCCGAGGCCGAGGTCGTCATCGAGGACGACGGCACCGGCATGGACCCCGAACGGCTGCGGCAGATCCTGCGCGGCGAGGGCGGCGCCTCCACCGGTATCGGCCTGCTCAACGTCGACGAGCGGCTGCGCCAGGTGTACGGCGACGACTACGGGCTCGTCATCGAGACCGGCGTCGGCGCGGGCATGAAGATCACCCTGCGGTTCCCCAAGTACCGCGCCGGCGTGCACGGTTCCTGACCCGACACGCTCAGGCCCCGCGGCATCCGCCTACACGGAGGTGGTGCAGGCTTCCGGCTTCGTCGTCCGGCCGGCCGGGCGGGACCTGTCGGAGTAGCCGGGCAGACCGCGCTGGAGCAGCCGGAGGGCGTAGTAGGAGCGCGACTTGACCGTACCCGGCGGGATGCCGAGCACCTCGGCCGTCTCCCCGACGCTGAGCCCGTGGAAGTAGATCTCCTCCAGCACCGCACGGTGTTCCGGGCTCAGGCCGCGTACCGCCGCGCGTACGTCGAGGGAGCGGACCGCCGAGTCGGCGGTGTCCAACGGGGCGGACGCGCACTCCAGCACGGAGTCGCTCACCTCGGCGGGGCGCGCCTGCCGGGACCGCCGGGCGTCGATGGCGAGGCGACGGGCCACGGTGAAGAGCCACGGCCGCATGGACTCGTACGGCGCGGTGAAGGCCTCGGGGTGCTGCCACGCGCGTACCAGCGTCTCCTGCACCAGGTCCTCGGCCCGCTGGCTGTCGCCGTAGGTCAGTTGCTGGAGGAAGTGCAGGAGCGCGGGGCCGTGTTCCCGCAGCAGCTCCGCGATGGCCCGTTCGTCGGTGGTCGTGGTGGACATCGTGGAACGTCCCTTCCCGCAGGTCGCAGACGGCCTCGTCGCCGCCTGGCGTATAGGAACGCATCGACGGGCGGAGGACCAGGCTGCGGGCCGGAGCGTGCGACGAGCGGTCGCACGGTGCGGTGAACGGTCGTGAGCCCTGGCACGATCCGCAGGCCTACGGCACCACCGTCACCGGCCAGCGCCCCGCTTTCACCAGCCGCACCGCCACCGAGCCGATGATCCGGTGCCCGGCCGACTCGGAGGCGCCGACCACCACGGCGTCCGCCTTCAGCTCGTCCGCGGCGGTGACGAGCCCGTTGTAGGGGTCACCGGGGAAGGTGTGGAACTCCCAGCGCACGTCCCAGGTGTCCTTGAACCGCTCCGAGGAGCTGCGGATCTCATTGATCAGCCCCTCCGCCACGTCGCCGGTGGTTCCGGACACGGGCGCTCCCAGCGCCGCCCCGGTGACCATCAGGGGCTGGACGTAGACCAACGCCAGCATGGCGTGCTGCCTGCGCGCGAGCCCGGCCGCGTAGGCAGCCGCCCGCATGGAGGAGTCGGAGCCGTCGATGCCCGCGACGATCACCTTGGGACCATCCGTGCCACGTTCGAACTGGTGTCGCTGTTGCTCGGTCACGGCTGGAAGGCTAGCCGCTCCGGCGCGCGGCGCCGAACGGGGTCCCACGTGCGGTGTTGGACCGGTCGGCACGGGTGCGGCCCTTCCATCGGGTGGACCTCGCCCCGCCCTCGTGTCGCAAGGTCCGGTGAAAGGATCTTCGTGCGAGCAGTTAGCCATGAAATATGAAAAGAAGCAGCCGGGGCGCCGGATGCTGCTGAGAATCGCCGCCGGGATCGGCGCGGCGGCCACCGTGCGCCTCATCGCGGCGGAACCGGCCGCCGCCCCCACCGGACCGGCCGCCGCCCCGCGGCCCCCGGTGGCCGCAGGACCGCCGGCCGCGGGACCGCCCGCCGCGGCGCCCCGCCGGCCCTCCGCCTACCGGCTCCAGCCCATGGTCGGCCGGGCCGCCGAGGCCGCGCCCCGCCGGCGCCCCGCGCTGCCGCCCGTCCGCACCCGGCCCTTCGAGGAGCTGCCGGAACTCGGGCACGCGATGGTGCTCACCTTCGACGACGGTCCCGACCCCGTCTACACCCCGCAGATCCTGGCCACCCTGCGCAGGCACCAGGTGCACGCCATGTTCTTCCTCTGCGGCGAGATGGCCGACGACAACCAGGATCTGGTGCGGGCCATCGCCGAGGACGGGCACGTGATCGGCAACCACTCCTGGACGCATCCCCTGATGACCGGCCTGACCCGGGCGGAGGCGAGGGACGAGATCGAGCGGACCAGTGAGGTGATCCGGCGGACGGCCGGGGACGCACCGCTCTGGTTCCGGGCGCCGTACGGGGCGTGGAACCGCAACGTCTTCGAGATCGGCGCCGAGCTGAACCTGGAACCGATGGCCTGGACCGTCGACACGCTGGACTGGGAGACGCCCGGCACCGACGCGATCATCAGCCGGGTGCTGGACGGTGCGGCCCCGGGCGTGGTCGTCCTCTCCCACGACGCCGGGGGCAACCGCTCGCAGACCGTCGAGGCGCTTCCCCAGTACCTGCCCCGCCTGATCGACCAGGGTTACCGGCTCACGGTGCCGTACCGCACCTGAAAGACCGGGGCCTCTTCGCCGCAAGCGGCGTGCGGCGCGTGCGTCGGCCGCGTACGGGGGCGGCGCGGCGCGCACCGCGCGCCCGGCCGGTCCGGCGGGAGGCCCCGGGAACCTGCCGCGCGGGTGGGCGAAGACGCCTCAGCGGGTCTCCACCAGGCGGGCGAAGACGACCACGTTCCCGTCGTACCCGCCGGCCTTCGTGTAGCCGCCGCCGCAGGTGATGACGCGGAGTTCGGCGTAGCCGGTGTCGCCGTACACCCGGGGGCCGGGGAAGTCGGCCTTGGAGAAGACCTCCACGCCGTAGATCTCGAAGACCGCGACCCGGCCGTCGTAGCGGGTCACCTCCACGTGCTCGCCCTTGGTGAGGGCGCCGAGCCCGTAGAAGACGGCGGGCCCCGACATGTTGTCCACATGGCCGACGACCACCGACGTGCCCCGCTGCCCGGGGGAGATGCCGTTCTGGTACCAGCCCGCCAGGTTGGTGTCCTGCGGGGAAGGCGCGGCGATCCAGCCGTCCTGGTCGAGGCCCACGTCCACGATCGGAGCGTCCACCTTGATCGCCGGAATCGAGACACGGGCGGCTGGGGCGTACGGCAGCATCCGTACCGGCTCCGCGGCCGGGGGAACGCTCTCGGCGTCCTGGGAGCTGTCGATACGGGCGGCGGCCACCGGCTGCGGCGGACCGGCCGGCACGTCGACGCCGTTCCTCATCAACGCGATCCCGGTGAGCATGACCAGGGCGACGGCACCCCAGGGCGTGTGTCTGGTCCGCTGGACCTTCCAGTTGTCCCGGCCCATGGTTCTCCCTTTCGTCGCCACGCTCGGCACGCTAAGGGCGCGGGGGCACGACGGCGATCGGAGCGACGCGAACGGGTGGCGCCGGATTCGCCGCAGGTCAGCCGCCCTGCCTGTCGGAGTAATGGCCGGATAAAAGTTCTGACGGCCCATGACCTGCGGCTCCGTCAGGTCGGGCCGCGCACCGCTCGGCGTGTCGCCGTACCGGGACCGGCGGTGCCGACATGCGACCCGGACGGGGTTCTGGTGAGGGTTCGTCATGGGACGCGTTAGACCGATCCCGGAGGAGAGGCTTCCGGGGCGCGTCCCGCTGGAGGTTCACACGATGCGTGTCACACGCGCCCTCGCGGTCACCGCGACGGCATTCGCGGCGGTCGGACTCGCCCCCTCGCTGGCCGCCGCCGGCGGCGGCCCGTCTCCGTCCGTCCCGGTGAACGTCACCGTCAACCCGCGCGCGGTCCACCAGGGTGCCACGCTGCAGATCAGCGCTCAGGGCTGCAACCGCGGCGGCCGGGTGTGGTCGAACGCGTTTCCGACGGTGGAGCTCTCGGCGGGCCGCACCGGCTACGCCACCGCGCGCATCCGCTACGACACCACCCCCGGGCACTACAACCTGTCGGTGCGCTGCAACAGCAACAACGGCAACAGCAACAACAACGGCAACAGCAACAACAACGGCAACGGCAACAACAACGGGTTCGGCAACGACGACGCCAACGGCTTCGGCAACGGCAACAACAACGGCAACGACGCCGTGGCGACGGCGCGGTTCACCGTGCTCGACGGCCGGGGGGCCCAGGGCGGCCTCGGCGGCTCCATGGGGCCCGGTTCCACGGAGACACGGATCGGCGGCGGGCTGGTGGCGGCCGCGGCCGTCGGAGGCGCCGTCTTCGTCGTCCGCCGTCGTCGGACGAGCCATGCGGTCGCCTAGCGCCCCGTCCCTGCCGTCCGGCCCGATACGCCCGTCGCCCCGAGTCCCGGATCAGGGACCCGGGGCGACCGACGTTCGCGCGCGTGTCCCACGGGCCGCCACCGGTCAGTGCCGGCCGGCGGCGCCACGACGGCGTACGAAGAAGACGGTGCCGGTGGCGGCGACCAGGACGAGCGCCGCACCCAGGGCGATCTCCTCGCCGTCGAGCGACCCGATGCTCCCGCCGAGACCGCCCTGCACGCCCGCGGGAGCGGTCAGGGACGTGGAGCTCGCCGTCGCGACGGCCGTGGCGGTGCCGATCACCGGGGTGACGGAGGCGGGGGCGGTGGAGGTGCCCGTGCCCGTGGCGCTGCTCGTGCCCGTGGCGCTGCTCGTGCTTGTTCCCGTGCTGCTCGTGCTGCTCGTGCTGCTCGTGCCTGTGCCGTCGGTGATGGTGAGGCTGGCGTTCTTGGCGTCGCCGCTGGAGCCGCACTTGAAGGTCACCGCGTAGATGGCACCCCGCTGGGCGTCCCCGTCCACCGTGGCGACGGCCGTGGTGGTTCCGCTGGGGATGACGGCGGTGTCGAAGACGCCCGAGGTGACGGTCGCCCCGCCCGAGCATCCGCCGCTGCCCAGCGTGACCTGTCCGCCGGGCGCGATCACCGAGGGTGTGACGGTGGGGGTGAACGGCGAGGTGCTCCCCCCGTCCTGTACGGCGTGGGCGGCGGGAGAGGCGAGGAGGAGGGCGGTGGCGCCGGACAGGGCAAGGGGTGCGACACGTATCGCGCGCATGTGAGCCTCCGGGGACCGAGGCGTATCCGCGGAACCGGTTTCCGCGAGGCGGTATGCACGAGAAAATACGTCTCGGTGTCCGACACGCTAGGAGCGCGCCACATCACCCGCGATCGGAGTAAGGCGAATGGGGCAGCGCCGTCCCCCGGGCGGCTCACCGCCCGGGGGACGCGTCCTTCCTGGGCCCTTCTCAGCGCGTCGCGTGCGGGAAGAGGTCGAAGAAGGGTGCGGCGGTCGCCGAGATGCCCCGTCCGAAGGGCGCGTCGAAGTCCCAGATCAGGAAGAGGAGGAAGGCGATCAGCACGCTGAAGAGGCCCGCGAGGAGCAACTCTCTGAAGGTTCTGCGGATCTGCAGCGTGAAGATCAGTCCCACGGTCACCAGGGCGCCGATGATGAGACCGAACCACACCACCCCCGGCATCGTGGCGCCCGCGTTCTGCCCGCGCGCGCTGCGCGCGTCGTCGGCCGCCGCGACCTGGTCCACGAGCGGCTGGTAGGCCTGGCCCTCGTGGTCGTTCCGCGGAACGTACTCGGTGACGTCCGCGCGGACCGTGTCGAGGAGCCGGGTTCCCTCGTCCGTGAGGGAGCCGTGCTTCTCCATGTACCGCCATTCGTCGTTCACCACGTAGGAGACGTAGGTGTCGACGTCGGCGCGGACGCGGTCGCGGACCTCCGCCGGATAGACCGACGACCGCGCGTGCACCTCGTGCAGCGCCTGGGCCTCCAGGCGTACGGACTCCTGGGCCGAGCTGCGGCCCTCCCAGACGCCCGCGATGGCGAGGCCGAGCACGATGGCGTACACCACGCCGATCATCATCGTCATGTACTCGATGACGTCGGGCGTCTCGGAGGGGTCGTCGTCCTCGCCGATGCGGCGGTTGTTGAGGACGGCGATGGTGAGTACGACGGCACAGACCGATGCCATCGCGATGGAGAGGGCGATCCATTCCGACAAGGTGTCCTCCGTCGGGTCAGCGGGACGAGCGAGGCCGGAGCACGGCGACGGCGAACACGGCGGGAGCCGTGATCATCAGGGTCAGCGTCACCAACGAGGTTCCGCTGTCGTGCACTTGGCGGTGGGGCTTGCGATAGGCCGGCAGCGCGACGACACGGGCCGTGGGGTGCGCGGACGGGGTGGGTGAGGGGGGCGGCGACGGACTCGGCTTCGGCGACGGCGGTGGTGGCGCCGGTACGGGGGTCCGAGGCGTCGGCCGGGGAGTGGGCGGCGGGAGCGCGCGCGGCGCCGGCGGCCGGGGTTTCGGCGGTGGCGGCGGGGGCTCCGGTGCGGGGGACGGTTCGGGCTCCGGCGTCGGGGACGGCGGAGGCGGGGGAGTGGGGGACGGTGGAGGCGGTGTGGGTTCGGGCGAGGGCGGCGGCGTCGGGGGAGGCGTGCATACGCCGCTTCCCGCCACGGCGACCGCGGTGATGGTGCCGTCCGGCCCGATGACGGCGACCGCGCAGGCATCCGCGACCGCCGGGGCGGGCGCGGTCATCAGCCAGAGGAGCGCGGTGGCCGCGGTGAGCCGTCCGATACGTGATCCGTGCACGCCCCGGATCATGGTCCTCCTCGACGGGATACGCACGAAGCACTCGGGTGATTCGCCTGATGGTGGGACAATCGCCGATTTCCGTGTACGGAACGGGGAAGCGTGCTGTGCCTTCCGGCGGCGCGCCCCTCGGGGATGGAGCGCTCTACCCGGACCGCGCGGACTGTTTTCGGTGAGCGGCTCCTGACGGACAGTGAGGGCCGACTTTCTTTTCCGGTCGGTGTGTTCGGCGTGATGGGGCGGCGGAACCCGTCGTGGGATCCGCCACCCGCCCGTACCGCTCATTCGGCATGGCCTGAAATGCCGCTCGGCGGGCGGGTTCCCCGGCGTGCGGTTACCGGGGGGTCGGTTTCCTGCGGAGGAGCGACAACTCGCCTTTCGGTAAAGGGTGGTGATACCTCAAGAGGGATCCGTGGATGCCCGTGGAAGGGTGCCGGACGATATGTGATATGAAGGGCTCCGGGATGCCTGATTCAACACCGGTGACGAGTTGGCCAGTTCCGTATCGCCCCTCGGTGACCCCGCGGGAACCCCGGTCGCTCCGCGTCCACCTGCGGATACGTACGGTGGTCACACCTGTCACCAGGGTGTGACCAATAACGGACCGCTAATTTCCGTTTCCTCTCGCTCTCTTGGCGGTCGGTCAGTAGCCTCTGGTCAACACTGACCATGAACATGGCCGGATCGTCGTGGCGACTTGTTGGAGACATCGATGGAGCGTCCCGCCTGGGCACCGCAAGGCATAGACATATCGGTGCCGAGCGTGTCCCGCATGTACGACTTCTATCTGGGCGGCTCGCACAATTTCGAGGTGGACAGGGAAGCGGCCCGCAGGGCGATGGAGTTCATGCCTGGTCTCCCCAAGATCATGCAGGCCAATCGCGCGTTCATGCGCAGGGCGGTGCGTCACGCGGTGGCCTCGGGGGTCACCCAGTTCCTGGACATCGGCTCGGGCATACCGACCTTCGGCAACGTCCACGAGATCGCCCACGCGGCCGACCCCGCCGCGCGCATCGCCTACGTCGACCACGACCCGGTCGCGGTGGCGCACAGCCGTGCGGTTCTCGACGGCGACAGCCGCACCACCGTGGTCGCCGCCGACCTGCGCCGTCCGCAGGAGATCCTGAAGAACCCGGAGATCGGCGGACTGCTCGACCTGGAAAGGCCGGTGGCCCTGCTGCTGGTGGCCGTACTCCACTTCGTCGAGGATTCCGACGACCCGTACGCCGCCGTCGCCGAGCTGCGCGACGCACTCGCCCCGGGCAGCCTGCTCGTGGTCACCCACGCCGCGTACGAGGGCATCCCGCTCACCCGTGAGGAGGCGGGCGGCACCGTGGGTGTGTACAGCAGCATCCGCAACCCGCTCATCATGCGCTCGCCCGCGGAGGTGGCCCGCTTCTTCGAGGGCTGGGAGCTGGTGGACCCGGGGCTGGTCCCGATGCCCGACTGGCGGCCCGACCCCGGCACGGCCGACGAGCCCGAAGACCCGTTCGCCTTCTCGGGCTACGCCGGTGTGGGGCGCAAGGCGTGAGCATCCCCGCCCAGAAGTCCGGAGCGGCGGACGAGGAACCGGACGGTCCCGAGGACCGGCTCCGGCGCTTCGCCACGATCTGGAGCCGGGCCATCTTCCCGTCGACGGCCACCTCGCTGACCCGTCCCGAGTTCGAACAGCACCTGCTGCCCCTGGCGCGCGAGCTGAACGAGATCCTGCACGCCCGCCCGTTCGACGCGACACCCGCCCAACAGGTCGGTACCGCGCTCGTCGCCGCCCACTGCACCGACCCCGACGCCCTCACCGCCACCCTCGGCGTCATCGACTCGTACCTGGTGCTCTACTGCGGCGGCAACGGCCCCGCCGAGCTCTCGACCGAGGACAGCCGGGCCCGCAGCGCGCGCATCCAGCACGCGCTGGCCGGCGGATACAGCCATGCGCTGCGCGAGCGGACCCTGGGCGAGCAGGAGGCCATCGCCCGCTCCGCGCTGACCGCGCGTTCGCACGCCGAGCAGGTGCTGCACGAGACGCAGGCCCGCTTCCAGGCGGTCTTCGCGGAAGCGGCCATCGGCATCGCCATCGCCGACCTCGACGGCAACGTGCTGGAGAGCAACGACACCCTCACCCGGATGTTCGGCGGCCTCGACAGCCATGTCCGCAGCCGCAAGCTGACCGACTGGGCCCACCCGGAGGACACCCCGCACGTCTGGCGGTACTACCACGAACTCGTACGCGGCGAACGCGACCACTACCGCGTCGAGAAGCCCTACTACCGCAACGACGGCACGGTCCTGTGGACCAACCTCACGGTGTCGCTGCTGCGCGACCCCGAAGGACACCCCGAGTACCAGCTCGCGCTCATGGAGGACACCACCGAGCGCAGGCTGCTCAACCTGAGGCTGCGGTACGAGGCCACCCACGACGCGCTCACCGGGCTGCCCAACCGGACCCTCTTCTTCGAGCGGCTGGAGAAGGCGGTGGCGACCAAGGGCGGCAACCGCTTCGGGCTCTGCTACCTCGACCTCGACGGCTTCAAGGCCATCAACGACAGCCTCGGCCACGCGGCGGGCGACCGCCTGCTCGTCGAGGTCGCGGACCGGCTGCAGAGCTGCGCGACGGCGCAGGGCGAGATGGTGGCCCGCCTCGGCGGCGACGAGTTCGTGGCGCTGACCACCGGCCCGAACACCGCGCGGGAGGTGGGCGACCTCGCCTGCCGCATCCTCAACGTGCTGTCCACACCCATCCGGATCGAGGGGCGGGAGCTGACGGTGCGCGGCTCCATCGGAGTCGTCGAAGGCCCCTCCGGCATCCGCAGCGCCGCCGAGGTGCTGCGCAGCGCGGACATCACGATGTACCGCGCCAAATCGGCCGGCGGCAACCGCTTCGAGCTCGCCGACGAGGAGGCCGACGCCCGCGCCATCACCCGGCACGGGCTCACCACCGCGCTTCCGGCGGCCCTGGAGCGGGGCGAGTTCTTCATCGAATACCAGCCGCTGGTGCACCTCGGCGACGGCAGCGTGCACGGCGCGGAGGCCCTCGTCCGCTGGCTGCATCCGCAGCACGGCATCCTCGGACCGGACCAGTTCATCCCGCTCGCCGAGCACACCGGCCTCATCGTGCCGCTCGGCCGCTGGGTGCTGGAGGAGTCCGTCCGCCAGGCCCACCACTGGCAGGAGCGTCACAGCGACGGCGGCCCCCTGCGGATCAACGTCAACCTCTCGCCGACCCAGCTCCACCACCCCCGGCTCGTCGCCGAGACCGTGGACGTGCTGGAACGGTCCGGTCTTGAGCCCGGTGCGCTCTGCCTGGAGCTCACCGAGTCCGCCCTGATCGGGGCCGACGACGGACTGCTCAAACCGCTGCGCCAGCTCGCGGAGATGGGTGTCGACATCGCCCTCGACGACTTCGGCACCGGCTACTCCAACCTCGCCAACCTGCGCCGCCTCCCGGTCAGCGTGCTCAAGCTCGACCGGTCCTTCACCCGGGGCATGCAGCGGCATCCGGCGGATCCCGTCGACCTGAAGATCGTGGAGGGGATCGTCACCCTGGCGCACAGCCTCGAACTGGCGGTCACGGTCGAAGGCGTGGAGACGGCGGCCCAGGCGGAGCAGCTGCGGGAGCTGGGCTGCGACACGGCCCAGGGGTGGTACTACGCCCGCCCCGGCGCCCCGGACCGCATCCACTCGCTGGTGCTGGCCGACGCCGTGTGAGCGGGGGGCGGGACGGGCGGCCCCTCCGGGTTCCGTCCACCCCGCCCAGCCCCGGACGGGCGGCCCTCCGGGGCCCGTTCACCTCTCCCCGGCGGACCCACCCTCCCGGGCCCGTTCACCTCTGTCCTGCGGACCCGCCGAGGAGGCTGCCCGGGTCCGCCTCCAGCAGCATCCGCTGGAGCTCCCTGGCCGCGCGGGGCGGTGCCACGTCCGTGCGGTGGGCCAGCGCGATGGTCCGCCGCAGCCCCGGCGGGGCCAGCGGGGTCATCCGCAGGCCCTGACCGGCCCGGCCCGCGACCATGCGCGGCACCACGGCCATGCCGAGCCCCGCCCGTACGAAACCGAGCACCGCGTCCATCTCGCCGCCCTCCACCGTGAACGTGGGCTCGAAGCCCTCCGCCCGGCAGGCGGCGACGGTGAGCTCGCGCAGGTCGTAGCCGTGGCGGAACATCACCAGCGCTTCGCCCTGGAGATCGGCGATCCGCACGGACTTCCCCCGGCCCGGCGCGGGCGCGTCCGCCGCCGACACCACGACCAGGTCCTCGTGCAGCAGCTCCACCGTGGTCAACGCCGGTGAGGCGGCGGGCAGGGGGAGCACGAGCAAGGCGATGTCGAGCGCCCCGCGCGCCAGTTGGCGGACCAGGTCGTGCGATCCGCCCTCCTCCAGCAGGAGTTCGATCCCCGGATGCCGGTCGTGGTACGCCCGCAGCACGTCGGGCAGCAGGCCGGTGCAGATGCTCGGGGTGGCGCCGAGGCGGATGCGTCCGCGCCGCAGCCGTACCAGCTCCTGCACCTCGCGGCGCGCGCTCTCCGCGTCCGCGAGGATGCGGCGGGCCAGCGGCAGCAGGGTCTCGCCCGCGTCGGTCAGCGCGATGTTGCCCCGGGCCCGGCTGAACAGCTCCGCGCCCAGCTCGTTCTCCAGGGCACGGATCTGCTGGGACAGCGACGGCTGGGAGACGTGCACCGCTTCGGCGGCCCGGGTGAAGTGCCGGGCCTCGGCGACGGCCACGAAATAAGTGAGCTGCTGGAAGTGCATAAAGGCAGGTTAAACCCGTCGCATAGGCCATGCCTATGGAGATGAGCGTGGTCATCTCTTGGACCGATGGGGATGTCCGGCCCTACCGTCGTGCTCATGGCATTGGCAACGCGGGCGGAACGACGGCCGTCCATGACGCGTACGCTCTGGGACTCGACCGTCGGCAAGAAAACGATCATGGCAGTGAGCGGCCTGATCATGCTGGGCTACCTGGTCGTCCACATGCTGGGCAACCTGAAGATCTTCTTCGGGCCCGGCGAGTTCAACCACTACGCGCACTGGCTGCGCACGCTCGGCGAGCCCTTCCTCCACCACGAGTGGGCGCTCTGGATCGTCCGCCTGGTGCTGGTCGCCGCCGTGGCGCTGCACGCGGTCTCCGCCTACCAGCTCAGCCGGCGCGACATCAGGGCGCGCCCCGTCGGCTACGTCCACAAGAGGGCCCGGGCGAGCTACGCCACCCGGACCATGCGGTGGGGCGGCATCATCCTCGCCCTCTTCATCGTCTGGCACATCCTCGACCTCACCACCGGCACCGTGCACAGCGGCGGCTTCCAGGCCGGGCACCCGTACCAGAACGTCGTCGACACCTTCTCCACCTGGTACGGCGACGTCATCTACATCGTCGCGGTGCTCGCCGTCGGCCTCCACGTCCAGCACGGGTTCTGGAGCGCCGCGCAGACCCTCGGAGTCGGCAGCGCCACCCGCGACCGGGTCCTGAAGACCCTGGCCAACGTGATCGCGGTGGTGCTCACCGCGGGATTCGTGTCCGTACCCGTTGCCGTCATGACCGGAGTCGTGAGCTGACATGAGCGACTACACGCAGTACCGGACGGGCGAGCCGCTCGTCGACACCAAGGCCCCCGAGGGCCCGGTCGCCGAACGCTGGGACACCCGCCGCTTCGAGGCCAAGCTCGTCAACCCGGCGAACCGCCGCAAGCACACGGTGATCGTCGTCGGCACCGGCCTGGCCGGCGGTTCGGCCGGCGCCACCCTCGCCGAACAGGGCTACCACGTCGTCCAGTTCTGCTTCCAGGACTCCCCGCGCCGTGCACACTCGGTCGCGGCCCAGGGCGGCATCAACGCCGCGAAGAACTACCGCAACGACGGCGACTCCGTCCACCGGCTCTTCTACGACACCGTCAAGGGCGGCGACTTCCGCGCCCGCGAGTCCAACGTGCACCGGCTCGCACAGATCTCCGTCGAGATCATCGACCAGTGCGTCGCGCAGGGCGTCCCCTTCGCCCGCGAGTACGGCGGCCTCCTCGACAACCGGTCCTTCGGCGGGGTCCAGGTCTCCCGCACCTTCTACGCCCGGGGCCAGACCGGACAGCAACTCCTGCTCGGCGCCTACCAGGCGCTGTCCCGGCAGATCGCCGCGGGCAACGTCGAACTCCACGCGCGCACCGAGATGCTCGACCTGATCGTGGTCGACGGGCGGGCCCGCGGCATCGTCGCCCGCGACCTGGTCACCGGGCGGATCGACACCTATTTCGCCGACGCGGTGGTGCTGGCCAGCGGCGGGTACGGCAACGTCTTCTACCTCTCGACCAACGCGATGAACTCCAACGCCACCGCCGTCTGGCGGGCCCACCGGCGCGGCGCCCGCTTCGCGAACCCCTGCTTCACCCAGATCCACCCCACCTGCATCCCGCGCACCGGCGACCACCAGTCCAAGCTCACCCTGATGAGCGAGTCTCTCCGCAATGACGGCCGGATCTGGGTCCCCAAGGCCGAGGGCGACGACCGCCCGGCCAACGAGATCCCCGAGGACGAGCGCGACTACTACCTGGAGCGGATCTACCCCGCCTTCGGCAACCTCGTGCCCCGCGACATCGCCTCCCGCGCCGCGAAGAACGTCTGCGACGAGGGCCGCGGCGTCGGCCCCGGCGGCCAGGGCGTCTACCTCGATTTCGCCGACGCCATCGCCCGGATGGGCCGCGCCAAGGTCGAGGAGAAGTACGGCAACCTCTTCGACATGTACGCCCGGATCACCGCCGAGGACCCGTACCAGACCCCGATGCGGATCTACCCCGCCGTGCACTACACGATGGGCGGCCTCTGGGTCGACTACGACCTCCAGACCACGATCCCCGGACTCTTCGCGATCGGCGAGGCCAACTTCTCCGACCACGGCGCCAACCGCCTCGGCGCCTCCGCGTTGATGCAGGGCCTCGCAGACGGCTACTTCGTCCTGCCGTCCACCATCAACGACTACCTCGCCCGCAATCCGCACACCACCCCCGTGGGCGCGGACCACCCGGCGGTCGTGGAGACGGTCGCCGAGACCGAGGACCGGCTCAACCTGCTGCTCGCCGTCGACGGCGACCGTACCCCCGACTCCTTCCACCGCGAGATCGGCGAACTCATGTGGGAGTTCTGCGGGATGGCCCGTACGGAGGAAGGTCTGCGCACGGCACTCGCCCGAATCCCCCTGATCCGCGAGGAGTTCTGGCGCCGCGTCAAGGTCCCCGGCACCGGTGAACAGTTCAACCAGTCGCTGGAGAAGGCCAACCGGATCGTCGACTACCTGGAGCTCGCCGAGCTGATGTGCCTCGACGCCCTCCACCGCGCCGAATCCTGCGGAGGCCACTTCCGCGAGGAGTCGCAGACCCCGGACGGCGAAGCCGCCCGCCGGGACGAGGAGTTCTCCTACGCCGCCGCGTGGGAGTTCACCGCCACCGGCGAGGCCCCCGTCCTGCACAAGGAAGACCTCGTGTTCGAGTACGTACACCCCACCCAGCGGAGCTACGCATGAAGCTCACCCTGCGCGTCTGGCGCCAGCGAGACGCCGAGGCGCCCGGCGCCATGGCCACCTACGAAGTCGACGGCATCTCGCAGGACATGTCGTTCCTCGAAATGCTCGACACCCTCAACGAGGGGCTCATCCTCGAAGGCGACGAGCCGGTCGCCTTCGACCACGACTGCCGCGAAGGCATCTGCGGAGCGTGCAGCCTCGTCATCAACGGCGACGCGCACGGCCCCGAGCGCACCACCACCTGCCAGCTCCACATGCGGTCCTTCGACGACGGCGACACCATCGACATCGAGCCCTGGCGCGCCTCCGCCTTCCCGGTCATCAAGGACCTGGTGGTCGACCGTTCGGCCTTCGACCGCATCATCCAGTCCGGCGGCTACATCTCCGCCCCCACCGGTACGGCCCCCGACGCGCACGCCACCCCCGTGCCCAAGCCGGACGCCGACTTCGCCTTCGAGCACGCCGAGTGCATCGGCTGCGGCGCCTGCGTCGCCGCCTGCCCCAACGGCTCGGCGATGCTCTTCACCTCGGCGAAGATCAACCACCTCAACGTGCTCCCGCAGGGCGCGCCCGAGCGGGAGACCCGGGTGCTCGACATGGTCGCCACCATGGACGAGGAGGGCTTCGGCGGCTGCACCCTGACCGGCGAATGCGCCACCGCCTGTCCGAAGGGGATCCCGCTGCCGTCGATCGCCGCGATGAACAAGGAGTGGCTGCGCGCCACCCGCAAGGTCCGGCGCTGATCCGAGGTCCGGCGCCGACTCGGGGTCCGGCGCTGAGCCGACTCGAGGGCCGGCTCTGATCCGAAAGGCGCCAACGACCGTCCCGCCGCCGCACCGTGGGCGCCGGCGGGACCCACCCGGAGGGGGTGGAGCGGTTTTCAAGGGGCCGCTCCACCCCCTCCGGGCTCTCCACGTGCCCGTACGCAGCCCGCCGGGCGCTCGCCCGTACGCGCCCCGACGGCTCCGGTCAGCCCGTGCGCAGCGCCCGGGCCAGGAACGGGGCCGTGCGGCTGCCCGCCGCCCGCGCGACCTCGGCCGGGGTGCCCGCCGCGACGATCCGGCCGCCCTCCTCACCGCCGCCCGGCCCCATGTCGATCACATGGTCCGCACCGGCCACCACCGCCATGTCGTGCTCCACGACCACCACCGTGCCGCCCGCGTCCACCAGCCCGTGCAACTGGCGCATCAGCACCTCCACATCGGCCGGGTGCAGCCCCGTGGTCGGCTCGTCCAGCACGTACAGGGTGTGACCCCGCCGGGCCCGCTGGAGTTCCGCCGCCAGCTTGATCCGCTGTGCCTCGCCGCCCGACAGCTCGGTGGCGGGCTGCCCGAGGCGCAGATAGCCGAGCCCCACCTCGTTCAGGGTGCGCAGGCTCCGCTCGGCGGCCGGCACCCCCGCGAAGAACCCGGCCGCCGACTCCACCGTGAGATCCAGCACCCCGGCGATGGAGAGCCCGCGCAGGGTGACCTCCAGCGTCGCCGGGTTGTAGCGCGCCCCGTGGCAGTCGGGGCAGGGCGCGTACGTGCTGGGCAGGAAGAGCAGCTCCACCGAGACGAACCCCTCACCCTGGCAGGTCTCGCACCGCCCGCCCGCCACGTTGAACGAGAACCGCCCCGCCCGGTAGCCGCGCTCCCGAGCCGTATCCGTCTGGGCGAACAGCTTGCGTACGACGTCGAACAGACCCGTGTACGTGGCCAGGTTGGAGCGCGGAGTACGGCCGATGGGCTTCTGGTCCACCTGCACCAGCCGGTCCACCGCCTCCAGCCCCCGCGCGGACACGCAGTCCCGTACGACGGGCGCGTCCGGCAGGTCCGCGGTCTGCGAAGCCTGGCGGTCGGCGAGCAGCCCGGCCAGCACCTGGCCGACCAGCGTCGACTTGCCCGAACCCGACACGCCCGTGACGGCGGTGAAGACCCCGAGCGGGAACGCCACGTCGACGCCCCGCACGTTGTGGCGGCGGACCCCTTCGAGCCGCAACGCGCCGGACGGGGTGCGCGGAGGACGAGCGGCGGGCGCCGCCCCGCCGAAGAGGAAGCGCCGGGTCGCCGACTCCGCCACCTCGGCGAGACCGGCCGGCGGGCCGCTGTGCAGCACCCGGCCGCCGTGCTCCCCGGCGAGCGGCCCCACGTCCACCAGCCAGTCGGCCTGCCGCACCACGTCCAACTGGTGCTCCACCACGAAGACCGAGTTACCGGCCTCCTTCAGCCGGCCGAGCACCGCCAGCAGGGACGCCGTGTCCGCCGGGTGCAGGCCCGCCGACGGCTCGTCCAGCACGTACACCACACCGAACAGGCCGGACCGCAACTGTGTTGCCAACCGCAGCCGTTGGAGCTCGCCGGAAGAGAGTGTCGGCGCCGTCCGGTCGAGGCTGAGATAGCCGAGTCCCAGCTCGGTGACCGTCCCGATGCGGGCCAGCAGATCCGTGGTCATCACCCGCGCCGTCGCGTCGCCGCCAAACGCGCGCAGCACCTCCGACAGAGCCGCCAGGGGCAGCGCGGCCAACTCCGCGATGGTGTACCCGGCGAAGGTCACCGCCATCGCCTCCGCCCGCAGCCGCCCGCCCCCGCAGACCGGACACGGAACGCTCGTCAGGAAACGCTCCGCCCGCGCCCGCAGGGTCCGGCTCCGGGAGTCCGCGAACGTGTGCATCACATAGCGGCGCGCGCTCATGTACGTACCCTGGTAAGGGCGTTGGATGCGGCCGGCGTCACGCACCGGATGGACCGTCACCACCGGCTGCTCGTCCGTGAAGAGAATCCACTCCCGCTCCCCGGCCGGAAGCGCGCGCCAGGGCCGGTCGACGTCGTACCCGAGGGCATCGAGCACGTCCCGCAGGTTCTTGCCCTGCCACGCACCCGGCCAGGCCGCGATCGCGCCCTCCCGGATCGACAACGAGGCGTCCGGGACGAGGAGATCCTCCGAGGTCCGGTGGATCCGGCCCAGCCCGTGACACTCGGGGCAGGCGCCCGCGGCGGTGTTGGGGGAGAAGGAGTCCGAATCCAGCCGCTCGGCACCCTCCGGATACTCCCCGGCCCGGGAGAACAGCATCCGCAGCGAGTTGGAGAGCGTGGTCACCGTACCCACCGAGGAACGCTCGCCCGCCGAGGAGCGGCGCTGCTCCAGCGAGACGGCCGGCGGCAGACCGGTGATCTCGCCGACCGCCGGAGCGCCGACCTGGTGGATCAGCCGGCGGGCGTACGGCGCCACCGACTCGAAGTACCGCCGCTGCGCCTCCGCGTAGATCGTGCCGAACGCCAGCGACGACTTGCCGGACCCGGACACCCCGGTGAAGACGGTCAGGGTGTCGCGGGGGATGTCCACGTCGATGTTCTGGAGGTTGTGCTCGCGGGCGCCACGCACCCGGACGTACGGATCGTGAGGGGTGGACATCGGTGCGGGCTCCGAACGTGGGGGACAAATGACCCCATTTTAAGGTCGTGTCCACGGGGTCGACGCATTGCCCGTCCACCTCGGGGCACGCGGTGAGCATGCCGATGATCCCCGGCCGGCCGGGCGGACCCCCGCCGGGCCGGGCTCGGACGAGAAGGAGAGTGCTGAGCGATGACGGATGACCAGAACCCCCGCGAGGACGGTTCCGTACCGACACCGGAGGACCTCCGGGCACAGGCGTCGGCCGCGCGGGACGAACTCGGCCGGACGGTCGAGCAACTGGCGGGGACGGCCGACGCGACCGTACGCGCCAAGGCCGACGAGCTGACCTCGCAGGCGCGGGAGAAGACCGCGGACGCGACGGCGCTGGGGCAGGAGAAGGCGGCCGGAGCGAAGGACCGGGCCGTGGAGAAGGCCGAGGAGATGCGGACCCACGCCCTGGAGAAGGCCGCCGAGGCACGCGCACAGGCCCGGGAGCGGACCCCGGACGCCGTGCTGGGCACCGCGGCCCAGGCCCAGCAGCAGATCGGGGTGGCCGTACGGACCCTGGGGGAGAAGTTCCAGGAGCACGCGCCCGAGCCCGTGCGCCGGGGCGCCGACCGCGTGGCCCACGCCGCGCGGGGCAAGGAGGGGCTGCTGGTCGCCGGGGGAGTGGCCGCCGTCGCGGTGGTCGCCGTCGCGCGCCACCGGCGGCGTGGATGAACGTCCCCGCCCTCGTGTACAAGCCCGTCGGCCTCGCGGTCGGGATGGCGGGCGGCCTCGTCGCCGGGGCCGTCTTCCGCCAGGTGTGGAAGACGGTCGCCCGCGAGGACGACGCCCCGAGCCCGACGGACCGCGACCGCGGCTGGCCCGAGATACTCGCCGCGGCGGCCCTGCAAGGGGCGATCTTCTCCACCGTCCGCGCCGCGGTCGGGCGGGGCGGGGCCATCACCGTCCGGCGTCTGACGGGCACCTGGCCCGACTGACGGGCCCTGCCCGGCCTTGATCCGCCGGACACCACCGAGAAGCCCGCCACCGGAACACGAACCGGTGGCGGGCTTCTCGTGCACGTGTGCGCCGTCAGGCGTCCTGGCGCTCCGGTTCGGCGCCGGTCAGCTCGGGCTCCAGGCCCTCGCCGAGCTCGGTCCGCCGGCGCCCCACGTCGCTGCGCCACGCCTCGAAGGCCCAGGCCGTGAGCGCGGCCACCGCCGCGCCGAGCAGCCAGCCCCCGACCACGTCGCTGAACCAGTGGACGCCGAGCGCGACCCGGGTGAACCCCACCCCGACCACCGACAGGGCCGCCACGCCCCAGCACAACGCGTGCCAGGCGCGCGGCACCATCGGCAGCAGGACCAGCAGCAGGACCGCGCAGGAGGTGGTCGCCGTCATCGCGTGCCCGGAGGGGAAGGAGAAGCCCGGCGCGTGCGCCACCGGGTCCTCCAGGGACGGCCGGGCGCGCTCCACCACGGTCTTGACGAGCAGCCCGACCAGCCCTCCGCCCACCGCCGTCACAGCGGCCCAGGACGCCAGCCGCCAGGCCCGCTTCCACAGCAGCCAGACCGTCAGCAGCGCCACCGCGGAACGCAGGGTGGCCGGGTCCCACACCCAGTCGGAGAGGAACCGCAGCGTGCCGGTCCACGCGGGGTGGTCGAGGGCCGTGCGGTTCAGCCGCAGCGCCGCCGAGGCGTCGAGCCGGCGCAACGGCTGCCAGTGCCCCTCCACGAGGACGAGCAGCAGGGCGAAGGGGACCGCGGCCACGGCGGCGACCGCGACGGCCCCGAGCAGCCGGGCGCCGAATCTCCGGTCGGCCCGGCGGCTGTCGCGGAGGCGGCGGGCGGTGGTGCGTACGGGCATCGGGGCTCCCGGGTCCGGGGTGGTTCGGTTCGGTTCGGTCCTGACCAGGGGGTCTCAGGCTCCCGGGTCGGGCTGGATCGGCCCGGGCCGCCGGGCCCGCACCGCTTCGAGCTGCGCGGCGAAGGACAGCCCGAGGAAGAGGGCGATCGAGGTCAGATAGGCCCACAGCAGCAGCGACATGAAGGCGCTGAGGGGTCCGTAGACGGTGTCGAAGGACCCGCTGAACGCGAGGTACTTGCTGAGCAGCCAGGTCAGCGCCGTCCACAGCACCAGGTAGACGGCCGCCCCGAACGCCAGCCAGGTGTATCCGGGTTGCTTCCGCCGGGGCGCCCGGCGGAATATCGCGCTGGCGGAGATCAGGGCGAGAATCACCCCCAGCGGCCACCGCAGGAGGTCCCAGGCGGTCCGGGCGCCGTCGCCGAGGTGGTAGACGCTGGTCGCGGCGGCCACCAGGTCCCCGCCCGCCACCATCAGCAGCGAACCGATGCCGAGCGGAATGCCCGCGCTGAGGGACATGACGAGCCCGCGCAGGTACTTCCGGTGGAAGACCCGGTCGCGCTCGACACCGTAGATCCGGTTCGCCCCCCGCTCCACCTGGCACATCGCGGTGGTGGTGTTGACCATCGAGAAGGCGAGTCCGAACCACAGGGCAAGCCGGGCGCCGATGCCCGTCTGGCGACGGCTCTGGTCCAGCGCCTCGTCGACGACGTCGGCGCTGGGGCCCGCGCTGATCCGGTGGATCGTCAGCTCGGCGAGCCGGCCGATGTTCTCGGTGTGCATCTCGGCCGAGAGCCCGACGAACGCGATGACCAGCGGTATCACCGCCAGCACCGTCTGCAGGGCGAGGGCCCGGGAGTGGCTGAACCCGTCGGAGTAGCGGAAGCGGACGAAGGAGTCGCGCACGAGCTGCCAGCTGCCGTACCGGCGCAGGGTGGCCAGCGCCTCGTCGGCGGAGAGTTCGTCGCCCGTCATGTCGCGGGTCTGGGGGACCCGGGTCGCCGTACCCATCACGCGCCCCCGGCGGGGACGAGGACGATCAGCGCCCCGGGCACGACCTCGGCGATGAGCCGGAGACCGGCGCCCACCGGGTCGCCGTCCATCTCGCGGGGCTGCGGCGACGCGAAGTGCAGCTCGGCGCGGCGGAACGTGAAGAACTCGACGGGACCTCCACCCTTGCCGCCCTCGGAAGCCCTGCCCGAGGTCGGGCGCAGCAGCACCCGCAGGGCGCGGAGCCAGTCGGCCGGGCCGTGCGGATCGTAGAGCGCGAGGTCCAGCAGCCCGTCGTCCGGCCGCGCGGCGGGTACGAGGGTGGTGCCGCCCTGCACCGTACCGATGTTGGCGAGGAGCACCATCCGCACGCTCCGGTGCAGCTCCGGGCCACCGTCCAGGCGGACCGTCAGCCGGGTCCGGGGGGACCGCAGCTCCCGCAGTCCGGCCACCACGTAGGCGGGCCAGCCCACCGCGGACTTGGCGCGGTCCGAGGTGTGCTCCAGCATCGCCGCGTCCAGGCCCGCCCCCGACATGGCCGTGAAGTGGGTCGCCGGGACTCCGTCGCCCTCCAGCCGGCCCAGGTCGAGCCGGTGCGGGGTGCCGGCCAGTGCCGCGTGCAGGGCCTTCGCGGGGTCGAGCGGCAGCCCGAGGTGACGGGCGAGCAGATTGCCGGTGCCGCAGGGGACGATCGCCAGCGCGACGCCCGTACCCGCGAGGACGTCGGCCACCGTACGGACCGTCCCGTCGCCGCCGCAGACCACGACCAGACCCGCGCCCCCACGGACCGCTTCCGCCGCCTGCCCGGCGCCCGGGTCGTCCGCCGTCGTCTCCGCGAACACCGGTGCGCCGCGCCCGTGCTGGGCCAGAACCAGCCGCAGGGTGTCCCGGACCGCGGGGCCGGTGACCGTGGGGTTGACGATGACGACGGTGTGCCCGGTGGTCCCGGTGGTCCGCCGGTCGGGCTGATCGGTGCGGGACTCCGCCGCGGCCACCGCGACCTCCGTCGCGCCGGCGGGTACGGGGGCCGCCGCGTAGTCGTCCGCGAGGACGGCCCGGCCCACGATCAGCAGCGAGAGGCCGCCGTTCAGCAGGCCGCCCGCCACGTCGGTGGGGTGGTGCATGCCCCGGTAGAGCCGGGCGACCCCGACGAGCAGCGGGATCAGCAGGAAGACGGCACCCAGGACCTTCCGCCAGGGGCCGCGCACCCGGGACAGCGCCAGGACGGCGAGTCCGCCGTAGAGCGCGGTGGCCGCCCCGGTGTGCCCGGAGGTGTAGCTGGAGGTCGGCGGCGAGGCGTCCAGGCGCTCCACGTCCGGGCGGGTCCGGTCGACGGACTCCGTGATGACGAGGAAGACCAGTGCCTGGAGGGACACGGCGGCCGCGAGGAAGACGGTCTCCCGCCACCTCGGCAGCCGGGGGATGAGGACCAGCCCCACGCAGACCAGCAGGGTGATGCCGATCACCGTCGAGGTGTTGCCCGCGCCGGAGCCGATGAGCGAGGCGGAGGTGAGCGCGTGCGTGCGTATGCGCTCGAAGCCCTCGTTCACCTCGTCCTCGACGGTCAGCGGCCACCAGTCCCGTGCCGGGCCGGTGATCAGCAGGCCGAAGCCCGTCAGCAGTCCCGCCTGGCAGACCGTCAGCGCACCGACGCGTACGGTGGCGCGGCCGATACCGCTGGTCAGGGCGGGGGAGCGGCCGGGACGGGAGTCGCCCGGGCGCTGCTCGCCGTCGACTCCGGCCCGTCTCGCCGGCAGGGCAGTCGGCATGGAACCCCCACGTGTACGTACTCGCGTTCCCGGAACCGGGCGGCGAGTGCGGCCCGGCCCTCGGCGTATGCCCCCGAAACGGGGCGGCAGGCCTCGGCCCCGTGCGGCGGACCTGCGGTGGACCTCGGCTCCGCGCGGCGGACCGCTGTCCGCGGAAGGCTCTGGGCCGTGTCCGACCCGGCCCGTGGGGCGGGCGGCTGCGACGCGCAGGGTCGGACACGGCCTACTGTGGACGGATGACCGACGACGCCAGGCCCCTTGCCGTATTCGACCTGGACGGCACGCTCTCGGACAGCGCCCACCGGCAGCACTTCCTCGAAGGTGCCCGCCGGGACTGGTCCGCGTTCTTCGCCGCCGCTGTCGACGACCCGCCGCTCGCCGAGGGGATCAGCCTCGCCGTGCGGAGCGCCGACGAGTGCGAGGTCGTCTACCTGACCGGACGCCCGGAGCGCTGCCGCAAGGACACCCTCGACTGGATCGCCCTGCACGGGCTCCCCGAAGGGCCGCTGCACATGCGGCGCAACGACGACCGCCGGCCCGCCCGCCGCACCAAGCTGGAGGTGCTGAAGCGGCTGGGCCGGGCGCGCGGGATCCGAATGGTCGTGGACGACGACGAGCTGGTCTGCGACGACGCCGAGGCGGCCGGTTTCACCGTGGTCCGGGCCCGCTGGGCCGAGTCGTCCCAGGCGTTGAAGGACGCCCAGGAGCGTCAGGGGCGTACGTGAGGGCACGCCGGTGGCGAATGCCGCCGCGAGGAGGGCCTCGTCGCGCGCGGTCTCACCGTCGCGGGTCGGGGGCGTGTCCTCCTGCGGTGCGTCGTGTCCGCCGTGCTGCGTCGGACGGTGCCGTGTCGTGCTCCGTCGGGCCGTGTCGGGCCGTGCCGTGCGGTGTCGTGCCGTGCGGTGTCGCGTCGGACCGTGTCAGGAGGTTCCGTCGAGCCGGAAACCGACCTTGAGCGTCACCTGGTAGTGCCCGATCCGGCCGTCCTCGATGTGTCCGCGCGCTTCCTTGATCTCGAACCAGTCGAGATTGCGCAACGTTTCCGACGCTCGGGCGATGCCGTTGCGGATCGCCGCGTCGATGCTCTCTTCGGAGGTTCCTACGATCTCGGTGACCCGATAGGTGTGATTGGACATCGTATGTCTCCCTTCGTGTCTCCACGGTGCCTTACTCCCGGGCGGTGCGCGAGGGAGCGGGCGGCGGCGCCCGGCTGACGGGCGGCCCTTGACCTGCTCAATGGTCCATACCAAAATCCAGTCACACACCCGTGCGAGCACCGCCCGCGTCCCCCCACACCGGGTCAAGATCCCATCGTGCTGATTCGCAGAAGGTGACGCTCGTGAAGAACCGGATTCTCGCCGGAGCCATCGCACTCGTCTCGTCCGTCGCTCTCGGAGGATGCGGTTACCTGTCCCCCTCCGGCGCGGAAGACACAACCGTGACGGTCTGGCTGATGAAGGGCAGTGCCTCCACCGAATTCCTGGACAAGTTCACCGCGGCGTACGAGAAGGAACACGATGCGGTCGAACTGGAGTTCAAATTCCAGGAGTGGGGCGGGATCGGACCCAAGGTGCTGTCCGCGCTCAAGGGCAAGGGCAAGGACTCCCCGGACGTCATCGAGGTCGGCAACACGCAGGTCGCCCAGTACGCGGAGAGCGGCGGCCTGCGCGACCTCACCCTGGAGTCCATGCGCGACCTCGGCAGCGAGGACTGGCTGCCGGGCCTCGCCGACCCGGGCAGTATCAACGGAGTGCAGTACGGCATCCCCTGGTACGCGGCCAACCGGGTGGTCATCTACAACAAGGACCTCTTCGCGCAGGCGGGGATCGACACCCCGCCGAAGAACCGCGAGCAGTGGATCGCCGACACCGAACTCCTGGACGCGGACGGGAACCAGGGCATCTACCTCGCGGGGCAGAACTGGTACGTCCTCGCCGGATTCATCTGGGACGAGGGCGGCGAACTCGCCGAAGGGGACGACGGCGACTGGACCGGTGCCCTGGACAGCCCCGAGGCGCTCAGGGGCATGGAGTTCTACAAGAAGCTCCAGGCACTCGGTGCCGGCCCGAAGGACGCAGACGAGGAGAACCCGCCGCAGACCGACGTGTTCGCCCGCGGCGACGTCGCGCAGATCATCTCCACCCCGGGCAGCGCCGCGCTCATCGAGCAGGCCAACCCGGAACTCAAGGGAAAACTGGGCTACTTCCCGATACCCGGCAAGACCACGAAGAAGCCCGGCGCGGTGTTCACCGGCGGCTCCGACCTGATCGTCCCGGAGAAGGCCGAGCACCGCAGCGCCGGGGTCGCCGTGGTGGAGGCGCTGGCGAGCGAGAAGTGGCAGCGCGAACTCGCCCTGGCCATGAGCTACGTCCCCAACAAGCCGAAGCTCGCGGGCGCCATCGAGGGCCAGGAAGGCACCGCCGCGATGGCGGAGGGTGCCGCCCAGGGGCGAGCCACCCCCAACTCCGCCCAGTGGGCGGACGTCGAGGCCGAGAACCCCATCAAGCCGTACATGACCGCGGTGCTGGAGGGGCGTGACCCGGCCGAGGAAGCGAAGTCGGCCTCGGAGCGCATCAGTTCCCTTCTCGCCGGCAGCTGACGCGCCCCAAGGGGCCGGTGGGGTGCGGGGGAAGGGCGGGCCCGGGCCGCACCCCGGGATTCAGCCGTCGCACATCCGCGCGCTCCATGGCGGTCACGTCGAATCCAGCCGGCCACGGAAGAAGTAGGGGGCCGGACCTTCGCCGCCCAGTGCCTCGGCCGGCGGGGTCCGGCGGCCGCCCTTGCCGATCCGTCCCCGGAGACCGCCATGACCGCGCTGCCCCTCGCCCCACCGGTTCACTCCGTCTCCGAAGTGCCGGCCCCCGCCCGGCCCGCCGCCCCCTCGGGCCCGTCCCAGCCCCCCGCCTACCGCCTCTCCCTCGCCGCGGGTCCCGAGGACGTACGCGCCGCCCAGCGGCTGCGGTACCAGGTGTTCGCCGGAGAGCTCGGTGCCCGGCTCGACGGCCCCGAACCCGGCCTCGACGGCGACGCGTTCGACGCCTTCTGCGACCACCTGCTGGTGAGGGAGACCGCCACCGGCGACGTCGTCGCCACCTATCGGGTACTGCCCCCCGAGCGCGCCCGCGCCGCCGGACGCCTCTACTCGGAGGGCGAGTTCGACCTCACCCGGCTCGCCCCCCTGCGCGACGACCTCGTCGAAGTGGGCCGCTCCTGCGTCCACCCCGCACACCGCGACGGTGCCGTCATCGCCCTCATCTGGGCCGGCCTCGCCCGCTACATGGAGCGCACCGGCCACAACTGGCTGGCCGGCTGCTGCTCGCTCCCGCTGGGCGACGGCGGCCTCCACGCCGCCCGCAGCTGGGAGACCGTACGCACCAAGCACCTGGCCCCCGAGGAGTACCGGGTCACCCCGCACCGCCTCTGGCCGGGCAGCGCGAGCACCTCCGGCCCGCAGCCGGCCGCCGGCGCCCGCGCCGACCTGCCGCCGCTGCTCCGCGGCTACCTGCGCCTCGGCGCCTGGGTGTGCGGATCACCCGCCCACGACCCGGACTTCGACTGCGCCGACCTCTATATACTCCTCTCCATGCGCCGCACGGACCCCCGCTACCTGCGGCACTTCCTCTCCATGGCGCCTCTGCGATGAACGCCTGGTTCCCCGTCTCCCCGTGCACACCGCAGGCCTGCACCGGCCACCACGGAGCGGTGCGTCCCGTCCTGCCCGCGGTGGCACGGCTGGTGGCGGGCAGCCTGCTCGCGCTCGGCGGCGCCGCGTGCACACCCGTCGCGGCGGCGCTCACGCAGCCGGTCCGCGACCGGCTGGTCCGCCGCTGGTCCCGGGCCGTCCTGCGCACCTTCGGGGTGCGCGCACGGATCACCGGGAACCCGGGCGGAGGCGAGGGCCCGGCCCTCGGCAGGGACGGCGGGGAACCGGGCTCCGGTGGTGAACCGGCCGTCGGCAGGGGCGGCGGGGAACTGGTCGTCGCCAACCACATCTCGTGGCTCGACATACCGCTCGTCGCCGCCGCCCTCCCCGCGCGGATGCTCGGCAAGTCCGACATACGGCAGTGGCCGCTGCTCGGCACCCTCGCCGCGCGCGGCGGCACCCTCTTCATCGACCGGGAGAGCCTGCGGGCGCTGCCCGCGTCGGTCGGCGCCGTCGCCGACGCGCTGCGCGCCGGCGACCGGGTGGTGGCCTTCCCGGAGGGCTCCACCCGGTGCGGCGGCGGCCCGCCGGGCACCTTCCGCCGCGCGGTCTTCCAGGCGGCCGTGGACGCGGGCGCGACGGTGCGGCCGGCCCGGATCTCCTACCGCGTCGAACCCGCCCCCGCCGGGGCGTGCGGCCACCTCCCGGCCCGCGCCGTCGCGTTCGTCGGCGACGACCCGCTCCACGCCTCGCTGTGGAGGGTGGTGCGGGCCGCCGGAGTGACCGCCGAGGTCACCCTCCTGCCGCCGCTGCTCGCGGACCGGTCGGGCGACCGGCGGACGCTCGCCCGCCTCGCTCAGACGGCGGTCGCCAGCGACACCGCGAACCTGCCCGCCGTGTCCGTCCACCACTGATCGAGCCGCAGCCCCGCCGTGTCCAGCTCCTCGCGCACCCGCTCCTGACGGAACTTCGCCGACACCTCCGTACGCAGCTCCTCGCCCTCCTCGAACGACACCACGAGATCCAGCTCATGGATCTTCACCGTGAGCGCCGAGCGGGCCCGCAGTCGCATCTCGATCCACTCGGCGTCCGCGTCCCAGCGCGCGACGTGGTCGAAGGCGCCGGGGTCGAAGTCCGCGTCCAGCGCCCGGTTGACGACCTCCAGGACGTTCTTGTTGAACGCGGCGGTGACCCCGGACGTGTCGTCGTACGCCGCGACCAGCGTGTCCGGCTCCTTCACCAGGTCCGTACCGAGCAGCAGCGCGTCGCCGGGGGAGAGGATCGAGCGGACCGAGCGCAGGAACGTGGCCCGCTCCTCCGGCAGCAGATTGCCGATCGTGCCGCCGAGGAACGCCACCAGCCGGGGGCCCGGGGTGCCCGGCAGGGCGAGGCCGCCGGTGAAGTCCGCGATCAGCGCGTGCACGTTCAGCCCGGGACGCTCGGCGAGCAGCGCCTTAGCCGCCCCGGTCAGCGCGCTCTCGCTCACGTCGACGGGGACGTAACTGTGCAGCAGTGGAAGGGCGTCGAGCAGGTGACGGGTCTTCTCCGAGGAGCCCGAACCCAGTTCGATCAAGGTCCGGGCGCCCGAGGCGGCGGCGATGTCCGCCGCGTGCGCCACCAGGACCTCCCGCTCCGCGCGGGTCGGGTAGTACTCGGGCAGCCGGGTGATCTCCTCGAACAGCTCGCTGCCCCGGGCGTCGTAGAACCACTTCGGCGGCAGCGTCTTGGGGCGGCGGGACAGGCCGGCGAGCACATCGGCGCGGAGCGATGCCTCCGTGGCGTCCACCGGCAGGGTGCGGGTCAGCAGAAAGGGACTCAACGGGGTGGCTCCTTGAGCGGGGTGGTCAGGACTTCGTCGACGGTCGCCACCAGCAGGGTGCGGTCCGGCACCTCGTGCCAGGCCGGATCGTCGTCGTACGGCTCCGAAGCCACCACCGTGCGGAGGCCGGGCCGGTGCAGATACCAGAGGCTGTCGCCCCAGGCGGTCGCCACGACGGTCTTCCCGTCGCCGACCAGCAGGTTGAGACGTGAACCGGGCGCCGACCGTGCCACGTCCGAGACGGTGTCGGCGACGGCCTGCGGGAGGTCGTCGCCCTCCTCGGCGCGATGGCGGATCAGCGCCCACAGCAGCGCCGAGTCGCTGCGCGCGTCCAGGGAGAGCAGGACGGACGCGGGCAGCGCGGAGGCGAGCGGCGCGAGGGAGCCGGGCCACCCGAGAACGGCGCCGTTGTGGCTGAACAGCAACGGCCCCGCCTTGAACGGAGCGGCCGCAGCCTCCCCGTCCGCACCCGACTCGGTCGCGTCCCGCACGGCCGCGAGGAACGCCCCGCTGCGGACCACCCGGGCGAGCTCCCCGAACGTCTCGTCGCCCCAGACCGGGACGGCCCGCCGGTAACGGCCCGGCACCGGGTCGCCGGGCGCGTACCAGCCGACCCCGAACCCGTCCGCGTTGACCGTGCCGTTGCGCTGCCGGCGCGGCGCCCAGGACTGCCGTACGAGCGAGAACTCCGGCGCCATCAGTACCTCGCCCAGCGCGACCGGAGGGCCCAGATAGGCGAGGTGACGGCACATCAGGTGTCCCTGGCGGTGCGGAAACCGGAGAAGATCTGGCGGCGCACCGGCAGGTCCCAGTTCCGGAACGTGCCCCGGCAGGCGACCGGGTCCACCGCGAACGAACCGCCCCGCAGCACCTTGTGCTCCGGGCCGAAGAAGACCTCCGAGTACTCGCGGTACGGGAAGGCCACGAACCCCGGATAGGGCAGGAAGTCGCTGGCCGTCCACTCCCACACGTCACCGATCAGCTGGCGCACCCCGGCGGCCGACTCCCCCTGCGGGTAGGCGCCCGCGGCGGCGGGCCGCAGATGACGCTGGCCGAGGTTCGCCCGCTCCGGCGTGGGGTCGGCGTCGCCCCACGGGTAGCGCAGCGAACGCCCGGATGCCGCGTCGTGGCGGGCCGCCTTCTCCCACTCGGCCTCGGTCGGCAGCCGCCGCCCGGCCCAGCGGGCGTAGGCGTCCGCCTCGTACCAGCTGACGTGCAGCACCGGCTCGTCGGCCGGTACGGGCTCGGTCACGCCGAACCGCCGCCGCAGCCACTGCCCCGCCTCACGGTGCCAGAACAGCGGCGCGGTGAGCTCGTGTTCGCGGACCATCGCCCACCCCGCCGGATGCCACCAGCGCTCCTGGGTGTACCCGCCGTCCTCGATGAACCGCTGGTACGCCCCGCAGGTGACCGGGGTGGTGTCCAGGAAGAACGCGGCCACCTCCCGCCGGTGCGCCGGGCGTTCGTTGTCCAGCGCCCAGGGCTCGGTGGACGTCCCCATGGTGAACGGCCCGCCGGGGACGAGTACTTCGCGAGGGAGGCGTACGGAGTCCTGGGACCGGGGCGGCTCGGGGGCGGTCAGTGCGGCCGGGCCGGAACGCAGCTGATGGGTGATCAGCATGGTCTCGTCGTGCTGCTGTTCGTGCTGGGCGATCATGCCGAACGCGAACCCGGCGCGTTCCAGCGGGCGTCCGCCGCCGTGCAGCGGGGCGCTCTCCAGGATCTCCAGCACCCGGCCGCGTACGTCCGAGGCGTAGGTCCGCGCCTCGGCGGGGGCCAGCAGCGGCAGGGAGGGGCGGGCGGACCTCGGGTGCTCGAACGCGTCGTACAGGCCGTCGATCTCCGGCCGGATCGCGTCCCGGCCGCCCACGGCCCGCAGGAGCCACTGCTCCTCCTGGTTGCCGATGTGGGCCAGGTCCCAGACCAGCGGGGACATCAACGGCGAGTGCTGGGCGATGAGTTCGCCGTCCTCGACGCTGTCCGTCAGGATCGCGGTGCGGGCCCTGGCGGCGATCAGGGCGGTCAGGGCCCGGCCGCGGAGAGCCTCGGCGTCGGACTCCGGCGCGAAGTGGAAGTTGCTGTCGGAGACGGTGGTCATGCCGGGAGCCCCTTTCCGGAGGGAGTGGTCCGGGCGCCGCCCGCCGAGGACGCCTCGGCCCACGCGGCGGCGGCCGCGGGGGAGAGGAGGTCGGGCAGGTCGTCGGCGGGACATCGCCCGCGGGCGACGTACCGCTCGGTGAAGTCCGCCACGGTGTCCAGCACCGCGGTGGTCGCGCCGATCCGGGGGAGTGCGCCGAGCGCCGCCTCGAAACAGGTGGTGGCCGCGGCCCGCAGCTCGGGATCGGTCAGCCCGTCGCGGGCCGCCGCCCGCCACAACGGGTTGCGCGGCGCCGCGTTCGGCCCCGCCGTCTCGGCCAGCGGTTTCACGGTGCGGTACACCGTCTCCGCCGCTTCCGGATCGTCGAACAGCGCGGTGGCGACGGCGAGCGGCACCACCCAGCCGTCGGCCCCGGACTGGGCGTCGATCATGCGCAGCTCGAGGTGGCCGCGGGGCCGGGCCGGCGGGAAGCAGGTGGTCATGTGGTACTCCAGGTCCTCAGCGAGGGGCGGCCGGGGGCCACCGCCCCGGATCCACTGGCGGAACGTGAGCCCGTCCGGCACCACCCAGGGGCCCGTGCCGGTACGGATGCACATGACGCTGGTGTCCAGTACATGCGCGGCCCATGCCTCGCGCGGCGGAAGATGCCCCGGGGGAGCCAATGTGCGGTCCGGGTCGAGCGCGGCCCACAGCCCCTGCCGGGTCGACCGCCAGCCGGTCCGCGCCCGCTGCTGGAAGGGCGAGTTGGCGAACGCCGCCACCAGCACCGCGCCCAGAAGGTGCGCGAGCTGCCACCGGCGGCCGTAACCCAGCGGGCCCGGCTCCTCCTCGCCCGCGTCCAGGCAGACCTGCACCGACGCGGAGGTGCACATCATCGCCCGCCCGGCCGTACCCGAGCGGTCCAGGGCCGCCTCCATCGCGTCGTAACGCGGCTCCCTCAGCCACCGGCGGGGCGACTGCCAGGGATCGACGCCCAGCCCCGCCGGGACCAGGCCCGACCGGCCCAGGGTGCCGCGCACGGCCGCCAGGTCGGCGGCGACCGCGTCGACGCACGCCGTCAGCGATCCGGCGGGCCGCGAACTGAGTTCGAGCTGCCCTCCGGGCTCGAAGGTCAGCGCCGAGTCGAGCGCCAGCGTCCGCACCCCGGCGAACGCGTCGTCCAGGCGCTCCGGGGCGACCCGCAGATCAGGATGTGCGGCGTCGTGGATGAGCCATTCGAGTTCCACGCCGACGGTGCGGGGCGGACCCGTCTTGAAACAGATGGCCTGCAGTAAATCCTCCGCCTCGCTCTCGCCGAGAGGCGATCCATGCGTGCGGGTGCCGGTTCCGGTGGTCGCGTTCGGGGGCATACGTGCCTCCTCTTCCGATGCCTCCCTTCCACCCAAACCCCTGCCGACCGATCGCACAAGGGCGCCCCGGCCCGCCGAAAAGACGTTGCGTGGAGTTCACCCGACGTCGAACATCTGCGCTATGCACTGTTCGGGGGATCGTTGGGGGGAGCGCTCGTGAGCGCACGGATGCGCGCCCTGGCGCGCGAGACCGAGGCCATCGCCGACGAGGGCCGTTACCGCACGTCCGGGGGGCGCGAGGTCCTTGTCGGGAGCGCGACGGCCGCCGCCCTCGCCGGAACCAGGCTGTACGGACCGGGCCCGGTGGCGGTGCCCGTACTCGACTCCGGCCGCGCGACCGCCTTCGAGGTGACGGGCGAGAGCAGCCTGCGGGCCGCCCGCCGGATGAGTGAGGAGGGGCCGGGCCGGATCGCCGTGCTCAGCCATGCCTCGGCCCGCAATCCGGGCGGCGGATACCTGAACGGCGCACGGGCGCAGGAAGAGGACCTCTGCCGCGGTTCCGCGCTCCACGCGACCCTGCTGCGCGCCCCCGAGTACTACGCGCACCACCGCGCACACCGCAGCGCGTTCTACACCGACCGGGTCATCCACTCGCCCGGCGTGCCGGTCTTCCGCGACGACCGGGGCGTTCTGCTCGACACCCCCTACCTCGCGGGTTTCCTCACCTCGCCCGCGCCCAACGCGGGCGCGATCCGGCGCCGGACGCCCGACGAGGCGCACCGCGTCCCGGCGGCCCTGGCGAGCCGCGCCGAACGGGTCCTTGAGACCGCCGCCGCCTGCGGATACCGCCGGCTCGTCCTGGGCGCCTGGGGCTGCGGAGTCTTCCAGAACGATCCGGCGCAGGTCGCGGAAGCCTTCGGCGGTCTGCTCACGGACGGCGGGCGCTTCGCCGGCCACTTCGAGCAGGTCGTCTTCGGCATCCTCGACCGCGCGCCCGACTCCGCCACCCGAGCGGCGTTCGCCGACCGCTTCCCGGGGTAGCGCCGCGCCGGACCCCGGGGACGTGTCGCCCCCCGGGATCCGGCGGCCCCGGCTCAACTCCAGCCGTAGCGCTCCCTGAGCCGCTCCACCACACGCTGGAACCGTTCGAAGTCCAGCGCACAGGCCTCGCGCCGCATCCCGTCCTCGTGCACCCTCAGCACCCGGTCCAGATCGGCCCAGGAGGCCCGGCCGGAGCTGTCCCACGGCCCCGCTCCCAGCGCCACCCACTCCCGGTCCAGGTCGTGCTGCTTGCTGGAGAGCTGGACCGCGAGCAGGGTGCCGGCCGGTTCCCGCGCCACGACGAGCACCGGCCGGTCCTTGCCCCGGCCGTCGTTCTCCTCGAAGGGCACCCAGGTCCAGACGATCTCACCCGGATCGGGGTCGCCGTCACGATCGGGGGCGTACGAGGTGCGGACCGGGCCCACCTCGCGCGGATCCGCCTCGGCGGTCGCGGAGGGGCCGGTGCGGCCGGGCGAGGCGGGGCGGGAGTCGGTCTCGGGCATGCCGTTCTGATATGTCATCAACACACCGTAGGACAATCGCTCCCATGGCTCCGCACCGGCCGAGGACCGCGTCCGACGGTGCGGGTGACGTGGCCCGGAGATCAGGCGGAAGGCCGCGCGAACGCGGCCCGAAGGCCAAGCGCGAGGCGGTACGGAAAGCCGTACGGGAGGCGGCGCGAAGGCCGGGCGCAAGGCAGCGCCTGGGGCGCGCGACAGGGGCGCGCGTACGCTCCCGAGCGCGGCCGGAGTGCTTCGGGGTGCCCCGGGACGCGACCCCCTCCGGTACGTCTGCAAGACTGCCCGTCGCCATGAGCCAGTTACCCAAGCAGCCCTCGGAATCTCCCGTCCCCACGAGCGCCGACGTGGCGCGGCTGGCGGGCGTCTCCAGGGCCACCGTGTCGTACGTACTCAACAACAACCCCACCATGCGGATCAGCGAACCCACCCGCCGCCGGGTCCGGGAAGCGGCCCGAGATCTCGGCTACGTGCCCCACGCCGCGGCGAGGAGCCTGCGCGCCGGACACACCCGCATGGTGCTGCTGCCCACCGGGCACCTCCCCGAGGGCCCCCTCTACCGCCACTTCCTGCAGGAACTCCAGGCGGGACTGCGCGGACTCGACTACACCGTGGTCCAGTACGGCAGCACCGGCCTGGGCGCGGACGAGGCCGCACGGGCCTGGGCGGAACTCCGCCCCGTCGCCGTGGTCGCACCGGCCGGACTGGCCCTCACCGCCTACGGCATCGCCGTCCTCCACCGCTCCGGCGCCAAGGCCGTCATCACCCTGGGCCCGCACCCCATCGAGGGAGCGCACGGCCTGGTGCTGGACCAGCGCGAGGTCGGCAGCCGCGCCGCGTCCCACCTGCTGGAGCGGGGCTACCGGCGGATCGGCGTGATCATGCCCGAGGAGAAGGCCACGGTCACCTTCGCCGCCCCGCGTCTCGACGGCGTACGGCAGGTGGCGCTCCCCGCCGGAGCGCGGATCGAGGAACTCGTCCTGGCGTACGACGAGGGGGACGCCGCCCGCCTGGCCGCCCGCTGGCACGACCTCGGCCTGGACTCCGTCTTCGCCTACAACGACGAGTACGCGATGCTCCTGATGCGGGCCTTCCAGGACGCGGGGATCCAGGTGCCCGCCGAGGCCGCCGTGATCGGCGCCGACGACCTGATGCTGGGAAGACTGCTCCGCCCCCGGCTGAGCACCGTACGGATGGAGCTCGCCACCGGACAGCCGTTGGCGGAGCTCATCGACCGACTCGTCCAGCACCCCGGCGGCGAACCGGAGCACCACGAACTCCTGCGTGCCGTGGCGGTGCCCCGCGACTCGACCTGACGGCGCGCGCCGCTCCACCGGCCACCGCCGGACAGCCCTTAGCGTCGGCCCATGAGCCATCCGCAGAGCTACGAGATCCTGCTGGTACCCGAGTACGCAGACGCGTCCGGCGCCGACAAGCCGGGACCGGTGAAGATGGGGGAGTACGAACGGGACGAACCGCCGCGGCCCGGCAGCGCCATCCGCTCCGGCGTCGTGGAGGCCACCGGCGCCACCGGTGCGTCCGGCTACCCCCGCTACGCCGGAGACGGCATCGAGGCCGACATCGACCCGGCCACGCGGACGGTCGAAGCGCTGCTGATCGACGGTGCCGAGATCGACTACGGCCTCTCGGTACGCGTCGCGGACCGCGCCCCCGCCCCGGGAGACCGCCCGGCCGGGGGCGGAGCGGAAGGCTGAGACCACCGCCGGACGCGACCACGCACGAGGCCCCGGCCGGAGCGCACCGACACATGTCGACGCGCTCCGGCCGGGGCCTCGAAGGGCGGGCGGCCAGGAGCTCCTGCTCCGGGGCGCTACGCCTGTTCCTGGCCCTGCGCCTGCTTCTTCTGCTCCTCCACCGACTTGCGCACCTCGTCCATGTCGAGGTTCCGCGCCTGCCCGATGACGTCCTCCAGCGCGGCCTCCGGCAGCGCGCCCGGCTGCGCGAACACGGCCACGTTGTCACGGACGATCATGAGCGTGGGGATCGACCGGATCTCGAAGGCCGCCGCCAGTTCCTGCTGCGCCTCGGTGTCGACCTTCGCGAAGACCAGATCGGGGTGCCGCTCCGACGCGGAGTCGTAGACCGGGGCGAACTGGCGGCAGGGACCGCACCAGGAAGCCCAGAAGTCGATCAGGACGAACTCGTTGTCGCTGACGACCTGGTCGAAGTTTTCCTTGGTGAGCTCTATGGTGCTCATTCTCTGCTACCTCTTCCTGTGCCGGTTTCTGGTGCCGGTGGGGATCTGTCCGGCACAACCGTGACCATCCGTGCACTATTCCGCCTGCCCTGTGGCCGTGGGGCACATGCCCGGCGAGACTGAGTCCATGGACGAAGCCGTGAGCAGTGCCGAGTACGACGTCGTGGTCATCGGAGCCGGACCGGTGGGCGAGAACGTGGCGGACCGGGTCAGAGCGGCGGGCCTGAGCGCCGCCGTCGTGGAGAGCGAACTCGTCGGCGGCGAATGCTCGTACTGGGCCTGCATGCCCAGCAAGGCGCTGCTGCGCCCCGTCGTCGCCCGCGCCGAGGCGCGCAGGGTGCCAGGGCTCGAAGCCGCCGTACAGGGACCCCTGGACGCCGACGCCGTACTCGCCAACCGCGACGGGTTCACCTCCCACTGGAAGGACGACGGGCAGGTGGAGTGGCTGGAGAGCGTCGGCGCCGACGTCTTCCGGGGCCAGGGGCGGCTGACCGGCGAGAAGCGGGTCTCCGTCACCGCCCCGGACGGAACGGTCCGCACCCTGACCGCGCGGCACGCCGTGGCCGTCTGCACCGGAAGCCGCGCCGTCGTCCCCGGCCTGCCCGGCGTCGCCGAGGCCAACCCCTGGACCAGCCGCGAGGCGACCAGCGCGAAGAGCGTGCCCGGCCGGCTCGTCGTCGTCGGCGGCGGAGTCGTCGGCGTGGAGATGGCCACCGCCTGGCAGGGGCTGGGCGCGCAGGTGACACTGCTCATCCGGGGCGGCGGACTCCTGCCGAAGATGGAGCCCTTCGCCGGTGAACTGGTCGCCGAGGCGCTCACCGATGCCGGTGCGCACATCCGGTACGGCGTCTCGGCCACCGCCCTCCACCGGGCCGCCCCCGACGGGCCGGTCACCGTCGAACTGGACGACGGCGACCGGATCGAGGCCGACGAGATCCTCTTCGCCACCGGACGCGCCCCCCGCACGGACGACCTCGGCCTGGAGACGGTGGGCCAGGAGCCCGGTGGCTGGCTGACCGTGGACGACAGCTGCCGGGTCGAGGGCAGCAGCTGGCTCTACGCGGTCGGCGACGTCAACCACCGCGCTCTCCTCACCCACCAGGGCAAGTACCAGGCCCGGATCGCGGGCGCCGCGATCGCCGCCCGCGCACAGGGCGCCGCGACGCTGGACACCGGCCGCTGGGGCGCTCACGCGGCCACCGCCGACCACGCCGCCGTCCCCCAGGTCGTCTTCACCGACCCGGAGGCCGCCTCGGTCGGCCTCACCCTCGCGGAAGCCGAACGCGCCGGATTCCGCGTCCGGGCCGTCGACTACGACCTCGGCTCGGTCTCGGGCGCGAGCCTGTACGCCGCCGGCTACCGGGGCCACGCCCGCATGATCGTCGACCTGGACCGCGAGACCCTCCTCGGCGTCACCTTCGTCGGCCCGGGCGTCGGCGAGCTCATCCACTCGGCCACCGTCGCCGTGGCGGGGGAAGTGCCCCTGGCACGCCTCTGGCACGCCGTCCCTTCGTACCCGACCATCAGCGAGGTGTGGCTGCGGCTGCTGGAGACGTTTCGCGGGTAGCGGCCGCCTTTAAAGCTAGGTGAGGGTGGCGTTCACGTGTGGGTAGTGGAGACACGTGGGCGCCACCGACAGGTGTCCGGAACTCGGCGGCGATGTGAGCAGACGTGTGGATGTTAGGCAGACCAGGCGACGGGCGCGCGTAGACGTGGCGAGGGGCTGCGGCGGTGGTGTCCTCGTAGTAGCCGCGCCGTCGGGATCTCGTCGACACGGGACGGTTGGCCGGACCAGCCAGCGAGGTTCAGCCGAATTCGTAGCCGCACGGCGACGGGCTCGGCTGAGCCGGAGGCGGAACTGAGCTGCCTCCGGTTCCCCGGCGTCCGCAGCTACGGCATGAGGGCCCGCACTCCGGTGACTGCGAAGACCAAACCGACGACGGCGAGCAGCGCTCCTGCGACGCGTTGAACGGCAGGTTGCGCCGGGGGCAGCGCTATCCGGCGCAACCGCTGCGGCAGCTGATCGCGCTCCGCCGACAGGAGGTGGTGAAGGCGGGTCACCATCCCCCGGTGGTCCATGACCCACAGGACTCCGAAGTTCAGGGCAAGAAGCCCGAACCCGATGAGCGCTGACGCTGCCGTCGGATCCCGACCGTCAGACGACATTTCGCAGCCAGCCGTGCGTGTCGGCGACCCGCCCGTACTGGATATCCAGAATCAGTTCGCGAAGCGCCGACGTCACCTTGCCGGGCCCCCCTCCGCCGATCGTGAATGCGTAGCCTTCGGCCTTGATGCCCGTGACTGGCGTGATGACCGCGGCAGTACCCGCCGCGAACATCTCCGTCACGGTCCCCTCGGCGAGCCCGGCGCGCAGTTCCGCGAGGGGAACGGCCCGCTCGACCGGCGTCAGGCCCAACTCGGGGGCCAGCGCCAGGACTGTGTCGCGGGTGACCCCTTCGAGGATCGTGCCGAGCGTCGGCGTCACCAGCTCGCCTCTGGCGGTGACGAGGAAGAGGTTCATGGCGCCGGACTCCTCGATGCAGGCATCCTCGTCCGCCCCGTCCAGGTAGAGGACCTGATTGCAGCCGTGTCTCTCCGCCTCGGCCTGGGCCGCCAGGCTCGCGCCGTAGTTGCCCCCGCACTTTGCGGCGCCAGTGCCGCCTGCGGCCGCGCGGGTGTAGGAGGTGCTCACCCACAGGCTCACACCACCGGGGGTGAAGTACGGCTGCGAGGGACAGGCGATGACCGAGTACACGACCCGTCTGGACGGTCGCACGCCGAGGAATGCCTCCGTGGCGAACATGAACGGTCTGAGGTAGAGACTCCTCTCTCCCGTGGCTGCCGGTACCCACGGCTCGTCGGCTCGGACGAGTGCTTCTATGCTCGCGAGGAAGTCCTGCTCCGGCAGCTGCGGCAGCCTCATCCGCTCCGCGGACCGTTTGAAGCGACGTGCGTTGCTTTCGGGCCGGAACAGCCAGACGCTCCCGTCAGCGTGCCGGTACGCCTTCAGCCCCTCGAAGATTTCCTGGGCATAGTGCAGCACCGCCGCGCTGGGGTGAAGGGAGAACGGCTGGAGTGCCCGGACTCTGTGATCGTGCCAGCCGGCCTCCGCCGTCCAGCCGGCGAACGCCATGTGATCGGTGAAGTGCAGGCCGAATCCGGGTGAGTCAAGGACGGCGGCACGCTGGTCATCGGGTAGCGGGCTGGCTGTGCGCATCAGCGGGAACGATGAAACCATGATCGAATCCTCTCGTCGGCAGGCTGCCGGGACCTGTCCGGGGACGGTCGGAAGCGGCGGTGGTGGGGAGGATCAGACATCAGCCAGGAGCATCGCGGGACGTTCCACACAGTCCGCGACGTAGCGCAGGAAGCCGCCGGCGACGCCTCCGTCGCAGACCCGGTGATCGAAGGTGAGGGAGAGCTGGGTGACCTTGCGCACGGCGAGTGCGCCGTCGACCACCCAAGGTTTGTCGACGATGCGGCCGACGCCGAGGATCGCGACCTCGGGGTGGTTGATGAGCGGCGTCGAGCCGTCGACGCCGAACACGCCGTAGTTGTTGAGCGTGAACGTGCCGCCAGTAAGAGCCTTCGGCGGGAGCCTGCCGGAGCGTGCGAGTCCGGTCAGCGTGGCGAGTTCGTCGGCCAGTTCTGCCGTCGTCTTCCGGTGGGCTTCATGCACGACGGGCACCATCAGGCCGCGTTCGGTCTGCGCGGCGAAGCCCAGGTGGATGTCGGACAGGCGGACGATCTCGCCGCGTTCGACGTCCACCGTCGAGTTGAGCTCCGGGTATGTGCGGAGCCCCGCGACGCAGAAGCGGGCCAGCAGGGCAAGCAAGCCGATCTGCCGCGTCTGGTCGGCGGCCCGAAGGACCTCTCTGGCCTCCACCAGAACGGTGGCGTCCACGTCGACCCAGGTGGTGGCGTGCGGGATCGCGCTGCTGCGGGCCAGCTTCTCCGCCACCGCCCTGCGCAGGCCCCGCAGCGGTACGCGCTCGTCGGCAGCGGCCCCTCCCGCCTCCGTCGCGTGCCGTTCAGCGGGCCGTGCGTCCGCCGCTATCGCACGCTCGACGTCACGGCGCAGGATCACTCCGTGCACCCCGCTCGGTACGACCGTGCCCAGGTCCACGCCGTGTCGCCGTGCCAGTGCACGGACCAGCGGGGAGATCACCAACGGCACGGCCGCCGGGTCGGTACCGCGGTCCTCGGCCCGGGAGGACGCAGTTGGCATCAGTGCGGCCGCCCCCCCCGGCCCGACGACCGCGCCGGATACCAGCCGGACTCGTCCCGTAGCCGACAAGGACATTGCCGCTTCCGGCCGGGACGTCTTCGCCGTGCTGTTCCGCAGTCGGCGCGGCGGCCGCGGCGTCGCTCACGGAGATCAGCGGGACTCCGACAGGGAGCACGGCACCGACGTCTGCGTGCAATTCCAGCACGGTCCCGGCGTACGGCACGGGCACCTCGACGACGGCCTTGGCCGTCTCGACCTCGACAACCACCTGATCGACTACGACGCGTTCACCCGGAGCCACCCGCCACGTGACGATCTCGGCCTCGGTCAGCCCTTCACCGAGGTCCGGCAGCCGGAACACCAAGGCCTCGCGCACGGTGGTCATGAGGCCTCCGGCGCGAGGTGCCGAACGTCGGGCTGGTCGTCGAACTGCAGTCGCTGGATCGCGTCCAGCACCCGGTCCACGCCCGGCAGGTACGCGTGCTCCAGCTTCGGCGGCGGGTACGGGACGTCAAAGCCCGCGACCCGTACCACCGGGGCCGCCAGCGAGTGGAAGCAACGCTCCTGCACCCGCGCCACGATCTCGGCACCCACGCCCGCGAAGCCCTGCGCCTCCTGGACCACCACACAGCGCCCGGTTCGCCGTACCGACGCCGTAACCGTCTCGTCGTCGAAGGGAACGAGCGTGCGCAGGTCCACCACCTCGACGTCGATACCGTCCCGTGCCGCCTCGACCGCGGCGTCGATCGCGACCGGGACCGAGGGGCCGTACGCGAGCAGGGTGACGTTCGAGCCCGGGCGCCGGATCACCGCCCGCCCGGTCGGCGCAGCGCTCCGCCGTGCCAGGTCGGCGTCTTCCTTGGACCAGTACAGCCTCTTCGGTTCCAGGAACACCACCGGGTCAGGGTCGCGCACAGCGTCCCGCAAGAGCCAGTAGGCGTCCTCAACCGTGGCCGGCGTGACCACCTTCAGGCCGGGGGTGTGGGCGTAGTACGCCTCGCTGGAGTCGCTGTGGTGCTCGACGCCGCCGATCCCTCCGCCGTAGGGGACGCGGATCACCATCGGCAGCGCCACGTGCCCCCGGGTGCGGTTGCGCATCTTCGCCACGTGCGAAGCGATCTGCTCGAACGCCGGATACGCGAAGGCGTCGAACTGAAGCTCCACCACCGGCCGGAACCCACCCATGGCCAGGCCGACCGCGTATCCCATGAGCCCCGACTCGGCCAGCGGCGTGTCGAAGCAGCGCCGCTCGCCGAACTCGTCCCGCAGTCCGTCGGTGATGCGGAAGACACCGCCGAGGCGGCCCACGTCCTCCCCGAACGTCAGCACGTGGTCGTCCTCGCGCAGCGCGTCCCGCAGCGCCGTGTTGAGGGCCTGAGCCATCGTCACCGTACCCACGTCAGGCCTCCGTGCCTTCTGCTTCGGCCTCGAGTGAGCGCCGCTGCTCTTTCAGCTGAGGTGTCGGGTCGGCGTAGACGTGGTCGAACATCTCCAGCACGTTCGGCGGGCCGTCCAGCTCGATCCTGGCACGCAGGTCCGCCGCCAGCGCCTCGGCCTCCGCCCGCGCCGCGCCGATGTCCCGATCGGTCAGCGCCTCGCGCGCCCGCAGCCACGCCTCGAGCCGGGGCAGCGGGTCCGCGGCGGCCCACCGGCGTACCTCCTCCTCGGCCCGGTAGCGGCTCGGGTCGTCGGCGTTGGTGTGGCCGTCCAGGCGGTAAGTGTGGGCCTCGACGAGGAACGGGCCGCGCCCGGAGCGCGCATGCTCCACCGCTTCGTCCAGCACCGCCAGCACGGCCACCAGGTCGTTGCCGTCGACCTGCTCGGATCGCACCCCGTAGCCGACTCCCTTGTACGCGAGGGCCGGTGCCGCGGTCTGCTCCGAGAGCGGCACGGAGATCGCGTACTGGTTGTTCTGGATGAGGAAGACCACGGGGGCGCCGAAGACCGCGGCGAAGTTCAGCGCCTCGTGGAAGTCGCCCTCGCTCGTTCCTCCGTCCCCCACGAGGGCCATGACCACGCCGTCCTCGCCCTTGCGCCGCAGGGCGTCCGCCATCCCGACCGCGTGCAGCAACTGCGTGGCCAGCGGTGTGCACAGGGGAGCCACCCGGGTCGCCATGGGGTCGTAGCCGCAGTGCCAGTCGCCGCGCACCAGGGTCAGGACGTCCACCGGGTCCACGCCGCGCGCCACCACGGCCGCCGTGTCGCGGTAGGTGGGGAAGAGCCAGTCCTGCTGCCGCAGCGCCAGGACCCCGGCGACCTGACAGGCTTCCTGCCCCCGGCTCGACGGGTAGACGGCGAGCCGCCCCTGCCGGGTCAGCGCGCTCGCCTGCTGGTCGAACCGCCGTGCCACGACCATCCGACGGTAGGCCTCGCCCAGCCTGTCGTCGGAGGGGGCGGCATACCCCGAGGGTACGTCGGACGCGGTTCCCGCCTCGGTGACGAACCGCACCGGCACGGCCGAGGGCAGCAGTTCGTCCGGCGCCGGCCGCGGACCGCCGAGGTACGCGTTGGCTGTGATCGACATGGGGATGCTCGCTTTCTGTATGTTCAGGGGCGGCCGGGCTGTCTTATGGGCGGGCCGCGCCGGACTCAGGCACTTCCCCGGCCCGTTCGGGACGCGCGCTCTCCGCCGCGCCGCCCGGCCTCCTGTTGATCCACGTGCGCTCCAACTTGGCCACCACGTCGGGGCTGTGCATCCGGGCCGACTGCTCCAGCGCGTATCGGCTCATGTACGTACGGAAGAGGTCGTCGGACTCCTCGGCCAGGTGCAGCATGCGGCGGTTGGCGGGAACCGCGGGGTCGGCGAGGCGCTCGGTCGACGCTGCCACGGCCCCGTCGACCGCCTCCGGCGCGACGACCTCGTCGCACAGCTCCCGGGCCTCGGGGCTGGTGGCCGCGACCTTCTCGCCGAAGAAGATCAGCCGCTCCGCCATGCGCCGCCCGACCACGCGCCCGAGGCGCAGGTTGGCCGCGCCGGGGATGATGCCTTCCGCGAGCGCGGGAAGCGAGAAGTAGGCGTCTGCCCCGGCGACCACCCGGTCGAGGACCAGCGCCACCTGGGTGGCGCCTCCGATGGCGAAGGTGTCGATGGCGCCCACCCATGGCTTGCCGCCCGGGAGGCGGAGCAGGTCGTCCGCCGCGCCGTGGTGCAGGCCGTGGACCAGCTTGCGGATGTAACCCAGTTCACGGCGGAGCATGAAGTCGATGAACGATATCTGCCCGGTGTAGAGGTGGGTGAGGTTGATGCCGGCGCCGAAGGCGCGTCGGCCGCTGTACCGGGAATGGGACAGGATGCTGCCGCGCAGCACCCCCACCTTCACCGCGTCGTCGAGGAGAGCAAGGTCGACGGCCGTCTCCAGGGCCTCGACCACCGCGTCGTCCTCGGCGTTGAGGACGTCCTGGTTGCAGATGGTCACCTCGGCCACGAAGCCGTCGCGGTGGACCACTGCCCGGCCGAGGTTCAGATGGCCGGTCCTCTGGAACTGGGGGAGCAGATCGAGGGCGCGTGGGGTCGGCGCCAGCATCGACCGCAGGAGGTGCTCGCCGGTCTCCCGTCGGTCGAGAAGGTGCGCGAAGAAGATTCCCTGGTCGACCTCCCCGCCCGACTTCTCGGCCTGCGGCAACCGTCGGTCGGCGGACACCTGGGCGCGGGTGGGGACCAGGCCCGGGTAGTCGTCGGCCGCGGCGAACGCCAGTTCGTCCAGGCGGACCTGGCGTTCGCGGCCTTCGGTGAGCTCGTCGTAGAGGTGTCCGGCGTGCACCTTGAGGAAGGCGTGCCGGGCGCGCCGTGCGGCCTGCTCGACCTGCTCGACGTCGCCGCGTTCGGCGGGAGAGCGATCGGCTCGCGGCGGCATGGCCGCAGTCAACTCGGCGCAGGCTTCGGTGTAAGTGCTCAACTGGCGCGCGTCCGCCGCGGCGCCACCGCGGAACAGCGGGGACGCGGGCAGTCGGCTGTCCACCGTGCCGGACAGCTGCGGCGCCTCAGGTGATCGGGTTGACACGGCTGTGTCCATACCGGGTTGTCTCCTCATTGTTGTCGTCGCGGCGAGATGTTCCTTGCGCCCGTCACGCATGCTCGACGGTCTGCCAGCCCGTGGCGGGCGATCTCGGCGAAAAGGCCGCCTGACACGTCGTAAACCGCGTAGTGATCGCCAGGGCCCCGCCGGACGTCGAACTCCCCGCCCGCGTACGCGCGCCAGCCGTCCATGAGCGACGGTGGTACCACGGGGTCGTCGTCCGCCGCGAAGACCCGGATCGGGCAGCGCAGTGGCTCGCTGGCAGCGGGCCGGTACTCGGCGGCGATCCGTAGGTCGTTGCGCAGCACGTCCAGGAGTCGGCGGACGAACTCCTCGTGTTTCAAAAGGGGTTCGGCGATGCCGTTGGTCGCGCGCACATGGCTGAGGAGCCCGTCGTACGGAAGCGTGTGGTACGACTCCTCGGCCGCGACGTGCGGCGGACGGGCGCCCGAGATCAGCAGCGCCCGCGGCAGCGGGTGTCCTCGCTCGTGCAGGTGCCGGGCCACGGCGTAGGCCAGCAGGCCGCCGAAGCTGTGCCCGAAGAGGACGTACGGCGGGCGTAGCATCGGCAGCAGCGCCTCGACCGTCCGCTCCGCCAGTTCGTCCATCGTGTCCGGCAACCGATCCGCGACCCGGTTCTCCCGGCCCGGGAGTTGCACCGGGCAGCACTGGACCGAGGTGGGCAACCGTGACGGCCAGAGGCGGAACGCGCTTGCGCCGCTTCCCGCGTGGGGGAAGCAGAACAGGCGTTCGCCTTCGGTGTCGGGCTCGACGCGCCCGAGGAGCCAGGGTGTCGGGCCGTGGGTCACGCGCGTTCCCGCGATCGCTCGATGAGCGCTGCGATCCCCGCACCCGTGCGGTTCTCCAGGAGGTCCACCAGACTCAGTCCGCTGTCCGGAACGAGCCTCTCCAGGCGGGTGAACAGGTCGACCAGCAGCAGGGAGTTGCCGCCCAGGTCGAAGAAGTCCTCCTCGGCGCCCACCGCGCGCAACCCGAGGGTCTCGGCGATCGTGCCGAGGACCTGCTCCTCCAACGAGGAGCAGGGCCCGTCCTCCGGGCTGCCTCCGCCGCCGAACTCCGGTGCAGGCAGAGCCCTGCGGTCCACCTTGCCGTTCGAGGTCAGGGGGATCGCGTCGAGCCGGACGAAGGCCGTCGGGACCATGAAGGCGGGCACGCGGGATCCGAGGTGCTCCCTCAGCTCGGCGTCACCGGGGTGGCGGTCGCCCACCAGGTACGCGACCAGCGCCTGTCCGCCGGGAACGTCGTCACGGACGACGGTGGCCACGGACCGGATGTCCGGGTGCGCGGCGAGCGCGACGTCGATCTCGCCCAGTTCGATGCGGTAGCCGCGGATCTTGATCTGGTCGTCGCTGCGTCCGAGGAACTCCAGGTCGCCGTCCGGGAGCCAGCGCGCCAGGTCACCGGTGCGGTAGATACGGCTTCCCGGCGGGCCGAACGGGTCGGGCAGGAAGCGCTCCCGGGTCAGCTCGGGGCGGCCCAGGTACTCGCGGGCCAGGCCGTCGCCGCTGAGCCACAGATGTCCGGGGACTCCGGCGGGCAGCGGGTTCAGATCCTCGTCCAGGACGTATGCCTGGGTGTTGGCGATCGGCCGGCCGATGGGAATGGTGGGACGGCTGGTGTCGACCGCCTCGATGGGCTTCCAGGTCGCGAAGAGCGTGCACTCGGTCGGCCCGTAGACATGGAGGAAGCGGGTGTCGTCGAGATAGGGCAGGAGGTGCGCCGCGCTGGCGGGCGAGAGTACGTCGCCGCCCACGAGCAGCTGCCGGACGCGCGCCAGCTCCTCGGGGAACTGCAGTGCCGCCACGTGCAGTTGGGGTGAGACGAGGAGGAGGGTCGTGATGCGGTGGCGCTGCAGTGCGGCTTTGAGCTGGTCGGGAAACGGAAGCCCGGAGGGCGGCAGCACCAGCGTGCCGCCGTTGAGCAGCGATCCCCACAGCTCGATCAGCGACGCGTCGAAGGAGAGCGGTGAGAACTGCAGATGGGCCTCTCCCGGGCCGAGCTCGACGTAGTCGGCGCCCTTGACGAGCCGGGCGAGAGCCCGGTGCGTGACGGCGACGCCCTTGGGGGCGCCCGTAGAGCCCGAGGTGTAGATGACGTAGGCGAGGTGTTCCGCCGTGGCCGGAACCTCCGGGTCGGTCCCGGGCGGTTCGGTCGTCCCGTCCGTGGACTCCGGCTCGTCGCGGAGGAGCACCCGGGCTGTGGTGCCGGCGAATGCGGCCGCGTGCTCCGTGTCGGTGAGCACGACGCGAGCACCGGCGTCATCGACGACGTAGGCGAGCCGCTCGGCAGGGTAACCGGGATCGAGCGGGAGATAGGCGCCCCCTGCCTTGAGGATGCCGAGCAGACAGACGACCATGTCGACCGACCGGGGCAGACACAGGCCGACGGGCTGGTCGGGAACCACGCCCAGGCCGATCAGCTGGTGGGCCAGACGGTTCGCCCGTGTGTTGAGCTCCCCGTAGGTGAGCGTCACGTCCTCGTGTTCGACGGCGGTCGTCGAGGGGTCCCGTCGTACCTGCTCCTCGAAGAAGGAGGCGGTGGTGCGGTCGCGCGGGAAGTCGCGCGCGGTCCGGTTCCACACCGAGACCACTAGCTCGCGCTCCTCGGGCGGAAGCACGGGCAGGTCGGCGACGCGGGTGTCGGGCTGCCGAGCGGCCGCGGTGAGAAGGTGCTCCAAGCGGCGCACCAGCCGCTTCGCCGTGACCGGGGCGAACAGATCGGTGTCGAACTCCAGCGTCCCGTGGAGTTCGTCGTCGCGCAGGTCGAGGGCGACGGACAGGTCGCGGGCGGCCGTGCCGAGGTGCAGGTCGACCGGGTCGCACGAGGCTTTCGCGTAGTCCGGCAGCCCGGCGGACCGCCTCCGGACGGCGAACTTGGCGGGCGCCGCCTGGCGGTCCGGGTCTCCGCACGCCCCGGCCAGCTCGGCGAGAGCGCCCGGCGGGAGGGTGGAGGAGTGCGCTCGTGCCCGGGCCAGCTCGGCACCGGTCCGGGCGACCAGCTCCCGGAACGTCGGGTCGCCGTCCAGCCGCAGGGTCAGCACGACATCGGTCTCGGGTCGGCCGACGCGCGTGTCCGGGCGGGCCGGGGACGGGCTCACGGGCACCAGGAGCGGGACCGCCGGCTGCGCGGTGTGGCGCGCGAGGAGGACAGCGCCGGCCGCGTATACGGCGGCGGTGGCGTCCGGGGTCCCGGACAGCTCGCTCAGGCTCCCCGTCAGACCGGCCGGCAGGACGAAACGCTCAACCGCGCCGCTGCGGACGGACCGGACCTGGCGAGGTAGGTCCGTCGGCAGGTCCAGCACGGGGAGCGGCGACTGCGCCTGCCAGTACGCGAGGTCGGCGGCGGCCTGCCCGGCGGAGGGCCGTGCCTGCTGCGGCGGCTCGGCGTGGGCGAGGGTCTCGCCCTCTCGGGCCGCGCTGTAGGCGTGCGCGTGCTCGACGAGGAAGGCGTCCAGCCCGACGGCGTCCAGCAGTGAGCGGTGGGCGACAGCGACCAGGAGGCGGTCCCCGTCGGCGACGCGCAGAGCGCGGATCCTGAGGAGGGGGCCGTGCGGGAGCGTGAACGGCGCGACGGCTTCCCTTACGGCCACGTCGATCGCCTCGTCGGCCGACACCCGCAACTCGGCGAAGTCGACGGGCGCCGTGTCCGGCGGCGACGCGGGACTGCCGTTCGCCGTGACGTGGGCGTTGTGCGACGCCGCAAGGTGGACCGTGACCGTGCGAAGAGCGTCGCGTGCGGCTTCGCCGTCGAACTCCCCCCTGATCCGCAGGCACCGGACCACGTGGTGGCTCGGGTGCGAACCGAGTTCGGGATCGGGCTCGTTCGACGCGGCCATCGGGTGTGCCGGGGTCGTCACAGTGCTTCCTCAGTGGTCTTGCCGAGCGGCTGTAGGTCTCGCAGGCCGACTCCGTCGGGCCCCAGGACGGTGCGAACGGGCAGGCTCTTGATGCCCGCGATGAACGTGGAGTGGAGGTGGCGGGGTTCACCGGCGAGCTCGATCCGCTCGAAGTTCCGGGCGATCTCCTCGAAGAGCACGGTCAGGGCGAGCCTCGCCACGTGCGCGCCGATACAGCGGTGCGCCCCGACACCGAACGCGATGTGCCGGTTCGGCTTCCGGTCCACCGCGAAGCGAAACGGCCGGGGGAACACGCTCTTGTCACGGTTGGCCGAGCCCAGCCACGCGGTGACGGGTTGTCCGGCACCGATGCAGGTGTCACCCAGCCGCACCTCGTCGGTGGAGTGACGCAGCGCGTGATTGGCGGGCGACGTCCAGCGCAGGATCTCCTCCACCAGGGAGACCGTGTCCCCGGAGGCTCGCCACCTGGCGAACTCACCGGGGTTCTCCAGCAGCGCCAGGAGGCCGCCGCTGGCCGCGTGCGACGTGGTGACGGTCGCACCGATCAGGAGGCTGTAGGCGTTGAGGATGACCTCCTCGCGGCTCAGCGGCTCACCGTCCGGCGCGGCTCGCAGGAGCGCCCCGATCAGGTCGTCCGCCTCGGCCCGCCCCGGTCGGGACACCTCGGTGGCGAAGTAGAGGAAGATCTCGGAGTGCGCCCGGCTCAGCACCTGGGAACGCGAGGAACCCTCCGGTGCGTAATCCGGGTCGGACTCCGCCACCGCCGCGTACGTGAAGTGCTTCAGTCGGTCCCAGGAGGACTCCGGGATCCCGAGCAGCAGACCCGCGATGGCGATCGGGTAGTACGCGGCCTGGGCCGCGAAGTCCCAGGTCTCCTCGCGGGCAGCGACGGAGAGCAGCCGCCGCGAGAACTGCCGCAGCGCGGGCTCGTGGTCGCGGACCGCCTGCCGGGACACATGCGGGGCCAGCGGGTCCTTGAGCCGTTTGTGCTCCGGCGGGTCGGTTACCGCGAGCATCTTCCCGCCGGCGATGTCGGTCTGACCAAGCGTCGTCAGGATGTTGCCCCGCGACGTCGTGAACTCGGTGTGCCTGGCCAGCACCCGTGACACGTCCGCGTGTCGCGTGACGGCCCAGAATGCCGGCTTCGCGCCGACGGGGCACTGCCGGTGGACGGGATCCTCGGCGCGCAGCCGCGTCCACACCGGGTGCGGATCGCCGGTGCCGTAGAACTGCGGGTCGGACAGATCCGGTTCGGGACCGTTCTCCCCGGCCGGACCGCCAGAGGTTATGCGCATGCGTCAGCCTCCCTTTGCCACGAGTGGACGCTCCTTGACGACGGGCTGGAGCGGCTCAGATGTAGTCTTCGGCGCCGCCGGTGCGGACCGTGTCGAGCGTGAAGCAGTGGAAGCCGCCGCCGAAGAGCCGACGGTGGCGGTGCTGAACCGGGACCACGGTGAAGTGGTGCTCTTCGAGCGTGCGGATGAGGGTCTTGCAGGCGTCGTTGACCATGACGGTGTTCTCGTCGATGGAGAGCACGTTGAGGTCGATGTACGGGCTTGGCGGGATGGGGTCGCCGTCCGGGTACTGCGGGTAGTCGCTGATCTGCGGGGCCGGCGGCACGATCAGATCCCACGTGCGCAGCGGCTCGGGCAGGAAGTCCGCCACGTCCGCGGAGCGCACCAGCAGAGTGCCCGGCCGCAGGGGGACGACGACGCTGTCGATGTGGCTCTGGGTCAGCTTGTGCATCCGGTGCACCCGGAAGCGGCCCTGGAGGTGCCGCTCCAGCCAGTCACAGGCAAGGGCGTGGTTGGCGTTGGAGATGTTGACGATCAGGTCCCGGCCGAGCCGCAGGCAGTTCGCGGCGTCGATCATCAGCTCCACGCCCGCGTCGTACGGAGACGGCTGGGGGTTTTCCGGCACCTCGATGTTGGGCGCGGCGTTTTCGTTGTTCGGGTCGAACGAGGCGTCCGTCATCACCGGCCGGGGCATGGTCGTCCAGCGCGCGCCCTGATTGAAGTACTCCATGAACACCGGCTTCAGGAACTGGTTCTCGAAGTACCGGTCGCGCAGCGTGGGCGGCATCTCGATGATCTCGTCGCCCATGACGAGCGTGTTGTCGCGGACGTTGAGCGGGGGAACCACCGCGGCATCCCAGGCCGGCGTGGTGACCCTGGTGAGGTCGGGGGCCGGCTCGACCGGGCGGTGGACTTTCACCGAGAGGGCCTCGAGCTGCTGGGCCACCCCCTCCACGTCCTCTACGAGCTCGTCGAGCAGTCGCTTCTTGAGGGCCAGGCGGTCGGGGTCGTTGCGTCGGGACCGAGCCTCGCTCTCGCGCCACGTCGACAGGCTCGGGAAGTACCCACGGGTGCCCGAGAGGTTGTCGCTGATGAACATGTCGAACGAGAGGTCCAGGATCCGGTCGGCGTATCCGTCTGCGGATCCGACGACGATCTCCTTGAGCGGAGTGAAGTCGTCAAAGCTGTTCAGTCGCATGTCAGAAGGCTTCTTTCTGGGCGGTGAACGTCAGGGGGCGGTTGCCGAGATCGCCTGCACCGGACAGCGGTTGACGGCTTCGGCCACGTCGTCGTGCAACTCCCGCGGCGGTTCCGGGTCGAGCAGGACGACCAGGCCGTCGACGTCGTCCTGGTCGAACACCTCGGGCAGGGCCAGGGCGCACAGGCCCGACCCCATACAGAGCGTCGTGTCCACGGACACGTGCACTTCGGTCCTCCGTTGCGGGTTGGGGGGTCACCAGACGACGGGCAGGCGGTGCACCCCGTACACACTCATGTCGGTGGAGAGCGGGATGTCCTCGGCCGGGACGGCCAGGGTGAGCGCGGGGAACCGCTGGAAGAGCGCGGGCAGGGCCGTGCGCATCTCCATCCGGACCAGGTTCTGGCCGAGGCACTGGTGGATGCCGTAGCCGAAGGCCACGTGTCCGGTGGTACGCCGGGTGAGGTCCAGCCGGTCCGCCTCGTCCTGGAACCAGCGCGGGTCACGGTTGGCGGCGGACAGCGAGACGGTGATCGAGTCACCGGCCCCGAGCCGTCGGCCCGCGAACTCGAGATCCTCCAACGGCGTTCGGGGCACGCCGAAATGAAAGACCGTCAGGTATCGGAGCAGCTCCTCCACTGCGTTGTCGACGATGGAAGGATCGGCCGTCAGTCGGGCTAGCTGGTCAGGGTGGGACAGCAGCGCGAACACACTCAGCGCCAGCGATCCCGTGGTCGAGTCGTGTCCTGCGGTCAGCAGCAGGACGCCGACTCCGGCGATCTCCTCCGTGTCCAGGGTCCCGTCCTTGGCCAGCGCCTGGAGGAGTCCTGGTGTTCCGCCTGCCTCCCTGCCGCCCGCGGCGATGCTGCGGATGGTGGCGTACAGCCGCTCCAAGGCCCCAGAGGTGTCCGCCGCGGTCGAGTGGAGGTTGAACAGGATCCGGCTGTTGCGCTGGAACTCCGCGCGGTCGACGGACGGGACACCGAGCAGTTCGCAGATCACCTGGGAGGCGAAGGGAAGCGCGAAAGTCTCCACGAGGTCCACGCCCGGTCCGCCGCGCTCCATGGCGGACAGCAGCCCGTCCACGATCTCCACCAGCCGCGGCCGTAGTTCGCGCATGCGGCGCGCGGTGAACTGGCCCGCCAGTTGCTGCCGCAGCCGCGTGTGCTCCGGGGGATCCATGTCGACGAGCCATCCGGGGGCGGCCGGGACGCCGAAGAACGGCTCGGTGCCCGGGCGGTGCACGGGCGCCCGCTTGAAATCCGAACGCGCGCTGAACCGGGGGTCGGTGAGCATCGTGCGAGCCAGCTCGTGGCTGGTGATCACCCAGCCGACATGTCCGTCGGGGTAGCGCATGCGCCGCAACGGCTCGCCGGACTGCCACTCCATCAGTTCCTGGGGCGGATCAAACGGCCGGCGACGCTCGATCGGGTGCATGGGCACCGGTTCCGCGGACAAGGGAGAACCTCCTTCGGTGGGAAGCTGGCTGCGGAAGGTTCAGACGAGGTAGTCCTCGAGCCCGCCGTCACGCACGGTGTCCAGGGTGAAGCAGTGGAAGCCGCCGCCGAACAGCCGGCGGTGGCGGTGGCGAACCGGGACGACGGTGAAGCCGTGCCGCTCCAGCTCGCGCATCAGCTCGGGGCATGCCTCGTTGACCAGTACGGTGTCCGGGCTCACCGAGAGCACGTTGAGGTCGATGTACCGGCTCGTGAGGATCAGGTCGTCGTCCGCGTACTGCGGGAAGTTGTAGCTCTCCGGCGCCGGCGGGACGATGACGTCCCACTTCCGCAGCGGCTCCGGCAGGTAGTCCAGCACCGCCTCGGAGCGGCACAACAGCGTTCCTGGACGCAGTGCCAGCACCATGCTGTCGATGTGGCTGTCGCTGAGCTTGTGGACACGGTGGATCCTGAAGCGGCCCTCCAGGTGCCGCTCCAGCCAGTCGACGCCCAACTCGTGGTTGCGTGTCGAGACGTTGGCCACGATGTCACGGCCGAGGCGCAGGCACTGCGCCGCGTCGAAAAGCATCTCGTGACCGACGTCGTAGCGTGACGGCCGAGGGTCCTCGATCGGCTCCATCGGACCGCCGGCCGTGCTGGAGCGCGCGTACGACAGGTCGAAGGAGGCGTCGGTCATCAGCGGCCTGGGCATGACGGACCAGCGGGCGCCACGCTGGAAGTACTCCTGGAACACAGGCTTGAGCAACTGGGTCTCGAAGTACCGGGACCGGATCATCGGTGACGTCTCGATGATCTCGTCACCGACGATCAGGGTGTTGTCACGGAGGTTGAGCGGCGGCACGACCGAGGCGGACCAGGCCGGAGTGCGCACCGAGGCCGTTTCCGGGGCGACGTCCGTGGGGCGGTGCACCGTCACCCCGAGCGAGGTGAGGGTGTCGGCCAGGCCCCGCAGGTCTTCGTTCAACTCGTCGACGTAACGCCTCTTGACCGGAACCCGGGTGCCGCCGGTGGCCTGCTTCTCGTCGCGCGAGCGGAGTCGCGGGTAGTACCACTCCAACCGGGCGGCGCCGTTGTCCCCCGCGATGTTGTCGTGGAAAAAAAGCTCAAAAGAAAGCTCACGCTCATGCGAAACATAGTTTTCCGCCGAGCCGACAATCACTTCCCTGAGAGGTGACCATTCATCAAAGCTATTGAGCGACATAGCCGATCCCCGTACGTATATCTAGACATGAATGGGAAAACTGGACAAACTGGTTGCAGTCGGCATGCATTTGCCATGCTTGCACGCTGTCCGGGGCGGCGCAATCGGATTTTTAGTGACCTGAATGTTACCTGCGCCACATCGTGATCTCGTTGACTGACTGCTCGAGGGCTGGCAATACTGCCGTGGCGCGCCAACTGCTTTTCTTCACGAGGCAGCCCGATACGTACCGAATCGACCGGAACTCGCAGGTTTCACGGACGCGGAGGCTCAAGAAGTAATGCCAAGCCAGCAAAAGAACAGCCCTGAGTACCAGCAGTTCGACTTCCTTATGAATGCGCCGGCTCTGTTCAACGCCGCCGCAACTGCGGCGGAACTGCGCATTTTCATTTTCCTTTCGGAAAACCCGGGCTCTGATTTCGAGGCCATATGCGAGTTCACGGGCGTACCGCCGCACCAGCTCCGGGTCCTGCTCCAGGGCGTCTGCGCGGCCGGTCTGATGGAGCGGTCTGAGGGCAAGTACCGCAACTCCGCCGTGGCCCAGGACCTGCTGGCTTCCGACGAGCCCGACAGCTGGGCGCACACCCTCATCGGGTGGAAGGAGATCTACTACCCCGCCTTCGGCCAGATGACCAAGGCCCTGAAGGCAGGCACGAACACGGCCCTCGAGAGCTACCCGGGCGACGAGCCCACGCTGTACAAGCGGCTCACCCGGAACCCCGAGCTCGAGGGTGTGTTCCACAAGGCAATGGCCGCCTTCACGCTGGCCTCGATCAACGACCTGGTGGAGCGCGAGGAGTTCGGTACGGTCAAGCACCTGCTGGACATCGGCGGCGGCGACTCCACCACCACCGCGCGGCTGCTCGACCGCTACCCGCAGATGCGATCGACCGCCTTCGACCAGCCGAGCGTGTCGGGGCTCGCCCACGGCAAGGAGGCGCAGAAGTTCCTCGACCGGATCGACCTCGTCACCGGTGACTTCTTCGACACCCCCTTCCCAGAGGGTGCTGACGCGGTGCTCTTCAGTCACGTCCTCGGCATCTTCTCAGCCGAGCAGATCGGCACCCTGCTGAAGAAGGCGTACGACGTGCTGCCCTCCGGCGGGCGCATCTTCATCTACGACTACAACGTCACGGAAGACGAGACCAAGGGCATTTACGGCGCCCGCCTTGGCCTCTACTTCAACATTCTTGCCAGTGGTACCGGTATGGCGTACCCGGCCGAGGACTTCGAAGGCTGGCTCGCCGAGGCCGGTTTCGAGAACATCAGCACCGTTGCGGAACTCGACTATGAGCACGGGTTCCATATCGGCGTCAAGCCCTGACGGATAAGAATTACGTGTGCGGCGCGGCTCCCGTGAATCTACCCCCGGCGAGCCGTGCCGCCCTATGGCTCATGAGGCATTCGAGGGGGCTAAGCATGTTCGTAAGCAATAGTCTGGCCCGGTACTACGAGCACGTCCAGGCGGCACTCCGCGACCTGCTCGACGGGAGACAGGGCGGTAATCCCGCCGAATTCACGCCTGGCGTCGAGCTGCCTCGTCTCACGCCGGCCGTTCAGGAATTTCTATCGGTCTCCGATGTGTCCGTTGCGTCGCTTCCTTCCTATGACGGCCGGAACCTGGCACTGCTCGACCTGATGAGCAACCCGGCCACCATGACGACGAAGACCTTTGCGTCGCTGGTCATCGTCGCCCGGGCCGTGCGCTTCATTCAGGACACCGGTGAGCGACTCACCATAGTCACGCCTTCGTCGGCGAACAAGGCCATCGCGCTGCGGGACGCGGTCCTGCGGGCCGTCAACTGCGGCCTGGTGGAAGCCGATCAGCTCAACATCGTGGTCCTCGTCCCGGAGGACTCCGTCGCCAAGCTGCGCCGCACCGGGCTGTACAGCGATCCGTACCTGCGCGCGCGTAACCCGATCGCGGTGCTGGGCCGCGACCGCACCCCCGGCGCAGTGAAGGACATCGCCCGGGGTTTCGTCGACGCTCACAGCGAAGAGCTGTCCAGGGGCCACAAGACCCACCTGTGGTACACCCTCCAGCTGGAGAACTACCTCGCCGCCGACATCGTACGAGCCCTGTCGGAAGCCGAGTTCTTCCCGGCGGCGGCCGACCGACCGCGACTGCACGCGCATGCCGTCTCCAGCGCCTATGGCCTTCTCGGACACGCCTACGGCCGCACCCGGCTCCCCGAGGCCGACCGCGTCGGCACGCCCGACCCCCGCTACTTCCTCGTCCAGCACCTCGGCGCACCTGACATGGTGCTGAGCCTGTACAACGACGGCTCGACGAACCCGGAGAACATGCCCACGTACTCCCTGCAGCCCGAGACCGGGCTCTACACGCAGGAGAGGGACCCGCACTTCCCGGCCTTCACGTACGACCCGCACGAAGCGCTCGACTCCACCTTCTACACCCGCACCCCCCCAACCTCGACCCGCATGAACGAGCTGATCCAGGGACAGGGCGGAGGCGGGCTCGTGGTCTCGCTCGCCGAGTGCCTCCAGCGGTATGCACAGGTCCGGAACATCCTGAGCGAGGCGAAGGTGCGCCTCCCCGCCGACCCGCGGGCGCTGCGCGAATGGTCGCTGGTGATGGCCGTGACGGGAGTCCTCACCGGCATCGACCGGGGCCTGATCGGCGAACAGGACATCCTGGTGCACGGTTCGGGCAGTTACTCGACCGCCGACTTCGACAGTTTGGGCATCCACGACACGCACCTCGTCGAGGACGTCGCGGCACTCCACCAGCTGGCCCTCACCGCCGTCAAGCAGTGACCGCGACCGGCCTTCTCCACAGTTCTCCCGTCCACCCACCGTCAGCGCCGAGGTGACCTCTCCTTGTCCGCAGAGAAACCCGCTTCGCGCGATCCGTTCCCGCAACGGGCGCGCATGCACGCCGGCTACCACTGGCGCAACAGCGGCAGTCCGTTCGTCACCCGCCTCCGGGACCGCTGGGACACGCGCAGGACCGCAGTCTTCCCGTCCGTCCGCTCGGACCTCGCGGGCCTGTCGGTGGGCTACTCCGGCCTGCGGGAAGGTCTCGCCTACACCCTGGAGTTCACCGAGCTGCGCCGGGAAGCGGGCACGGAATCGCCCGCAGCGCGGGCCTCGAGACTGGTGTCGGGGGCGCGGCTGCGAGATCCCGCCGCGCTGCCGGAGGCGGACATTCGCATCGTCGGCACCAGTGCCTCCCTGGCCCGCCGTATGCCGAAGGAGGCGTCGCTGGTCATTCCCATGCGCGTGCACTTCGTCATCGACTTCGACGGCGACCCGGAGTCGGCGCGCCGGGCCATCTCCAAGCGCGAGCGTTCACGGTTCAACAGCGACATGCGCCGACACCAGTGGGGCTGGGAGGTGACCGACGAGCCCGAGTGGTTCAACGCCTTCTACGACGACCACTACCGCCCCACCATGTTCCGGCGGCACGGCGCACGCGAGCGGACCGAGGGCAGAAACGCGGCCTACGAGTGCCTCTTCCGCACCGGCAGGCTGTTCCGGCTGACGCAGGGCGGCAAGCCGATCGGCGGGGCCCTGTGCCACTGGGACCCCCACCAGAAGGTGCTCACGCTGCGCCTGCTGGGCGTGCAGGACGGGGACGAACGGCATTACGAGAGCGGCGCGTTCAAGGCGATCTACCACCTTCTCATCGGCTGGGCCGCCGAGAACGGCGTGGGGCGTCTCGACTTCCAGGGCACCGAACCCTTTCTGAGCAAGGGGACGTTCCAGTGGAAGCGCCGGTTCGGCACCCGGGTGATCATGCCGCCGAACCACTTCGGCGACAAGCGCCTCTGGCTCCAGGCGCGCCAGGATACCCCGGCTGTACGGGACTACCTCGTCGCGAACCCGACCCTCACCGAGACCGCGGACGGCCTGCTCGAGGCGGTCTACTTCCACGACGAACAGCGGCCGCCGCGGCTCGACTTCTCGGCGAAGGCCCCAGGAGTGGACAGGGTCCGCAATGTCGACCTTGACGAGTTCCTCGCACCCCTGCTATGATCACTTAGATCCTGATCTTCAGGATCTATATCTCCGAGGTCATCTCACACAGCGGACGTAATCGTCCGACACCCTCGGATCTGAGTATGACCCGCCATATCCCGCACGGGCGCGCGGTCTTTTCCGGTCGACACCCCCAGCCACCAGCCGGGCGGATGTCGACCATTTTTTTTGTTCCACGTCCGGCACCCGGCCCATCCGGGGGCCGTCCTGTCCATCAACCCGTCGCGGCTCAGCCGCGGCATGCCCTACCGACGGGCCAACGCCACCCGCCGGCCCTTCGCCATGGAGTCCGCTATGACCTCTTCGTCGCCGGAAGAACCGCCCCGACCGACCGAACTCAGCCGCGAACAAGCCTACTTGGACCTGCTCCACGGCCGACTGGGTGCCCTGCGCGAGGAGACCGGCAGTGAACTGCGCGCCGTCCTGAGCGAGTCTTCCGGGACCGCGCAGGGACAGGTGGAGCGCGGAGCCGCGGCCGAGCGGCTCGCCCGCAAACTCCTCACGCTGGAGACCGCCGAGAGCAGACTGTGCTTCGGCCGACTGGACCGCGCCGACGACGACCGGTTCTACATCGGTCGTATCGGCGTGCCGGGCGCCGGTCCCGACGACGACCCCCTGCTCATCGACTGGCGCGCCCCCGCCGCCCGCCCCTTCTACACCGCCACGGCCGCGGCCCCGCAAGGCGTGCGCCTGCGCCGGCACCTGCATACGCGGAACCGTCGCGTGCTGCGGCTGGACGACGAACTGTTCGACGACACTTCGGGCGTGCCCGATGACGTCCAGCTCTCCGGCGAAGCCGTCCTCCTGGCCACCCTCCAGCACGGCAGGACCGGCCGGATGCACGACGCGGTCGCCACCCTCCAGGCCGAGCAGGACGAGATCATTCGCTCACCGCACGCAGGCGTCATGGTGGTCCAGGGCAGCCCAGGCACCGGCAAGACGGTCGTCGCCCTGCACCGCGCCGCCTATCTGCTCTACAGCCACGAGCGGCTGCAGCGCACCGGCGCCCTGGTGGTGGGCCCGAACTCGGTATTCCTGGAATACATCAGCCAAGTGCTGCCCGGTCTCGGCGAGACCAGCGTGCTGCTGTCCTCCGTCGGGGGGCTGTATCCCGGTCTCTCGGCATCGGCCGAGGAGCCGGCGGCGTCCGCCGAGATCAAGGGGCGCCTGGTCATGGCGGACGTCCTCGACCGTGCCGTACGGGCGCGGCAGGCCGCCGTCACCGGGCCGGTCGACGCGCTCATCGGCGGCGAGCACATCCGGCTGTCACGGGACTTCCTGGCCGACGCGGCTGCCCGTGCCACCGAGGACGGTCGGCAGCACAACCTGGCCCGGCCGGAGTTCCGCGACATACTCTTCGAAGAGCTGGCCGACCGGCTGGCCCGCGTCATCGGCGACATCGAGGTCGGCTTCGAGGAGATCCTGGCCGGCGAGATGGACGTCCAGGCCCTCGACCGCGCCGTGCAGGAAGACCTGGCCAGCGTGTTCGGACTGGATGCCAGGGCCTACGACTTCAGGGCGCGGCTGCCCGCCGAGTTCGCCGAACGCAAGGCCAACTGGTTGCACGCGTTGCCCCGGGACCCGGACGCCCGACGACTGATGGACTCCCTGTGGCCACTTCTCTCCCCGGAGCAGCTGCTGGACGACCTGTACACCGACCCTGCACGCCTCGACGAGGCCGCGCCCCAGCTCGAAGAGGAGGACCGGGCCCTGCTGGTGCGGGAACGGGGCGCGCCCTGGACCCCGTCCGACGTACCCCTCCTCGACGAAGCCGCCGAACTGCTGGGGTACGACGACCGTGCCGAGACCGAGCGGCAGGCGGCCCGCCGAGCCACCCAACGGGAATACGCCCAAGGAGTCCTGGACATCGCGCGTGGCTCCCGGGACGCGGACGGCACCGCGGACGAGCAGCTGCATGCCGCCGATCTGGTGACCGCCGAACAGCTCGCCGGGTGGCACACGCAGACGGACCTGCGCACCGTCGCGGAGCGTGCGGCGGCCGACCGGACCTGGGTCTTCGGCCATGTCATCGTCGACGAGGCGCAGGACCTCTCCCCGATGACCTGGCGCCTTCTGGTGCGCCGCTGCCCCACCCGCTCCTTCACCGTCGTCGGTGACGCGGCGCAGTCGAGTGACGCGGCCGGCGCGACGTCCTGGCGAGAGGCCCTGGAACCGTTCTTCGGCACGCGCTGGCGACTGTCCCAGCTCACCGTCAACTACCGCACCCCCGGCGAGATCATGGAGGCGTCCCGACAGGTGCTGAAGGCCATCTCGCCCGAACTGCTGCCGGCGCGGGCGGTACGCCACGGCGCCGAACCGCCGCGCTGCGCAGGTACCACGCCGGAGGAGTTCCCCGCCGGGCTGGCCGAGGCCGCGACCGCTGCGGCCCGCCGCGCGGCAGGGGGCCGCACTGCGGTCGTCGTCCCCACCGCCGACCTGGAACGGCTCGCAGCCGCCGTCGCCGCGCGGATCCCCGACGTCTCCTGGGGCGTTGACGTCGACCTGGAGAGGGACGTCGTCGTGCTCAGCGTCCGCCAGGCCAAGGGGCTGGAGTTCGACTCGGTGGTCGTGGCCGACCCCCAGGGGATGCTGGACAGCTCCGCCCGGGGCCTCAGCGACCTCTACGTGGCGCTCACCAGGGCAAGCCGGTCCCTCCACGTGCTCCATCCCGGCCCGCTGCCGGAGGTCCTGTCCCACCTGGCACAGGACCCCTCCTGACCCACGCCCTCGTCTTCAGGGCGGCTGTTCCCGCAGGCTCTCCCATTCGTCCCGAGCAGAAAGACCAACAGACAACGCCATGTCGACCACTCAAGCTCCGCCCCTCCGGCAGATCACCGGATTCCGGAACTTTTGGCTCTCCCGTGCCGTGTCCGGCCTCGGATCCGCCATCACCACCGTCGCGCTGCCCGTCCTGGTGTTCCAGGAGAGTCACTCCCCCCTCCTGGTCTCCCTCGTCGCGGCTGCCGGGACCCTGCCCTACCTCGCCTTCGGCTTGATCGCCGGTGCGGTCGCGGACCGAATGGACCGGCGCACCCTGATGATCGTGACCGACTGCCTGAGCGCCTTGAGCCTCGCCTCCATACCGGCCGCCTGGGCTCTGGACATCCTGACGGTCACCCACGTCGTGGTGGTCGCGTTCCTCTCCTCCAGCCTCTCGCTCTTCTTCGACGCCGGCGTGTACGGCTTCATCCCCGACATTGTCGGCAAGGACAAACTCACCCAGGCCAACAGCGCGATCTACGGTGCCGAGACCGTCGTCCGCATCGCCGGCAACGCCGTCGCGGGCGCCCTCATCGCGTTGATGAACCCCGTGGGCACGCTCGCCCTCGATGCCCTGAGCTTCGCCTGCTCCGCCCTGTTCATCAGGGCGGTCACCAACGTCGCCTTCCGCCCGGCCGGTTCGGGCGGCAAGCGACCGGGTTTCCGGGAATCGGTGACCGAGGGCCTGCGTTTCCTGGCCGATCACCGTACGCTGCGGACCATGACGGTGGTCGGCACGCTCCAGTCGTTCTCCGGCGGAGCCATCGTCGGCCAGCTCGTCGTCTTCGCCGACCGTGTCCTCGGCATCCACGGCTCTGACGGGCGTATCGGCCTGCTCTACATGGCGTGGAGCGCCGGGGGCATCGGCGGCTCCCTGCTGCTTCCCCGGCTGCGCAAGCGCTTCGAGGCCTTTCCGCTGCTTCTCGGGGTGCTGCCGATCGGCGCGCTCCTCGGACTCGTCGTTGTAGTCACCACGGACTGGCGGATCTCCCTGGTGGCCCTGGCGGCGTGGGGAACGGCCTACCTGGTCGTACTGGTGAACACGATGACCTACTCCCAAGAGGTCACGCCCTCCGAGCTGCAGGGCCGTGTCAACACCACACGCCGCATGCTCTCCTCGGGCCTGGGAGTCCCGCTTGGCGCCTTGGTCGCCAGCAGCATCACCGTGTCCGTCGGCATCCGGGCCGGCATGGCCACGGCTGTGGTCTCCATCGCCCTGGCCGCGGTCGTCGTCTGGGTGGTACAGCTGCGCCGCCTCCTGAGCCCCGCGGCGGAGGCATAGGCGGCCCGACGGCTCTGCGCCGCCCCGCCGGTCGGGCGGGACGGCGCGGAACCGTCGGCACTCGCGGATCAGGCTCGGTCGACCAGCACCGGCCCGTCGAAGACCGCCGCGCCGTCGGCGCGCCGCGCCACGGTGACCTGGCCGGTCATAGCGACGAGGGTCCGCCGCTCCCCGGTGTAGGGGCGTCGGCCGTGGGACTGGAGCAGGTTGTTGACGACCATGAGATCGCCGCGCTGCCACGGGAAGGCGTACGTGCAGGCGCCGAAAGCCTCGCGGACCCGGGCCATCTCCTCGTCGGAGATCGGCGAGCCGTCGCCGTACGTGGCGGTGCGGGGCATCTCCTCCTCGGGGAACAGCTCGCCGAGCGCCTCCCGGGTGGCGGCGGGCAGGTTCGAGACGTGGAAGAGGTGCGCCTGGTTGAACCAGCACTCCTCTCCGGTGCCCGGGTCCGTCACCAGGGCCGGGCCGCGCTGTGAGGTGCGCAGCCCGTAGTCGGTCCAGGTGAGGTCGATACCGTGTTCCACGCAGTACCGCTCGACCTCCGCGCAGTCCTTGGTCTGGAAGGTCTCCTGCCAGGTCAGGCCCATCCCCTCGCGGTAGGACCGGTGGTAGGCGACACCGAGCTTCCGGAAGCGGTCCAGCAGGTCGGACGGCAGACGCCGGGTCACCTCGCGCACGTCGGCGAGCGGGGTCTCACCCCCGGTCTCGGCGGACTGGAAGCAGGCGAAGAACAACCTGTGCGGAAAGACCCTGGCGTAGGCGCTCTCGTTGTGCTGGGTGATCGTCTCGGACGCCGGGTACTCCGTGGAGGTGTAGACACCTCCGCTGACGGCGCTGCGGGGCGTGGAGCGCTCCGTGTAACTGAGCAGTTCGCCACCGAAGTGCCGTGCTACTCCGGCCAGTTGCTCGGGGCTGTGCACACAGTCCCGCACCAGCACCGCGCCGACGGTGTCGAGCAGGCCCGTCAGCGCGGCGCCGTGCTCGACCACCCAGTCCTCGGTGCGTCCGCGCTCGGTCTCCGGTCGCGTGCCGGATCCCTCGTAGACGACGAGCCTGGTACCGTCGGCTCCCTCGATCCGTCCCGTGTACGACCCGAGCACCGGCAGCGCCGTGTCCTGTGGCACGGTGGTCCTCCTTTTCCTCGTGAGTGATGGTCAGCTCCGGTCGGCGGACGGCGCGGTCGTGGTGGTGCCCTCCGCACGGGAGGCCATCACCCTGACGCTTCCGGACCGGAATACGTCCGTGGGCGTCAGAGTGAGGCCCTTCCGGCGTGCCTGCGCCGACAGCTGGATGCCGAGCAGCGAATTGCCGCCGAGCGAGAAGAAGTTGTCGTCCAGGCCCACCCGCTGGACGCCGAGCAGCTCCGCGCACAGATCGGCGAGCAGTTTCTCGGCCGCGGTCATCGCGGTGTCCGCCTCATCGGCTGCCGCGGCCGGGCCGGGCTCCGGCGGCAGAGCGGCGACCAGGGCCGCGCGGTCGACCTTGCCCTGCGGGGTCAGCGGCATCCGGTGGACGAGTACCACAGCGGACGGCACCAGGTACGACGGGAGCCGGCTCGCGGCGTACGCGCGCAGCCCCTCGGCCAGGTCCGTCCTCTCCCCGGTGGCCTGGGCCTCCGGTACGACGTGCGCCACCAGGCGCAGCCCGCCGGGCATGGACACCGGGGTGACGCAGACCTGCGCGACGCGGTGGTCAGTCAGCAGTGCTGTCTCCACCTCGCCGGGCTCGACACGGTGTGAACGGATCTTCACCTGCTGGTCCTTGCGCCCGATGAACACCAGGGTCCCGTCGGGGCGCATCCGGACCAGGTCGCCCGTCCGGTACATCCGCGCACCCCGCGCGTCGAACGGATCGCGGACGAAGCGCTCCTCGGTCTGGTCCGGCCGGTTCAGGTAGCCAAGGGCCAACTGGTCTCCCGCGAGGAAGAGTTCACCGGTCGCTCCTTCTGCCACCGGCCGCAGCTGTTCGTCCAGCACATGGACGCGCACTCCGGGCGCGGGCCTGCCGATCGGGACGGGTCCACCGGTCAGTTCGGTTTTCGGGTCGACGCGGTGTGTGACACAGCCCACGGTTGCCTCGGTGGGACCGTACTCGTTGGTCACCGCCGCACCCGGCGCCCGGCGGCGCCACGCGTCGAGTTGCTCACCGAGCAACTGTTCGCCACCGACGACCAGGTCGACGGTGGCGAGGGCGGACTGCGGCAGAGCGTCCAGGACAGCCAGGTGGCTGGGCGTCACCTTGAGGAAGGTGACCGGGCCGTCGGTCCCCGCGTCGTCGGCGGTGCCGTCCGGGTCGAGCAAGGGGGCGACCCGGACGGCACCGCCCGCCGACAGCGGTCCGAAGAGCGTGGTGACAGTGAGGTCGAAGGAGACCGCCGAGTGCAGCAGGGCAGTGCCGGCGAGGCCGGGGTAGGCATCGAGGGCCCATCCCAGATAGGCCGCCAAGCCGCGATGGGGCACGACGACACCTTTGGGCGTGCCGGTGGACCCGGAGGTGTGGATCACGTATGCCGGGTCCTCCGCCCGTACCGCGCGCCCGCGTTCGTCGTCCGTCACCGTGTCGCCGGGAAGGGCTTCCAAGGCGCGCAGCGTCCCCGGGGCGTCCAGGTCCAGCCGGGCCACCGCTGTCGCCGGGGTGTAGGAGCCGGTGGTGAGCAGTACGGCGGGCCGGGCGTCGTCCAGGACGGCGGCGACGCGCGCCGCCGGATGGTCCACGTCCAGAGGAATGTAGGCGGCGCCCGCCTTGAGCGCAGCATAGAGCGTGACGATCAGCTCGACGGAGCGGGGGAGCGCGACGGCGACGATGCCGCCGGCTCCTACGCCCCGGGCCAGCAGGTGGCGTGCGAGCCGATTGGCCCGGGCGTCCAATTCGGCGTAGCTTACGGTTCTTTCGCCCTCCTGCACCGCGAGCGCCGCGGGGTTTCGGACCACCTGCGACTCCAGCAGTTCGTGGGCGAAGACGACATGGTTCATGGGCTTGCCTCTCGACTCGGGCCTGTCGCCCAGGGAAAGCGGCCGTCCGGCACGCGCGGTATGCGTCGGGAGTGCGTGGCGACCTCCTGCACGCGTCATCCGTCGGGGATAGCGCCCCGTTGAGCGCCCGGGCATCGGCGATGCCGTGCGAGCAGGCACGCGGCGACGGTGACGGACAACCCTCTCGGGCATTGACGGGTACCGCCGCGGGCCGAATCGGTAGCTGCGGCCTCCATCTCCACGGCGGCTTGGCAAGCGCCTCGGCACATGGGTCTTCGCTATTAATGGCAGACGTAAGCATCCTTGGCAAGGGGTTATTTCCTGTGGATCTCGCCCACGTACGGTAAGAGGCCGTTCAGAGCGCCTCGAGCCTGGGCGGCACGAATGACATCAGCCGGTCAAAAGGGAAATTTTCCAACGGTGAGAGGCATGGAACACACAAGTGTGACCTTGCCCCCTGCGGATCCATGGTGTTCTATAGCAGGCGAAGGTTGTAGGCGCAGGTTCACCCGGGGGAGGGAACTCTTGACTGGCGTCATCAATTGGATTTACCAAGAGGATGATCTGGAATTCGATGAAGTTCTCAGATTTGAAGAAAGCCTCTCTGGACGATACCTTCCCCTGGCTCAGAAGATAGGTTTCGATTTCCGTCTGATCAGGGCCGGCGAGATCGTGCTTTCCTGTCTCGGCAAGCCCGTGATGCGTTATCGCGGTGAAGATCTGCTGGAGACCCGGCAGTGTTACATCGCCGAAGACATCAGCATGGAGCCGCAGGGCCTCCAGCACATGCGCGCGATCTACCGGACGATCCACGCCAGTGACTCGGTTCTGCTCAACAGGTCGATCAGCGGCCCGGATTACCTGGAACGGGACAAATTGGCGCTCCTCCAGCACGCCGCCAACCTGGGCGTGCCGGGCCTGAAGGCCATTGCGGTGCCTCCCAAGAAGTACGCCCGCAAGGTCATTCCCGAGGTGGAGCGGGAGCTCGGCCCCGGCCCCTATATCGTCAAACCGCGAGAACTCGGCATGGGTGTGGGAGTCCTCAAGGTCGAGACGGATCAACAGCTCGCGTCGACCATCGATATCGTCTCCACGACGGGAACGGGCTACATCGTCCAGCAGTTCCTTCCGCATTACGCAGACATGCGTGTGTTCGTTGTCGATGGCAAGGTGGTCACTTCACTCAGTCGAAAGCCCCGGCCCGGCGGATATCTCGCCAGTATCAGCCAAGGTGGCTCGCTGGAAGTGAACGACGATCACCTTCAGGTCGAGGAATGGTGCAACAGTATAGCCGAAAGCCTGAATGCCGAATTCCTTTGTATCGATTGGCTGATGACAGATTCTGGGCCGATCCTGAACGAGTGGAGTACAGCCAGCGCCGGCTTCACGCTCCTGCCGGAGCCGCAGCTCACTCTGCTTGCCGACGCCTTTTTCGGCTGGATCAAGCGAAAATTCGAAGAAGGGACCTGACGGCGTGGCCGAGGAGACCTGGTTCGGCACTGCGGAGCTGCCGAAGGAGTCGCGACTGGCGGTTCCGGAACTCACCGAGCACCTGAATCGAACGCTGGACGACCTGGACTACCCGGTCAACAGCACCTCCATGAACCCGGTGGTTCTGCCGCAGAAGCGCTACACGGAACTCTTCGACGCCACCAGGCAGTTGCTCCGGCTGCTTCGTCGCGCGCTCTTCGGAATCGCCCCCGACTTCCACGGAAGGCTTCGCGCGCTCGGTGCGGTGGAGGAAAACTACCCGCTGTGGGTTCAGGGTCCTCTCGAAGAGACGTACGCGACGTGCATGACCCGCCCGGACATCGCCATCGGCCCGACGGGGCCCAAATTCCTCGAGTTCAACATCGGTTCCGGTATCGGCGGTGTCGTCGAGACCTCCGTGCAGTCCGCGGTCTGGAAGGCCGCATACGGTGGCGCCGACGCGGCACCCTTCCGTGCCACGCCGGACCCGCTCTCCGTACGGGACCAGATCTTCGTGCGCGCTGTGCGTGATCTGGGCACCCCTCCCGCCGTGGCCATCGTCGGGGCACTGCGGGAGTTCAACGCCGTACGCACCACGCGGTACTTCGACATCCAGGTCCAGTCGCTGCGCGGTCAGGGCCTGCAGGCGGAGTACTTCGAGCCCGAACAACTGCTCCAGGGGCTCGGCCTGGGCGGAGGCCGCTCGACGCCCCGCTACCGGCTCGGCCTGCGGCACTTCACCATCTTCGACTGGACGAGGCTCGGGATTGATCTCGCACCCATGCGCTCCGCCCTGGACGCGGAGTGCTTCCTGATCGCCTCTCAGAGCGCTTACCTCGTTGCCAACAAGAAGGTGCTCGGCTGGGTCTCCGAAGGACTGCCGTGGATGACCGCGGAGGACCACGCACTGGTCGAACGGTATCTGCCCTGGACCAGGACCGTCTCCGATCGGCAGGTGCGCTGGCGCGGTACCACCCGGCCGCTGCCCGAACTGCTGCTGTCGGAGCGGGAGGACTTCGTCCTCAAGCCGGCCATCGGACTGGGCAGCCACGGTGTCGTCCTCGGCCGCCACGTCGACGACGTTGCCTGGCGCACGACGCTGGACACGGCGCTGAGCACCGGCCAGTACATCGCGCAGGAATACGTCGAGCCCGTGCCGTACCGCGTGGAACTGCGCGCGGAAGGCAGCGAGGAAACCTACGAGACGGAAGTCCACCCGGTGCTGAGCCCGTTCCTCTTCGACGGGCAGCCCGGTGGCTGCCTGGTGCGCTACCTGCCGCCCGGTCGTGCGGGTGTCACCACCATCCAGGGCAACGGCGCATTGCCGTCAGTTGCCCTGCCCGTATGATTCGCCAGGTCGCTCCCCGACAGGAACGCGATATGACCACGCCCTTGTCCGACCGTGCTGCCCGGTGGCTGCGCACACCCCGGCCGAAGCCGTCGGCGTCCGTCCGCCTGATATGCCTGGCGCACGCCGGGGGAGCGGCCAGTTCCTGCCAGGACTGGTCGCCTTACCTCCCCGACGGCATCGAGCTGTCCGTCGTCCAGTACCCGGGCCGCCACGACCGCATCGCGGAGCCCTGCGTGGACTCGATGGACGAGATGGCCGACGAGATCGCGGCCGTCGTACGGTCCCAGGGCCGACAGGACACTGTGCTGTTCGGCCACAGCATGGGCGCGTCCGTCGCCTACGAGGTGACCGTGCGCTGCGTGGAGCACGGACACCCTCCGCGGCAGCTGATCGTCTCCGGACGCTCGGCTCCGCACCGTCCGGGCGGCGACCTGCACACCCAGGACGACGACGCGCTCGTGGCCGAATTGCGCAGCACGTCCGCCACCGACAAGGCCGTCTTTGACGACCCTGAACTTCCGGCCCTGCTCGTCCCGATGATCCGGGCCGACTACCGGCTCATCGAGCGCTACCGGCGCGAGGCACCGCCCCCGGATCGACATCCCGATCACGGTCTTCCGCGGTCGTACGGACGACCGGTTTCCACCTCTAGAGGCCGATGCCTCGCGAGAACTGATCAGTCGTGACTTTGCTCACCAGGTGTTCGAAGGCGGTCACTTCTACCTCCGCGACCGTGCCCATCAGGTGGTGCCTGGGGTCGTTCAGGCCATCGGCACGACCACGACAGCACTCCGGACGACGGCGCCCGAGGAGCCGACACATGAGCGATACCACCGCAGCCACTGCTGTCTTCGACGCTCTCGTCGAACACGACATGGGCCCCTACTTCGCCACTCCCTGCGGCGTGCTGGCGCCATTGCTGGCCCAGTTGCAGGAGCGCGCCGACTACCACGTGGTGGCACGCGAGGACAACGCCGTCGGGATGGCGGCCGGGGTGGCCCTCACCGGAGGCACCGCCACCGTGCTGATGCAGAACTCCGGGTTCGGGCAGTCCGTCAACGCCCTCGCCTCCCTGGTGGTCCCTTACCGCATCCCCATGCTTCTGATCATCAGCATGCGCGGAACCCCGCCGGACCCGACGCCCGAAAACCTCGCGATGGGGCGGCTGACCGCGCCGATCCTGGACGGCCTGGGCATCGGGCACCACTACCTCTCCGCCGGGATGGCCGACGATCAGATCCGGGACGTCCGGCGCACGGTCGTGGAGAAGCGCCACAGCCACGCCTTGCTGGTACGACCCGACGAATTCGACTGGGAGGCGTGACCGTCGTGCCTTTCGACAAGTCCACGGCCATCGCCGAGATCTTGGCCACCGCGCCCGGGATCCCCACTGTGTTCACCACCGGCTTCGCCTCCCGGGTGGCCGCGTCCCTGGACGACCGGCCGAACCACTTCTACATGACCGGCTCCATGGGCCTGGCCCTGGCTCTGGGAACCGGTGTCGCCATGGCCTCGCAGCAGCCGACGATCGTCGTCGACGGGGACGGCAGCCTGCTGATGAACCCGGCCACGCTGCTCGCCGTGGGAACGGCACCGGACCTGCCCCTGGTGCACATCGTTCTAGACGACGGCCTGTACGCCTCGACCGGTGGTCAGCCCACCCCAGGAAGGCACGCCCATCTGGCTGGGCTAGCCACGGCGAGCGGTTACCAATCCGTATGCGAGGCGATCAATCTGTCCGCTCTGCGGGCTCGGCTCACGACCGCGCTCGATGTTTCCTCGGCCGTCTTCATTCACTGCCCCGTCCAGCCGGACGCCACCCCGCCCCAGAGTCGTGTCACGCCGGATCTCCCGGGCGTCGCGATGCGCTTCTCGCAGTTTGTCAAGGCGACCGCCGCAGCGTAGTCGGCTTGTAGGGCACCCCGGCGATGCACCATGAACTCCGACGCTCCTGTCGGTTCTTCGCCGCCGATTCGCCACCGGGACCACGGGAAACCACACCCAGTCTGCTCCCTCGCTGTACGTAACAGCAGGCTCGGGGTCTCGTTCCAGGCGCCGATATGCACGGCCTCGGCGTGGGCCGACGCGAGGACGCCAGTTGGCCGACGGAGATTGCAGCGTTGCTGTGGTTGCCCTTGGCCGCGATAGGAATCGCGAGGGACGGCTCCCCAGGGCGCCAGGCCTCCGCGAAGTACTGAGGCCGGTATGTGTACTTGACCTGGTGTCCCTTCTCCCTGCTCGTAAGGGCCCACCCGGCCCGTAAGACCGTGCCGGCAGGGACGATGCTCACGGAGTGGTCCGGGAACCCGCGCCCGAGCATCTGCTTGGCGGGCGTAAGAGCTAAGCCCACGCCGAGTCCCTGCGACTGACTGGATGTTCTTGTAGCGTTTGGCGATCGTCCGTCCTTCGGGCGGCAGCCCGAGAAAGGCACCTTCGCCGCCTGCCAGTGCCTGGCTGTACTTCAGGGCTCCCCAGTGCTCGGCCCGCCCCCGCCCGCCCCTTTCCAGGACAGGGTGGTGGCCCGCTTGGACGGGCGCTCCTGCTGGGCATCGCGGTTGTGGACGCGGCCACCGGCCCGGAGTACAACCTGCTGCCCGTGTACGCCGCCGGACCAGCGGTGGCTTCAGCGCGAGGGCCGTTGCGGAACGTCGTGGCCATGGGTGCGCCGACCGTTCTCCTGTGCCTGCTGTCCGCATGGAAAGCCGACCGCTTCGGTGAGTTGCGGATGAGCGTCGCGCTCGCCGCTATCGCCTACGTCACCCTGGCATCCGCCTTCGCGGCGTAGTCACGAGTGGAGACCGAACAACGTCTCGTCGACGTGCGGGAAGTGGCCGAGACGGGCATGCCGAGACATGCACAGCAGCCGGACAGGGCGTCTGACCTGCGGGACCCCGCGACAGCCGTCACCCGGTACTCCTCAATCACCAGCCGGTCAGCAGCAGATGATTCAGGAGCAGGGGGAGCGCCACCTGTGCGGCGAGCCAAGCGCGGTGGCGGGTGAGGAGGGCACAGGCGGGGAGCAGCCACATGGCGAAGGGAAGCCAGATGCGTTCCGTCTCCGCCTTGCTCATCCCTGACAGGTCGGCGACGAGCAAGGCCAGTAGGGCGGCTGCCGTCAGAAGTGCGAGGCGGGAGTCGGCCGATGCCCGGTCGCCCGAGCCGTCCGGGCGGCTGAGGACGCCACCCGGTCCGTTCGCCAGTACCGCGCCGCCCCGCCGTAGGCCCGCGGCCGTCGCCGGGCCGGTGATGAGGACGGTGCACGCAAGGTTGGCCCACACCCAGTACCCGTACGGACGGGTGCCGCCCGCGCCCTGGTAATAGCGGACGACCAGCAGGTGGTACCCCTCCCACCAGTCGAATCCGGCGAGCGTGAACGCGATCGGCACGACGGTCGCGCCGACGAGCAAGGGGGCAAGTAGCAGGGGGCGTTCGCGGACTTCGTGCCGACAGAGGAACAGAACCGCGACGGCGATGAACGCGAAGAGTGTGAGGCCGTAGGAGAGGTAGCAGGTCAGACCGAACAACAGACCGGACGCGGCGGCGGCCCGTAGGGAGCCCCGGGTCAGCGCGACGGCCAGCAGAGCCACCGCCCAGGCGGCGACGGCGGCGAAGTAGGCGTCTGCCGAGGTGCCCATCCACACCGCGGCCGGCGCGACGGCCAGGAAGGGAGCTGCCCGCCGCGCCGGGCGCTCGCCGGCCAGGGCACGCACCGCGACCAGCACGGCCACGCAGGCGGTCGCTCCGACCGAGATGCACCACACCCCCGCCCAGCCGCCTCCCCGCAGACCCAGCCGGTCGAGCAGGACGAACGTCAGGGTGGCCGCCGGAGGGTGCCCGGCCACGTGGGCCGGCCAGTTGCCGGGGGAGTGGATCAGGATGTGCTGCGTGAAGCCGCCCAGAGCCGCCGGGACGTCATGGAAGCGGTCGATGACCTGGAGGTATTCGTTGCGCGTCGTGAGACGGACGGCGATGCCCCGGCGGGGGCCGTCGACCAGGGCGAGGGAGAAGATCCAGGCCATGGACGTGACCCACGCCAGCGGGGGCAGGACCCGCCACGGTATCCGGACGGAGAGGGCGGGGCCGTGGGCGACCGTGAGGACCGCGACGAGCAGAGCCGCGGGGGTGCCAGGACCGACGTGGGGCCGCCAGGAGCCGAGCACCGGTGGCCAGCCGACGGACAGCGTGTGACGGGTGTCCTGGATGTGGTGTCCGATCAGCACGGCGGCAGTCACCAGCAGCACGGCCGCCGCGGCGGCGTACAGGTCGTAGCGGTCGCCGTCGGACGGGCGGGGCGCGGGGCGCGGGGGATGCGGTTCGGTGCGAGGCACGGTGCGGATCACGTCCCGAACGCTAGGGCGGCAAGACCTCCGCCCACCCCCGTCCGGGCGGGACGTCAGAGTTTCGTCATGAGTCGCGCGGACCGCAAGGGAAGGGCTGCGGCCTACGGTCGGACCATGAGAGACGACCCGCGGTTCCCGACGTCCCCCGCCTTCTGGCGCAGTCCTCTGCGGGGCCCGCGGCTGACGTCCGTGCTCGGTCTCGTCCTGCTCGGCGGCGTCATGGTGTTGTTCGTGACGGGCTTGCTCTCGTACGCCGCCTACAACCCCGGTCTGTCGCCCGTGAACGACAAGACCCCCGGCAAGGGGATCCTCGGGTTCTACCTGTTTCCCTGGCCCACGAGCCCCCACTGGTCGTACCGAGTCGTCCAGGGTGTCCACGTGACCCTCGGCATCTCCCTGATCCCGGTGCTGCTCGGCAAGTTGTGGTCGGTGGTACCGAAGCTGTTCGCCCTGCCGCCGGCCCGGTCCGTCGTCCACGCACTGGAGCGGATCTCGCTGCTGCTGCTGGTCGGGGGCGGGCTGTTCGTCTTCGTGACCGGGGTCTTCAACGTCCAGCTGAACTACGTCTTCCCGGGTTCCTTCTACCCGTTGCACTTCTACGGGGCGTGGGTCTTCTTCGCGGCGTTCCTGGCGCACGCGCTGCTGAAGACACCGGCCGCCCTGCGCAACGTGCGACACCTGCGGGAGGAACGGGCCGACCTCGTGGCCCCGGAACCCGCCCCTCCGACGGTCTCGCGCCGTGGTGCGCTGTGGTTCGTCGGAGGAGGCTCGCTGCTGCTGTTCGGTACGACGGTCGGGCGGAGCTCCGACGTCCTGCGCGGGACCGCGCTGCTCGCGCCGCACGGAGGCGCCGAACCCGGCCGCGGTCCGAACGGATTCCAGATCAACAAGACGGCCGCGTACGCCGGGATCGGTGTGGCGGAGACGGGCGAGGACGCCTGGCGGCTCGTCGTCACCGGGCGCACCGGAACCGTCCGCCTCGCCCGGACGGACCTTCTCCGGCTCCCGCTGCACAGCTCGGCGTTGCCGATCGCCTGCGTCGAGGGCTGGTCGACGTCCGACCAGTGGTGGCGCGGGGTGCGGCTGCGGGACCTCGCGGCGCTCGTGGGCCACGACGGCGATCCGCCGGACGTGTTCGTCGAGTCCCTCCAGCGGCACGGTTCCTTCCGCCGGTCGGCCCTGCGCGCCAACCAGGTCGCCGATTCGCGCTCCCTGCTGGCCCTGTACGTCAACGGTGAGGATCTGTCGCCCGACCACGGGTTTCCCGCCCGGGTGATCGTGCCCGCCGCGCCCGGAGTGCTGAACACCAAGTGGGTGGCCCGCCTGACGTTCGGAGAACTGTGATGCACCGACGTTTTCCCGTCGGCAGCCCGCTGCGACTGCTGCTGTTCGCCTGTTCGTTCGCTCTCACCGCGTACGCGGGTGTTCGCCTCCTCGCGGACGACTGGCTCCGCGTGGGACTGTGGATCGTCGGGGCGGCGCTGCTGCACGACCTCGTGCTGCTGCCCCTGTACGCGGCGGCGGACCGGGCCGCGGTACACGCTCTCGAAGCGGCCGGTCGCCGGGAGTGGGCGATGTACCTACGGGCTCCCGCCGCACTGTCCGGCCTGCTGCTCCTCGTGTGGTTCCCGCTGATCAGCGGGATGGTGAGCCGGCGTTACCGGCTCGCCACGGGGCTGCCGTCGGACGGGTTCCTCTCCCGCTGGCTGCTGATCACCGCCGCCCTCTTCGGCGGCTCGGCGCTGCTGCTCGCCCTGCGGCTGCGGAGGGCGGCGAACCGACGGCCGCCGGCCGACCACTGAGCCGTCCGCTCCCACTCCGGGGCATGCCGGTACAACGCCGGGGTGCCGACCCGTGCCCAGGGAAAGCGGGCGCCCGCGGTGGTGCGCGCGTCCGTGATGTGGACGCGCAGGCGCTCGTCGACGTCGACCGGCGCGGTCTCGGCGATCATCAGCCCACCTGGAGCGAGGAGACCGGCGACCCGCTCGACGAGCGCGCGCGGGTCCCCGCCGATGCCTACGTTGCCGTCCATGAGCAGGACCGTTCCCCAACGGCCCTCGCCCGGCAGCCGATCGAACACGGAGCGCCGCAGCGCCGCCCCGCCGAGCCGCACCGTGTGGTCGACCGCGGCCTCGCTGACATCGACGCCGAGGGCGGTCCTGCCCCGGGCGGCGAGTTCCGCCACCAGACGGCCGGGTCCGCACCCGACGTCGAGCACGGTGCCCTCGCACCGGTCGAGTACGTCGAGATCCACCGGGTCGGCTCTGGAACACCACCGTTCCACTTCCAGCGGCAGCAGCCAGCCGTCGTCCCGGCGCAGGAACAACGGTCCCCGTCCGGCGCGCAGGGCCGCGGCGTAGGAGTCGGCGGCCGCCCACGGGGGTGCGGTGGTGGTACTCATCGGCCGTCCTCTCCCGTCGTGCGGCGGGCAAGCCGCGCCGCGAAACGGCTGTGCGGCGCCAGGGCGGCCACCGCGTGGGCGTCGGCCGCGAGGTCGACGTCCCGGAGGGCCGGGAGGTCGCGTACCCGCAGGCCGGCCGCGACCAGTCGTTGCCGCTGCACGGCGCCTGTCCGCGACGTCGACATGGGCACGCCCCGCAGCAGATCAGGATCGGGGCGGGACAGGCCGAGAGCCCAGAATCCGCCGTCCTCGGCCGGACCGAAGTACGCGTCGCACTCGGTGAAGTCCACGTCGAGCAAGTGCGGTGTCACTTGAGGGGTGTCCATGCCGATGAGCAGGGCCGGTCCGTCGCAGTGCGCGAACGCCCGCGCCAGCCGCTCGTCCAGGCCACCGCCGCACTGCGGAACCACGTCGAACCCGGGAGGCAGCCAGGGTCCCGGGGCACCGTCGAGGACGAGTACCCGCCGAGACGCGGACGTCGCGGCCACCGCGAGAAGGGTGTCGGCGAGCGCTGCCTCCGCGAGTCCCGCCGCTTCCTCGGGGGTGAAGGTCGGCGTGAGCCGCGTCTTCACGCGGCCCGGCCGTGGTTCCTTGGCCATCACGAGGAGTGTGGTCACCCCGTGCTCCCTTCCGTGCGCGCGGCCGTCTCCCGCAGGACCCGGCTCATGTCCCGTACCGCCTGCCAGGTGCCGCGCCAGGTGCCCGTCACCTTCGACGTGCCGGCGCGCGGCAGATACGGCACGTCGCGCTCCACGACACGCCAGTTCGCGTCCGCCGCCCGTACCACCATCTGTAGGGGGTAGCCGCTGCGTCGATCGGTGAGGCCGAGGGAGAGCAGCGGATCGCGACGCGCTGCGCGCAGGGGACCGAGGTCGTGCAGGCGAAGGCCGGTACGCCGGCGCACCATGTGCGCGAGAGCGAGGTTGCCCACGCGGGCGTGTACGGGCCAGACGCCCCGGGTGTGCGGAATACGCCTTCCGAGGACCAGGTCGGCGCCTTTGGAGCGGACCTCTTCGACGAACGGCACGAGCCGCGCGGGATCGAGAGAGGCGTCGCAGTCGCAGAAGCAGACGATGTCGGCCGTGGCAGCGGTCAGTCCCGCGTGGCAGGCGGCGCCGAAGCCCCGGCGCGTCTCGTGCACGACGGTCGCGCCGAGTGCGCGGGCGATCTCCGCCGAACCGTCGTCCGAGCCGTTGTCGACGACCAGGGCACGCCAACCATCGGGAATCCGCGCGAGCACCCAGGGCAGTGCCTCGGCCTCGTTCAGGCAGGGGAGGACGACATCGACGTCCGGTGGTGTGGTCACGCCCTTCACCCTACGAGCGCGAATCGGACAGTTCGGGCCTGCGGTCCTTACGAAACGCGGACGTCGGGGCTGCGCGAGGGCCCAGCGGCCAGGAAGTCGACGGGGTGGTGCAGGGTGGGGGACATGCAACAGCCGTACGAGTCCTCGGGCGCACCAGCAGCAGGCCCGTCCCCCCGGATCCTTGTCGTCGACGACGATCCGACCGTCGCCGAGGTCGTCGCCGGATACCTCGGCCGGGCAGGTCACCTCGTGGACCGCGCACCCGACGGGCCGACGGCGCTCCTCCACGCCGCCGCACACCGGCCGGACCTGGTCGTACTGGACCTGATGCTGCCCGGCATGGACGGTCTGGAAGTCTGCCGACGACTGCGCGAACGCGGGCCGGTCCCCGTCATCATGCTCACCGCCCGCGGCGACGAGGGCGACCGGATCCTCGGCCTGGAGGTCGGCGCCGACGACTACGTCACCAAACCCTTCAGCCCCAGGGAACTCGTTCTGCGGGTCGAGTCGGTACTGCGCCGCTCAAGGCCCGACTCGGGGGCACGTCCCTTCGGGGCGGACGGACTCACCGTGGACCCTTCAGCCCGCCGCGCCACCAAAGACGGATACGAACTCGCCCTCACACTGCGGGAATTCGACCTTCTCGCCTTCTTCCTGAGGAACCCTGGGCGCGCCTGGAGCCGAGAGGATCTGATGCGTGAGGTGTGGGGCTGGGACTTCGGGGATCTGTCGACCGTCACCGTCCACGTCCGGCGGCTGCGCGCCAAGATCGAGGAAGACCCGGCTCAACCCCGTCTGATCCAGACCGTGTGGGGCGTCGGCTATCGCTTCGAACCGGGGCTGCGCCCCGCGGCGCGGGAGCGGGACGGGCAGTCGGCCGGACAGGCGCGCCGGGAGGCGGGCAGCCGTGGGTGACATCCTCCTCATCGCGCTGTACGCGTTCGCGGGTGCCGCCGTCACCGGCTCGGCGGGAGCGGTCGTCCTGCGGATGATCCGCCGCCGGTCGCTCACCGCCTCCCTCGCCGTCGCCGCGACGGTGGGGGTGCTGGCCATGCTCGCCGGAACACTGGCCGTGGCCTGGGCGATGTTCCTCTCACCCCACGACCTGACGGTCGTGACGACTGTCGTCGCCATGGCGGCCGTCGTCTCCCTGGCCACCGCCCTGCTGCTGGGACGCTGGGTCGTCGCCCGCAGCCACGAACTGGCCGATGCCGCCCGCACCTTCGGCGACGGCCCGTTCGCCGCGCCCGACGGCCCGGCCACCGCCGAGCTGGAGGCGGTCAGCCGCGAGCTCGCGGCCACCAGCGCGAGACTCGCCGAATCCCGTGAGCGTGAGCGGGCACTGGAGGCGTCCAGGCGGGAACTCGTCGCCTGGATCTCGCACGACCTGCGCACTCCGCTGGCCGGGCTGCGCGCCATGTCGGAGGCGCTGGAGGACGGCGTCGCACCGGACCCCGCCCGCTACCTCGCGCAGATCCGCACCGAGGTCGAACGGCTCAACGGCATGGTCGGAGACCTCTTCGAACTCTCCCGCATCCACGCCGGCACTCTCGCGCTGGCCCCTTCACGCATCTCCCTGTACGACCTCGTCGGCGACGCGCTGGCGGGAGCCGACCCCCTCGCCTGTGAGTACGGCGTCAAGCTGGTGGGCAACCGGGTCGAACCCGTTCCGGTCGAGGTGGACGCCAAGGAGATGAGCCGGGTGCTCGGCAATCTCCTGATCAACGCCATCCGGCGCACCCCGGCGGACGGCACCGTCGCCGTCGCTGCCGAACGGGCTCCCGAAGGCGTGGTGTTGTCGGTGACGGACGGTTGCGGCGGCATTCCCGAGGAAGACCTCGCGCGGGTCTTCGACACCGGCTGGCGAGGCACCGACGCCCGTACGCCGCCGGCCGGAGCGGGCCTGGGGCTCGCCATCGTCCGAGGGATCGTCGAGGCGCACCAGGGCCGGGCCACCGTGCGCAACATCCCCGGTGGCTGCAGCTTCGAGGTCACCCTGCCCGTACGGTCCTGACCGACCGTCCGGAGCTCCGGTCCCAGCGCGCCGGGGGCCGCCCCGGACAACTCTCGCATGCCACCGGCGCTCCCCGGACCGGCTCATCCGCTCCTCAGCCCGCTTTCGTGAACTCCCGCATCCCCTCGTCGAAGCCGATCTCCGGCTTCCAACCCAACTCGGTCCGCAGGAGCGAGGAGTCGGCCGTGATGTGCCGCACGTCGCCCAGACGGTACTCGCCCGTGACGACGGGTCCGGGACCCCCGCAGGCGCCGGCCAGGGCCCGCGCCATCTCGCCGACGGTGTGCGGCTCCCCGCTGCCGGTGTTGTACACCGTCAGCGCTCCGTCCCGCGCGGCGGCCTCCAACGCCGCCACGTTCGCGGCAGCCACGTCCCGTACGTGCACGAAGTCCCGTCGCTGCCGCCCGTCCTCGAAGACCCGTGGCGCTTCGCCCCGGGCCAGTGCGGACCGGAAGAAGGAGGCCACTCCCGCGTACGGGGTGTCGCGGGGCATCCGGGGCCCGTACACGTTGTGGTAACGCAACGACACCGCCGAGCCGCCCGTCGAACGGGCCCAGGCCGCCGCCAGATTCTCCTGCGTGAGCTTGGTCGTCGCGTACACGTTGCGCGGATCGAGAGGGGAGTCCTCAGCGGTGAGGCCGGCGGACAGCTGGTTCCCGCACGATGGGCACCTCGGCTCGTACACGCCCGACCGGAGGTCGTCGGCGGTTCGTGGACCGGGCCGCACCACCCCGTGCCGGACGCAGTCGTACCGCCCCTCTCCATACACCACCATCGACCCGGCCAGCACGAGTCGGTCCACGCCGGCCGCCGCCATCGCGGACAGCACGACGGCCGTACCCAGGTCGTTGTGGGAGACGTACTCCGCCGCGTCGGCGACCCCGTTCCCCAGCCCGACCATGGCAGCCTGGTGGCAGACCGCGTCGATCCCGTCGAGGGCACGGGTGACCGCCGCCGCATCGCGCACGTCCGCTCCCGGATCGTTTCGCACGTCGTACACCACCGCCTCATGGCCGTACGCACGCAACGCATCGACGACATGGGACCCGATGAAGCCGGCTCCGCCGGTAACCAGAACACGCATACGGGCACGTTAAGCCCGCCGTGCACGAGGACTCCGCGGCCGGCCAGGTACGTCATCACTCCGTAAGGAGGCGCCGGGCAAGACGGGGGAGGGAGTGAGACCCGGCCGGGTCGGACGGGCCGCGAAGGGTAGCCCACGTGTCTCGTGCATTCGGCACCGCGGCGGCCAGCGCGTCCAGGCCAGGTTGATGTTTGGGCGGGGTCGATACACGGCGCGCCCGACATCGTTTTGTCCAGCTTCAACGGCGGCTGCTGGAGACGTTCGGGGGGTAGCAGCCGCCGTTAAGGCTGGACAATGAGGCTGCGTAGAGGTGGCGGCGGTCAGGACATCGCCGACCGTCGACTCTCCTCCGGGTACCGAGGCACTGGTCCCCGGAGAAGATCACGTGATTGAGGACGCGGTGGGCATTGTCGTAGTGACGGTGCCGGCGACGGACGAGCCTGCGAGAGCGAGGAGCGGGACGCGCCTGCGGGGCCACATCCTGTGGTCAAGGACCAAGACGGGACGGGAGCACACGCTGCCGGCCTGGATGCGGGCGATCGACCGCATCGGCCCGGGCAGGGCGGCCGGTCCCGCCGCCCTGCTCGCGACCGCACAGACCTTGCGAAGCTCCCCCGACCGACATTGCGGCGCACTGCCCCGCATGTCGGCGCTCCGGTGGCGGGAACGGTTGCCCGAATCGGGGGAAGAGAACTGATCACGGTTCAGTCCCTGTCGGATGGAGGAGCGCATGGCGAAGAGCCGGGCAGAGACGAGGTTCAGGCATCCGCGTCATGAGCGGCGAGGTGAGGCGCGACTGCCCGCCGTCGTGGCGACCCTCGTGGCGATCGTCCTCTACCTGGCGCTCCCGCAGCAGTTGCTGGTCGCCCCGCGGTTCGTGCTGCCCGGCCTGGAACTGCTTCTCCTCGTCCCCCTGGTGGCGATCAACCCCCGACGCCTCACCCGCCAGACCCGGACGTTCCGCGTGCTGTCCCTGACTCTCGTGCTCGTGATCGCGGCGAGCAACATGACCGCGCTGGGCATCCTGGTCCACGAACTGATCCACGCCGGGGTCAAGGACGGGCCCGCGCTGCTCACGGCGGCCTTGCAGGTGTGGCTGACGAACATCATCGTGTTCGGGCTGGCCTTCTGGGAACTGGACCGCGGCGGCCCCGTCACGCGGACACAGGCACCCCGGGACGAACTGCCCCTGGCGGACTTCCGGTTCTCCCAGGACGAGAACGACGACGCGGTCCAAGAGGTCGCCGACGGTGCGAGCGGCTCCTCGGACTGGGTGCCCACCCTCGTGGACTACCTGTACATCTCCGTGACGAACTCCACCGCCTTCAGCCCCACCGACACCATGCCGCTCTCCAGCCGCGCCAAACTGCTGATGGGCGTCGAGAGCATCGCGGCACTCACGACGTCACTGCTCGTCATCGCACGTGCCGTCAGCGTCCTGCACTGACACCGCGGGCCGCGTCGCGTCAGGAATTGCGTCAGTCGGTCCGACAGGTTCACTCCGGCCGCGATGGCCGGGGGACCGGAGGCCTCCGGCACTTCGAGCCAACAGAGAGTGACGAGGGAGTGGAGTCCAGGCGGAGCGCGCCGGGCTGCTGAAGCTCGCAGCAGCGGACTGTTTCCGACACCGTAGTGGAGTCACAACGCTGCACGTGGTCGAGCCGGCTTTTCAAAGTCCACAGGCGCTCGACGCCGTTCCGCGGAGCAGGACCTGATCGTGAGGCAGTCCCCTGGCCGGCGCCCAGAGCCATGCCGGAGCCAGGAGTCCACGCCTGGAAGGTGAGGTGGCCGCGGTGGCGGCGCAGCAGTCGGCGCGGGTTGTAGCGGACGCTCTCCACGGCGGTGTCGAGACCGGCCCGGGCCTGTTCGATGAGGCTGCCGGTCCGGGCGGCCCGGTCGCGCCAGCGGCTGGTGGTGTCCGCGTCGAGGGTTCTGTCGCGCAGGGCGGGGTGCATGTCGGACGTGAGGTCGTGGAGCGTACGGGCCAGGACGCGGACGGCGTGTTCGGCGCTGCGGTAGCGCAGTGGCGGGGCGATGGCGACGTTGACGGCGGTGCCGATGGCGCAGCCGATGAGGACCAGGAGCACGATCTGTCCCAGTCGGCTGACTCTGGCGGAGTCGTCGGTGGTGCTGACGTAGGTGGAGAACGCGAAGAGGGCGGCGGTGGCCACCTGCGGTCCCTGCGTCCCGAGGACGCGCAGGCGGCTGATGGACAGCGCGATCACCGCCACCAGCACGAAGGTCAGCAGATCCGGCCCGGCGAGGAAGCCCAGCAGGGCCTGGACCGCGACTCCGACCGCGACCGCCGCGACGTAGCGCAGGGACTGCACGACGGACTGGTAGACGGTGACGTACATGATCGTCACCGCGGAGAACGGGGCGAACGCCGGTGACGTGGCGTCCATGAGGTTGTAGGACACCAGCCAGGAGAGGGTGGCGGCGAGGGTGCTCTTGCCGATCAGCAGCAGGGTGTGCCGCTCGGAACTGTCCTCGTGCGCAGCCCTTCCCCACCAGCCGGCCAACCTGGTGGACCAGCCCCGCGCTCCCGCGGTCGTCCGGTCATCGGCCATACCGTGCCCGCCTCCGTTTCCCAGCGGTGGTCAGTCCGCGTCCACGTCCTGCACGGAGACGCGGATGGTGTCCAGCGTGCCGTCCGCCGCGTCCGGGATCAGCATCCCGGCGCGCGCCCCGCTGCGGAGATAGTCCACCACCGGCTGGTCGAGCACCTCTCCGGGGAGTTGTGGACCGAGGTCACGCAGACTTCGGCGCCCGCGTCCATCGCCCAGGTGGGCAGGTCGGGGTGGAAGGGCAGATGGGCTCTCCACGCCTCGTCCACGATCAGCGGCGTTCCGCGCTGATGGCAGATTTCGGCGATGGCTCCGATGTCCGCGCAGGCGCCGTAAGGGGTGGGGCTGGTGACCAGGGCGCCGCGCGCGTCGGGGTGCTCCTCGAACGCGGCCCGGAAGCCGTCGGGGGCCGGCGGGTGGGCGAGGTGGAGGCCGGTGTCCCACTGGGGATCGACCCAGACGGGACGGATGCCCGCGAGGATCAGGCCCGAGATCACCGACTTGTGGACATCGCGTCCGCCATCAACTCCTCGGCGCGTTCCATGACTTCGTGCGACATCGTCCGGTCGTCCAGGCCGGAAACCGCGAGCATGTCCGCCCGGAAGAGGGCGTCGCCCAGGACCGCCCGGACCCTCGGGTCGGCTCCCCGGCCCTGTTTGTGACCGGGGGGTGTGAATGGCAACTGGTCCTGGTCCTGGTACGCCGTCAGAGCATCGAGGACAGGTGCTTCGGAGTGGTCCATGAGGTGCGGCTTTCCGGAGTCGGAGGGAGGAAACACGGGCGTGCGGCTCGGCGAGCCCGCTCTTCGTGCGGGAGTGGTGCGGGCGCCCACGGAAGCACCCGCACCACTCCTGGCGTGCCCCGGCCACTCGTCCGCGGCAGCCGTCCGAAAAGCAGACCGTCAGAGAGCGGGCGTGAACCGGTCCCAGGCGCGGTGCGTGCCGAGCAGGCCGGCGATGCTCTCCAGCACCTCCGGCGCCGCCTCGCCGACCACCACGCCGACGGAGCCTGCGGGCACGCCCGCTGCCGCTAGAGCATCGGCTCCTTCGCCCCAGGCGCCGAGGGCCTTGCCATGGCGGAACGCCTCGCCGACCATCAACAGCAGACGTGGATCGACGGCGAGGACGGCCGCCGCGGCGTCGTCCGCCTTGGCGTCCCGTGCTCCGTAGCCGTCGGCCGCCGGACCGGGCGCCCCCGCCAGCAGGATCGCGTCGAACTCGATGGACCGGGCCGTGGCGAAGGTGCGCTGCACGGTGACGGCCTCGTCGCCCCGGCCCAGCGCGCCGCCGCGCGGGGCGATGACCAGCGGGACCATGCCGGCGTCGAGGACCGCGCGGCGTACGGCGCGTACACCGTCGAGATCGTCGGATCCGTCCGTGACGATGCCGATGATCCGGCCGTCGAGCGGCCAGTTCCCGCCGAGCTGTGAGAGCGCGAGGCTCGGTTCGACCACGGCCAGCGGGACACTCGCCTCCGGAACGGGCAGGCCCAGGCCCGCCCCGACCTGCTCGCAGAGGTCGGGGTCGATGTTGGCGAGGACCTGCAGGCCTCGTGCCTTGATGGCCTCCTCCCAGCACTTGCCGAGCTCGAAGGTGTAGGCGGCGACGATGTGTTCACGCTCCGTCGGGGTCATGCTGAGCCAGAACAGCCGGGCCTGACCGAAGTGGTCGTCGAAGGAGGCGGGGGCCTCGCGCACCTTGGTGCTCGCCGCCACCGGGGCCGGTACCTCGATGAAGGCACCGGTGTCCGCGCCTGCCGTGAACGGGCATCCGCCGTCCAGCGAGTTGGGCCGATAGGGGGCGACGCCCCGGTGGACCGCCGTCTGGTGCATCCCGTCGCGCAGCATGTCGTTGACCGGCGCGTGGGTGCGGTTGATCGGCAGCTGCGGGAAGTTCGGGCCGCCCAGTCGGCTGATCTGGGTGTCGACGTAGGAGAACAGACGCCCTTGCAGCAGCGGGTCGTTGGTGACGTCGATGCCCGGGACCAGATTGCCCAGATGGAAGGCGACCTGCTCGGTCTCGGCGAAGTAGTTCGACGGGTTCGCGTTGAGCGTCATCAGACCGACGGGCTGTACGGGGGCGAGTTCCTCGGGCACGATCTTCGTCGGGTCGAGCAGATCGATGCCCTCGAACATCTGCTCCTCGTTGTCCGGGAAGGTCTGCACGCCGAGCTCCCACTGCGGGAACGCGCCGGCCTCGATGGCGTCGGCGAGGTCGCGGCGGTGGAAGTCGGGGTCGACGCCGGCCGCGATCTGCGCTTCCTCCCAGACCAGTGAGTGCACCCCGAGCTTGGGCTTCCAGTGGAACTTCACCAGGGTCGAGGCGCCGTCCGCGTCGACCAGGCGGAAGGTGTGGACGCCGAAACCTTCCATCATCCGGTAGGAACGCGGGATGCCCCGGTCGGACATGTTCCACAGGGTGTGGTGGGTCGCCTCGGTGTGCAGGGTGACGAAGTCCCAGAAGGTGTCGTGCGCGCTCTGCGCCTGCGGGATCTCCCGGTCCGGGTGCGGTTTTCCTGCGTGGATGACGTCGGGGAACTTGATCGCGTCCTGGATGAAGAACACCGGGATGTTGTTGCCGACGAGGTCGAAGACTCCCTCCTCGGTGTAGAACTTCGTGGCGAACCCCCGGGTATCACGCACCGTGTCTGCGGAGCCGCGGGAGCCGAGGACGGTGGAGAACCGGACGAAGACCGGCGTCTCCACATCCTTGGCCAGGAACGCCGCCTTCGACAGCCGGGCGGCCGTCCCGTAGCCGCGGAACACACCGTGCGCGGCCGCGCCGCGAGCGTGCACCACGCGCTCGGGGATGCGCTCGTGGTCGAAATGGGTGATCTTCTCCCGCAGGTGGTGATCCTGCAGGAGTACGGGCCCGCGTGGGCCGGCCTTGAGTGAATGGTCGGTGTCGTACAGCCGCGCGCCCTGGGCCGTCGTGAGGTAGGAGCCGCTTTGCGCGTTCCGTGCCGGGTCGGCACCGGTGGGCTGGCCGGTGGGGCTCACCGTCTCCGGCCCCGTCTGGTCGGATTTCGGAGGCAGCGGTTCGCGTGGTGTGGTCGGCTCCTGCGCCGACGGCGGAAGCGAGCCCGGCACTCCGGGCACTCCGCCGGGCGGGCCTTCGGTGCCCAACAGGGCGTCCGCCGCCTTCTCCGCCGCTGCTTTCAAGGGATTCTTCTTCTCGGTCACGCCATCTCCTTTAGCCGAAAAAGCCGAGAAAAAAGCCCATAACTTCATATTTGAGGAGAATGTGCTGACTGTGCCACCTGTTCGGACTCAGAGGGGTCGCAGTGCGGTGCACCGTCACCCTCAGCCGCCTGCGGCGGGCGCGGCAGAAGCTTTCGGTTTCAGGGGTCCGCGCGTCCGTCGCCACTCACCGGTTCCACGAGCTCCGTCGCCACTCACCGGTTCCACGAGCAGCGGCAGCGCGTGGTCCCCGCCCGGTGGCCCTCGCTCAGGGGCGACGGTGCGTGAGGGTGAAGAGTCCGCCCGTCGGGTCCTGCTGGCCCACCTGGCGGGCGGCATCCGCCCCGAGTCACTTCTCCAGCTCGCCTGCGGACATGTTGACGGCCTCGCCGAAGCTGTCGAGCACGCTCTGCCGGTCCTCGTCGCCGGTGGCGCTCACGAGCCGCAGTCCCTCTTGCGCAGCGACTCGGGCTTGTGCACGGCCGGCTTGCCCGTCCTGTCGCTCCGTACCTCGTACTGAGGCTGTTCCTCGGAGGCGTCCACGGTCCGGCCGGCCGCTTCGGCGCGCCTGTCGATTCTGCGCTGCACCGAGCCCTCCACGTTCTGTTCGTGGCTCTTCCAGCTGACGTCGTCGCCCTTGGACAGCTTCTTGTCCTTCTTCCCGGGCATGCGAGCGTTCCCTTCTCTCGGAGGGTCGTCGAGTCGTGTCCGTACGAATCGCTGCCTTCTGCCGACTGGGCCCGCATGCCGGACACGTGGTACCCCGTCTCGGTGGCCGTCGAGGCAATGGGTCCGGTCTCTCGGGCGTACCGCCGGGGGCGGCCGGGCCGGACCGAACATGGAGGACCGGCTTCGGAGTAAGGGGGCGCACAGGCATCATCCTCGACGCAGCGGAAGTCGTCCCGTTCGTGCGCCTCGAGATCCTGCTCGCTCCACGGGCCCTTGGCCATGCCGGTTCCCCGCGTCACGGGCCAGGGGCCGCACCACCGGGTCGGAGCAGTGACGCAGGAACCGGCGCTTCTGGGGTGTGGCTGGTCAAGCAGCTGCCGACGCCGACGAATCGGCGACTCCCTGGGCGGGGCCTCGTAAGGTCTGGCTTTGACGGCGGCTGCTGGAGACGGTTCGCGGACAGCGGCCGCCGTCATAGGACGGTTGCCGCCGGGCGCTGCTCCTTGGCAGGGAGGTCCGGGGCGCCCGGGAGCCGTTCCAGGGCTCTGGCCGTCGGCGGCGCGGAGCGTTCGGGGAGGGAAGCAGGTCGTGTGAGCCGGAGAGCCGCGGCAGCCGGGTCGCCCCGGGCCGCGAGCCGCAGCGCAGGCTGCGACCACCTGCGCTGCGGGAATCGCGGTGTCGGCCCTTCAGCCCCGGTGCCGGCCCCGGTTCATCCCTGGACGAGGTCCTGGACGACCAGGCCCTGCGGATACCCGAACCGCTCGCCCAGAGCGACGAGAGCGGGGCGGGCTCCGGGGGCGACCGGCACGGCGTAGGCCTTGAGAGCCCGCAGGAACAAGCGGTAGCCGAGGTCGGCGCAGACCTCGGTCACCACCCGCTCCAGCGCCGGGACGACGTCTCCCACCGGCAGCACGTCGTACATCCGTCCCGCCATGTCGGCCAGGGCCAGGTCCACGCCGACGGTGCCGACGGCGTGGAGTACGGCGGCGCGGGACGCGTCGTCCGTCACCGGGTCCGCCGACGGCCCGACGAAGCCGGGGGAGTTCCGGCGTTCCTCGGCCAGCCAGGCGGCCTCGACCATGTCGAGCCAGGTACGGACGCCCACACCTTCCTTGAACGGATCGAAGGCATGGTCCGTGGACGCGATCCAGGCGGTACGGATCGCCTCCTCCGGGATGTCCGACTCGCGCAGGCGTCGGACATCCCGACCCAGTTGCAGGGACGACGCCCCCCGGAGTTCCGTGACCGACCGTCCGGCGACCAGGACCATGGCGGAGACCGGGCCTCGCTCGATCAGGCAGTCCAGTTCGTGCGGCGGCAGGTCCTCCATGTCGTCGCACTGTTCCGCCAGCCAGGTCAGCCCGATCTCCTCGGTCATGCTCAGTCCTTCAGATAGGAGGTGTAGACGACGTACTTGCTGGGCTTGTGCGCCTTGCCGACGTATTTGAGCTGGATGACCACCGTAGTGCCGGCCGGTCCGCCCTGAACGCCGTTCCTGACCCACTTCTTCCCGAGCGAGCTGCCCATGCCGCGGATGTCCCACTGGATGGTCTTGAGGTCACGGGTCGAGACGAAGGGCAGCTTCTTCCCGATGCGCTGTGCCTGTTTCGTCTTCCACGCCTCCAGCTCCGCGGCCTTGCCGGGCTGCTGCATCCACTCCCTCATGGCCTTGTCCACCGCCTCGGTCGCGGTCGCCTCATCGGTCCACCGGGTCGCGACGCCGCCCTTTGCCGCGTCGGCCTTGGCGGCCATCTCGGTGTCGGACTTGTTGACGTGGTCGCCGAGGGTGTGGGCCCCCTCATAACCCTCGTCCGAGACGATGTCGGTGCAGTTGTGGACCAGGACGTTCTGCGGCCGGGTGCCGCGCGTTCCGACGTAGAACGTGTGCACCTCGTCGACCGTGAGGTCGTAGACCTCGGTCGGCGTCAGTCCGTCCCGGTCGCGAAGCCGGCTCACCCGGTGCAGGGCGCCGTCCGGGGTGCGCAGACGGTCGCCGGTGCGCAGGTCCGACACGAACGTCCAGCCGCGCCCCTCCACGTGGAACCGGTGGCCGGCCGTGCTGGTCAGTACCGCGCCGTCGACCGTGATGTCGACCAGGCGCGTGGTGCCGTGGCGGAAGGTGTCGGTCACCGGCTCGGAGGTGGAGAGCCCGGTCGACGGGTCGGTCGCCAGAACCCTTTCGCCCCGGCGCACGTCGCGGATCGCCTTGAGCGAGCCGTCCGCCATGAGGACCCGGGTGTCTCCCGGGAAGCTGTTCCGCCGGCAGAGCGAAACAACGTCCTCGTAGCCGTTGACCGTGTTTTCGAGACGGGCGACCGTCGCCGGGTTGATGTCGTCCAGCGCCTTCAGAGCGACGAACGCCTCCCGGACGCCGACGCCGGTCTTCATGGCCGCGTCGAGGGCCCGGATGCCCTCGACGACCTTCCCCAGCGCCTTGCCGGGGATGAAGTTGGACGCCGCCCAGGCGCAGCCGCTGACGCTGCCGTGCCAGCAGTCGACGAAGTCCTGGACGAGGATCGCCTTGCCCACCGCCAGGTAGGTCTGGAGCAGGCCCTTGAGGATGTCCATCTGGGTGAAGGTCTTGGTGACGTCCTTCTTCAGGCCCGTGAAGGGTTCCGTTCCCAGGTGCTGGGTGTCGGAAGCCGGGCATCCCGAAGCCGTCGCGGGGACGGCGTCGTTGACGCACAGATAGAAGTCGACCATCACGTCGAACGTGTAGGTGAAGGTGACCGTGCAACTCGTGCCGAAGCCAGGCGGAATCTCGCAGGGCTTGTCCTGCTTGGTGTCGGTGACCTTGACACTGTCCTCGTCGACGACGAAGAAGGTGCCGCCGATCCCGGTGCCCGCGCCCGTGCTGACCTGCTGGTTGGCTTCCTTGCGCTCGGCGGCCTCCGCCGCTTCCTGGGCCGACTCCGCGTACAGCTGCGCGTCCTTCGCGGCCTCCTCGGCCGCCGTGGCGGCTTCGTCGGCCCGGCTCGCCGCGGCCCGTGCGGCCTCGGCGGCCTCGGTCGCCTCCGCGGCCGCGGCGCGTGCCGCACTCGCGTCGAGAGCCGCCTGGTCGGCGGAGTCGCGCGCCTGGGTGGCGTATCCCTCGGCGCGTCCCGCCGCCTTGTCGGCGGCCTCCGCGTCCACTGTGGCCTGGCGGTCCCACTCGATGGTGCGCGCCAGCGACGCCTGCGCCTTCGCCGCGGCGGTGGCGGCGTCGGCCGCGTAGCCGAGGGCCTCCTTCGCGTAGCCGCGGGCGACCGCGGCGTAGTTCGCGGCGTTGGCCGCGTGCTGGTAGGCGGCCTTGGCGTCGCCCTGTGCCTGGTCGGCGATGACCTTGGCGGCCGCCGCCTCCTCCGCGGCGTTCTGGGCGTGCGCGTCGGCGACCGCCTTCTGCTGTTCCGCGATCGTCTTGGACGCCTGTCCGCTCAGCACCACGAGGCCGGCGGCGGAGTCCTTGGTGACGTAGGGCGAGCCGAGCTGGATCGCGTCGTTGGCCGGCGCCGCGACCTGTGCGGCCGCGTTCCCGGCGTCCACCGCCGCCTGGGCGGTGACATGGGCGAAGCCCGCCGCCTTCGCCGAGGCGACCGTGGCCTTGTCCGCCTCCACCCTGGCCACGTCCGCGTGGGACTTGGCCTCCTTCGCGCGGAGCTCGGCCTCGTCGGCCATCTCGACGGCGAGGTTCGCCTCGGCCGCCGCGTGCTCCGACGCGACGATGGCCTCGGCCGCCGCGCTCGTCGCGGTGCGGACGGCTGCGTCGGCCTTCAGCTTCGCCGCCTGCGCCCCGTCCGCCGCCGCGCGCGACCGCTTGGCCGCTGCCTCGGCGCGGGTGGCCGCGGCGTCCGCGTCGGCGGCCGCCTGCGAGGCCGCGTCGGCCTCGGTGCGGGCCCGGCCCGCCGCCGCCTCGGCGTCGTCGGCATGTCCGGCGGCCGCGTCGGCGGCCGCCCTGGACGCGGTGGCTTGGTCGTCGGCCTCGTGGGCCTCGGCGAACGCCTCCTTGGCGTCAGCCTTGGCACGGGCGGCGTCGGCCTTCTGCTCGGCGTCCCAGGCGTCGTCGCGCAGGTCGCGTGCCCGGTCCCGGGCAGCCTCCGCGTCGTTCCTGCGGGCCACCGCGGTGGACTCCGACGCCTCGGCCCTGTCCTTGGCCTCGTTGGCGTTGACCGCCTCCGCCTCGGCGTTCTGGCGGTGCTGGGCCGCCTCGGCCTGCTTGGCCTCGGCGGTCTCCTTCTCCTTCTTCGCCGTGGCCTCCTCGGCCTCGGCCGCGAGCCGCTCGGCGTGCGCGTCGGCCGCCGCCACCTTGGCGTCGGACTCCGCCGCCAGGGTCTCGGCGAGCTTTGCCTCGGCGGTCTCCTTGTCCTTCTTCGCGTTGTCGCGGTGCGTCTTGGCCGCCTCCGAGGCGGCCTTGGCCTGCAGTTCGGCCCGGTAGGCCGCCTGGCTGCGGAACTCCGTCTTGGACTGCGCGGCCTGCGCCAGCGCGCGCTGGGCGATCGTGTCACTGTCCGCGGCAGCCGCCCGGGTGGCCGCCTCGGCCGTCTCGCCGGCCTTCACCAGAGCAGTCACCGCCGCCGCCGCGCCCTGCGTGACCTGCGCCTTCTGTTGTCCCACCAGCAGACCGCGACCCCGCGGCGCCCCATTGGCGTCCGCGATGGCGTACGCCGCCTGCTCGGCGGTGACGCTGGCGCTCTGGGCGGTCGTCGCGGCCGTCGCCTGACGCTTCAGTTCCGCCAGTTCCGCCTGCGCTCCCGTGCGTGCGGAACTCAGCCTCGCCGAGGCCTTGGTGAACTCCGCCGCGGGAGGCACGGTGCCGTTGTGCGCGGAGACCTTGAACAGCACCTTCTGCGTGGCGGCGGTGCTGCAGGCCGCCGCGAGCGCGTCCTGTCCCGCGGTGTACGCCGGGAAGTTGAGGCATTTGCTCGCCCCCACGTTCTGCAGGGTGGCGCTCGCCCGGACGCTGAACTTCCACACCTGCGTGGGCGTGCCGTTGCAGGTGTAGATCTGGATCTTCGTCTGGTTGGTGGCGAGGTCGAGGCACTTCTGCGCGTTCACGTTCTGAAGGCTGTAGCCCTGGCCGTAGCCGCCGTTGATCCGCCACTGCTGGGCGGCCGCCGTGGAGCAGGTGACGACCTCGACGGCCGTGGCGTTCGCGGTTCCCGAGCCTTGGACGCCCAGGCACTTGCCTGTCGCGCCCGGGATCTGCACGGCCATCGGTGAGTCGCCGATCCAGCCGATGCCGCCCGAGGACCAGTAGTCCTGCCAGCGGGTGATGTGGTCGGCGACCCACGAGTGGCCGAGCATCTTGCCCATCGACTCGGAGGCCACGGTCAGCGCCTGGACGGCGTTCTTGTTCGCGGTCAGGATGTCGTTGCGCTTGGCCGCCTGCGAGCCGATCTCCTGCTGCCACTCCGCCGCGGCGGTCGTGGAGACCTCGCCGAGGGCCTTCTCCGGGTCCATCGGATCACGCCACGCGCACGCGGCGAAGCGGGACTTGAGGTCCTCGACCGCGATCCGGTGTTCGGCGGTGCCCGGCACCGGCGCCTTGTCCGGGAAGCCACCCGAACTCAGGAAGAGGCGGGCGTTGTCGGCGCCGGTCGGCTCCAGGCTCCAGTCCGTCAGGTGCTCGTAGGCGGCCCGCAGAGCGAGCTGCCGGTCCCAGTCCGGCAGGGACGGGTCGGGGTCGCTCCCGTACAGCGGCTGCCCCAGGGCCTTGACCGCGGCGACGGTCTGCGCGTCGGCGGCCGGGGTGGCGTCCTCGTAGAAGTCGCTCTCGTCCTTCCAGAACCGGTCGGCGATCCACTCGGTGAGGCCGGTCTGGGAGTGGAAGTCCTCGCCGTCGTCGCCGCTCGTCCCCGGTGGCCACTCGAAGTCGACCACGGATTTGAAGCCGCCCGGCGTCTCCAGCCCGGTGATCTTCCAGGTGTTGTGAAGCGCGTCGAGGCGGTCCAGTTCGGCCAGTGCGGCGGTCCGGTCCGATTCGTACGCGGTGGCGAGCGGCGTGTCCTCCCAGTAGTCCCGGTCCGCCAGTTCCCGCAACCGCTCCGGGCTCTGGTTCAGGGCGTCCTTGGCGCTGGTGGCCATGGCCGGCCCGCCGAGCCGCAGGACGTCGCTCATCAGACACTGGTCCTGCCGCAACAGCTCGGCGGGCGTGTCCTCGTACCAGTCGTAGTCGCTGGAGGCCGCCTCGGTGTTCGGGGCGGTGGGCCGGGCCAGGAGTTCGGGGGTGACGGCCACGCCCACCAGCAGTGCGGCGGCCAGCAGGGGCGGTACGAGCCGGGCGGAGAGCCCGGCTCGCCGGAGAGCAGGTCTGCGCGACCCGGATGATCGTGAACGCACGTGTGCATCCTCATTACGTGGAGGGTGGACCGACCGGTCGGTGACCGGTGCCGCGACGCCGTGACGGCGCGCGATCCGACGCGGGGGCAGGGGCGTCGGGGCACGGCGGACGGCATGGGACGCACGGAGTGCGGGCATGGCGGTACGACGATGGATCCCCCGGCGACGTGGTTCCCCCGGTCGCTCGAATGACGTGCGCGGTCCCGGTCTGGTCTGGACCGGGCCCAGCGCGGCGTCACTTTAGGCAGAAGTCGACACTTTCCGGAAGGGGTTGACGGTGGCAGGAAGGAGATTGGCGTGATGCGGAATGCGGGCTGCCGCGGCTCCGTCCGACCGACTGAAGTGTTGGCACCCGTGGTTACCTGTGCGTTGCCTGTGCATTCAAGTTGCGCGTGGGGTGGACGGTTCGGCAGAAGCTGGCCGGATTTCGCCCGTCGGTAGACGGCTCCTCCGACGCTTGTGACCGCCGCCGTCGTCGTCGGTGTGGTGATCTCACTCATCACACCGGCGATCCGAGGGGCCCCGTTGGTTCGTATCGAGCCATGCTCGATGCCCCGCACGAGCTCGTCGAGCACGTCCCCTGGCTGTCGTACGACGAGATCGTCGACAGCCGCGTTCAGCTCGGCGAGCGGGACCCGATGCGACTGGTCGAAGAATTCCGCCTCCTGCCACCGGTCCAGCGGCGCCAGCAGGGTTGTCCCGAGCCGAACACGAGCTCCAGGCACAGGAGTTGCCAGGCCATGTCGTTGTGGAGAACGAACAGGATGCTCTGGAGGCAGAGCCGATCCGCGATGGGCAGGTACCGCCCCTGGGCCGTGTCTGACCATTCCCGCCGGGCGGTCAGCGCCCGGCACGGCGCCTCGCGGCGTTGTCGGACCGCCTGGGTACATCCCGTACTCGGGTGATCCTCCGCCTTGCGACGCACCGCACCGGACACCGCCCGCTGATCCGGCGCACATGGTCAGACACGGCCCAGCACGCTCCGGCCCGGGGGTTCCGCGCGGCGGCCGAGCCGGTCAACCGCAAGCGGCGGCGACGGGCCCGGTGGGCCGGAGGCCGCCGCCGCGCCGGCTTCCGGTGTGCTCAGCCGGTGATGACGATGCTGATCGGTCCGGAGATGCTGGTGACGCCTTGGGGGGTGGCGCACTGGAGGAGGTTGGGCGCGAGGTAGGTCACGATCTCCTGGAGGGCCTTGCCCGCGAAGCGGCCCGAGGTGATGGTGCCTGTGCTGGTGACGATGAGCTGGCCGCCGGTGACGACCACCACGTAGGTGCCCTCGTAGTGGCTGGTGGTGTTGTCGTTCCAGGTGAGGTCGAACGCGTCGTCGCCGATGGGCGGGGTGTAGAGGCAACTGGCTGTGGTGTCGAACGGTCCGAAGCTGTGCCGGCCGGAAGACACGGGGCCACCGAGGCAGGTGGTGAGGTCGGAGCTGTTGGTGACCTCCGTCTGCTGGGTGCTGAGGGTGATGCCGGGGGAGTACGTCTGAAGTCCGGTACCGGTGCAGACCATGACCACGGGGTCGGCGTGGGCGGTGGGTGCCGCCAGTAGGGCGGAGGTGAATGCGAGCAGGAGCGCGGCCAGGGTGCTCACGGCCGTGCGGAGTGGTTGGCGGGGCCGATCGTTCATGGGAGCCCTTTCGCGACGCGGACTCGAGCGGGGGCCCTGCATCGCGAACATCTCGTACGGATGCCAGGGATCCACACTTCGAGAACTACGGTCACTTTTGGTGACCTCGTGACAGCATTGCGTGAACTTCCGGGTCTGACAACCCTCTTCGTGGGATTCGCCTTGAGCTCGTCCGCGCCGCCGGAGCACCGCGTGGAGTGCGTCGGCGCCAGGGCGCGGCATCGGCATCGCCGGGCCGTAGGCCCTTCACGGCCCGTCCTCTTCGAGTCGGCGGGAGATCGCGCGGGCGGTTGCCCGTACGGCCGGGCCGTAGCCGGCTTCCGTGAAGCCGGTGCTGGGTGCGACGACCGACAGCGCCGCGACCACCTCGCCGCCGTTTCGCACCGGTGCGGCCATGGTGTCCACCGGCCAGGGGTGGCTCTGCCGGCCGTACGCGTGGTCTCCGCGCCGTACTTCGGCGAGCGCGCGGCGCAGGTCGGCCGGGGTACGGATGTCGTCGTGACCCTGTCGGAGACGGCCCTTCGCGGGTTCGTAGGTGGTGAGGGCGCGGTCCTGGACGTCCTTCGGCGCGAAGGCGAGGAGCACCAGTCCGACTCCGGTGGTGGTGAGCGGAAGGCGTCCTCCCACGCGGTAGCGCACGGGGCCGGCGTCCAGCGCGGAGAGCCGTTCGACGAGTACCGCCTCGTCCTGTTCGCGGACGGCGAGCAGGACGTGCTGCCGGGTGACGTGGAAGAGGTCTTCCATGAACGGCATGGCCACGGATCGCAGGCCGTGGCCGCGCGGCGCCAGGGACGCGGTCTCCAGAAGGCGAAGGCCGACGACGTAGCGGCCGTCGTCGAGACGCTCCAGCGCACCCGCGTGGACCAGCGACCGGGCGAGCCGCAGGGCGCTGCTGCGGGGAGTACCGCTCCGCCGCGCGAGTTCGGCGAGCGTCTGCGCGCGGTGGTCGGTGTCGAACGTGCTGAGCAGGGCGAATGCCCGGTCGATGACAGGCTGCCCCTCGGCGGGCTTCCCGCCGCGTCGCCCGCTCGGGTTGCCGTTGTCCGAACCCGGTGTTTCATTCATCGGCATCACACGTGCCACCCTACGACGCCGTTCCTACGCTGGCTGAGGCAAGGACCCGCGAGCGAAGGAGTTCCGCATGGCCCCCACCGGCCTCATCGATGTACATGCCCACTTCGTCACCGACAGCTACGTCGCCGCGGCCCGGTCCGCGGGGATCGAGCACCCCGACGGGATGCCCGGCTGGCCTGCGTGGAGCGTCGAACAGCATCTCGACCTGATGGACCGCTCGGGCATCGAGAAGTCCTACCTGTCGATCTCCTCTCCGGGCGTGCACTTCGGCGACGACGACGCCGCCCGCGCCCTCGCGCGCGAAGTCAACGAGTTCGGCGCCGGCGTCCGCGGCGAGCGCCCGCGGCGGTTCGGCCACTTCGCCTCCCTGCCGCTGCCCGACGTCGAGGGCGCGCTCGCGGAGGCCGCCCACGCCCTCGACGTACTCGGTGCGGACGGGGTGGCCGTGGAGACCAACCACCACGGCGTCTACCTCGGCGACCCGCGGTTCGAACCCCTGTGGGAGGACCTCGACCGGCGAGGCGCCCTCGTCTTCGTCCACCCCACGTCCCCGCCCCACGCCGACGACGTCTCGCTGGGCCGGCCGCGGCCGATGCTGGAATTTCTCTTCGACACCGCCCGCACGGCGAGCGACCTGCTCCTGCGCGGCGTGTTCACCCGCCACCCGCGGATCCGGTGGGTGCTGACCCACGGCGGGGGAGCGCTGCCTCTGCTCGCCGACCGCATCGACCTGTTCGGCTCCGTGTTCGGTGACGGCTCCGAGGACGTGCCCAGCGCGGTGGAGCAGCTCGGCCGCCTCTGGTACGACATGGCCGGGACGCCCTTCCCGCGCCAGATCCCGGCCCTCGACGCCGCGTTCGGCACCGAGCGCCTGCTGTACGGCAGCGACTACTGCTGGACACCCGCGGCGGGGGCGCTCGCCCAGGTCGCCTCCGTCGACTCCGCGGCGCAACCGTCGACCGCCGACACCTGGCGCGACCTCACCACGCGCAACGCGCGGCGCCTGTTCGACGCGTGACGGCAGCCGAAACCCGTAACTCGAAGCGATCAGTCGTGATGACACGAAGGAGAGACATGAGCAGGTACGTCGAGCCGTCCGGGGTTACGGGGCGAGTGGTGATCCGGGACGTCACCGTGGTCGATCCGCTGGACGGCCGCCGCACCCCCGGTCAGGACGTGGTGGTCGACGGAGGCCGGATCACGTCGGTGACGGCCACCGGTGGCCCCGTCGCGGAGCCGCACGTGGTGGAGGGGCGGGGCCGGTTCGTCGTCCCCGGGTTCATGGACATGCACATGCACGCGTTGAACACCCCGAAGGACGTCGACGGCACGTATGCGCTCATGCTCGCCAACGGTGTGGTCGGTTTCCGTCAGATGTCGGGCAACAAAGCACTCCTGAAGTCCCGGAGACAGGGCACGCTGCCCCAGCCCACCGGCTCCCCGGTGCTCAAAGCGACCGCGGGCGACCTGCTGACCCCGCTGAACGCGAGCACCGCCGACGGTGCGGTGCGGGCCGTCCGCGAACAGCACCGGGACGGAGCCGACTTCGTCAAGGCCGGTATGACGACCCGGGTCACCTTTCTGGCGGCCCTCCAGGAGGCGAACCGTCTCGGTATCCGGCTCGGCGGTCACCTGCCGGCCGACCTCGACCCCCGGGAGGCCGCGCGCGGCGGCGTGTGGTCGATCGAGCACCTCGGTCCCGGCGTCACCGTGTTCGCCGCAGTCTCCTCCAAGGAAGACGAGGTCCGCGCGAGCAACGCCACCCGCAAGCTCCCGCCCATTCCCAGGATCAAGATCCCGGGCGCCGACAGACTGGCGACGAGGCTGATCAAGGGCATGGTCACCAACCCCGCGACCGCCACGTCCGAACTGGAAGCGCACGCCTACAACCTGGCCGACGGATCCTACGACCAGCGGAAGGCGGAGGAGCTGGCGGCCGTGTTCGTCGCACACGGCACCTGGCAGTGCCCCACTCTGATCCGGGTCCACACCCAGCAGTTCGGCGACTCGCCCGAACACACCCAGGATCCGCGGCGCCGCTACATGGCACCCGATGAACTGCGCACCTGGGACAAGTCGTCGAGGAAGTTCTCCAGGCTTCCCGAGGGCACCCGTGAGGCCCTGCACGACCACTGGGCGGCTCAGCTCAGAATGACCAGGACGTTCGCCGACGCCGGAGTTCCGATGGTCGCGGGAACCGACGCGTGCGGAGCCGCGGGAATCATCCCGGGCTTCGCACTCCACGACGAGTTCGACCACCTGGCCGAGGCTGGACTCGACCCGCTGGCCATTCTGCGGATGACGACCACCGAGCCGGCGCGATTCCTGGGCGAGGAGGGGGAGTTCGGCCGGGTCGCGGCCGGCATGCCCGCCGACCTGGTGCTGCTGGACGAGGACCCGCTGGACGACCACACCGCCCTCCGCAAGATCGCGGGAGTGATGCGCGACGGCTCTTGGTGGACCCGCTCGGACCTCGACGCCATCCTCGCGCGGGTCGCCGCCCATCCCGGCGCCCACTGAGACCGACTGCAGCGGGTCTCGCCGTGTGCGAGGCGGCAGGAGACCAGCCGGGCATCCGCGCTGCGGAACAGGGCGAGCTCGCCCGGGTAGGTGGGGGAGTCCAGGACGCCCCTGCTGTTCGGTCGCAGGTACGCCGGGTTGAGCAGGCTCAATGCGGCATCGGCACCGCTGCTCAGCAGAAGGTGCTTACGGTCGGTCGGTGCGCGTCCCCGTGCCCGTCGCGACTCGGCGACTCGCGCGGGCATCGACGCCGTCGTGCCCACACCGACCACTGCCTTCGTCCACGGCCCACTGTGGGGGCCGGCCTTCCAGGCCGGGGACGCCTGTGAGGACGCGGTGGCCGACGGCGCCGCAACGGTGGGCACGGGAGGCGCACGCCACCGACCGCATCAGGACCGCTGTGCTGCTCTCGACGGTCCCGCCGATGTTGCGGACCTTGCCGCATCGGCGTCCGTCGTCTTTTCCAGATGTCGGATTGGAGGTTCACCGCCTTGCCACTGATATCCCGCAGGACGACGTCCGCCGATCGCAGGGCTCTTGCCGGTGCACGTACCGCTGCACTTGGCGGAACACTCAAGGGAGTACGCCGGTAACTCCGTTCTCGCGGAGAGGACGTCGTACCAGCGGTTCGGCCCGAGGATGCCGACCGGCTCACCTCCGCTCGCGCGGAGAGGACAGGCCGAGCGCAGCCGAGATGGCACCATTGGTCCCCTCACCCAGAACGACGTCCCACAACTCCTGGAACACTGCGGCGGTGTCGTCGAGATGGCACATCAACGGGGTCGGGCGGGGCAGTCCATGCTCCTTCCCTCGCAGACGTACATCCAGAACACGGTCCCCCGGGGCCCCACGTCGTCGTGCTTCAGCGTGAACACAGAGATAGCACTGCCCACCGACAACCACCCCATATGGCCCAACTGGCTACCGATGTGAGGGGTGGGCTTTACACTGCCGCGTGACGGCAGGAGGGATGAAAAGCGTGTGCGGCGAAGGTCAGCAAAGGAATTGCAAAGCCGTCGAATAAGGGCAGGTCGCGAAGGGTGCTCTCCGCGCGAGCGGAGGTGAACCGCGGACCAAGTCGGTCGAGTTCGAGTGGCAGACGTGCTCTCCGCGCGAGCGGAGGTGAACCGGCCTCGTGCTCCATGAGTTCGGCGCCCACTTCGTGCTCTCCGCGCGAGCGGAGGTGAACCGGTCTCGATCTCGATCACGCGGCCGGTCTCGGGGTGCTCTCCGCGCGAGCGGAGGTGAACCGACCTTCGTCATGAGCCACGGCCTCTTCACCCCGTGCTCTCCGCGCGAGCGGAGGTGAACCGTCGCACCCTGCCGGGGTTGCGCATTGCGCACAGTGCTCTCCGCGCGAGCGGAGGTGAACCGCCATCGAGCTGGCCGGCCTGGTCCGCGGCTGGGTGCTCTCCGCGCGAGCGGAGGTGAACCGGTCTTCAAGTACGCGAAGACCGAACCCGCCTCGTGCTCTCCGCGCGAGCGGAGGTGAACCGGGGATCCCCGTCGAAAAGGAGGGCACCACCTCGTGCGCGCGAGCGGAGGTGAACCGAACATCCCCAGACGGCTGAACAGTCGGATTCTGCCTCGCAGGGTTCAGCTTTGACGGCGGCTGCTGGAAGCATTCATCTGCGTGGCCGCATGCTGATCCAGACCCTGTTCGCCCGCGTGTTGTCAGCCTGTCTGGGCCGTTCGGGCGCGGTCGGAGAGGAGTCGGGTGAGGCTTTCGAGGTCTGTACTGCTGTAGCTGCGGCTCTCGTTGTCGTTGCCGACGACGATGGTGAGCACCGTTCCGGTGCGGACCACGGTGCTGCGGGTGGTGTCGGTGACGTAAGCGTCCCCCTGGCTCGTCGAGATCGCGAACGCCGCGATCTGGTCCCCGACCTGCGCCATGGTCAGCGAACTCGCTCCCTCCTCCCGCGCTTTGGAGACCATCGCGTCGAAGGCCGTCCGTGCCGTGTCCTCGTCCGGGTAGGAGCGAACCAGGAACTGGGTCTCCATGCTGTAGCGCCCCAGGTACTCGGACTCGCCTTCGAAGGTGGAGCCGTCATCCTGCGAGGAGACGTCTGCGGTGGGTGCCGAGTTCTCGATCCAGCCCGACGGCAGGCTTGTCACGTCCGGCAGTACGTTGCGGACGGCCTCTGTATCGGCGAGAGGCGTCGAGTGGTCCGTATCGCCGATAGCTGCTGAGTCGTTGCCCGCTTCGTCGTTGCTGTCGGTTCCGGGCCTCTGTTGGCTCTTCCCCGGCTCCGACCCGCCTCCGAGCCGGGAGCCCGGAGAGTCGCCGTCCAGGGCTTGGATACCGCCGTAGACCAAGAGCACCATCAAGGTCGCCAGCGCGACGCAGACCACACCGAAGGCGGTGCGTCCAGCGGGAGTGTTGCTGAAGGTCACCGGCCCGAGCGCAATGGTGGTGCGGCGCACTCTCGCCCCACCGCCGATCACCACACTGCCCTGGATGGTCTGCATGGGCGGCTCCTTGGGCGGTGGCCCGGCAAGGACCGGAGCAAGGGCCGCGGCCAACGCGTCGGCGAAGGCACGGTCGGCCGTGACCCCGGCGTCGAGCTCGTTGTGCAACCCTGCGACGGCAGCCGGGTCATCAGGCTGCGCGTCCACGGCTGCCAAGGCCGCCTGTCCCGATGGTGTACCGCTGAGCCGCTGCCGTACGAGGTCCGACACGGTCTGCCCGACACCCGTGGCCACCGCGGTGGCTGCGCCCCCGGCAAACTCTGTCACTACTCGCACGGCCTGTGACACGAGCTCTGTTGGATCCATCGTTTCCCCCACGAGTCAGCTGTGTACATGCTAAGACCGGAGGTGGCCTCCTATAGCTCAACTTAACTAGTATAAAGGCGAGTTGATTGAATTCAGCTTCTGGAATGCGTTGCCCCGGATCCTCACGGACTGGTGGTGGAAGAACGCAGATGTTGCTGCGGAAGGATCCGCCGTCTGCGACTGGGCCTCGACCCCGGACTCTGGACACGGGTTATGCGGTTGGTGTGAGCGCAGTCGATGGTGTTCGGGTCGGAAGTCGCGCTGGAAGCACCGGCTCGACTCTCGGCAAGGCCGCTCCACACCAGTACTGGCCCGCCTCTGACGCCTGAGTCCCAGGACGTGGCTGCGGCTCTTCCACTGCACCATCGTTTCGCCTCCATAGCACTGAGGGGCGTTTCGGCGAAAGAGACGTCCCTTCGATGGGGTGGTCTCGCCCGGACCGCCTGTGCGCGGTTGCGGTTCGTGGTGATGGTCGGGGGAGGCGGCCGTCTGGCCTCCTCACCGCCATGGGGCGGTGATCGTCAAGAACGGTGGGAGGGCTTCGGTGCGGGTGGATGTGGTGCGTGACTCCGCGATGGCGGGGCGAGTGGTGCTGTGGGAGGAGTCGGCTCGGGACGGCGCGCAGGCAAAGACGCTGATGTCGGCGCGGGCCAGGGTTCGTCTGGCGTGTGAGACCGGACGGGTCTTCGGCGGGGACGGGGCGCGGCACGTCGTGTTCGCCGCCGGGTTTCCGGCGGTGTGTGCGGAGGAGTTCGAGGCCGTGCGCCAGGTCGCGGTGGAGGCGGAGGGCGCGGTGAGTGTGGCGGCGGTGTGCCGGGGGGCGGCGCGGGACGTGGAGCAGGCGGTCGCGTCGGTGCGCGGCAGCCGTCACGCGCGGGTGATGGTGGTGGTGCCGGCCTCGGAGGCCATGGCGCAGGTGATGGTCCACCGCCCGGCCGCCGAAGCACTCCAGGCCGGGGTCGAACTGGTCAAGCGGGCCCGCGACCTGGACCAGGAGGTGGCAGTCGATGTGTGCCTGGCCGATGCTTCCCGGGCCGACCACGCGCTGATGGGCACCTTCGCCGGGGAGCTGACCGCCGTCGGCGCCGGACTCGTCGTGTTGGCGGACACCGTCGGCGCCCAGTTGCCCGACGCCTGCCGGCAGATGTTCACCGCGGTCGGGACCGCAGCGGGCGGGGACACCGTGCTCGCCTCCCACCTGCACAACGACCTCGGACTCGGCCTGGCCAACAGCCTGCAGGCCCTGGCCTGCGGGGTGCGGGTGATCTCCTCCTCCTGGCTGGGCCTCGCGGAGCGCGCCGGCCTCGTTGCGACCGAGCAGTTGCTGTTCCTCCTCGCCCGGCACGCGCCCGAACTCCTCGGCACCGGCGCCGTACCGTGGTGGATTGAACCGGACCTGACCCGGCTGCCGGGCATCGCGGAGATGGTCGCGCAGGAGACCGGGGTGCCACTGTCGGTGACCACTCCGATCGTCGGGACCGGGGTGGGCACCATTTCCACTGGCACGCCCTTCGTCCACCCGGAGCTGTTCCAGCCCTACGACCCCCATCAGGTCCTGGGCATCGAGCCGCGCACGGTGCTGACCCAACTGGCCAGCGCCCGGGTCGCCACCGCAGTCGCCGCCCGCCTCGGTCACGCCCTCGATGACGACCAGGCACGTGCGGCGATGGCCTGGGCCAAGAGACGGGCCTTCGCTACCGGACGGTCCGTCATCGACGATGCAGCGTTCGACGCCTACCTCCAGGGCCTCACCCACACCACCACCGGGAGCATGCCGTGACCTCCACTGCCGAACCCACAGCCCGGCCCCCGGCCGACTTCACCACCGTGCGCGACGCTCTCGCCGCGGGCGGGGCGGTCGTCCTGCCCAACCCGGCACCGCTGACCCATGTCGTCACCGCCACCCGCCCCCGCGCCGTCAACCAGGCCAAGGGCCGGAACGCCGACCAGCCGGTCGCCCTGTGGGCCCATCACCCCGGCACCCTGGACACGCTCGACCGGCTGTGGGACCTCACACCGCAGGACAGGACGCTGGCACGGCGGCTGCTCGGTGATGAACACCTCACAGTCCTTCTGCCGCTCAGGCCCGGCGCGGAAGGTCCGGCCTGGCTGGCCCCGGCCCAGAAGGACGGCTGGGTCCTGCTGTTCGGAGCCCGCTGGCAGCCTCTGCGGCCTCTGCTGGACGAATACCCGATGCTGTATGTCTCCAGCGCCAACCGCACCGGACACCCACCCGCCGCCACCACCGAGGAAGCGCTCGCCATGTTCCCCGCAGCCGTTCCCGTCCTGGACCCGCCGCAACCCGACGCCGGACTGAGCGGGACGGAGCGGCAGGCAACGACGACGGTGCGCCTGCACCCGGACGGCCGGCCCGAACTGCACCGGCACGGGGCCCAGGACCAGAACCACGGCAGCGCGGGCGCCTACCTGCGCCACCTGCTAGCCCGGTACACAGCCACCACCCGGTAAGCCGCCTTGACACCGACGTGCGGGAAAACGGAGAAGGCACTCCGCCCGGCCGTCATCGACATCGAGGGCCGTACGCAGCCCGGCTCGCGCATTCGACTCATTCCCTCGTGTTGCTCCTGTCGGATTTCAATGGTTTCGCCATTCTTCGCTGCCCTTTGCGTACATTTGGTCAATCGCCGACTGGCGGACGCCGAAGGGCTTCGCGGCGATGAGCGCAGGAGGTGCGGTGATGTCATGGCGTCAATGGGTGAACGGGGTGACCCGTTCACCGAGCGCGCTGCCACTGGCGGTCGTCCTGGGCATCGCGGTTGTGGACGCGGCCACCGGCCCGGAGTACAACCTGCTGCCCGTGTACGCGGCCGGGCCTGCGGTGGCTTCGGCACGAGGGCCCGTGCGGAACGTCGTGGCCATGGGTGTGGTGGCGGTTCTCCTGTGCCTGCTGTTCGCATGGAAAGCCGACCGCTTCGGGGAGCTGCGGATGCGTGTCGCGCTCGCGGCGATCGCCTACGTCACGTTGGCATCCGCCTTCGCGGCGTGGTCCCGGGTAAGGACCGAGCGACGTCTCGTCGACGTGCGGGAAGTGGCCGAGACCCTGGAGGACGTGCTCTTCACCCCCGTACCGCCGGTCATCGGGCCTGTCCGCATCGGAACCTCGTACATCTCCGCGAGCCGCGCCACCCGCATCGGAGGGGACCTCTACGACGCGGTGGCATCGCCCGACGGTGTCCGCCTGATCATCGCCGACGTCCAGGGCAAAGGACTGGCCACCGTCCGCTGTGCCGCCGCGGTGCTGGCCGCCTTCCGGGAAGCCGCCTCCGCGCTCGAAGATCTCGCGGACGTGGACCGTCGCATCGAGACCGCCCTGGAACGCCGAACGGACGGCCAGCGGTTCGTGACGGGCATCCTCGCCCGGATCAGCCCCTCCGGGCGGCTCATCGCGTTCAACCACGGCCACCCCCCACCCCTGTTGCGTGCCCGTGACGGCAGTACCGCGTTCGTGGAGTCGGACGATCCGGTCCCTCCGTTCGGCCTGAGCGCACTGACGGGCGGGGCCCGGCAAGACAGCGTCAACCGGCTCACCCTGCAGGCGGGGGACCGGCTCTTCTTCTACACCGACGGCCTCAGCGAGGCCCGAGACGGCGAAGGCAATTTCTACCCGGTGGGCGAGAGGGTGGCGCCGCTGCTGGGCGAAGGCGATCCAGGAGAAGCCCTGAGCCGGATCCGGGCCGACGTCGCAGCCTTCACCGGGGCGCCACCGGACGACGACTCCGCCCTGCTTCTCATCGAGCTCGCCCCGCAGCCGCACGACGACGAAGCCCGGGGCCGCTTGACGGTGAACCCGCCGCGCGATCTTCCCAGCCCGTGATCACGTGCCTCGGTGAGGATGCCACCCGGTTGTTCCTCCCGTCCGCACTCGGCATACCGCTCCACGAGCCCTTGTGAACAAGGTGGTTGAAGTGACGGGAAGTTCCTGGGGATGCTCGTGCATACCGTGTGACAGGTGTGGGTAGCTTGCGCTCGCCAGCAAATCGGCGTGCCGTTTCTCACGACTCGCCGGGTCCGACGAGTCGCGTGACACTCCCGGGAGGAGGTGCAGGGATGAAGCTCCTTTTCGCCATCCGTAACAAGGTCGCGGCCACCAAGAGCCTCAAGGCGAGCGCTTGGTACATCTGGTACTGAGCGTGACGCTCGGCCACGTCGCCGAGTAGACAACGTTGTCCGGCACTCCGCTCCGGTGGGGTGCCGGACAACGGTCAGCCGCACTGTTCCCTCAACACCTTCTTCCCCCTGCAGCGGAGCCACGATGTCGCCGTCATCCACAGTGCGCCCGCGCACCACCGTGTTCGCACCCCGCTTGGCCGCGCTCCTCGACAAGCACGTGGGCCAGGACGTCTTCCGGCTGGAGCCGGACACGGTCGGGGTCGCCGGGGTCGAGGTCGCCGACCGCATCCTTTCCGCGCGCCGGGCCACCGAGACGGAGCGCCCGACCTTCAAACCCCTGCACGGGCGTTCCATAGCGCGTGGTGAGGCTTCCGCCGTCACCCGCACGATCGGCAGCGACGTACGCGCGGCACTGGCCGCCTACGAGCCGCGGCAGGTGGACCTCTCCGGGTCCTGGCCGCTGACCGGGCACCTCTTCCTGCGCGACCTCATCCTGGGGCAGGACCCCTACCGGCTGCGCCTGCTCATGAGCCGCTACCTCGAACTGACGCCCAAGCTCACCTGGTCGGTCATCGCGCTCGGCGCCGCCCTGCCCGGCTGGCCCCGGCCGGGCGACCGGCTCACCGGGCTCGGCGCACGGGCGGCGGAGGCCACCGGCTACCAGGACCGCCGGTACGCGTTGGGCATGTACCGCCGAGCGGCGGCCCCGGTCTGCTTCACCGTCTCCACCCTCGTCGCCAACGCGCTCTGGCTCGGGTCGCCCCTCGACGACAGCACACCCAACCGGCACCTCATCCATGAGGCGTTGCGGATGCTGCCACCGTCCTGGAACATCCTGCGCAACGCCTCACCGGAGTATCCCGTCATCGACGACCGGATCGGCGAGCACGACGACGTCCTGCTGCTGCCCCTGCTGTCCCACCGCGACCCCGCCCTGTGGGACGACCCGGACAGCTTCCGTCCGGAGCGCTGGAACGATCTCGATCCCGACACCGCTCCCGGCTACCTGCCGTTCGGCCACTCCTCGGAACGCTGCTGGGGCCGGCACATGGTGATGCCCCTCGCCGAACTCCTGCTCGACCTCATCCGCGGCTCCGGACTGGTGGTCGACCCGGACCAACGGACCGGCAAGGTGCCTCTCCTCGGCCTGTTGGGCGTGGAGGACGTACGGCTGACACGGCCGTACCGCGTCTGACCCTTCACGAGCCACCTGTGCCGTCGGTCAGATCCCACCTGCGGGTGTCCGCTGCTCCCGTCGGCCCGGATCGGGTCAGGTGGCGGACGGGATCCGGTGCGCCGCGACGTAGCGGGCCGGATCGCCCCGGTGGCTCGTCGTCCAGCGGCGGGCCGTCTGCTCGGCGAACGTCTCGTTCGTGTCCACGATCTCGTCGAGCGGGTCGAGATAACCTGCCGCCTCGGGCTGTTCGAGCCCTGCCCGGATGCGGGCCTGCAGGCCCGCGCGGGCCAGCCCGAGCAGGTGCCGGGCCAGGTCGCGCACGCTGTCCCCGCCCAGACGGGTGGCCAGTCCGGCGGTGGGCAGGGCGCGTTGCGCGGCGTCGTTCTCCTGGGGTGTGTACCGCCGGAGGAGTTCCCAGGCGGCCGCGCGGCTGGGCGCGTGGTACGTCAGTCCGGTCCACAGTGCCGGACCTGCGGGAACGTACGGGTACGGGGGGCCGTCCGGCGCGCGGGTCTCCAGGGTCCGGCGCACGCGGACGGTGGTGTAGATCTGGTCGAGGTGCGAGAGCCAGTCCTCCCAGCGGGGCCGGGTGCCGTCGTCGAAGCCGTGGCGCAGATGGTCCGCGAAGGGCTGCGGTCCGGCGAGACGGTAGCCGCCCGGGCCGCGACGGTAGATCATGGGCATGCCCAGTGCCCAGTCGGTGAGGGCCTCCACCGTGAGCGGGGTCCGCAGCGCGGGGCCGGGAGAGCCGCAACGGCGGGGGTCCATGCGCAGCCAGTCGCGGCAGCGGTGCGAGAGGACCCCGTCGAGGCGTCCGGCGTACAGCGGCGAGTTGACGAACAGCGCGGCGACGACGGGTGAGGCGGCTACCTGAACGCGCAGCTTCGAGGCCAGGTCGTCCTCGGACAGGTGGTCCAGGGTGGTCTGGGTCGAGGTCGACAGCCTCATGATGTGCGGAGCCCCTTCCCCGTCCGGGCCGAGCCCCGCGAAGTACGTCCGCATGACTCCACCGCGCACGGTGGGTACCCAGGTGGCGCGCTCCGCCCTGTCGAACGGGAGGTTTCCCCCGGGAACGATGGCCAGCCGGTGCCGCTGCGCCAGAGCGGCCAGGGCTTCCATGGTGGCGCGCATCGCCGTCACCAGAGTGACGAGGTCGTCCGCGGGAGGGGAGGAGTACTCCAGCTGGCCTCCGTGTTCGAGTGTCAGCTTCGTCCCGTCCGCGAGATGCACCCCCGTCAGGACGTCGTCGGCCCACTGCGGTGAACCGCCCCAGTCCCGCAACACCTGGTGGAGGAGGGCAGCCATGCCGTGGGGCCCGTCGTAGGGGGCCGCGAGTCCGGTCGCCTCGTCCAGCACACCTGCCTCGATCTCCAGGCCGATGCGTTCGCGGGTGCCGTGGGGCGCGTGGAACGCTTCGTGCAGGTCGGACCTGCGCAAGCGAGCACGCCCGCTCCCCGTGTCGCACGTACTCACGATGCCGTCCCTTCCCGGACGAAGTCTTCCGTACCGCGCTCCTCGCGGTGCCCGCCCGGCTCCTCGGCGGTCGCGGACAGCCGGTCGAGCAGGTGGCCGACCGTGCGGAGTGCCGACTGGGCGGCGCCCTGCATCCACGCGTGGGCGGCCGAGAGGTGCTCGCCGGCGAAGTAGAGGCGCGGGTCGCTCTCCGGGTGCGGCGTCGCGAGGCCGTTGAGGTACCTCGTGTGCTCGCCGGGAGAGAGATAGGCGAAAGACCCTCCGCTCATGCCCAGATGGCTGTCCCAGTCCCAGTGCACGATCTCGTCGATGTCCTCACAGATCCCCGGATGCAACTGCTCCAGGCACCGCATCACGACCCGGTCGCGGTCCGCGGCCGGCAGTGCGGTGAACCGGCGGGCGTGCGGGCCCCAGAGATAGGCGCCCGTAAGCACCCCCGGCTCGTGCGAGAGCTCGGCGTTCCGGGCGGTCAGCCTCTGAGGTGAGGACGGGCGGGCGTCCAGGACGACGCGGGCGTTGTCCGACGGGTACCAGCACTGCTGAATGGGGAGGTCGGTGAAGCTCCCACCGCCGTAGATGCCGTCGTCGAGTTCCCAGCTCCGCCGACGCAGGTGCACCAGGGTTTTGGTACTGCTCGCATAGGTGAGACTGCGGACGGCCTGGGCCTGCCGGTGGGGCAGGGCCGGGGTGATGGTGATCCGGTCGAGTGTGGTCAGCGGGACGCAGGCCAGCACGGCATCGTAGGTCTCGTCGACGGGGCGGCCCACGCAGTGCCCTCTGATCCGGCCACCGTCGGAGTTCAGCTCCACCGCGTCGACGTGGGTCGACAGGCGCAGCGACCCCGGCGTCAGCCGCCGTACGAACTCACGGACCAGCGTGTCCATCCCGCCGACCAGTTCGAGGGGGGCGGCATGGAAGAGACCGAAGTAGTCGACGAGCACTTCGAGAAGGGAGGCGTGCTCGTAGTGGACCAGTCCGCTGGCGTACCCCAGCAGATCCCAGGCGTCCTCGGAGAACTGCTCCCGTGCGAACTGCCACAAGGAGACCGACATCAGGCGGTCCAGAGCCGCGTCCTGCCAGTTGCCCTCCAGGACACTCAGCTGCTGTGCATGGCTGAGCGCGTCCCAGGCCGTACGCAGCACACGGTCCAGCCAGTTCCTCGGCCCGTCCTGGTCGGCGGCGTCGAGGCCGTAATCCGGATAAAGCTGGTGGCCGTGGCTCAATCGGGTGCGGCGGCCGCGCAGGTGGTAGTACCCATCCGGGTTCAGGTTGACGAAGGGACGGGTCCGCAGCCCGAACTCACGCACGTAATGGAGCACGCATTCGTGATTTCCGGGAATGCGCATCGCGCCGACGTCCGCGTAGGTCCCGTCCCAGAAACGATGCGTACGCACCCGCCCCCCGGGACGCTCGGCCTGCTCGTAGAGCACGGCTTTCACTCCGCGCCGCTGCAGTTCGTAGGCCGAGACCAGACCGGCCAGCCCGCCGCCGATGATTCCCACACGCGCCGGGCGAGCGGCACTCGCCACTCGTAATTCCTCCGGAAACGCGAAGCACCGATCGAACAAACCCTCCACACTCCTCCACTCGCATACTGCTCCCCCCATTGTCTGGCGATCCGCACCCGCCGCAACGACATCCATGAGGCGATCGGGGAGACCTTCAGCCGCTCGAAGAAATGACGGGAGAAGGCTTCCCCCGACGGCGGCGGGAAGTCCCGGAAGAGGCGGGAAGTCCTGAAGGAGGCGGTGGCGTCGGCTGTATCGGCGGTCCTCCCGTCGTGGCTTCTCGGGGGCAGGGGCTTCACCCGCGTCCAAGGCCGACTGGGCTCCCCGCCGGGGGTGTCCGCTTCGTTGCTCCGGACCACGCTGATCGGATGGGGCTCGTCATACGGGGTTCCGGGCAGCCCGTCCCGGCTGATACAGCACGCCCGGCCGAACGCGCCGGTGCCGGGCAGGAGAACCTGCCCGGCACCGGCGCGGACCGACGTGGGAAACCGTGGGGAGCGGATCACTGCTGTCCCGACCGGGGTTCGTGCGGTCGGCACCGGCTGACCGGGGCCCCCGGGCACCTCAGCCGGGCAATCCCCGGGGACCTACTTGCTGTGGTCCCCCATGGAGCCCTCGTGGCCGCTCTTCGTCTCGTCGTGGCCGCGGTCGTGGCCTTCGCCGTTGACGCAGGTGTTTCCGAAGCTCGGGTTCAGCAGACCGATGATGTTGAGGGAGTTCCCGCACACGTTGACGGGAATGTGGATGGGGATCTGGACGACGTTGCCGGACAGCACGCCCGGCGAGCCGAAGGCGGCACCTTGCGCTCCGGCATCCGCGGCGGCCGTTCCGGCGCCGGTGAACATCAGGGCGGCAGCGGCCGCGGCCAGGAATACTGTGCTTCTCAGCTTCAACATTGAGCTCTCCGCACTTCGAGTGCCACCGCTCGGACGCGGCAACTGCCCCCACGATGCGCGCCCGCTCCCGTCCGGACCGCCGACGCGCCTGCCCGCCGCCCAGACCCCCCTGAACGGTCGTTCATTCATGCGCGGTTGGCCGAATCGTGCCCCCGGATCCGCTGAGGGTGCGTGCCGTCGGACCGGCCAGGTAGTCGTCCAGGAGAGCGATCTGACGCCCCGGCGGGAACGCCTCCGGGGCGAACAGCGCCTGGACCACCAGGCCGAGTACGAAGGACTGGGCCGCGGCGGCGATGTGCTCGGGGTCGCCGGGGGGCAGTTCACCGAGCTCCTGGGCCGCGGCCACCTGCTCGCTCAGCCTGTCCCGGCTCCGGGCGTACTTGCGGGCGTAGGCGGAGCTCAGGTGGGGGTCGGAAAGCGCGGCATCCCAGGACGAGACCCAGATCCGGTTGCTGTCGGTGGACTCCGGAGTCAGCGGCAGGATGTCGAGGAGTGCGGCCCTGAAGGCGGCCAGGCCTGCACCTGCCTCGCGGCGGGGGCGGGTGATGGTGCGCTGTTCGAGCAGGTCGAGGGCGTACTCGACCAACGCTTGTTTGGTCGGGAAGTAGTGCGTGAGCAGGCCGGTGGTGGCGCCGAGTTCGGCGGCGACGGCGCGCAGGGTCAGGCCGGTGAAGCCACGGGTGGCCATGATCTGCCAGACCGCCGCGGAGACGTCGCGTCGACGGGCCTCGTGGTCTCCCTTGGTACGGGGCATGCCGACACGGTACATTGCCGTAACGCTTGTTATGTAAATGGGGGTGCTCATGTTCTGGCTGTCGCTGCGCGACGGTGCCCGCCTCGGGGAACTGGAGGTCTGGCACGCGGAGGAGTTCGCCGCCCACATGGACCGGGCCCGCGACCACATCCGGCCGTGGGTCGGGCCCGCGTTCCTCACCGGCGACGTGGACGGGGCGCGGGCCACGCTCGCGCGGTATGCCGGACGCAAGGCCGCCGACGGAGCCCGCTTGTACGGCATCTGGCGGAGCGAAGTCCTGGTCGGCGGGGTGATGTTCACGGACTTCGACGCCGCTGCCGGCACGTGTGAGATCGGCTGTTGGCTGGAGCCGTCCGCCGAGGGGCACGGGCTGATCACCCAGGCGGGCGGCGCCCTGCTGGACTGGGCGTTCACGTCCCGGGGGCTGCACCGTGCCGAGTGGCACTGCCGGGCCGACAACGACCGCAGCTCGGCGGTGGCCAAGCGACTCGGCATGACCTTGGAGGGCGTACGCCATGAGGCGTGGCCGTACGAGGGCGTGCGCCACGACAAGCAGCTCTGGGCCGTCCTTGCTCCGGAATGGCACGACCTGGAGCGGTGAGCGGCGACGACTCGCACACGACGTGGCGGTCGGCCGTGCCGGGGTGGGCCGACCGCCACGAGGCTCAAGGCGACGCCGGGGGCGCCGAGGTCGTCGTGGTGGGCACCGGTGCCGGCGGCTCGCACGCCGAGGTCTTGTCCTCGGCGTGGCGTGGGGCCGAGAGCGCCGCTCGCCAGCCGCCGTGTGCGGTGATCTCGCGGGCGCCGTCGAGTGCTACGGGCTCACAGAGGAAGCCTGTCACGCAGGTGCCGTCCGCGAGTTCCACGGTGCCGAGGGCCATGGGGCGGGGGAGCGCCGCGAGGAGCGTGCCGAGCCCTTCGGCCGAAAGCCGCCACACCTCGGCCTCGATGGCGGCACCTCCCTCGACGGTACGGACCAGACCGGGTTTGGGCGGCGACGTGTCGAGGGCGTACAGCCGGTAGACGGGTGCCGTGGTGGTGGTGCGTACGAGCCGGGCGCCGAGGGCGAGCAGCTGTCCGTTCAGAGGCTGTCCGGACAGGTGCGCGCCGACCACCGCCAGGTCGTGTTGTGGAAGGAGCGTCGTCCGCCCGACAGGCGGGACTTCCACAACACGACCCAGGCGCGGAGGCGGGGTGGTGAGCAGGCCGGCGACGCGGACGAGCCGTTCGTCGGTGAACGCGGGGCCGATCAGCATCACGCCGAACGGGAGCCCGTCCACCTCGCCCGCCGGAACGGCGACCGCCGCGAGGTCGAAGAGGTTGGTCGAGTTGGTGAACCGGCCGAGCCGGGCGTTCGCGCCCAGGGGGTCTGCCGCGACCTCCGCGAGGGTCGGATGTCCGGGCGTCGTCGGCAGGAGGAGCGCATCCGCGTCCCCGAGCGAGGCCAGGGCCCTGTCGCGGAGGACCGACAGCCTCTCCAGATCCGCGCAGAGCCGGTGGGCCGGGATGTCCCCGGCCCCGGAGATGATCCCGGCCACGGTCGGATCGAGGTCCGTCGCATCCGCGTGGGCGTCGACGAAGTCGCCCACGGCGGTGTACCGCTCGGCGACGAACGCTCCCTCGTAGAGCATCGCGGCCGCTTCGGTGAACGGCGCCAGGTCGACCTCCAGGAGTTCGGCACCCGCGTCGGCCAGCCGGGTCGCGGCCGACGCGAACGCCTCGGCCCAGCCCGGGTCCAGCTCACCGAGCTGCCCGGGACGCGGGACCGCGATCCGCCACGGACCGGGGCGCCGCTGCTCCAGGGCGGGGAGCTCGCGCGTCCGCGGTGCCGCCATGAAGGACAGTGCCTGCTCGGCCTCCGGAAGGGTCCGGGCGAAGACGGTCACACAGTCGAGCGAGGCGCAGGCGGGAACGACGCCCGACGTCGGGACCAGGCCACGGGTCGGCTTGAGGCCGACGACGCCGTTGAACGCGGCCGGTACCCGGCCCGAGCCCGCCGTGTCCGTGCCGAGCGCGAAGTCCACGATGCCGAGGGCGACCGCGACGGCCGATCCGGACGAGGAACCGCCCGAGACGTACGCCGGGTCCACGGCGTTGCGGACCGGCCCGTACGGGCTGCGCGTTCCGACCAGGCCGGTCGCGAACTGGTCGAGGTTCGTGGTGCCGAGGACCACGGCGCCCGCCGCCCGCAGCCGAGCCACCGCCGGGGCGTCGGCCTCCGGCTCGTACGCGTACGAGGGACAGCCGGCGGTCGTCGGCAGCCCGGCCACGTCGATGTTCCCCTTGACCGCGAACGCCGTTCCGGCCAGCGGCAGCCATTCACCGGCGGCGACCCGCCCGTCGACCCGGGCCGCCTCCGCCTCCACGTCTTCACGGGGCCGGAGACTGATCCACACCTCGGGCCGGTCCACTTCCTCGATCCGGGTGTACGCGGCGCGCACTCTCTCCACGGTGCTGGTCACGCGTACACCTCCGCGGTCGGGACGGGAGCGAGGACGAGGAGCGCGCTGCCGGCCTCCACCTGGCTGCCCGTCTTGATCAGGACCTCCGTGACGATCCCGTCGGCGGGGGCCGGCACGGGCGCCTCCATCTTCATCGCCTCCAGGGCGATCAACTGCTGACCCGCCGACACCCGGTCACCGACCTCGACGTTCACCTGCCAGACGCAGGCGGGGAACTCGGCCTCGACGAGGCGGCCGCCCTCGGGCACCTCGATGTCGGCGGTCACCGGGACGGTCCCGGTGGCGGCCTCGGCGCGGGCGAACTCACCTGCGGCTTCCCAGGCGTCGCGCTCGGCGCCGAACGCCGTGTTCTGCCGGTCTCGGAAGGCGCTGATCGACGCGGCGTTGTCCGCCATGAACGTCTGGTACGCGGCGAGCGAGAAGGTGCCGTCCTCCGTCTTCGGCACGAAGCGACCGGAAGTGATGTCGGCGCGCAGTTCGAGGAGTTCGTCGGCGCTCACCGGATACCACTTGATGCGGTCGAAGAAGCGCATCAGCCACGGCGTGCCCGGTTCGAAGGCGCCGCGCTGTTGCCAGCCCGACCAGACCTGGGTGGTGCGGCCGACGAACTGGTAGCCGCCGGGGCCCTCCATGCCGTAGACGCACAGATACGCCCCTCCGATGCCGACGGAGTTCTCCGCCGTCCAGGTGCGGGCCGGGTTGTACTTGGTGGTGATCAGCCGGTGCCGCGGGTCCAGCGGTGTGGCGACGGGTGCACCCAGGTAGACGTCGCCGAGGCCGAGGACGAGGTACTCGGCGTCGAAGACCGTGCGGTACACGTCGGCGGACGTCTCCAGGCCGTTGACGCGGCGTATGAACTCGATGTTCGACGGGCACCACGGGGCGTCGTCGCGTACGCCCGCGACATAGCGGTCGATGGCCTCGCGGGTCGCCGGGTCGTCCCAGGAGAGCGGCAGGTGCACCGTTCGGCTGGGTACCACCAGTTCGTCGGTGGCGGGCAGTTCCTCCTCCACGCGCATCACGGTGCGGAGGAGTTCCCGCTGCGGCAGTACGCCGGGGTCCGTCTGGATCTGGAGCGAGCGGATACCCGGCGTGAGGTCGACGACGCCGGGGAGTGCGCGTGCGGCCAGCGCCTCCGCCAGCGCGTGTACGCGCATGCGCAAGGCCAGGTCGAGCTGCATGGGGCCGTACTCGACCAGGAGGTTGTCGTCACCGCTGCGTCGGTAGGTGACCGACGGGCGGGCGGTCGTCTCTTCCAGGCGGGCGAGGATGCCGCCGTCGACGACGGCGTCCCGGTCGGCGCGGGGCTCGGTGGCGGGTGCCTTCCGCAGGTGCGTGGCAGTCTCCTCGGTCACGGGCACGAACCGGACCGTGTCGCCGGGGCGGAGCTGGCCCAGCTTCCAGCGCTGTCCGCTGACGACGGTGGCCGGGCAGACGAAGCCGCCGAGAGAGGGCCCGTCCGGTCCGAGGAGGACGGGCATGTCCCCCGTGTAGTCGACGGCGCCGACGGAGTACGGAGTGTCGTGGATGTTCGACGGGTGCAGTCCCGCTTCGCCGCCGTCCGTCCGGGCCCAGCGCGGCTTGGGGCCGATCAGACGTACGCCGGTGCGGGCGGAGTTGAAGTGCACCTTCCAGTCCGCGGCGTAGAAGTCGCGGATGTCGTCGTCGGTGAAGAACTCGGGGGCGGCATGGGGCCCTTCGACCGCGCCGACCCGCCAGTGCCCGCTGAAGACCGGGCGCTCGTCGAGGGGGACGGCGAAGGTCTCCGGACGGGCCTCGCCCCCGTGCAGGACGTCACCCGCGCGCAGGGCACGGCCGCCGTGGCCGCCGAACCGGCCGAGGGTGAAGGTGGCCGCACTGCCCAGGAACTCCGGCACATCCAGGCCCCCCGCGAACAGGACGTACGTGCGCAGGCCCCGCTCGTCGGGCGCCCCGACGGCGAGAACCTGCCCGGCCCCGACGGTGACGGGCTCCCACTGCGGCACCGGGCTGCCGTCGATCGTCACCTGGGCGGGGGCACCGGTGACGCAGACGGTCGTCGGGTGGGTGAACCTCAGCGAGGGGCCCTGCAGGGTGCATTCGAGCCCCGGCGCGGCCTCGTCGTTGCCGAGTGCGGTGTTGCCGAGCCGGAACGACAGGTCGTCCATCGGCCCGCCCGGGGGAATACCGACCTGCCAGTACCCGGTGCGTCCCGGCCAGTCCTGCACGGTCGTCAGCGTGCCAGGGACGACGACCTCGATGCGCGGGGTCGGGTCGGTGACGTCCGCGAGCGAGGCGGTGGAGTGGGTGGCGGCGCGCACGTCGACGTGCCGGAGCGCCGCGCGGACCAGGCCGAGGTTGGTCTCGATGCCGTCGACCCGGGTCGCGTCGAGCGCGGCGTCGAGCCGGTCGAGCGCCTCGGCGCGGTCGGCACCGTACGCGATGATCTTGGCGAGCATCGGGTCGTACGCGGTGGTGACCTCCGTGCCCGTCTCGACCCAGCCGTCGACGCGGACGCCTTCGGGGAAGGCGACGCGGGTCAGCAGGCCGGCGCTCGGGCGATGGTCGCGGGAGGGGTCCTCGGCGTAGACACGGGCCTCGACGGCGTGGCCGGCGGGGGCCGGGGGCTCGGTGACGACGGCGGTGTCCCCCTGCGCGAGGCGCAGCATCCACTCGACGAGGTCGACGCCGTAGATCGCCTCGGTGACCGGATGCTCGACCTGGAGCCGGGTGTTGACCTCCAGGAAGTACGCCTCCTCGCGGACGGCGTCGTACACGAATTCGACCGTGCCGGCGGACCGGTAGTCCACGGACGCGCACAGGTCCCGGGCCGAGCGGGCCAGGTCACGGCGTACGTGGTCGGGGAGGCGGGGAGCCGGTGCCTCCTCCACCACCTTCTGGTTGCGCCGCTGGAGCGAGCAGTCGCGGTCGCCGAAGGTGACGACCTTGCCGAGGCCGTCGCCGAAGACCTGTACCTCGACGTGGCGCGCCCGCTCGACCAGCCGCTCCAGAAAGACCCCGGCCGAGGAGAAGGAGGCCGCGGCCACGCGCTGCACGCGCTCCCACGCGTCCGCGAGGTCCGCCGCGCCGTGACAGGCCTGCATGCCGATGCCGCCACCGCCGCCGGTGGCCTTGAGCATCACCGGGTATCCGATCTCCTCGGCCGCCGCGAGGGCCGCCGTGACGTCCGGGAGGAGACCGGTGCCGGGAGCGAGGGGCACGCCCGCCGCCCGTGCGGCTGCGCGGGCGGTGTGCTTGGCGCCGAACAGCTTCAGTTGTTCGGGCGTGGGGCCGACGAAGGCGATGCCGGCGTCGGCGCAGCGGCGTGCGAACCCCTCGTCCTCGGACAGGAACCCGTAGCCGGGGTGGACGGCACCGGCGCCGGTGTCCCTGGCGGCCTTGAGGACCAGGTCGACGTCCAGGTACGACTCCTTGGCGGGTGCCGGGCCCAGCCGCACCGCGTCGTCGGCCAGGCGGACGTGTTCGGCGCCGCGGTCGGGGTCGGAGTAGACGGCGACGGTACGCAGACCGAGCGTGCGGGCGGTGCGGATGATGCGGGCGGCGATCTCGCCGCGGTTGGCCACCAGCAGGGTGTCGAACGTCATCGGGTGCGGTCCTCGTCGTTCCGGGCGGGCTCGGTGATCGTCAGGCGAAGGGGTGTGGGATCGAACCCGTTGCAGGGGTTGTTGATCTGCGGGCAGTTGGACAGCAGGGCGAGGACGTCGGTCTCGGCGCGGAGTACGACCTTCAGACCCGGCGCCGAGAGGCCGTCGACGATGCCGAGCGTGCCGTCCTCCTCGACCGGCACGTTCATGAACCAGTTGATGTTGGAGACGAGGTCCGGCTTGCCGAGCCCGTGCCGGACGCCCTCGGCGAGGAAGTTCTCCACGCAGGCGTGCTGGGACCAGGTGTGGTGGCCGTAGCGGAGGGTGTTGGACTCCTTGGAGCAGGCGCCGCCGAGGGTGTCGTGCCGTCCGCAGGTGTCCTCGACGACCGTCATCAGCGGGGTGTGCTCGCTGGACATCAGCACGGATCCGGTGGTCAGGAAGACGTTGCCCTGCGCCTGGAGGGTGTCGGGGGCGCTGTAGCGGACGGAGGTGTCGTGGGCGTCGTAGACGAGGAAGTCCGCGGCCTGGTTGCCGTGCAGATCGGTGACGGTCAGCCATTGGCCTTTGCGGACGATCGCCGACCATGCGGCGCGGGCGGGCACGGTGTCGTCGCGGACGACGCGGGCGGCGGGAGCGACGGTGGTCATGCGGTCCTCCGGGCGGTGAGGTGGTCGGCGGTGTTCAGGAACGCGCGGCGGCCTTCGGGGGTGGCGTTCCACAACGGGTCGCCGGGTGCCGTGGCACGGGACCGGTATGCGAGAACCTCGAGATTTCCGCAGGTGTACGCGGGACGCGGGTCCAGCGGGTGGGGGACGTTGGCGAGGAGGACGACGAGGTCCTGCTCGGCGCGGAGGGTGACGCGCACGGCGGGACCGGCCGAGCCGGTGAACTCGGTCGCCCCGTCCTCCGCGATCCGGACGCCCTGGAAGAAGGAGACGGAAGGCGGAAGGTCGCGAGGACCCAGGCCATTTTTGAGGCCGGCGAGTTTGAACAGTTCGCGGCCGGCCGGAGAGGCGGACTGGCAGGTCCCGTCCCCGTAGCGCGCGGTGTTCCGCGCGAGGGTGGAGGTGCCGGTGAGCGCGTCGTGACAGCCGGAAGTGTCCTCGACGACGGAGGCGAGCACGCGGCCCTGGTCGGAGAGGAGCAGGTGGCCCTCGCCCAAGTAGGCGTTCCAGAGCACCTTGACGGTGTCGGCCGCGTTCAGCCGCTCCCAGGGGCGGTCGGCGCTGTGGAGGAGGAGGTGGGCGCACGCGTCGCCGGTCGGATCGGTCAGCCGCAGTTCGGTGCCCCGGGCGAGGACCTTGTGGGTGTAGTTCCCTCCGGCCACGGTCTCGGCCCATACGACGTCCTCGGAGGCGACGCCCCGGGGAGGCTCCGGCCAACTGCTCGCGGGCAGGACGGGCATGGCGTCGGCTTCCCGGCCCGCCTGGGCCCGGGCGTGGTCGCGCGCGCCGTACGCCGATGCTGTCGCTGACGGTGTCGTCATGGGTCGACCTCCGGGTCGGGGCTAATTTCTATCGCTTGACAGAAATTAGGCAGTGGGCGCTTCGGGGCCATTGCGGGTGAGTTTCTGGCCGGTTTCCGCAAACTCACCGGGGGGATCGGCCCCGAGCCGGTCGTCGGCTCTGTGCGAGGATCGTGGAGTGAGCACGCCCACCAGCAGAAAAGTCGGCCGCCCGCGGATCCAGAAGCGCCCTTCCAGTGGCCTCGAACCGCGCGACGAAGTCCTCGCCGCGGCAGCCGACCTGTTCACCACCCGCGGCTACACCGCGACATCCACCCGGACGATCGCCGAACGGGCCGGCCTGCGCCAGGCATCCCTCTACCACTACTTCGACGGCAAGGAAGCGATCCTCGCGGAGCTGCTCGAAGGGACCGTCCGGCCCTCCCTCGAAGTGGCGCGCGGCCTCGTGTCCCGCACGGAGGCGGCCCCCGAGGCGCGGCTGTGGGCTCTGTGCCACTCCGACGCGGCGCTGCTGTGCGGCGGCCCCCACAACCTCGGGGCGCTCTACCTGCTGCCGGAGGCGCAGACCGGCCACTTCGCCGACTTCCACCGGGTCCGGGCCGAACTCAAGTCCTGCTACGCCGAGTTGCTGGCCGCCACGGACGCCGGCGCGGCCCTCGGCCCCCACGACCTGGCCCTGCGCACGGACCTCGTCTTCGGCCTCACCGAAAGCGTGATCCTCATCCGGCGAGCCGACTTCGACCGCGACCCGCAAGCCCTGGCGGTGGCGACGGCGGATGCCGCGTTGCTGGTGGCCGGCGTACCGCAGCGTTCCCTGGCACGGCTGCGCCGCGAGGGGCAACGACTCCTCGCGGCGCAGGACTGACGGTACGCGCGGGCCTCCACCTCTGCCCCGTCCTCCGGCCGTCCGACCCCTCAGGACCGAGAGGCTCGAACGCCCCTCGCCGCGGTCTCCCTCCCGCTCGGCGCCCCTGGTTCCGTCCGGGCCCGACGACGGTGACGGTAAGCGGCGCCGGCCGCGACCGTCGCGCCGAGAACCAGGACGGTGAACCACTGGAAGTACCAGTGGCCGCCGGCGGGGTCGTACACCGCGGTGCGCGGCCAGGCGAGGTTGACCGTCATGAGGAGCCCGTAGCCGAACGCGACCGCGTTGACGGGGAGTCCCCAGCGGCCGAGGGAGAACAGGGGACGGCCGAGTTCGTCGCTCCGGCCGTCGTCCGCCGGCGGCCACTCGCCCCTCAGCCGCCTGAACAGCATCGGCCCGGTGACCATCGCGTACGCCAGGTACACCATCGCGATGCAGCTCGTGCCGATGGCCAGAAACGCCTGCGCGGACGCGAGGTTGAGCAGGAGCAGCAGCCCTGCCCCGACACCGACCACGGTCGCGGCCGTCCCGGGCATCCCGGTCCTGCGCGGCACCCGCGCCAGCCGCGCCGAGTGCGGGAGGACACCGTCGCGGGCCATGGAGTAGAGCATGCGGGTCGCCGACGTCTGGATGGCCAGGGTCGCCGCACAGATGGCCACGGCCACGTCGCCGAGCAGCACCCTGCCGAGGCCGTCGCCGAGCGTGCTGGTGAGCACGTACCCCAAACCCCCGGTCGCCAGGCGTCCGTCGGTGAGGGAGGGCGCGGCGAGCAGCCCGCCCAGCAGCAGGAGCCCTCCGCAGACTCCCGACGTGGTGAGGGCGGTGAGCGTCGTACGGGGGGCGGTGCGCCGCGGGTTGACGGTCTCCTCGCTCATCTCGCTCGCGCTCTCGAACCCGATGAGGACGTACGCGGCCGTGAACGATCCGACGAGCAGCGCCGTGATCAGGCCGCCTTCACCGCCGGTGTGCAGGGTGACCGCGGGGCCGCGTTCCGCGTGAGTGGCGAGGAGGGTGACGATCAGGGCGATGCCGGCGATCTCGGCGGTGACACCGACCGTGTTGACGGCGGAGAGCGCCCGGTTGTCCGTGACGTTGAGGAGGGTGGTGAACACGAGCAGGATCAGTCCGAGAAGAGCGGCGTTCGCGGCTCCCGTGACCGTCGCGGGCGACGGATCGCCCCTGACCATCTGGAAGCCGGGCCAGACGGCGGGCAGGACCACCTGCAGCGCGAGAGCGGCGGCCGCCACGACCACGATCCGCCCGACCACCATGATCCAGCCCGCGTACCAGCCGAAGGACGGAGTGCCGAGCCTGCTCGCCCACTGGTAGACGGCGCCCGAAATGGGCATCCGGGCGGCGAGTTCGGCGAAGCAGGCGGCGACGAGGAGCTGACCGACGAGGACCGCGGGCCAGGTCCAGAAGAAGAGCGGCCCGCCGAAGGAGAAGCCGAGCGAGAAGAACTGGAAGACCGTGGTCAGCACGGAGATGAAGGAGAACCCGGCGGCGAAGGACGCGTACCTCCCCATGCGGCGCCGCAGTTCTTGGGGATATCCGAACGAGGCGAGCGAGCCGTCGGGCCGGTCCCGGTCCCGGTCCTCGTCCGTCGCGTCGGGCGGGAGAGGAGCCGGTGGAGTGGGATCGGTGGTCACGGTCATGGCGGGTCCCCTGTCGCGGCGGCGAGTCCTGCGAATTTCTGTCGGGTGACAGAAATTAGGGACGGCTGGTTTCCCCCACGTGTCCCCGCCGTGTCCCGGCCGTTAGTGACTCCTCTCCGGGCGGAGGCCGGGGGACAGGCTCGCCGACTGTCCTGTGAACGGCGACAGCGGCCGGGCTTCGGTGGCCGTGGGCAAGGAGCTCCGAACGGACGACGGAGGGAGCGGAACCAGATCCTGCTGGTCCAGACGCGGATCCGCTCTGCTCGTGGCCGTATGACAGGTGGCCCGAACGACGTTCAATGGAAAGGCTGTTCAGGCCGGTGGTTCGGGTCCTGTGCTCTAATCCTCCCTAGTGAACGAGCCGGAGCGGATCGGGGCGCATGGCTCGTCGATGATGCGCACAACCTTGATGGTGACGTGGGCCCGGAGGCCGTGCGGGCCGCGCTCGAACGCAAGTGAGCCACGTACGGGCAGCGCGTCGGCGGTCTTCTCGTCGAGCCGCTCCCGGGTCCCGGCCGCGTCGGACAGCGGAGGAACCGCGCTCCACAGCAGCAGGTGCCCGGCCAAGTCCGCCCGGATTCAAGCGAATTGAGCCTCGCAGCTCGCGAACATGAACGTACGGGGATCACGGACGGCGTCGGCCCCCGCACCGGTGCGACCAGAGGTACGCGACGACCCGTACGCCCGGCGCGGGGGCCGAGCCGTCACGCGTGCGTGGAGTCCGGCGGGAAGGAAACCCGTTCGCGTGTCATAACCCACCTCCCGACTGCCTCGTTCCCTCTCATGGGTGCCGGACGTTCATGGCATCGGTCACTCAGTCGGACAGGGAGTTCACGCGTGAGGCCTCAGGCCACCGACATGTATCAGATCGCCGAACAGCGCCGGCCTGCCGGCCGCGGCAGAACCGGCCAACGCGCTCCGACGGCGCAGGTCGCCGTACGGACGTCCGCCCCGCCCCTCGTCGGTCGGCACGACGACTCCGCTCTGCGCGCCGCGCTCGCCGCCGCGACCGAGGACACCATCATCTACGACCTGGAGGGCATCGGCCGTCAGTACACCGCCCTGTGCGCCGAACTCCCAGGTGCCGCCGTCCGGTTCGCCATGAAGGCGTGCCCGGTGGATGAGGTGCTCGGCCATCTCGCCCGGCTCGGTTCCGGGTTCGACGCGGCGGGACCGCAGGAGATCGCCCAGGCGCTGCGCACCGGGGTCGCCCCCGAGCTGATCCACTACGGCAACACCGTCAAGTCCGACCGCAACATCGCCGATGCCTATCGGCTGGGCGTGCGCGACTTCGCGACCGACAGCCGGGAGGACGTCGCCGCGATCGCCGAACACGCGCCAGGATCAGCGGTGTTCTGCCGTATCGCGACCACCGGCGACGGCGCCCTGTGGGGCTTGAGCCACAAGTTCGGCTGTTCGCCCGAGGACGCCCTCGGCGTGCTCGCCGCCGCCCGGGACGCCGGACTGGTGCCTTCAGGTCTGTCGGTGCACGTGGGCTCCCAGCAGATGACGGCCGAGGCCTGGGGCGAGGCGATCGAGACACTGGCCGGCTCGCTGGAGACGCTCAACCGGCACGGCATCGTCCCGGACCGGATCAATCTCGGCGGTGGACTGCCCGCCCTCGGCGTCCTCGACCGGCGGGGCCGGCCACTGGAGCCGCCCCTGGACAAGATGTTCGCGGTGATGCGCGACGGCATGGAACGGCTGCGCGCCGTCAACGCGGCCCCGCTCTCCTTCCTCCTGGAGCCCGGTCGCCACCTGGTCGCCGACCACGGCGCGATCCGCGCCCACGTCGCCCGGCTCACCTCCCGCCTGCGGGCCGACGGTACCCGTGCGAACTGGCTCTACCTCAGCTGCGGGAAGTTCAACGGCCTGTACGAGATGGATCAGTTGCAGTACCGGCTGGAGTTCCCGGCACACCCCCAAGGGCAGTTCGTCGACGCGGTGGTGGCCGGTCCGACGTGCGACAGCGACGACGCGTACGCCCAGGAGGGCGGCTTAGTGAGGGTCCCGCGCACCATCGCCTCCGGTGACCCGGTCTGGGTCCACTCCTGCGGTGCGTACGCCGTCGCCTATGCCACCCGCGGGTTCAACGGCTTCGCGCCGCTGCCGTACACGTGCGTCGCCGGCTCGGCCCAGGAGGGAGAAGGCGTATGAGCGGCATCAGGATCAGGCTCCTTCTGGAGGACGACTGGGACGCGGTGGTCGAGCTGGAGGAACGCGCCTACCGGGCGAGCGGCCTGGCCGAGGGGCGGGAGGCGCTGCGCTCCCGGCACCGCGTCTCGCCGTCGACCTGCTTCGTCCTGGAGCACGGGGGCGGCTTCGTCGGCTACCTGCTCGCACTGCCGTACCCGCTCCACCGGTGTCCCGACCTGAGCCTGGCCGAGGTACGCACGGATCGGGAGAGCGGCCGGGAGAGCAACCTGCACCTCCACGACGTGGTGATCGCCGAGCAGGCGCGCGGCCGGGGCCTGGCCCGCCGGATGCTGCGGCATCTGGAGGAGACCGGGCGCGCGGGCGGCTACCGGACGCTCTCCCTGGTCGCCGTACAGGGCTCGCGGGCGCTGTGGGCCGAACTGGGCTACCGTGCCCGGCCCGAGACCGTACTGCCCGCGAGCTACGGCGCCGAGGCGGTGTACATGTCGAAGCCGGTGGAAGCCGCGGTCACCGATCCGGCTCTCGCACCGTCTTCCGCGGCGGAAGCGGGCTGACGCGGTCGCGGATGTCCGCCGTCCCCACCCGCGTCGGGGACGGCGGACAGCCTGTCAGTACCGCCAGCGGACAGCCTCGATGACGTCCGCATCCGTGTGCCCCGCGAACAACTCCGCCTCGGCCCGCCGGACGGCCAGAACGGCCTCGTACAACTCGGGGCCGAGCGCCTGCCGCAGGAGGGCGGACTTCTCGAACGCGTCGGTGGCCTCCGGCAGACTCGCCGGAAGACGCTCGGCATTGCCGAGCGCGGCGGGGTCGCCCCGGGTCTCGGGAGGCAGCTCCATACCCGCGTCGAGTCCGGCGAGTCCGGCGGCCAGCACCCCGCCGACCGCCAGGTACGGATTGGCGGCGGCGTCGAAACACTTGAACTCGGCGTTGGCCTGCCCCGCGGCGGTGCCGGTGATCAGGCGCAGGGCGGCCTCGCGGTTCTCCAGGCCCCAGCAGCGGTAGGCACCGGCGAAGTGGGAGGGGACCAGACGCAGATAGGAGGCGACAGCCGGCGCGCCGAGGGCGAGCAGGGCCGGCAGCTCGGCGAGTGCCCCCGCGAAGAAGTGCTCGGCTTCGGGATGCAGACCGTGACGGCCGCGGCCGCCGTTCCCGAGGTTCCCGCCCTGCCGCCAGAGACTGAGGTGCAGGTGGCCGCCGTTGCCGATCGCACCCTCGGAGAAGACGGGAGCGTACGAGACCCGCAGCCCGTGACGGGCGGAGACGGCCCGGACGGTGTGGCGCACCAGCATCGTCGTGTCGGCCGCCTCGACCGGGCCCTCGGCGGCGACCGAGACCTCGAACTGCCCCGCGGAGTACTCCGGGTGGAGTTGCAGCACCGTCAGACCCTGTGCGGTGAGGGCGCGAAGCACCTCGCGCAGGTAGTCGGAGTGCTCGATGAAGCGGGTCATGCCGTACCCGGGCGCGGACGTCGCGGGATCTCCGGCGGCGTCGGCCACCACCCACTCGATCTCGATCCCGGCTCGCACCGAAAGCCCGCGCCGCTCGACGGCCTCGGCCGCCCGGCGGGCGAAACCGCGCTGGCAGCCGGGGTGCGGGGTGCCGTCCTGGGCATAACGGTCGGCCGGAGCCCAGGCCCAGCCGGGCTGGGCGGCGAGCGGGGTGAGCCGGTCGAGGTCGGGGACGAGCCGCAGGTCGCCCGTCGGGCCGGTACTCGAAGCCGTGGTGGTGAGGGAGTCGTCCACCAGGGAGACGTCGAAGCAGGGGACGGCGCCGACACCGTGCTCGGCGGCGTGCCGGAGTCGGGCGAGCGGGACGGACTTCACCCGGGTGAGCCCGGCGTTGTCGACCCAGCCGAACACCACCCCGTCGATTCCGTCGGCGGCGAGCTGGACTTCGGCCGCACGGGCCTGAGCGGCCCGCTCAGCCGGTGATTGCGTGGTGGTCATGCCGTCCATGCTGGCGTTCGCGGCAGCGGGATCGCCAGCAGCCGTCCGGGAGTTCACTCGTCCGTGGACCACCGGAGCTGCTGCGTGACACCCTGACCGGGCCGGCAGGAGTCCACCAACTTCTGGCAGCCGAGCGGGCGTTGTCGATCCGGATCGGTCAGGCGTGCCGGAGGCAGAGGGATCCCCACTGGAAGCCCGCGCCGATACCGGACAGCACGTAGGTGTCTCCCGGGAGCAGCGAGCCTTCGGCGACGGCCGTGTGGAGTGCGGTGAACACGCCGGCCGACCCGGTGTTGCCCAGTCGGTCGATGGTGACGGGGGCGCGCTCGCGCGGGACCCCCAGGGCGGCCGTGGTCTCGTTGAGGATGTTCAGGTTGGCCTGGTGCAGGAAGAAGTGCCGCACCTGGTCGATCGGCACGCCGGCGCGTCGAACGGCGCTGGTGATGCTCTCCGGGAGGCGTGTGGTCGCCGCGTTCCAGACGGCGCGGCCGTCCATGGACAGATAGTGGTCCCCGGCGGCGACGGTGGCGGTGCTGGTGGGCATCCGGGAGCCTCCTGCCGGGATCTGGACGTCGTAGGACAGCTGGGAGCCCAGGCTGTACGAGAGGAGACCCGAACCAGGACTGTCGGTGCGGGTGAGGACGACGGCCGCCGCGGCGTCTCCGAAGAACACGCCGGTGGTGCGGTCGGTGGGATCGGTGACCCTTGAGGCACAGTCGGCCGCGAGCAGCAGGACGGTGGTGATGGAGGGGTTCTGCAGGAGGTGGGACGCGATCAGCATGGCCTGGATGCCGGAGGCGCAGGCGGCTGTCGTGACGTCCAGGGAGAGGGCGCGGTGGGCGCCGAGGGCTTCTTTCACGATGAGTGCGGTCGACAGGAGCGGTTGGTCCCACGTGTAGGTGGCCACGATGACCGCGTCCAGCCGGCCGGGCTCGACGCCGGCGGCTTCCAGGGCCGGGTGGGCGGCGGCGACACACATGTCCGAGGTGGCCAGGTGCGGTGCCAGACGACGGCGTTCGCGGATGCCGGTGCGGCTGGTGATCCATTCGTCGCTGGTGTCCAGGGAGCGGATGAGCTCCTCGTTGGTGACGACGGTCGGCGGCAGGTGGATTCCCGTCCCGGCGATGGCGAACGGTACGGAAAGGCCCGCGCCGGTCTGATGGAGGGGGGTCTGCTCCAGGGCGACGGTCATGTCACGGCGCTCCGCCCGGGGGTCGTCGTTACTCCTCGATAAAATTCCATATTCAGCATCTCTCCATTGATGGGCCATTGGCCCGGTACCGACGGATCGTCGAATGCAAAGCCGTCGCATCGTCTCACGGGAATCGGGTCTTAAATCAATCTTTAATTCGATGGCGTGGGGAATTGGTTGATCGCTTGACAGTGAAATCCGTGGGAATTCGTTTCGTGCTCCGCGCGTGCATCTGTCGGAACCCGTACGGCTTTCGACAGATGCACGCGCCGCCCCGCCGCGACCGGCGACCGGAGGTTCAGGACGACCTCTGCCCGGGCAGGGAGGCGCGCAGGGACGGCACGGAGGCGAGCAGCGCCCGGGTGTAGGGGTGGCTCGGTGCGCGCAGGAGCGTCCCGGTGGGAGCGATCTCGACGATCCGGCCGTGCCGCATGACCGCCACGACGTCCGAGACGTGGCAGACCGCCGGCAGGTTGTGCCCGATGAAGAGCATGGAAAGCCCGAGCCGCCGCTGGAGTTCACGCACCGTGTTGAGGACGGCGGCCTGCACCGAGACGTCGAGCGCCGAGGTGATCTCGTCCGCGATCAGCAGGCCGGGCTCGACGGACAGGGAGCGGGCCAGGGCGACCCGCTGACGCTGGCCGCCGGACAACTGGCGCGGCAGGCGATCGGCGAGCCGCGGATCCAGACCGACGAGGCCGAGCAGCTCGTCGACGCGCTCGACGCGGGCGGCCCGGTCGAGCCGGCGGAAGACCGTGGCGGCCTCGACGAGGGCCTGACGAGCCGTCATCCGCGGATCGAGCGCGGTGTCCGGGTCCTGGCCGACGATCTGGACCAGGCGGCCGAGCCGCCGCCGGTCGTTGACGGTACGGGTGCGGACCTCGCGGCCGTCGACCAGAACGCGGCCACCGTGTACGGGAACGAGGCCGACGATCGCGCCGGCCAGACTGGACTTCCCGGAGCCGGACTCCCCCACGAGACCGAGCGTGGTGCCGGACGGGATCTCCAGCGAGACACCGTCCACGGCGGCGGGGGCGCCCCGGGGGCCGGGGTGGCGGACGGTGAGGCCGATCACCTGAAGAGTGGTCATGACGCCGGCACCGCCTCGGGGACCGCCGCCGGCACCGGATGCCAGCAGGCGACCCGGTGATGGATCCCGATGTCCTCCAGCCGGGGAGCCTGCTCGGCGCAGCGGTCCTGGCGGCGCGGGCAACGAGGCTCGAACGGGCACCCCGGCGCGGGCGCGAGCGGATCGGGCGGCGCGCCCTCGACCGCCGGCAGCGGTCGGCCCCGGTCGGCGCCGAGGTCCGGTACGGATGCGATCAGGGCCCGGGTGTAGGGATGCCGGGCCCCGTCGGCGAGGCGGTCCACGGGCAGGGCTTCGACGATGGTGCCCGCGTACATCACCAGGATCCGTTCGCAGAACTCGCCCACCAGCGCGACGTCGTGGCTGATGAAGAGGATCGCCGCGGACGTGTCCCGCCGGAGGTCGGTGAGCAACCGGGTGATCTGGCGCTGCACGGTGACGTCGAGCGCTGTGGTCGGTTCGTCGGCGATGATCAGTCCCGGCCGCACCATCAGCCCCGAGGCGATCATCACCCGCTGGCGCTGGCCGCCGGAGAGCTGGTGGGGACGTGAGCGCAGCAGCGCCGGGGACAGGGCCACGCGACTCAGGGCGTCGGCGGCCTCCGCGGCGGCCTGCGCACGGCCGACACCCCGGTGCGCCCGGACCGCCTCGGTGAGCTGGGTGCCGATGCGCAGGGACGGATTGAGCGCCGAGGCCGGGTTCTGGAAGATCATCGACAGGCCCGTCGCGAGGTGCCGGTCCCGTTCCTTCGGCGTCAGGGCGGAGAGGTCCTTCCCGAGCAGGCGCAGCGTGCGCCTCGACACCCGGGCGCCGTACGGGAGCAGATCGGCGACGGCGAGCGCGGTGAGCGACTTGCCCGACCCCGATTCGCCGACGAGGCCGACGATCTCGCCCGGCCGCAGGGACAGGCTCACACCGCGCACCGGCCGGATCGTGCCGTCGGAGGTGGGGAGTTCGACGGTGAGGTCCTCGACCTGGAGGACCAGCCCGTCCTCGGCGGGGCCACTCGGAGCGGGCACTGGTACAGGGGCGCGCCGCACCGGCCCGCGCCGTGCGACCTGTCCGGCCAAAACCTCCCCGAGCAGCTGGAAGGCCAGCGCCGCGTAGAGGATGGCAAGGCCGGGGGCGAGCGCCGGCACCGGCTCGGCGTAGATCCGGTCGAGCCCCTGGCTGAGCAGCTGGCCCCAGTCGTACCCGGGCGGCTGGACACCCAGTCCGAGGAAGCTCAGCCCCGAGAGCGCGACCAGGGCGGTGCCCCCCGCGGTGGTGACGCTCAGGAGCAGCGGCTCCGCGATGTTCGGCAGGAGGTGCCGCCACAGCAGGCGGTGGCGGCGCAGACCGAGCACCCGGGCCGCGGCCAGGTGATCGGTGCCCGCGACGCCTGCGGCGAGGGTCTGGGCGAGTCGGGCGAATCCCGGGACGGCCGCCGCCGCGAGGGCCAGCACCGCCCCGGTGGCGCCCGCGCCGAACACGACCGCGAGGAACATCGCGACGAGCAGCGCCGGGAAGGCGAGCAGGAGGTTGATCAGCCCGCCGGTCAGCCGGCGGCCGCGTCGCCCGAGAACGGCGGTGCACGCCCCGAGGAGGACTCCCGCACTCGCGCCGAGCAGCACCGCCGCCAGCGCCAGCAGCAGGGAAGGACGGGTGGCCGTCAGGATGCGGGCGAGCAGGTCCCGGCCGAGGCCGTCGGTGCCGAACGGATGCACCGCGGAGGGCCCCTGGAGCACGGCCGACGGGTCCGGGCGGTCGGCTGCCGCGCCCCAGACCAGGGGGCCGGCCAGAGCGAGCGCGACGAGCGACGCCAGCATGACGGCGGTGGCCCAGGCCATGGGAGAGCGTGGACGTGCGGACGGGGGTCTCATGGTCACATCTCCCGGATCGCCGAGCGGGGGTCGAGCAGGGTGAGCAGCACGTCCACCAGGAGGCCGGAGAGCAGCACGGTGGTGCCGAGCACCAGAACCATGGCCTGGACCACCGGGTAGTCCTGTGCGACCACGGACTGGGCCATGGCGGAGCCGATGCCGGGCCAGGCGAAGACCTTCTCGACGAGCACGGTGCCGGCGATCAGGCCCGGCAGCAGGCTCCCGGCGACGGTGAGCGCGGCGGACGCCATGTTCGGTGCCGCGTGTCGGAGGTAGCGGCGTGCGGGGGACAGCCGCTTGCTCCGGGCAGTACGCAGATAGTCCTCGTTCAGCACCTTCAGCGCCTCCACCCGGACGATGCGCAGGAGCACGGCGGTGGGGGCGAGGGAGAGCGCGAGGACGGGCAGGACGAGCGACTCGGCGCCCGCCGCCCCGGCCACCGGGAGCAGCTGGAGGCCGACGGCCAGCAGCGCGGTGAGTCCGGCGGCCAGGACGAAGTCCGGCACACCCGTCAGACCGGCGGTGACCGCGGTGAACACCAGCTCGGTGCGCGGGCGTCGGCCGTCACGGGTGCGGACGGCGGCCAGCAGGCCGCCGGGCAGTGCGACGGCGAGGGCGGCCAGGAAGGCGAGGACGGCGATCTCCAGGGTGGCCGGCAACCGGGTGCGGACCAGCTCGGCGACCGGTGCGCCCGTGACCAGCGACGTACCGAGGTCACCGTGCAGCAGGCCGTCGAGGTAGTGGCGGTACTGGGACAGGAAGGGAGTGTCGAGCCCGAGGTCGTGCCTGCGGGCGGCCACGAGGCCGGGGGAGGCGTCGACGCCGAGAGCGGCCCGGACCGGATCGCCGGGGATGAGGCGGATCATCGCGAAGGACGCGGTGACCACGACCCCCAGGGAGAGGAGCAGCCGGACACCGCGGCGGCCGAGGAACACGGTCCAGGGGTGCCGCAACAGCTGGGATGCAGTCATGGTGGGCCCCAGGTCACTGGTGGAGGCGGATGCTGGTGGGAACGAGCTGGCCGCCGAAGGTGGTGGCGAAGGTGGTGCGGTAGCCGTACAGGCTGCTGCCGCCCTGGGCGATCGGCAGCGCGTCGGCCGAGCGGAAGAGAGCGGCGGCGGCCCGGTTCCACGTGTCGCATCCCGTCGTGTCGGTCTCCCTGAGGGCCCGGGAGACCAGGGCGTCGTACTCGGGATTGGCCACCCCCGCGAAGTTGAGGCCCCGGGCGGGGGTGGGGCCGGAGAAGAAGGAGACGAAGCCGGCCGGCAGCGCGAACCCCGGCGTGCTGCCGACCACCACGTCGAACTCGGCGCTCTGGTACATCGCGTTGACGAGGGCCGGCAGGCTCTCGGAGACCAGGTCGACCCCGGCGCCGAGCGCCGTCCACTCCCGGGCCATGAGCTCGGCGACGGAGACCAGGGTCGGGCCGAGGTCGGGGCTGGTGATCAGGCGGAGCCGGAGCGGCCGGCCGTCCTTGGAGAGCGGGCCGCCGGCGGAGCGGGTCCAGCCGGCGGCCCGCAGGGCCTCGGAGGCGTCGTGCGTGGGCAGGTTGGCGTCGGCGAGGTCGGCGTGGCAGACGGAGCCCTCGGCGCCGAAGTCGGTGGCGGGGCTGCCGGTGCCGCCGACGGCGACGTTGGCCAGCCCCTGCCGGTCCAGGGCGGAGACCAGGGCGCGGCGCAGCGCCCGGTCGGAGAGCACCCGCCCGGGACGCTGGTTGAAGAAGGTCAGCCCGACCACGGTCGCCACCTCGACGGTGGACAGGCCGCGTCCGGTGAGGCGGGCGCGGTCCGGTCCGCTCACGCCGGCGATGTCGGTGCCCCCGGTGAGCAGCAGGTTCGCCGCGGTGGACGCCTGGGGCACCACCGAGAGGACGATGCGCGCGGGGAGGCCGGGTTCCCCGGTCGTCGCCCCTGAGGGCCCCCAGGAGTAGCCGTCGCGGACGGTGAACTCGTACGGTCCGCCGGGGGTGTAGCGGGTCAGTACGTAGGGACCGGTGCCCTGGGTGGTGCGGTCCAGCGAATCGGGCCGGTCGAGGCCTGCGGGGCAGACGATCGGCAGCAGACCGATGGTGCGGGTGAGGAACGGGAAGGGGGCGGCGGCGGTCGCCGACACCGTGCCGGTCCCGTCGTCGGCGCTCGCTTCGAACGGGACGTTCGGCAGGACGGTCTGGGCGCCGGCGAGCTGGTTGGCCGGGTCGCCCGCGTAGGTGAGTGCGCGGGCCACCGCCGAAGCGGTGAGCGTGGTCCCGTCGGAGCAGGTGACGCCCGGGCGGAGGGTGAAGGTGGCCGTGGTTGCCGTGGCCCGCCAGGAGGTGGCCAGGCCGGAGACCAGGCCGCCGTCGGGGGCGAGGTTGACCAGGGAATCGTAGGCGTAGCGGGCCTGGGAGGCGCCGAACGCGGAGTACGGGTCGAAGCTCGGGGTCTCGCTGGTCCCGGCGATCCGGACGGTGCCGCCGATCACCAGCGGGGTGGTGGTCGAAGAGGTGGCGGCTCCGCCGCAACCGCCCAGTGCGACGGCGGATGCGGCGAGGGCGGCCGCCAGGGCGACCGGCGGGGAGCGTCGGAACATGGCGTCATGGTGCCACCGGCTTGCTGGTCCCGGTCTCCCAACTGGCTTGTGAGGCAGGGGTGTTCGAATCGCTTGAGCCGCCTGGCAGCTGGGCGGGGAGCCGTCGGGGGCTGCGGGGCGTCCGATCCGGGTTCACCCGTACGGGGGGTGCCGGGGCCCGTCGCGCCCACCGGGCCGGGCGTCGTGGCGGGCGGTGTACGCGGGGCGCGGGACTTCCACGGGGCGGGGCGGAGGAGGAGTGCCGTCCCGCCGTCCCCCGGCGTCTGGCGTTATCCCCCGGCGGCGGGCGTTGCGGAGGGGAATGCACCGAGAGAGGTAATCGGATAATCGCATTGAATTCCGTGGGGTGGTGCGGTTTGGGGGTTACGCGCAAAGAATCATGAACACTCGCACGAGTGAACGGGGAGAGCTACTTGGCCCAGACGGGTGTGATTCCGCTACCGTGATCACGGGATCGGATGGTGAGTTCCGGCGTCCGGGAACCCGATGAGACAGGTGAGTCCCGGATATTTCGAGAGTGAATCCCGCCCGGTTGTGCACTGATTCGTATTTCGTGCCCGGGTTCCCTGTCATACGTATGCGTGGAGAGGATGGAGAATCATGCCGCCAGTAGTCCCGCCCTTCCTGATCGGCCTCATCGTCGCACCGCTGGCCAAGCGCCTGCTCAAGCCGCTGGTGAGCGGAGTCGTCAGGACGTCCGTCGGTATCGCGATGGAGGTGAAGAAGGCGGCCCAGGAGGCCGGGGAGAACATGCACGACCTCGCCGCCGAGGTGGCCGCCGACGTGGTGGCCGCCCAGATCGCCGCCAGTGAGGCCGAAGGGCACTCCGTCGTCGGTCAGCGTGCCGGTGCCAAGGACGCGGCCGCCGGCCGCACCGAAGGGGACGCGAGGACCCCGAAGATCCGTGCTACCGCAGGTTCCCCCTCCGGCAAGTCCCACTGACGGCCCGTAGGAACCGGGGCCGCCGCCGGGCGCGCACGCCGATCGATCCAAAGCGTGTCGCGAAAGTCCCCCTTGCCGGGCGACGTCCGGCAGTCACGCTCGCCCCGTTGTCGGGATCACCCCGGTACATCCAGTATCGGGGCGACCCTCCGCCGTGCGATCGCACGCACCGGATGCCGCCGGACCCGCCCTCCGGGCGGACGACGGCAGTTCGAAGACGCGCCCCAGGCGGAGCGCACCCGGGCGGCGGCCGTTGTCAGGCCGTTCGACCGCAGAGATCCGCCGTTCAGATTCTCCCGCTCCGTCGCCGCATTCCGTCGTGTCCATGGCGGATTCCCGCGACCTCCGCAAACAGGTGATCGTACACATGCCATCGCTACTGGGTGCCGCAGCCGGATTCCGCTCCGTGGAACTGGGTGCGAGCCCGCGCTCGGTCATCCCGGGCCGCCAGCGCTGGGACGTCCGGCTGGTGCTCGGACGCCCCCGGACGGCCGAGATCCTCGCCGCCGCGCTGGGCCGCATTCCAGGGATCACCGAGGCCCGGGCCAACCCGGTCACCGGCGGGGTGCTCGTCCGGCACGACGCGCGGCTGCGCGCCGCGGACGTCGGCCGGATCATCCGCGGAGCCATCACCCGCGTCGCGGAGAACGCGACCGGATCGGGAAGCCCGGCACGCCCGGTCGGCCCCGCCGCCGCTTCCGCCCCGCGGGCGGACCGCGGCCCGGTGCTGCGACCGGTGCTCGCCGTCGGTGGCGGTGTCGTGGCCGGCGTCACGCTGATCAAGGGGGCCGCGAGGGGAAGGCAGTTGGTGGCGGCGGGCGGGGTTGCCGCAGCGACCGCGATCGTCCTCCGGAAGGCATGGCGCGGAACGGTCGAGGCGGCCCGGCACGCGGCCGGGGCCGATGCCGAACGCCACCCCCTGCTGGAGATCGTCGGCCCGCACCGCCGCCGCCTCTACCGGGCCGCAGCCCTGTCCGTCGCCTGCCAGGCCGCGGAGATGGCACTCGGCACCTTCCTCGGATGGACCGGCCTCGTCCTCATCAAGGGCGAGGCGGCTCCGCTGGTCGGCCTCGGCCTGACCACGGCATCGGCCCAACTCCTGGGACTGGCAGGCCTGGTGGCCGTCGCCTGCGCCGCGGTGGCAGGTCTCTCCTACGCCTCGAACCTCCAGTGGCGCCGACTGGGCCAGGACATCGAGCACGACTGGCGGAGCCGCACGTACCGGCACGTCCAGCACCTCGAACTGGGGCACCTGGAGGGCGAGCGGACCAGCCGGGTGACCGGCGCACTCACCAACGACGTCGGCCAGCTGGGCGCCTTCTTCGCCGGCCCGGCCAACGACGTGCTGCAACTCGGCACCAGCCTCGCCGTCCTGGTGCCCGCGTTCCTCCTGCTGGCACCGCAGATCGCCTGGATCGCGTTCCTGCCGATCCCGGTCGTCGCCTGGCTCTCACTGCGCCACCAGAGCGAGGCAGCGGCAACCTACGCCGCCACCGGCGAACGGCGGGCCAGGCTCGGCAGCCAGGTGATCAACTCGCTCGAAGCCGGTGCGACCGTCAAGAGCTTCTGCACCGAGGAGTACGAGGCGACACGCGTCGACGAGCTGAGCGAATCGGTGCAGGAGAGCAGTCGGCAGGCCGACCGGAGCACGATCCGCCACGTCGAGACCGTACGGGCCTGGACCACCGCGTCCATGGCCGGCACCCTGCTGATCGGCGGTCGGTCGGTGCTCAACGGCACCCTGCGCTTCGAGGTGTTCAGCCCGCTGATCGGACTGCCCCAGATGCTGCTGATGCGGATGAGCCGGCTCGGCGGCATCGCCGACCAGTACCAGCGCACCCTTGCGTCCTACGACCGGGTCCAGCGCCTGCGCGCCCTGCCCGTCGAGGCCGACAGCGGCGACGGGAAGCTCGAAAACGCCGAAGTGCGGGGCGAGATCGTCCTCGACGGGGTCACCTTCGCCTACCCCGGTCGCCCGGCGACACTGGAGGACCTCTCCCTGACCATCCCGGCCGGGCAGGTGACCGCCCTGGTGGGAGCCACCGGCTCGGGCAAGACGACGATCGCCAAACTGCTGATGCGCTACCAGGATGCGGATTCCGGCAGGGTGCTGCTCGACGGACAGGACGTCCGCGACCTGCGGCGGCACGACCTGCGCCATGCCGTCGGCTTCGTCGCGCAGGATCCGTTCCTCTTCGACGGCAGCATCGCCGACAACATCCGTTACGGCACCTTCGGCGCCTCGCACGAGGACGTGGTCCGGGCCGCCGCCATGGCCGAGGCGCACACCTTCGTCGCCACCCTGCCCGACGGCTACGACACCCTGATCGGCGAACGCGGCGCCACGCTCTCCGGCGGCCAGCGGCAAAGGATCGCTCTGGCGCGCGCGATCCTCAAGGACTCACCCGTCGTCATCCTCGACGAGGCCACCTCCGCCGTGGACAACGAGACCGAGGCCGCGATCCAGCGCACCCTGCGCAGCTTCGCGGCGGACCGGACGATGATCGTCATCGCGCATCGCCTCTCCACGGTCCGGCACGCCGACCGGATCTACGTCATGGACAAGCGCGGCATCGTCGCCGAGCAAGGCACCCACGACGAACTCCTCGCCCAGCACGGGCTCTACGCATCCCTCTGGCAGCTCCAGGCCGGCGAAATCGCCGCCTGACCCGCAGACGAGCCGCCCCCTCGCCGACCACGTGACACGCACCGCGGCCGGCCCCGGTGGCACGCCCTGCGCGCATGGCCCACCCATACTTCTGGAGGTACCCCCATGTCCCGTCGTGACGGCGACGTCCTTTCCCTGACCGCGGCCCAGCGGGAGATCTGGCTCGCCGAGCAGAGCTCCCGGACACCGATCCCCGGCTACCGAGTCGGTGAGTGCCTGGAGATCCACGGGCCGGTCGATCCTGAACTGTTCGACGCCGCGCTGCGCCTGGTCGTGGACGAGGTCGACGCCCTGCACGTGACCTTCGTCGACGACGGTGACGGCCCCTGCCAGATCCTCCGCGAGAGCTGGGACTGGGCGCCCGTCCACCTCGACTTCGGGTCGGAGCCGGATCCCCGGGCGACGGCCGTGCAATGGATGGAACGGGACCTGGCCCGCCCCTTAAACCTCACCCGTGACCCGCTGTTCGGCCACGCGCTGATCCGGCTGTCACCCACGGAGTTCCTCTGGTACCTCAACTACCACCACCTGGTGCTGGACGCGATCAGCAGCTCCATGGTCCGTCAGCGGGTCGGCGAGGTGTACTCGGCCCTGGCCGAGGGCGGCGACGTGCCGCCCTGCCCGTTCGGCTCCCTCCGGGACCTGGTCGACAGCGACGACGCCTACCGTGCGTCCGCCGACTTCCTCACCGACCGTGCCTACTGGACCGGGCGCTTCGCCGATCTGCCGGCGCCGACACGGCTCGCCGACACCTCCGCGACCGACCCGCACCGGGCCCTGCTCCTGGCCGAGGAGCGGGAACTGCGGAGTCCCGATGCCCTGCGTGCCGCGGCCGGCCGGGCCGGCGTCCGGTGGTCCCGCGTGGTCATCGCCGCGACGGCCCTCTACGCCCACCGGCTGAGCGGCGCCCAGGACGTGGTGCTCGCCCTCCCCGTCACCGCCCGTCGGGGCTCCGAGCGCAGCCTGCTGTCGGTGCCCGGCACCATGTCCAACGTGGTGCCCCTGCGGCTGACCGTGCGCCCCGACATGCCCTGGGGCGAGCTCGTCGCCCAGGTGGCCCGGGAGACCGAGTCGGCCGTCGCGCACGAGCGCTACCGCAGCGAGGACCTGCTGCGCGACCTCGGCGCACCCGGAAGCATCGGTACGGCGTTCCCGCTGATCGTCAACATCATGGCCTTCAACGCGCGGCCGAGCTTCGCGGGGCACCCCGCTTCGGTGCACCACTTCGTGTCGGGGTCGACCACCGACCTGGCCGTCTGGGTGTTCGACTACCGGGACGGCACCCCTCCGCTCCTCAGGCTGCACGGCGCGCCGGAGGCATACGCCGACGACGACCTCGCCGCACACCAGGAGCGGCTGCTCGCCCTGCTCGACGCCGTCGCGGAGTGCGACCCGGACGAGACGGTGGGCGGGATCGATCTGCTCACGGCGGATGAGCACGGTGATTTGGTGGCTCTGGGTACGGGTCCGGTGGTGGAGCCTTCCGGTGAGGGTCTGCTGGAGTTGTTCCGGGCTCGGGTGGGTGTGGTTCCGGATGCGTGTGCGGTGGTGGGTCCGGAGGGGTCGTTGTCGTTCGCGGAGTTGGATGCGCGGGCGAATCGGTTGGCGCATGCGTTGGTTGCTCGGGGTGTGGGTCCGGAGCGGTTGGTGGCGGTGGCGTTGCCGAGGTCGGCCGGGTTGGTGGTGGCGATCCTGGCGGTGCTGAAGGCGGGGGCGGCGTACGTTCCGGTGGATCCGGAGTATCCGGCCGCGCGGATCGCGTATCTGCTGGAGGATGCCTGTCCGGTTCTGTTGGTGACGGATGTGGCTACCGGGGGCCGGTTGCCGGAGGGGCCGGTGGGTCGGCTGGTGGTGGACGAGCCGGTGACGGCGGCCCTGGTGGCGGGGGGTCCGGTGGTGGACCCGGGGGTGTCGGTCGGTCCGGATCATCCGGCGTACGTCATCTACACCTCGGGTTCCACGGGCAGGCCCAAGGGCGTGGTCGCGACCCACGGCGGCCTGCGCAACCTGCTCGCCGACCACCTGCTGGTGCAGTTCGCACCGCTGCTGAAGGACCGGCAGCGGCTGAGGGTGGCGCTGACCACCTCGGTGTCCTTCGACGCCTCCTGGAACCAGCTGATGGCCCCCTTCGCGGGCCACGAGCTGCACGTCCTGGACCACGCGACCTGGACCGACCCGGAGGCCTTCGTCGACTACGCGGCGTCCCGGCGACTGGACTACGTCGAGGCCACCCCCTCCTACCTCCAGATCCTCGTCTCCGCCGGGCTGCTGGACGACCCGCGCCACCGTCCCGCGCTGGTCGCGGCCGGCGGCGAGGCCGTACCCGAGCAGCTGTGGGAGCGGCTGCGGGCCGCCGACGGGACATCCTGCCTCAACCTCTACGGACCCTCCGAGTGCACCGTCAACTCGGTGGCCGCGCCCGTGGCGTCGAGCCCGCGCCCGGTCATCGGCCGGCCCGTCACCAACTCCCGGCTGTACGTGCTCGACGCCGCGTTGCGGCCGGTGCCGGCCGGTGTGGCGGGTGAGCTGTACATCGCGGGTGCGGGGCTGGCGCGCGGCTACCTGAACCGTCCCGGCCTGACCTCGGGACGTTTCGTGGCGGACCCGTTCGGTCCAGGTGGCTCGCGGATGTACCGTACGGGCGACCTGGCGCGGTGGAACCGGGACGGGAACCTGGAGTTCCTCGGCCGCACCGACGACCAGGTCAAGATCCGGGGTCACCGGATCGAGCTCGGCGAGATCGAGGCGGTCCTCGCCGGCGACCCGCAGGTCGCGCGCGCCGCCGTCACGGTGCGCACCGACGAGGAACCCCGGCTGGTCGCGTACGTCGTCCCCGCCGAGGGGCAGACCGTCACGGTGGACGGAGTGCGGGCCCGGCTGCGGGAGCGGCTGCCCGCCTCCATGGTGCCGTCCGCCCTCGTGGTGCTGGACGCGCTGCCGCTGACCCCGAACGGCAAGCTCGACCGCCGCGCCCTCCCGGCCCCCGAGCAGCAGCCCGCCGCACCGGGGCGAGCTCCGCGCACCGCGGTCGAGCACCTGCTCCAGGGGCTGTTCGCCGAGGTGCTCGGGGTCGCCGAAGCCGGGCTGGACGACAGCTTCTTCGATCTCGGCGGGCACTCCCTGCTCGCCACCCGGCTGGTCGCCCGAGCCCGGTCGGTGCTGGGCGTGGAGCTGAGGCTGCACGACCTGTTCGACGCGCCGACGGTGACGGAGCTGGCCGCCGCGGTGGACGCCGCGGGCCGGGCGCGCCCGGCGCTGGGGCGGCGCGAGCGGCCCGGGACGGTCCCGCTCTCCTCCGCACAGCGCCGTCTGTGGTTCCTGCACCGGATGGAGGGCCCGAGCGCCACCTACAACATCCCGCTGACCCTGCGGCTGTCCGGAAGCCTGGACCTGCGCGCCCTGGAAGCCGCCCTCGCGGACGTGACCGAGCGGCACGAGAGCCTGCGCACCGTCTTCCCGGTGGCCGACGGCGTGCCGGGGCAGCGGGTGCTCGACGCCGACGCCGCACGGCCGCGGCTGCGGATGACCGAGGTCGGCGAGCGCGAGCTGCCCGACAGGCTGGCCCAGGCGGCGCGGCGTGGCTTCGAACTCTCCGACGAGCCGCCGCTGCGCGCCGAACTGTTCCGCCTCGGCGCCGAGGAGCACGTGCTGCTGCTGGTGATGCACCACATCGCCGGTGACGGCTGGTCGACCGGGCCGCTCTCGCGGGACCTGACGGCCGCCTACGCGGCCCGCAGCGGCGGAGCGAAGCCGCAGTGGTCGCCGCTCCCCGTCCAGTACGCCGACTACGCCCTCTGGCAGCAGGAGCTGCTGGGCGACGGCGCCGACCGGGACAGCCTGCTCAGCAACCAGCTCACCTACTGGCGGGAGCGTCTGACGGGCCTGCCCGAGCAGGCCGAGCTTCCCTTCGACCGGCCCCGGCCCGCGGCGATGACCTACCGGGGCGCCCAGCTGCCGGTACGGATCGACGCCGAGCTGCACCAGGCCCTGCGCGGACTCGCCCGCGACGGCGGAGCCAGCCTCTTCATGGTGCTCCAGGCCGGTCTGGCCGCTCTGCTGGGCAAGCTCGGCGCCGGCACCGACGTCCCCATCGGCACCCCGATCGCGGGGCGCACCGACGAGGCCCTGGACGACCTGGTCGGCTTCTTCGTCAACACCCTGGTGCTGCGCACCGACCTGTCCGGGGACCCCTCGTTCACCGAACTGCTGGGCCGGGTGCGCTCCGGGGCGCTGGAAGCCTACGCGCACCAGGAGATGCCGTTCGAGCATCTGGTGGAGGCGTTGAACCCGACCCGGACGCTCGCCCACCACCCGCTGTTCCAGACCATGCTCACCCTCCAGAACGCGCCGTTCGGCACCTTCGACCTGCCGGGACTGCGGGTGGCGACCGACCTGGTCCCCACCGGTACGGCCAAGTGCGACCTGAACTTCGTCCTGGCCGAACAGCCGGACGGGGACGGGCTGTCGGGCGTGGTGGAGTACAGCACCGATCTGTTCGACGCGGCCACCGTCGCCGGGATCGTCGAGCGGTGGCAGCGGCTGCTGCGCGCGGTCGCCGCCGCCCCCGGCCGGCGGATCGGCCAGGTGGACGTGGTGTCCGCCGACGAGCTCCGGGCCCTGCTGCCGGCCGGGACCGACCAGGACGGGGTGCTGCCGGAGTGCGGCCTGCCCGCGCTGTTCGAGCGGCAGGTACGGGCGAACCCCGCCGCGACCGCCCTCAGCGACGGCACGACATCCCTGACGTACGGCCAGTTGAACTCCCGCGCCAACCGGCTGGCGCACGCCCTGATCGGCCGCGGAGTGGGGCCGGAGCAGCTGGTGGCGCTGGCTCTGCCGCGCTCGGCGGAGCTGGTCGTGGCGGTTCTCGCGGTGCTCAAGGCCGGCGCCGCCTACGTGCCGGTGGACCCGGAGTACCCCGCCGCCCGCATCGCCTATCTGCTCCAGGACACCCGGCCCGCGCTCCTCGTGACGACGAGCCGGACCGGAGAGCGGCTGGAGTCCGGGGGAGTGGAGCGGCTGCTGCTGGACACCGCCGACCTGGACGGGCTGCCGGACACGGACCCGGGGATCGCCCTCGACCCCGGCCACACCGCCTACGTCATCCACACGTCCGGTTCCACCGGCAACCCCAAGGGCGTGGTGGTTCCGCACGGCAACGTGGTGCGCCTGTTCTCCACCACCCGGGAACTGTTCGGTTTCACCGCCGAGGACGTGTGGACCCTCTTCCACTCCTACGCCTTCGACTTCTCGGTGTGGGAGCTGTGGGGCCCGCTGCTGCACGGCGGCCGCCTGGTGGTCGTGGACCACGAGACCAGCCGGTCGCCCGGCCGGTTCCTGGAACTGCTCGCCCGCGAGCGGGTCACCGTGCTCAACCAGACGCCGTCCGCCTTCTACCAGCTGACGCAGGCGGACGCGGAGGCGCCGGAGACCGGCCGCCGACTCGCCCTGCGCACCGTGGTGTTCGGCGGCGAGGCGCTGGAGCACAGCCGACTGTCGAGCTGGTACGAGAGGCACCCGGACGACGCGCCGCGCCTGGTCAACATGTACGGCATCACCGAGACCACGGTGCACGTCACGTACGCGGCGCTCGACCGGTCCCCTGCCACCGGCCGGATCGGCGAGGCCCTCCCGGACCTTCGGGCGTACGTCCTCGACGACGGCCTGCGGCCGGTGGCCCCGGGCGTGCCCGGTGAGTTGTACGTCGCGGGCGCGGGCCTGGCACGCGGCTACCTGAACCGGCCGGCCCTGACCGCGGGGCGGTTCGTGGCGGACCCGTTCGGACCGCCGGGATCGCGCATGTACCGCAGCGGCGACGTGGTGCGCCGTGCGGTGGACGGCACTCTGCGCTACGTGGGCCGGGCGGACCAGCAGGTGAAGGTGCGCGGGTTCCGGATCGAACTCGGGGAGATCGAGGCGGCGCTCGCCGCGTGCCCCGGTGTCGCCCAGGTCGCCGTCCTGGCCCGCCAGGACCGGGCCGACGACACCCGGCTGGCCGCGTACGTGGTACCCGCCCGGGGCGCCGTGCTCGAAGCCGCCGGGCTGCGCGGAGACCTGCGGGAGCGGCTGCCGGAGTACATGGTGCCGTCGGCGTTCGTCATGCTGGACGCGCTGCCGCTGACCGTCAACGGCAAGCTGGACCACCGGGCCCTTCCCGCCCCCGACACCGCCCCGGCGGCCACCTCCCGTGCGCCGCGCACCCCGCAGGAGCAGATCCTCTGCGAGCTGTTCGCGGAGGTGCTGGGGGTGGCGTCCGTCGGTGTGGAGGACGGATTCTTCGACCTGGGCGGGCACTCCCTGCTGGCCACCCGCCTGGCCGCCCGCATCCGCGCGACGCTCGGCGTGGAAATGCCGCTGCGCACCCTGTTCGAGGCACCGGCCCCGGCGGGACTGGCCGCCGCCCTGGTGGCCGCCGGGCCGGCGCAGAGGGCCCTGGTGAAGCGCGAGCGACCCCCCATGGTCCCGCTGTCGTTCGCGCAGCGACGGCTGTGGTTCCTGCACCAGTTGGAGGGGGCGGCAGCGAGCTACCACATCTCCCTGGCCTGGCGACTGTCCGGGGACCTGGACCGGCGGGCACTGGAAGCCGCCGTGGCGGACGTGGTGGCCCGGCACGAAAGCCTGCGCACCGTCTTTCCCGCGGTGGACGGCGCGCCGCACCAGCAGGTGCTGGACGTGGCGGCGGCCCGCCCGCGGCTGCTCGTGGGCCGGACCACCGAGGCCGGACTCTCCGCGCTGATGGCGGAGGAGAAGGACCGTCCGTTCGACCTGGCGGCCGAGGTGCCGCTGCGGGTCTCGCTGTTCGAACTCGCGCCGGACGAGCACGTGTTCCAGTTGGTGCTCCACCACATCGCCGGCGACGGCTGGTCGCTGGGCCCGCTCACGCAGGGACTCACCGCCGCCTACGCGGCACGCAGGCACGGCGAGGAGCCGCGGTGGGCGCCCCTGCCGGTGCAGTACGCCGACTACACCCTGTGGCAGCACGAACTGCTCGGCGACGCCGCCGACCGGGACAGCCTGTTCGCGGGACACGCGGACTACTGGGCCCGGCAGCTGGCAGGTCTGCCGGAGTGCATCCAGCTGCCCACCGACCGCCCCCGCCCGGCGATCGCCACACACCGGGGCTCTTCCACGAGCGCCGGGCTGGACGCCGAGCTGCACCGCGGTCTTCGCGAGCTCGCCCGCGCGCACGGGACCAGTCTCTTCATGGTCCTCCAGGCGGCGCTGGCCGCGCTGCTGAGCAAGCTCGGCGCCGGCGACGACATCCCGGTCGGCAGCCCCGTCGCCGGACGGACCGACCAGGCGCAGGACGAACTGGTCGGCTACTTCGTCAACACCCTGGTGTTCCGCACCGACACGTCGGGCGATCCGACCTTCGCCGAACTGCTGGGCCGGGTCCGGGACACGGCGCTGGCCGGGTACGCCCACCAGGACCTCCCGTTCGAGTACCTGGTCGAGGTCCTCAACCCCTCCCGGTCGCTGGCGCACCACCCGCTGTTCCAGGTCATGCTGGTGCTCCAGAACGCGCCCCGGGCCGACTTCGCGCCGGCCGGGCTGCGCGTCGACGACATGCCGTCGGCGTCGACCACGGCCAAGCTCGACCTGATCTTCACCCTGTCCGAACGGCTCGCGGAGGACGGTACTCCGGACGGGATCGACGGGTCCGTCGAGTACACCACCGACCTGTACGAGCCGGCCGCCGTCGAGACGATGATCGGGCGGCTGGAGCGGCTGCTCCGCGCGGCGGTCGCCGATCCGCGACGCAGGCTCAGCGGGATCGATCTGCTCACGGCGGATGAGCACGGTGATTTGGTGGCTCTGGGTACGGGTCCGGTGGTGGAGCCTTCCGGTGAGGGTCTGCTGGAGTTGTTCCGGGCTCGGGTGGGTGTGGTTCCGGATGCGTGTGCGGTGGTGGGTCCGGATGGGTCGTTGTCGTTCGCGGAGTTGGATGCGCGGGCGAATCGGTTGGCGCATGCGTTGGTTGCTCGGGGTGTGGGGCCGGAGCGGTTGGTGGCGGTGGCGTTGCCGAGGTCGGCCGGGTTGGTGGTGGCGATCCTGGCGGTGCTGAAGGCGGGGGCGGCGTACGTTCCGGTGGATCCGGAGTATCCGGCCGCGCGGATCGCGTATCTGCTGGAGGATGCCCGTCCGGTTCTGCTGGTGACGGATGTGCGTACGGGTGGCCGGTTGCCGGAGGGGCCGGTGGGCCGGCTGGTGGTGGACGAGCCGGTGACGGCGGCCATGGTGGCGGGGGGTCCGGTGGTGGACCCGATGGTGTCGGTCGGTCCGGATCATCCGGCGTACGTCATCTACACCTCGGGCTCCACGGGCAGGCCCAAGGGCGTGGTCGCGACCCACGGCGGCCTGCGCAACCTGCTCGCCAACCAGTTGCCCCTGGTCTTCCGCGCGAAGAAGCGGATGCGGGTCGGACTGACCACGTCCGTGTCCTTCGACGCCTCCCTCGATCAGCTGATCGCCCTCTTCGCGGGCCACGAACTGCACGTCCTGGACGAGGCGACCAGGTCCGATCCGCGGGCCTACCTCGACTACGCCGCCCGTGCCGGACTGGACACCGTCGGCGGCACCCCGTCCTATCTGCAACTCCTCGTCGAGAACGGCCTGCTGGACAACCCCCGGTGGCGTCCCACGATGGTCGGGCTGGGCGGCGAGACCGTCCCCGAGCAGCTGTGGGAGCGGTTGCGGGCCGCCGACGGGGTGACCGCCCTGAACTACTACGGGCCGTCCGAGTGCACGGTGGACTCGGTCGTCGCGCCACTGGAATCCAGCCCGCACCAGGTGATCGGCCGGCCTCTCGGCGGTGTCCGGCTGTACGTGCTCGACGCCGCGTTGCGGCCGGTGCCGGCCGGTGTGGCGGGTGAGCTGTACATCGCGGGTGCGGGGCTGGCGCGCGGCTACCTGAACCGTCCCGGCCTGACCTCGGGACGTTTCGTGGCGGACCCGTTCGGTGCCGGCGGTTCGCGGATGTACCGTACGGGCGACCTGGCGCGGTGGAACCGGGACGGGAACCTGGAGTTCCTCGGCCGCACCGACGACCAGGTCAAGATCCGCGGATACCGGATCGAGCTCGGCGAGATCGAGGCGGTCCTCGCCGACCACCCGCAGGTCGCGCGCGCCGCCGTGATCGTCCGGCAGGACCGGGCGCGGGACTCCCGGCTGGTCGCCTATCCGGTGCCGGTCACCGGCGCGGAGCTCCGGCCGGAGGAGCTGCGGGCGCACCTGCGCGAACGGCTGCCGGACTACATGGTGCCGACCGCGTTCGTCCCCCTCGACACCCTGCCGCTGAACACCAGCGGCAAGGTGGACCGGCGTGCCCTGCCCGAGCCCGGGACCACCGCGACGCCGGCCGGACGGGCACCGCGTACTCCCCGGGAACAGGTGCTGGCCGGGCTGTTCGCCGAGGTGCTGGGCCTGCCCCGGGTCGGCGCCGACGACGACTTCTTCGATCTCGGCGGGCACTCCCTGCTCGCCACCCGGCTGGTGGCCAGGGTCCGTGCGACGCTGGGCGTGGAGCTGCCCCTGCGCACCCTCTTCCGTACCCCGACCGTGGCTGGGCTGGCCGACGGGCTGAGCGGCGCGGACCGGGCCCGGCTCGCCCTGGAGCGTGCGGAGCGGCCCGAGCGGGTACCGCTGTCGTCCGCCCAGCGGAGGCTCTGGTTCCTGCGCCAACTGGAGGGCGCGGACTCGGTCTACAACATGCCGCTCGCCTGGCGGCTCTCGGGAACGCTGGACCTGGCGGCCCTCGAAGCGGCCTTGGGCGACCTCGCCGACCGCCACGAAACCCTGCGCACGGTCTTCCCGAGCGCGGACGGCGTGCCCTACCAGCGGGTGTTCGCCGCGGGGGAGGCACGCCCGAAGGTGACGGTCACCCGGACCGACGACGCGGAGCTGCCCGGACTGCTGGCCGGGGCGGTGGCGCGCGGATTCGACATCGCGGCCGAACCACCGCTGCGCGCCCAGGTGTTCGAGATCTCGTCCGGTGAGCACGTGCTGCTCCTGGTGATGCACCACATCGCCGGCGACGGCTGGTCGCTGGGCCCGCTGGCCGCCGACCTCGCCACCGCGTACGCGGCACGCCGGCGCGGCGAGGCACCCCCGTGGCCGCCCCTGCCCGTGCAGTACGCCGACTACACCCTGTGGCAGCACCGACTGCTCGGTGAAGCGGCCGACCAGGAAAGCCTGTCGGCGCGTCAGACGGCCTACTGGACCCGGACGCTCGCGGAGCTGCCGGAGCAGATCAGGCTCCCCGCCGACCGCCACCGGCCCGCCACCCCCACCTACTCTGGCGGCCACCTGGCGATCGAACTGGACGCCGAACTCCACGACGGGCTGATCCGGCTGGGCCGGCAGCACGGCGCCAGCGTGTACATGGTGCTGCAGGCCGCCCTGGCCTCGCTGCTGGAGAAGCTCGGCGCCGGCACGGACATCCCGGTCGGCAGCCTCATCGCCGGCCGGACCGACCAGGCGCTGGACGACCTCATCGGGTTCTTCGTCAACACCCTGGTACTCCGTACGGACACCAGCGGCGACCCGTCCTTCGCCGAGCTGCTGGGACGGGTCCGGGAGGGCGCGCTCGGCGCCTACGCGCACCAGGACCTGCCGTTCGACCACGTCGTCGAAGCCCTCAACCCGTCCCGTTCGCTCGCCCGCCAGCCGCTGTTCCAGGTACTGCTCGCGCTGCAGAACGTGCCTCGCACCGAGTTCGCGCTGAGCGGCCTGGACACCGAGATCGTCCTGGTGCGGACGCCCACGGCCATGTTCGACCTCGGCTTCCACCTGCTGGAGCGCGGCGGCACGGGCGCGGCCGAGGGCATCGTCGGCCGGGTCGAATTCAGCACCGACCTCTTCGACCCCGCCACGGTCGAGGCGCTGGTCGCCCGGTGGCTGCGGCTGCTCGCGGCGGTGGTCGCCGAGCCGGAGCGTCCGCTCAGCCGGATCGACGTCCTCACCGCCGAGGAGCGCCGTGAGCTGCTGGTGGTTCGCAACGACACCGCCTGCGAGGTCCCCGACGCCACCCTGCCCGCGCTCTTCGAGGAGCGGGTCCGGGAGACTCCGGACGCTCCGGCGGTGCTGTTCGAGGGCGCCGTGCTGCCCTACCGCGAGCTGAACCGCAGGGCGAACCGGCTGGCCCACGCGCTGATCGCGCGCGGCGTGGGCCCGGAGCAGGTGGTCGCCCTGCGGCTGCCACGTTCGGCCGAGCTGGTGGTCGCCGTCCTCGCGGTGCTCAAGACGGGCGCGGCCTACCTGCCGATCGACCCGGACTACCCGTCCGCCCGCATCGATTACATGCTGCGGGACGCCCGTCCGGCGGTGGTGCTCGACGACCTCGCGGCCGTCACGCCCTCCGGTCCGCTGCCCGAGCACGATCCGGCCGTCCCGGTGGACGACCGGCACCCCGCCTACGTCATCTACACCTCCGGTTCCACCGGACGCCCCAAGGCCGTGGTGATGCCCGCCGGTGGACTGCTCAACCTGCTGGCCTGGCACCACCGGGCCGTCGGCGGCGAAGCAGGCACGCGCACCGCGCAGTTCACCGCGATCAGCTTCGACGTCTCGGTGCAGGAGATGCTCTCCGCGCTGCTGTACGGCAAGACCCTGGTGGTGCCGACCGAGGAGCAGCGCCGCAGCGCCGAACTGTTCGCCCACTGGCTGGACCGGCACCGGGTCGAGGAGCTGTTCGCGCCGAACCTGGTGATCGAGGCGCTGGCCGAGGCCGCCGAAGAGGCGGGCCTTGACCTGCCGCACCTGCGGCTGGTCGCGCAGGCCGGAGAGGCGATGCGGCTGGGGAGTGCCGTGCGCCGCCTCCAGGCCCGCCGGCCGGGCCGGGTGCTGCACAACCACTACGGGCCCGCCGAGACCCATGTCATCACCGCCTATCCGCTGCCGGCCGACGCCGCCGACTGCCCGCAGCCGGTGCCGATCGGCCGCCCGATCGCCAACTGCCGTGCCTACGTGCTGGACCAGGCCCTGCGGCCGGTCGCTCCCGGCGTGACGGGAGAGCTCTACCTCGCGGGCGCCGGCCTGGCGCGTGGCTACCTGAACCGTCCCGGCCCGAGCGCCGGACGCTTCGTCGCCGACCCGTACGGGCCGGCGGGCACGCGGATGTACCGCACCGGCGACCTGGTGCGCTGGCGCGCCGACGGCGAGCTGGAATTCGCCGGCCGGGTCGACCACCAGGTCAAGGTGCGCGGGTTCCGGATCGAGCCGGGCGAGATCGAAGCCCAGCTCACCGAACACCCGGGCGTCGCCCAGGTCGCGGTGCTGGCCCGCGAGGACCGGCTCGTCGCCTGGGTCGTCGCTTCGGACACGACCGGGGCGACCGCGGGGGCGCTCGCGGCGCACCTGCGCGACCGGGTGCCCGAGTACATGGTGCCGTCCGCGTTCGTGCTGCTCGACGCGCTGCCGCTGACACCGAACGGCAAGCTCGACCGGGCGGCCCTGCCCACCCCGGAGCCCGCCACGCCCGCGGGCGGCCGTGCTCCGCGCACACCTCAGGAACAGATCCTGTGCGAGCTGTTCGCCGAGGTGCTGGGCCTCGCCCGGGTCGGGGTCGACGAGGACTTCTTCGCGCTGGGCGGGCACTCCCTGCTCGCGACCCGGCTGGTCTCGCGGGTCCGGGCGACCCTCGGGGTCGAAGTGGAGCTGCGAGCCCTGTTCCGGAGCCCCACCCCTGCCGGGATGGCGGCCGGGCTGCACGACGCACGCAGCGCGCGGCGGGCCCTGGTGCCCAGGCCCCGCCGTGAACCCATGCCACTGTCCTTCGCGCAGCGACGGCTCTGGTTCCTCCAGCAGTTCGGGGCGCCGAGCGCCACTTACCACATGCCGCTGGCCCTGCGGCTGACCGGTGACCTCGACCGGGCCGCGCTGAGCGCCGCGCTCGTGGACGTGATGACCCGGCACGAGACGCTGCGCACGGTCTTCCCGCACACGGGCGGAATCCCGCACCAGAGGGTGCTCGACACCGCCGAGGCCGCCCTTCCGCTGACCGTACGCACCACCGGGGAGAAGGAGGTACGCGCCCTGCTCCGGGAGTCGGCGGTGCGCGGCTTCGACCTGACCTCGGAAGTACCGCTGCGGGCCGAGCTGTTCGCCGTCGCGCCGGACGAGCACGTGCTGCTGCTGGTCATGCACCACATCGTCGGGGACGGCTGGTCCATGGGCCCGCTCGCCCGCGACCTGGCCACCGCCTACACCACCAGGCAGGCCGGCGAGGCGCCGGCCTGGCCGCCACTGCCGGTGACGTACGGCGACTACACCCTGTGGCAGCACGAGATCCTGGGCGACGAGCACGACGCCGACAGCCTGTTCACCCGCCAGGTCGCCTACTGGAAGCGGACGCTGGCCGGGCTGCCCGAGCAGCTCCGACTCCCCGCGGACCGGCCGCGCCCGGCCGTCATGTCGTACGGAGGGGACCTGGCAGAGCTCAGGATCGACGCCGAACTGCACGGCCGACTGCTCGAGTTGGCGCGACGATCGGGGGCGACCCTGTTCATGGTGTTGCAGGCGGCTCTGGCGGCGTTGTACACGCGGTTGGGTGCGGGTACGGACATCGCGGTCGGTAGTCCGATCGCGGGGCGTACGGATGAGGCGTTGGACGAGTTGGTGGGGTTCTTCGTCAATACGCTGGTGTTGCGTACCGATACGAGTGGTGATCCGAGTTTCGCGGAGTTGCTGGGCCGGGTGCGGGAGACGGCGTTGTCGGGTTACGCGCACCAGGACGTGCCGTTCGAGCATCTGGTGGAGGCGCTGAACCCGTCCCGCTCCCTCTCCCATCACCCCCTGTTCCAGACCGGGCTGGTCGTGCAGAACGCGCCGGGCGGCGACTTCGAACTGCCGGGCCTCCAGGTCTCCGGGATGGCCGTGCTCACCGGGACGGCGCGACTCGACCTGACCTTCGGGTTCGCGGAGGAATACGGGCCCGACGGCGCGCCGGCCGGGCTCGGTGGTGCGGTCGAGTACAGCACCGACCTGTTCGACCGCCCGACGGTCGAGCTCCTGGCCACCCGGCTGACCAGGCTGCTGGCCGCAGTCGCCGCCGCGCCCGACCGGCCGATCGGCGGGATCGATCTGCTCTCCGCCGGGGAACGCGGCGAACTGCTGCCCGCCGTCCAGGACCCGGCCCCCGGAGCGAGCCTGCCCGAGCTCTTCGCGGCGCGAGTGGCCCTGGCGCCGGACGCGTTGGCGTTGGTCTGTGGTGGGGTTGAGTTGACGTATCGTCAGCTCGATGTGCGGGCGAACCGGTTCGCGCATGCGTTGATCGCTCGGGGGGTTGGTCCGGAGCAGGTCGTGGCGGTGGCTCTGCCGAGGTCGGTGGAGTCGGTGGTGGCGGTTCTGGGTGTGCTGAAGGCGGGTGCGGCGTATCTGCCGGTGGATCCGGCCTATCCGTCGTCGCGGATCTCCTTCATGCTGGCGGACTCCGGTCCGGCGGTGGTCGTCGACGATCCGGCGATGGTGGCCGAGGGCGACTGGCCGGACACCGACCCGGAGGTCGCGCTCGACGTCCGGCATCCGGCCTACGTGATCTACACCTCCGGCTCGACCGGCCGCCCCAAGGGCGTCGCGGTGAGCCACTCCGGCGTCTCGGGCCTGGTGGCCGCGCAGGTGGACCGCCTCGGCGTCGAGCCGGGCAGTCGGGTGCTCCAGTTCGCCTCGCCGAGCTTCGACGCGTCCTTCTGGGACCTCTGCGGCGCCCTGCTCAGCGGCGCCGCCCTCGTCCTGGCCCCGGCCGAGGCCCCGTTGGAAGCCCTGACGGACCGCCGGCTCGCCGTCACCCACGTGACGCTGCCGCCCTCGGCGCTGACCGCGGTGGACACCGCCGCACTCACGGCCACCACGCTGGTGGTGGCGGGCGAGGCGTGCCCGCCGGAGCTGGTGGCACGCTGGGCTCCCGGACGCCGGATGGTCAACGCGTACGGCCCGACCGAGACGACCGTGTGCGCGACCATGAGCGACCCGCTGTCGGCGGGATCCGGTGTGCCGCCGATCGGGCGACCGGTCGCGGGCTTCCGGGTGTACGTGCTGGACGAGCGGCTGCGCCTCGTGCCGCCGGGCGTGGAAGGGGAGCTGTACGTCGCCGGCCCCGGGCTGGCACGCGGTTACCTGAACCGGCCGGGACTGACATCGGGACGGTTCGTCTCCTGCCCGTTCGGACCGGCGGGCGCACGGATGTACCGCACCGGCGACCTGGTACGGCGTCGGACCGACGGCGCACTGGAGTACGTGGGGCGCGCCGACCAGCAGGTGAAGGTCCGCGGCTTCCGCGTCGAGCCCGGCGAGGTCGAGGCCGCGCTGGCCGAGCACCCCGCCGTCGCCCAGGCGGCCGTCGTGGCCCGGGACGACCGGCTTGTCGGCTACGTGGCCACCCGGCCCGACCTGGCCGTCCGTCCCACGGAGCTGGCGGCGCACCTGCGCGAGCGCCTGCCGGACTACCTGGTGCCGTCCGTCTTCGTCGTGAGGGACGCGTTGCCGTCGACGCCCAACGGGAAGCTGGACCGGGCCGCGCTGCCCGCGCCCGAAACCGCTCCGGAGGGCGGCGGGCGGATGCCGCGCACCCCGCAGGAGCAGATCCTCGCCGGGCTGTTCGCCGAGGTGCTGGACGTGCCGAAGGTCTCGGTCGACGACGACTTCTTCGCGCTGGGCGGGCACTCCCTGCTCGCCACCCGGCTGGTCGCCAGGCTGCGCTCGGTGCTCGGCGTGGAGCTCGGGCTGCGCGCACTCTTCCAGGCGCCCACCGTGGCCGGTCTGGCCGAGGCGCTGACCGGGACCGGCCGGCCGCGCCCCGCCCTGACCGCGTACGAGCGGCCCGGGACCGTGCCGCTCTCCTTCGCTCAGCGCCGGCTCTGGTTCCTGCACCGTATGGACGCAGCCGCCGCGACCTACCACATCCCGCTGGCGCTGCGGCTGACCGGAACGCTCGACCGTGTCGCGCTCGACCAGGCGCTCGCGGACGTGGTGGCCCGGCACGAGAGCCTGCGGACGGTGTTCCCCGAAGTCGGCGGCGTACCGTGCCAGCGCGTACTGGACACCGCGGCGGTCCGCCTCCCGGTCCTGCCGGCCGAGGTGACGCGGGCCGAACTGCCCGAGTGCCTCGCCGAGTCGGCCCGGCAGCCCTTCGATCTGGCGACCGAGCCGCCGCTGCGGGCGGAGCTGTTCGCCGTCGCGCCGGACGAGCACGTACTCCTGCTGGTCATGCACCACATCGCCGCCGACGGCTGGTCCACCGGACCACTCGCCCGCGATCTGGCCGAGGCGTACGCGGCCCGCTGCGAAGGACGTACGGCGAACCGGCCCGCCCTGCCGGTGAGTTACGCCGACTACACGCTGTGGCAGCGCGAGCTGCTCGGGGACCCCGCCGACCCGGAGAGCCGGTTCGCCGAGCAGCTCGACTACTGGAAGCGACAGCTGTCCGACCTGCCGGAGCTGCTCCGACTGCCCACCGACCGGCCGCGCCCCGCCGTCGCCGGCTGGCGCGGCGACCACGTCGCCCTGGAGCTCGACGCGGAACTGCACACCGCCCTCGCGACGTTGGCGCGGAGCACCGGGACGAGCCTGTTCATGGTGTTGCAGGCGGCTCTGGCGGCGTTGTACACGCGGTTGGGTGCGGGTACGGACATCGCGGTCGGTAGTCCGATCGCGGGGCGTACGGATGAGGCGTTGGACGAGTTGGTGGGGTTCTTCGTCAATACGCTGGTGTTGCGTACCGATACGAGTGGTGATCCGAGTTTCGCGGAGCTGCTGGGCCGGGTGCGGGAGACGGCGTTGTCGGGTTACGCGCACCAGGACGTGCCGTTCGAGCATCTGGTGGAGGCGCTGAACCCGTCCCGCTCCCTCGCCCATCACCCCCTGTTCCAGACCGTCCTGGCCGTGCAGAACGCCCCCATGGGCCGGTTCGACCTGCCCGGCCTGGACGTCGACACCTACGCGGTCGCGACCAAGACCGCCAAGTTCGACCTCGGCGTGAGCATGGTCGAGCAGTTCGGTGCGGACGGGAACCCGGCCGGAATCGTCGGCGCGGTCGAGTACGCCACCGACCTGTTCGACCACTCGACGGTCGCCTCCCTGGTCAGGCGGTGGACGCTCCTGCTGGAGGCCGTCACCGCCGACCCGGAGCAGGCGATCGGAGCCATCGACCTCCTCGACACCGGCGAGCGGCACCGGTTGGTGGAACAGGACAACGAGACCGCCCGGGACGTGGACACCGTCCCGCTGCCGCGGGCCCTCGCGGCGCAGGTGGCTCTGACGCCGGACGCGTTGGCGTTGGTCTGTGGTGGGGTTGAGTTGACGTATCGTCAGCTCGATGTGCGGGCGAACCGGTTCGCGCATGCGTTGATCGCTCGGGGGGTTGGTCCGGAGCAGGTCGTGGCGGTGGCTCTGCCGAGGTCGGTGGAGTCGGTGGTGGCGGTTCTGGGTGTGCTGAAGGCGGGTGCGGCGTATCTGCCGGTGGATCCGGCCTATCCGTCGTCGCGGATCTCCTTCATGCTGGCGGACTCCGGTCCGGCGGTGGTCGTCGACGATCCGGCGATGGTGGCCGAGGGCGACTGGCCGGACACCGACCCGGAGGTCGCGCTCGACGTCCGGCATCCGGCCTACGTGATCTACACCTCCGGCTCGACCGGCCGCCCCAAGGGCGTCGTGGTCGGCCACGGCGGAGTGGCGAGCCTCGTCGCCGGACAGATCGAGCGCTTCGCGATCGAACCCGGCAGCCGAGTCCTCCAGTTCGCCTCGCCGAGCTTCGACGCGTCGGTTTCGGAGATCTTCACCGCCCTGCTGTGCGGAGCGGCCCTGGTGCTGCCCTCCGCGGCCGAGCCGCTCGCCGCGCTGACCGATCCGGGCCTCGGCGTCACCCACGTGACGGTGCCCCCCTCGGTCCTCGCCGCCGTGCCGGACGGCGAAGTCACCGCGTCGACGCTGGTGGTGGCGGGTGAGGCGTGCCCGCCGGAGCTGGTGGCACGCTGGGCTCCCGGACGCCGGATGGTCAACGCGTACGGCCCGACCGAGACGACCGTGTGCGCGACCATGAGCGACCCGCTGACCCCGGCGGCGGGTGTGCCGCCGATCGGCCGGCCGATCGCCAACGCCCGGGTGTACGTCCTGGACGACCGGCTGAGTCCGGTGCCGACGGGCGTCACGGGTGAGCTGTACATCGCGGGCGCCGGCCTCGCGCGGGGATACCTGAACCGGCCGGGCCTGACGGCCGGAAGGTTCGTCGCCTGCCCGTTCGTACCGGGTGAGCGCATGTACCGCACCGGCGACCTGGTGCGCAGGCGGGGCGACGGCCAGCTGGAGTACGCCGGCCGCGCCGACGACCAGGTGAAGGTCCGCGGCTTCCGCGTCGAGCCCGGCGAGGTCGAGGCCGCGCTGGCCGAGCACCCCGCCGTCGCCCGGGCGGCCGTCGTGGCCCGGGACGACCGGCTCGTCGGCTACGTCGTCGCGCACCAGGACGAGGCCCGGGACAACGGGCTGGAAGCGGACCACGTGGGCGAGTGGCAGGACATCTACGACGCCCTGCCCATCGCCCCCGAAGAAGCGGCCTTCGGCCACAACTTCGTCGGCTGGAACAGCAGTTACGACGCCAGCCCGATTCCGGCCGAGCAGATGCGGGAGTGGCGGGACGCCACCGTGGCCCGCATCCTGGCCCTGCGCCCGCGCCGGGTGCTGGAAGTCGGCGTCGGTACCGGCCTGCTCCTCTCGCAGGTCGCGCCCCACTGCGAGACCTACTGGGCGACCGACTTCTCCGCCACCGCGATCGACGCCCTGACCGCCCAGGTGGCGGGGGAGGAGCGACTGACCGGCCGCGTGGTGCTGCAGACCCGTCCGGCGCACGACACCGACGGGCTGCCGGCCGGGGAGTTCGACACCATCGTGATCAACTCGGTGGTGCAGTACTTCCCGTCCGCCGACTACCTCGCCGACGTGATCGGAAAGCTGATGGGGCTGCTCGCCCCGGGCGGCGCGCTCTTCATCGGCGACGTCCGCAACCTGAGGCTGCTGCGCCCGCTGGCCACCGCCGTCCAGCTGCACCGGACCGGCGGCGGCACCGACCCCGAGGCCGTGCGCCGGGCGGTGGAGCAGGCTGTCAGGGTGGAGAAGGAACTCCTGGTCGACCCGGACTTCTTCGCCGTACTGCGGACCCACGGCACGGACATCGGCGCGGTGGCCGTGGAGGTCAAGCGGGGCCGCCACCACAACGAACTGACCCGCTACCGCTACGACGTGACGCTGCACAAGGCTCCGGTCGCCCCGACGACACCGGGCCGGTCCGTCGAGCTCGCGTGGGGGCGGCGGATCACCGCGCCGGCCGAGCTGCGCGAGCTGCTCGCCCGGCCGTCCGCCGAGGTGCTGCGGATCACCGGGGTGCCGAACCGCCGCGTGGTGCGGGAGGCCGCCCTGGCCAGGGCGGTGCGGGACGGGGACGTACGGATCGCGGAGCTGCTGGAGCGGCTGCGCGCCCCCGAAGACACCTCCGAGGAGAGCGGACTCCCCGATCCGGAGGAGTTCCACTCCCTCGGGAAGGAGTTCGGCCGCGCCGTGGCCGTCACCTGGTCGGCGACCCGGGCCGACGCCGTGGACGTCGTCTTCGCCGACCCGCGGACGCCCGGGGGCTCCCCGGCCGAGCCGTACCGGCCGGCCGGAGCCACCGGCAGGACACTGTCGTCGCTGACCAACCGTCCGACCGGCAGCCGGGGGACCGGCGCCCTCCTCGGCGAACTCCGCGACTGGCTGCGCGGGCGGCTGCCCGACTACCTGGTCCCGTCGGCGTTCGTGGCGCTGGACGCGCTGCCGCTGACGGCCAGCGGCAAGCTCGACCGCCGCGCGCTGCCCGCCCCCGACCTCGGCGCCGCCGTGACCGGGCGGGCGCCGCGCACCCCGCAGGAGCAGCTCCTCGCCGAACTTTTCGCCGAGGTGCTCGGGCTGGCACAGGTCGGGGTCGAGGACAGCTTCTTCGACCTCGGCGGACACTCGCTGCTGGCGACCCGCCTGGCCTCCAGGGTCCGGGCGACCCTTGGCGCGGAGCTGGAGGTCCGGACCCTGTTCGAGACCCCGACGGTCGCCGCACTCGCGGCTCGCCTGGACGGCTCCGGAGCGGCGCGGCCCGCACTGACCGCCCGCCCTCGCCCCGAGCGGGTCGAGCTGTCCTTCGCCCAGCGCCGCCTGTGGTTCCTGCACCGGATGGACGGGCCGAGCGCCACCTACAACATGCCGCTCGCGCTCAGCCTGACCGGCGACCTCGACCGCTCGTCCCTGCACACCGCGCTCGCGGACGTGATCGGCCGGCACGAGAGCCTGCGGACCGTCTTCCGCGAGACCGACGGCGTGCCGTACCAGGTGGTGCTGAGCCCCGAACAGGCGCACCCGGCGCTCCCGGTGGTCGAGCTCGACGAGGCCCGGCTGGCCGGGCGGCTGGCGGACTCGGCCGGGCGCGGGTTCGACCTGGCCGCCGATCCGCCGGTGCGGGCCGAGCTGTACGCGCTCGCCCCCGACCGGCACGTACTCCTGGTCGTGGTGCACCACATCGCCGCGGACGGCTGGTCGATGGGGCCGCTCTCCGGTGACCTCGCGACGGCCTACGCGGCGCGCTGCCGGGGCGAGGAACCCCCGTGGTCCCCGCTGCCGGTGCAGTACGCCGACTACACCCGCTGGCAGCGCGATCTGCTCGGCGACGCCGACGACCCGGACAGCCTGTTCGCCCGGCAACTCACGTACTGGAAGGCCGAACTGGCGGGAATCCCGCAGCAGGTGCAGCTGCCCTCCGACCGGCCCCGGCCGCCGGTGGCCTCCCAGCGCGGCGACCGGGTCGTGGTCCGGCTCGATCCCGAGCTGCACCAGGCACTGCGCGACCTGGCCACCGCACGCGGCGCCAGCATGTTCATGGTGCTGCAAGCAGGTCTGGCGGCCCTGCTCACCCGGCTCGGCGCCGGTACGGACATCCCCGTCGGCAGCCCGATCGCCGGCCGTACCGACCAGGCGCTGGACGATCTCGTCGGCTTCTTCGTCAACACCCTGGTCCTGCGCACCGACACCGGGGGCGACCCCGGATTCGCCGACCTGCTCGGCCGGGTGCGGCAGAAGGCGCTCACCGCGTACGACCACCAGGACGTGCCGTTCGAGTACCTGGTCGAGGTGGCCAACCCGGTGCGGTCGCTCGCCCACCACCCGCTGTTCCAGATCATGCTGGCCCTGCAGAACGCACCGGTCGGCGCGTTCGCCCTGCCGGGGCTGGAGACGGGCCACGTGGCGGCCCCGACCGGGACCTCGCGGGTCGACCTGACGTTCAGCCTGGCCGAACAGTTCCGCCCGGACGGCGGCGCCGACGGTCTGGCCGGCGCCGTGGAGTACGCCACCGACCTCTTCGACGCGTCCACCGTGGAGTCGCTGTTCGAGCGCTGGGTCCGTCTGCTGCGCGCGGCGGTCGCCGACCCGGACCTTCCGATCAGCCGGATCGACCTCATGTCCGGCGAGGAACGTCACCGGCTGCTGTACGAGGTGAACGACACGGCCGCGGAGCTGCCGTCGGCCCCGTTGCCGGAGCTCTTCGCCCGCCAGGTGGGGGCCACCCCGGACGCGGTCGCGGTCGTGGCGGGCGGCACCGAGCTGACCTACGCGCAACTCGACCAGCGGGCGGACCGCCTGGCGAGGGCGCTGATCCGCCAGGGCGTGCGGCCCGAGACGCCGGTCGCGGTCCTGATGGACCGCTCGGCGGAACTGGTCGTGGCGATCCTCGCGATCATCAAGGCCGGCGGCGCCTACGTACCGCTCGACTCGCGCTTCCCCTCCTCCCGGATCGATCTGATCCTGCGGGAGAGCGGAGCCGCCGTCGTGCTCACCGAGGAGGTGCTCACCGCCCTGGCGCAGTCCGAGGACGCCGGTCCGGGCGGGGCCGAAGCGGTCTGCCGCGAGGACCAGTTGGCGTACGTCATGTACACCTCCGGTTCGACCGGACGTCCGAAGGGCGTGGCCGTCACCCACCGGGACGTGGTGGGGCTCGCGCTGACCCCCGAGTGGCGGGGCGGCGGCCACGAGCGGGTGCTGATGCACTCCCCGACCGCCTTCGACCTCTCGACCTACGAACTGTGGGTCCCGCTGCTCAACGGCGGCCGGGTCGTGGTCGCACCGCCCGAGCGGCTCGACCTCGACCTGCTGCAGCACACGATCACCACCCACGGGGTGACCGGCCTGTGGCTGACCGCCGGACTGTTCCGGCTGGTCGCCGAGGAGCGCCCGGGCCTGCTCGCCGGAGTGCGCGAGGTGTGGACCGGCGGCGACGTGGTCTCCCCGGCCGCGGCCGCCCGCGTCCGAGCCGCCTGCCCCACCATCCAGGTGGTCAACGGCTACGGGCCCACCGAGGCCACCACCCTGGCCACCTGCCACCCGGTGCGAGAGCTCTCCGAGAACGCGGCGACCGTGCCGATCGGCGCGCCGATGGCGAACATGCGCGCCTACGTGCTCGACGACCGGCTGCGGCCGGTGCCGACGGGCATGGTCGGTGAGCTGTACCTCGCGGGAACGGGCGTGGCCCGCGGATACTTCGGCCGGCCCGGCCTCACGGCGGAGCGCTTCACCGCCGACCCGTACGGTCCGGCCGGGAGCCGTATGTACCGCACCGGCGACCTCGCCTGGTGGCTTCCCGACGGCACGCTGGAGTTCGCCGGACGCGTCGACCACCAGGTCAAGCTGCGCGGTCTGCGGATCGAGCCCGGCGAGATCGAGGCCGTCCTCGCGGGCTGCCCCGGCGTCGCCCAGGCGGCCGTGGTCGCCCGCGAGGACAGGCCCGGGGACAAGCGGCTCGTGGCCTATCTGGTGCCCGCGCCGGAGGGTGCGCCCGAGCAGGCCGAGCTGTCCGGCCGACTGCGCCGCGAACTCCCCGACTACATGGTGCCGGCGGCGTTCGTCACCGTGGAGGCGCTGCCGCTGACCGCCAACGGCAAGCTCGACCGGGCCGCACTGCCCGCCCCCGACTACGGGGCGTCGGACGGCGGCCGCGGCCCGCGGACGCCGCAGGAACAACTGCTGTGCGGCCTCTTCGCCGAAGTCCTCGGCCGCGAGCAGGTCGGCATCGACGACAACTTCTTCGACCTGGGCGGCCACTCGCTGCTCGCCGCCCGGCTGGCCTCCCGGGTCCGCGAGACCCTCGGCCTGGAGCTGGGGCTGCGCCTGCTGTTCGAGGCGCCGACCGTGGCCGGCCTCACCGACCGCCTGGCCATGAACAATCCGGACGACGCGCTGGACGTACTGCTGCCGCTGCGTTCGACCGGGACGGAGACACCGCTCTTCTGCGTCCACCCCGGCGGCGGCATCAGCTGGTCGTACAGCGGGCTGCTGAACCACCTCGGCCCGCAGCACCCGGTCTACGCGCTCCAGGCGCGCGGCCTCGGCCGGCCGGAGCCGCTGCCCACGTCCTACGAGGAGATGGCATCCGACTACGCCGACCACGTGCAGAAGATCCAGCCGGAGGGGCCGTACCTGCTGCTCGGCTGGTCGGCGGGTGGGCTGATCGCCCACGCGCTCGCCTGCGAGCTGCAGGCGCGCGGCGAGCGGACCGCGCTGCTGGCCGTCCTCGACGCGTACCCGGTGAAGGACGTGCGCTTTGAGGAGGAGCCGGTGCCCACCGTGCGGGACGTGCTCGTCGGAGTGCTCGACGTCGACCCGGACGAGCTGGGCGACCGGGAGATCACCTACGCCGAGGTCGCCGAGGTGCTGAACAGGCGGGGCAGCGCGCTGGCCGGGCTGAACGAGCGGCAGGTCGAGGTGATCGTCCAGATCATGATCAACAACGCCAAGCTGGCGGTCGACTTCGTACCCGGCAGGTACGACGGGGACCTGCTGCTCTTCAACTCCACCATCGGCCGGGGCCACGACGACGCCGGCCCGGAGGTCTGGCACCCGTACATCGGGGGCCGGATCGAATCGCACGAGGTCACCACCCGGCACGACCAGATGACCCAAGCGGGTTCCCTGGCCCAGATCGGACCGGTCCTGGCCGCCAGGATCGCCGAGGCCACCCGGGGCACCGCCCTCGCCGGAGACACCGGAGACACCGGGACCGCTGGAACCGCCACGGGTGCCGGAACCACCGGAACCCGCTGAACCACCGGACACACCGGTGACACCACCCCTTCCCATGGCCCGCAGGAGGACCGACACATGACCAACCCCTTCGACGACCAGGACGGCACCTTCCTCGTCCTCGTCAACGACGAGAACCAGCACTCGCTGTGGCCGCAGTTCGCGGACGTGCCCGAGGGCTGGACCGTCGCCCACGGCCCCGACACCCACCCCGCGTGCCTGGAGTACGTCGAGCAGTCCTGGACCGACATGCGGCCCAGGAGTCTCGCCGACGCCATGAACACCCAGCGGTAGCACGGACCGACATGACCTCCACCGACACCCTGGGCGGGGCCCGCGACGACGCGGGCCCCGCCCGGCCCGACGGCCTCGCCGTATGCCCTGCCCAGCCCCGCGACCCGGTCACGGCGCCCGCCCGGCCCGACGGCCTGGCCGCAGCCCTGCTCACCCCGGAAGCCCGGCGGGACCCGTACCCGGTGTACGCCCGCATGCGGCGCGACGACCCGGTCCACCGCAGCCCCCAGGGCATCTGGTACCTCACACGCCACGCCGACGTCGAGGCGGCCCTCGGCGACCTGCGCCTGTCCAACGACCGGGACAGGATGACCCGCGCCTACAGCTCGCTCGGCGGCGACCTCAAGGCCCTCAGCCGACTCACCGAGCGACTCGGCCGGGTGATGAGCAACACCGACCCGCCGGACCACGCCCGGCTGCGCAAGCTGGCCAACAAGGCGTTCACCGCCCGCCGCGTCGAAGCCCTGCGCGACGGCGTACAACGGATCGTCGACCGGCTCATCGACGAGGCGGTCGCGGCCGGCCCGGCCATGGAGCTGATCGAGGCGGTCGCCTCGCCCCTGCCGATGTCCGTCGTCTGCGACCTCTTCGGCATCCCGGACGAGGACCAACCGCAGGTCAAGAGCTGGTTCAGCCGCTTCGGCCGGCTCAGCGAGGACATCGACAAGTCCGAGGCGGCGATCGACGGTTACGAGGAGTACCTGTCCGGGCTCATCCGGCAGCGCCGACGCGAACCGGGCGACGACCTGATCAGCGCCCTGGTCGCCACCCAGAACACGGACGACCGGCTCACCGACTCCGAACTGCTGTCCACCTGCTTCGTCCTCATCACCGCCGGGGACGAGACCACCACCCACCTGATCGGCAACGGCATGCTCGCCCTGCTGCGCAACCCGGACCAACTGGCCGGGCTGCGCGCGGACCCGGGCCTGATCCGGGGGGCGGTCGAAGAACTGGCCCGCTACGACACCGTGACCCAGGCGATCGTCAGGGTGGTGGCGGAGGACCTGGAGATCGGCGGACGGACGCTGCGGGAGGGCGAGCTGGTGTACCTGTTCCTCGGCGCGACCAACCGCGACCCCGAACGCTTCGAGGACCCCGACCGGCTCGACCTGACCCGCCCCGGCAACCGCCACCTGAGCTTCGGCCACGGCCCGCACTTCTGCCTCGGCGGCCCACTGGCCAAGCTCCAGGCGGAGGTGGCCATCGGCACGCTGGTGCGCCGGCTGCCCGGACTCCGCCTGGCCGACGGGGCGGCGCTGGAGTGGCGGGACAACCCGCTGCAGCGGCGGCTGACCACCCTCCCGCTCATCCACCGACCGTGAACGACGACGAAGGAGCAGAACCGACCATGGCCCGAGAGTTCGAGGTCCGCCGAGAGCAGGACCTGCCCGTCACGCCCGAGCAGGTCTGGGACGCGGTGGCCACCGGCGCCGGCAATCTCGGCTGGCTCTACCCGATGGAGATCGAGCCGCGCGTGGGCGGAAAGGCGACCCGGTCGGACGCCACCGTCGTGGCATGGGAGCCGCCGCACCACTTCGCCGTCCGGGCGACCCAGGACGGCGGGTTCTCCAACACCCTCAGCTACCGCGTCGAACCGGCCGACGGGGGGACGAGCCACCTGCGGATGGGAATCCACTGGGTGCACACGGGCGTCGTCGACGACGCCTGGAACTGGGACGCCAAGACCGACGTGGCCGAGAAGTACGTCGACTTCCACCAGCACGCACTCGCCGAGTACCTCCGGCACTTCGCGGGCCGCCCCGCCGTCTACGTCAGGTCCCAGAGCCCCGAACCCACCGCCGATCCGTCCGACTTCGCCGCCCTGCGCCGACGCCTCGGCCTCGCCGAGGACGCGGCCGTCGGGGACCGGTTCACGCTCCTCGCCCCCGGCCCGGACCACGACCCCGTCGAGGTGGTCGTCGACTGGCTCAGCACCGACTTCGTCGGACTGCGAGGCCCGGACGCCCTGTACCGGTTCTTCAACGGCAGCACCTGGAACGTACCGATCTGGCTCGGCCACCACCTGTTCGCCGAGCACACCGACGAGCAGCAGGCCACCAAGGCGTGGAACGTCTGGCTCAACGAAAACCCAGCCCAGGAGTACTGATGGAAACCGCCACGCAGAGACTGCTCTTCGCCGCCGAACTCGTCGAGGAGAACGGCACCTACGCTCTCGTCGTCCAGGACGTGCGAACGGGAACCGTCCAGACCACCCCGGTTCCCAAAGCCATGGTCGACAAGCTCCCGGCCTTCCTCTCGGCGCTCACCGCCAAGCTCAACCCGGTCCAGCAGCGCCGCCGTTGGTAGCCGAGGGCGCCGCGAGAGGCCTCGGGCGCGACTGTGAGAAGACGCCGCCCGACCCGCCCTCCGGGCGGACTTGCGCAACACGCTTCAGGCGGGTGCGGCAGGGGTGATGTTCGAGCCCGTGGGGGCGGGGGGCCCGGAGCGGAGCACGAGTCCGCAGATGACCGCCCCCGCTGCGAAGATCGCCCCGGCCCAGGTGAAGGCCACGGTGTAGCTGTGGATCGCCGCGTTCGCCTCGTTGACCTGGGTCGGGGCCCGCCCGACCAGGTAGGCGGTCAGCGCGGAGGCCGCCAGTGAGTTGAGCAGGGACGTGCCGATCGAACCACCGATCTGCTGCATCGTCTGCACGGTGGCGGAGGCGACCCCGGCGTCGACCGGCCGTACGCCGGAAGTCGCGGTGTTCATCGAGGGGGCCATGACGGAGCCGATGCCGAAGCCCACGAGCAGCAGCGGGCCGAGGATGTCGGCGGCGTAGGTGCTGTGCAGGGTGATGTCGGTCAGCCAGAACATCCCGCCGCTGGCGATGAGCATCCCGAAGACGGCCAGCACACGTGGGCCGAACTTCGGGAGCAGCTTGATGTTGGAGGCCGTGGAGGCGCACATCAGCGCGGCCACCATGGGGAGGAACACCAGCCCGGTCTTGACCGGTGAGTAGCGCAGGATCTCCTGCAGGTAGTAGGTCAGGAACAGGAAGACGCCGAACATTCCGACGCCCACGATGAACACACCGATGAACGAGCCGGCCCGGTTCCGGTCGCGCAGGACCCGCAGGGGCAGCAGCGGGCTGGTGGCGCGGGTCTGCCACCAGAAGAATCCGGCGATCAACACGGCGCCGACCGCGAGGAAGCCCCAGGTGCCGGGCGCGCTCCAGGGATGCGATTCGGCGTTGGAGAAGCCGTAGACCACGCAGAACAGGCCCGCGGAGATGATGGCGGCACCGACAAGATCCAGTCGGGGCCGTTGCGAGGACGGTTCCTTGCGGGGGATCAGCATGAGCGCGCCGGTGATGGCGACGACGCTGAACGCGACGTTCACCAGGAGGGTCCAGCGCCAACTGAGGTACTCGGTCAGCACACCGCCGAGCAGCAGGCCGATCGCCGCGCCGGAGCCGGCGATGCCGCCGAAGACGGCGAAAGCGGTGGCTCGTTCCTTGGGCTTGGTGTAGGTCGTGGTCAGCAGCGACAGCGCGGCCGGCGCCAGGATCGCCCCGGCCGCGCCCTGCAGCGCGCGGGCGAGCACCAGGACGGCGAAGGAGGGTGACACGCCGCCGAGGAGCGAAGCCGCGGCGAATGCGGCGAGACCCGTCAGGAAGGTCTTGCGTTGCCCGATCAGGTCGGAGATCCGTCCGGAGAGCAGGAGAAGGCTGCCGAAGGCCAGGGAGTAGGCCGTGATGACCCACTGCCGGGAGCCGTTGGAGAACCCGAGGTCCTGCTGCGCCTGGGGCAGCGCGATGTTCACGATGCTCACGTCGAGCACGATCATCAACTGGGCCAGACCGACCACACCGAGGATCAGCCAGTGTCCGGAAGGACGTGCGTCGCCCGCCGTCGCCCCATGCCTCTCCCCGGCGGCTGGCCGCGAGTCCTTCGCGTCGGTCATCGGGCCGTCCTCAAGGTGGCTGGTAGGAATCCTCGCGGCTGGGGGCGGCACCCGGGTGGTGCTGCGCCTCCCAGGAGGCCGTACGTACCGCCACAGCACAGCGTCACACGGCGGCGTGAGCGCCGCAGTGTGACGCCGGGGTGAGTCGACCGGATGGGTTCGGGCCAGGAGATCAGAAGGGTTCGCCGGCGGCTCCGGCGACCGTGCGGCCGGGACCGGACGCGATCACGGCGTGCGCCCGAGGAAGGAGAGCAGGAGTGCGGTCATCTCCGCGGGGTGCTCCTCGTAGATCCAGTGGCCGGAGTCGGGGACGACGACGCCGGTGACCTTCTTCGCGTACCGGCGGACCTGGGCGGGTACGGCCTCGCCGAGGCTGCCCGAGGCGCCGATCGCCAGGACCGGCATGGTCAGCTTCGTCCGCCGGTTGACGGCGTTGTCCTCGACGTCCTGGGGGAAGGTCCGGAACCACTCGAAGCTCGCCGACAGGTGGGCCGGGTCCGTCAGGGCCTCGGCGAACACGGCGATGTCGTCGTCGGTGACGGAGCCCTTGCGGACTTCGAGGGAGTCGATGAATCCGCCCACCCACCCCTCTTCGCGGCCGGCCACGACCTTCTCGGGAAGGCCGTTGGCGAGGGAGAAGAAGCCGAAGTTCCAGGCGCCCGGGCCGGCGGCGGTCAGGGACGGGAACTCGTAGAGGCCCGGGTCCGGGATCGGGGCCTCGCTGAGGACGAGTTTCCTCACCTCGCGGGGGTGCGCGGCGGCGTAGGAGTAGGCGACCATCGAGCCGATGTCGTGGCCGACCAGCCGGATGTCGTCGGCGTGTCCGATGCCGCGGAGCAAAGTGTGGACGGCTGCGGCCATCGACTTCTTGTCGTAGCCGTCGGCCGGGGCGTCGCTCTTGCCGGCGCCGGGCAGGCTGGGCGCGATGACGGTGTAGTGCCGGGAGAGCTCCGGCAGGAGGGCGCGCCACTCGTACCAGGTCTCCGGGTAGCCGTGGAGCAGGACGAGGGTCGGACCGTGGCCGCCGATCACGTAGTCGAGGCCGGCGGCCTTGTGCTCGGTGAACCCGGCAGGTACCACGGGAGCGGCCGACGGGGTCGCGGCCGTGGCGGTCTCGGCGTGCGGGGTCGCCGCGGAGACGGTGGCGGCGGAGAGGGAGGTGGCGCTGAGGCCGAATGCCGCGGCGATCGCGAGCGGTGTCAGGACGCGTGGCCGGAAAAAGGCGTGACGGTGCTTCACAAGTGCTCCAGTCGAGAAGGGGGAGGAGGCGTGGGCTGTCGCGATGAGCGTGCGTGCGGCTGGGCCGCGGCGGGGTTACAGGGTGGTGACGAGACCGCCGTCGACGACGAAGTCGGACCCGGTGATGTTCGCGGCCAGGTCGCCGGCCAGGAACACGACGAGGTCGGCGACCTCGTCGGGGCGGGTGAACCGGCCGGTGGCCGCGTCGGCGGCGGCCTGCTCGGCCACGGCGTCGGCGGAGCCGCCGGTGGCGGCGGCGACCGTCGCGGCGACCCCGTCGTGCGCCAGCCACAGACCGGTGGTGACGGGGCCGGGGCTCACGGTGTTGACGCGGACGCCCCGCGGGCCCACCTCCTTGGACAGGGACTTGCAGAAGTTCGACAGCGCGGCTTTCGACGCGCTGTAGTCGATCACGAGCGGGTCGGGCAGGAACGCGTTGACGGAACTGACCGTCACGATGCTCCCCGCTCCGCGCTCCAGCAGGTGGGGGAGCGCGGCCCGGGTGGTGCGTACGGGGACCAGGAGGTTGACGGACAGCGTCGCGGCCCAGTCGTCATCGGTCACCGCGAGGAAGCCGTCGGTGCGGGGCCGGACGGCACCCACGTTGTTCACCAGAATGTCCAGGCCGCCGTAGGCGAAGGTCGCGGCGGAGATCAGCTCGGCCGGTCCGTCGGTGGTGGTCAGGTCCACCGCGACCGTGAGGACGTCACCTTCGGCGGCCAGCGCCCGCAGCTCGGGGGTGATCTCCCGCGACCCGGTCACGACCCGGGCACCCTCACGTACGAGTGCCCCGGCCACGGCGAGCCCGATGCCGCGGCTCGCGCCGGTGACGACCGCGGTCCTGCCGGTCAGATGCAGATCCATGCCAGGGCCCTTCGACGGTGCTGGTGGTGTCGGTGGAGTGGGCTTCGGAGGACGCGCCGTTCGGATGACGCGCCGTTCGACGGAGGCTGCGTCCGGTGGAGCTGGCCTCCAACGGAAGCGTCGCTCAGAGGGAGTGCCGCCGCAGCCAGGACAGTGCGGTGTCGGCGACCTCGCGCCAGCCGCCGTCGATCGTCAGCGAGTGCCCGCGGTCGGGGAAGTCGGTGATGTCGGTGACGGCGTCGGAGTTCCGGTACTGCTTGAGGGTGGCCCGCACGACGGCCTCCGGCACCGTGTGGTCCTTGCCGCCGGTCATCAGCAGCAGCGGTCCGCGCGAGCCGTTGGCGGTGTCCACCTTGGCCGGCGAGTGCGGGTTGAAGTTCGCGGCGGCGGCCTCGAACAGGGGCTTGCCCGGAGCGGGGATCGCCCATCGCTCGAACAGCTCCACCGACTCCTCCTCGGACACGGCGTTGCCGAACGCGAAGCGGAACTGGTCGGCCGTGAGGGAGACCGCGCGGTGCTTGTTGCCGGGGTTCTTGAACACCGGCAACGTAGCGCGCAGCGCGGACAGCGGCAGGGGGAGCACTCCCTTGATCTGGGCGGCGTCGATCGCGACGGCGGCGGCCGCCAGGTTCTGCCCGAGGAGCTTCTGCGCGATCATGCCGCCGAACGAGTGCCCGATCACGATGGGCGGGGCCGGCAGCTCCCGGATGATCGCCGCGTAGTGGTCCACCACCTCGTCGATTCCGTGGTCGGCGATGCTCTCGGGGTTGGCGCGGGCCTCCTCGACGGTGCCGGGGTCGCCGGGCCAGCCCGGTGCGACGGGGGCGTAACCCTCTTCCTGGAACAGGTCGATCCAGGGGGCCCACGAGGTGGCGTGCAGCCACAGGCCGTGGATGAAGACGACGGGGACGGGAGTCGGTGGCGTCATGGCGACCTCTCGGTTCGGTCGGTGCGTTGGGTGGGTGGGTACGGAGGTGTGAGCGGTGCGGCAGGTACGCAGGTACGGCGGTGCGGCAGGTACGTGGGTACGGCTGGTACGGCGGTGCGGCAGGTACGCGGGTACGGCTGGTACGGCGGTGCGGCCGGGTGTCCGGCGCCGGGTCAGCACACCACGGGGGCGGAGGCGTTCGTACCGGGGAAAGACCCCAGTGCGTCCGTGCGGAATCGGGCGACTCCGGAGTGGGGCCGGGGTGGGGGCTCCTGCTCGCGAGCCCGTTCCCACCGCACCCCGTCACCCGGGAGCCCGGCTACGGACGGGTGCCGAAGGGGCCCAGGAGCCCGGCGTCGATCCGCAGCGATTCGAGCAGGGTGGCCGCGTTGTCGAGGGTGAAGACGTCGGCCGCGGCGAGGACGCCGGTGTACTTGGCGATCACCGGACCGGCCGCCTGCTGAGCGACGGCGTCCAGGTAGGTCTTGAAGATCGCCCAGGAGTTCCCGGACGGGCCGTACTTCTGGAAGAACGGCGTCGGGTCCAGGGACATCGCGGCCTTCACACTCGCGGTGAGATCGGCGATGTACCGCTTCTGCACGTCGCCGTCGGCGCGCACCCCGAGCCGGCCGAGGTGTCCGCCGACCAGGGTCGTCCAGGGGTAACTCATCGCCGTGTCCTGAGCCTTCACCCAGGCGGGTATGTCTTGTGAGACGGCCAGGTTTTTGAACGGCACCCAGCCGGGATAGAGGACGTCCACCACCATCAGCGTCGCGTGGTCGGGCGCGTAGACGAAGATGTTGTCCGGGGAGTGGTTGGGGCCGTGGTGGGCGAGCTCCAGGCGTTCCCCGCCGACGCGCAGGTCGAAGTGGTCGTCGAAGGTCACGGTCGGGAGCGGCCGGTTGGGGTCGGCCTCCAGCCGGAGCAGCCGGCGGGTCTCGCTGTGCGCGATGCGCACGACGTCCTTGCCGAAGAGGCCGGCGGAGCCGATGTGGTCGGCGTGGGTGTGGGTGTACACCAGGTGGGTGACCTTCGACGGCCGGCCGTTGGCCCGGGTGACGTCGGCGATGGCGCGCAGCAGGTTGTTCCCGATGGTCGGCGGCGCGTCGACGAGCACCACCCCTTCGCGGGTGCTCAGGAACATCGCCTGGTAGAAGGCGTCGGTCACCCAGTACAGGTTGCCCTTGATACGGCCGACGAAGTAGCCCTGCTCGTTGACCGCGGGACCGGTCGCGGCGGTGGGAACCGGGGCGAACTCGGGGAGATCCGTCGAAGCGGTGGCGGTGGCGGCATACGCCGTGCCTGGCAGTGCCTCGCCGACGAGGACGGCCGCGGTCGGGACCGCCAGCGCGGCCGTCGCGGTCCTGAGGAACCCGCGGCGGTTCGCGGTCGTGGTGGGGAGGGATTCCGGTGTCATGGGTCGGGACCTTCCGGAGGGCCGACGCGGAGGCGTCGGCGGGCGGGTGCGGCGACCGCAGGACATCACCCCCGTCTCCCGGTTCGTATCGGGGAGAATCCCCAGTCCCGGCGCGCGCCCGGCCCCGACCGGACTGGGGTGCCGTCCACCAGTGGCGGGCGCCAGGCTCACGTCTCGCTGGTCAGCAAGGAGTTGAGCTGTCGCCGTGAGGTGATGTCGAGTTTCCGGAAGATCTTGTTGAGGTGGTACTCGACGGTCGACTGCGTGATGAACAGCCGGGTCGCGATCTCGGCGTTGGTGGTTCCGCGCGCGGCGAGGGTGGCGATCCGCCGTTCCTGCGGAGTGAGGTCGTGCTCGGTGAGGCCGTGCGGGGAACGGCCGGCGCGCTTGCGGGGGTGCGCGCCGGTGGCGAGGAGCTCGGTGCGGGCCCGCTCGGCGAAGGCGGCTGCCCCCATGTCGGTGAACATCCGGTACGCGTGGCCCAGTTGGGTCCGGGCGTCGGTACGGCGTCTGCGCCTGCGGAGCCATTCACCGTAGAGGAGGTGGGTTCGGGCCAGTTCGGTTCGTACCTGGGTGCGGTCGAGGAGGGTCAAGGACCGGGCGAAGTGGGGTTCGGCCCCGTCGTGGTCGGCCGATACCAGGGCCCGGCAGCGTTCCAGGAGTCCCAGGGCCCAGGGCGTGCCGGCCGGCAGGGCGCGTTCTTCGAGACGGGCGAGGGCGACTCGGGCCGTGGGCCGGTCGCCGCAGCGGGTGGAGGCCTCGATGAGATCGGGCAGGGCGCGGGGGGCGCCTCCGGGGTTGTCGGCGTCGAAGGTGACGCGCGCATGGTCGGCGGCCTGGACGTAGTGCCCCAGGCTGAGTTCGAGGACGGTCAGGCTGTTCCGGGCCCAGTCGGCCAGACCGCCGTGCGCGTGCCGGCTGGCCAGATCGCGTACGAGGAGATCCGCGGCCGTACGGGCCGCCGACTCCTGGCCGCTCCAGGCCAGGAGCTCCACCCGGTAGGCCAGGCCGGGGGAGGGCTGGCCGATGACGGCGGCGAGATCCTGTGCCTCGTCCAGGCACGCGGTGGCGGTGGCGAACCGGCCGGCCCGGAGCTCCCAGGTGGACCGGACCACCAGGGTGGAGCGCAGTGCTCCCAGCACGCCGATGGCGCGCTCGTGCGCCTCCACGAGCCGGGCGGCCCGCGCCCCGCCGGTCTCGTCCCAGACCTCCTCGGCGGCGTAGAGGGCCAGGGTCGCCGCGCGCAGGCCGTGCCCGACCACGTCGGTGTCCCGTTCCAGGGCGGCGAGTGCGGCCTGGAGGAGAGGCAGGGCGGCCTGGTAACTGCCCTGCATCCGCAGGGCGAAGCCTTCGAGGAGGAGGTCGGCGCTGCTGGGGAGGGGGGACGGCCCAGGTGCCGGAGACACGACCGCCGTCCCGACGGCCGTCCGGGCGGCCGTCGGGACGAGGGTTCGCGGGAGGGCTAACGGTGGGGCCACGGCCGGCGAGGTCGCGGCCGGCAGGAGCGTGGCCGAGGCCGGCGGGGTCGGGGCGACGGCCGGCGCGGACCCGGCCGGCGCGGACCCGATCGCGGTCAGCGCCGGCGGGGTGGGGGTCGGCGGGGTGGGCGTCGGCGGGCTCAGGGCCAGCGGGCTCAGGGCGGGTGAGGTCAGGATCGTCACGCCGAGTTCCTCGCGAGCCGTCGCGTCGTGCTCGCCGCACAGCACGGCCAGGAGCCCTTCCATCAGGAGGGACCGGGCCAGAGCGCGGTCCGTGCCCGCGACCACACCGGCCGCGGCCAGCAGCGGCGATCCCAGGCCCGCGAGCCGCCCGAAGTAGATGTCGGTGGTGGCCCGGGTGTGCAGGGCGCGGGCCCGCAGGACGGTGTCGCCCCCGGCCAGGAGCGGCTGGGCCTGCGCGAGGAGGGACTGGGCGGTGGCGGGGTCGCCCAGCACGAGATGGGCCCGGGCGGCCTCGACGAGCCGCACCGCCCGGTCGGCCCGGGAGAGCTGTGCCGCTCGGGCCAGGAGAGCGGCCCGTTCGGCGTAGCCGCCGCGCCCGCGGGCCAGTTCCGCCGCCGCGACCAGTTCGTCGGCCACCTCGTCGTCGAGCCCGACGGTCGCCTCGGCGCGGTGCCAGGCCCGCCGCTCGGGGGCGCGCAGCGCATCGCTGACAGCGGCGAGCGCGGCGTGGACGCGCCTGCGCTCACCGGCCGGGGCGCTGCGGTAGACGGCCGAGCGGATCAGCGGGTGCCGGAACTCCAGCAGCGGCCCTCCGGTGAGCACGCCCGCGGATACCGCCGCGTCCGCGGCCTGCGCCAGGACGCCCAGTTCCGCAGCCGCCCTCCACAGCAGCAGCGCGTCCTCGGGCGGCGCGGCCGACAGCAGCACCAGGAAGGTCCGGGTCTCCGGAGGCAGGTCCCGCACCAGACGCCCGAAGTGGTTCTCCAACCGGGCTCCCACCGGCAGCGGTTCGAGCAGCGGCGCCGTCCCGGCCAGGTGCGCGGGGCTCAGCGCCTGGGCACTCTCCAACAGTGCCAGGGGGTTGCCGCCGGCGTCGGCCACGATGCGCGCGGCCACCGCCGCGTCCACCCGCCCCTCCACGCTCTGTCCGAGCAACTCGTGCGCCTGGGCGCCGGCCAGCCCGCCGACCGTCAGAGTCTCCAGCCCCTCGAACGCGCCTGCGCCGTCGGGTTCCCCGCGACCCGCGACCACCAGGCCGAGAGCCTCCGCGCCCAGCCGCCGGGCCACGAACGCCAGCGCGTCGCGGGACTCGCGGTCCAGCCACTGCACGTCGTCGACCAGGCACAGCAGCGGCTGTGCCGAGGTGGCGTCGGCCAGCAGCGTCAGGGCCGCCATCCCCACCAGGTAGCGATCGGCCCGGGGCGCGGCCAGCAACCCGAACGCGGAGGCCAGCGCCTCGTGCTGAGGGGCCGGCAGCGACTCCAGACCGTCCAGGAAGGGCCGCAACAGACGGTGCAGACCCGCGAATCCGAGCCGCGCCTCGGACTCCGTCCCGGCGATGCGTACGACCCGCAGGTCGTTCGAGGTCCCGGCGAGGTGGTCCAGCAGCGTGGTCTTGCCGATACCGGCCTCGCCGACGACGACGAGCGCCGCGCTCATACCGTCACGCACGCCATCGACCAGGTCGGACAGGACCCGCAGTTCCTCGTGCCGACCGGTGAGCGGAACCCGGCGGGTGCGGGCTCCGGCCCGGGAGTGTCCAGTCATGCCCTCAGCAGACCACCCCGGGGGCCCCGGGGCCCTGGGGGGCGACCCTAAGGGCTGTCCCGTAACTGCGGGAGCGTGAGTCACGGACCCGGCTTCGCGGAGGTCAGAGGAAGAGGAGCTCGACGTCCTTCGCCACGCAGAGCCGCAGAACGACCGTCAGCTGTTGGGCCGCATCGATGTGTGCCCGAGGAACGTCGGCCTCGTTCGGCCACTGCTCGACGATCGCCTCCAGCCGGGGCAGGAGCGCGGCACACTCGATGGGCGATAGCTCGCCTCCGCCGTCATCCGGGCGGTCGAGGAGCGGTTCGAGCGAGGTGGAGACGTCACTCCAGGGGCGCTCTCCGCCGAAGCCCCACATCTCGGAGAGAGTGAAGCCTTCGGCTCGCGCCAGCTGTCGCCGGAACGCGGCGAAGCCGCTGTAGGACCAGGCGACGTCAGGGCTGCTGGTGTCTCCGTCTCCCGGAAACAGAGTCAGCCCTATGTCGTCCTCCCTCTCTACCGTCGAATAGGTAAAGGATCAGTCGAAACCAGCGACATCTGCAACTGAGATGATCCAGCGGTGGCTGGTGTGATCACGGCGTCGGAGCCCTCCTGGATAGCCCCGTTCACCGGGCTGAGCCCGCGCGCCTTCGGGAAGCTGGTGACCGTACTGCGGCGCGAGGGTGCGGCCGCGGTGCGCAAGGGCCGGCCGTGGAGCCTGCCGCTGGAGGACCGGGCACTACTGGTCGCGGCGTACTGGCGAACCAACTTGACGATGCGCCAGCTTGCACCGCTCTTCGGGGTCTCGAAGTCCGCCGCGGACCGCATCATCGACCACCTCGGACCCATCCTCGCTCTTCAGCCCCGCAAACGGTTCGCCAAGGACACCGTGCTGATCGTGGACGGCACTCTCGTGCCCACCCGCGACCACGCCATCGCCGCACAGTCGAAGAACTACCGGTACTCCACCAACCACCAGGTCGTCATCGACGCCGACACCCGCCTGGTCGTTGTGGTCGGCCGCCCCCTGCCCGGAAACCGCAACGACTGCAAGGCGTGGGAGGAATCCGGCGCCAAGGCCGCCGTCGGCAAGACCACCACGATCGCCGACGGCGGCTATCCAGGCACCGGACTCGTCATGCCTCACCGCAGGCGCAAGGGCGAAGACCTGCCCGGCTGGAAGGAAGCCCACAACAAGTCCCACAAGCAGGTCCGTGCCCGCGTCGAGCACGTCTTCGCCCGGATGAAGAACTGGAAGATCCTCCGAGACTGCCGACTCAAAGGCGACGGAGTCCACCACGCCATGCTCGGCATCGCGCGCCTTCACAACCTCGCCCTCGCCGGATAGACGGACGGCCGACAAGGAACAGGCGTGTCAGGCCGACCCCCAGACCATTTACGGGACAGCCCTTAGGCCGTGTGTCGAAAGTGGCGCCGTCCGCCCGGAGGGCGGGACTTTCGACACACGGCCCAGTTGTTCTGCCCACGGAAGTTCGTGGAAGGGAGTTGATCAGGTGAGGTGGCGCCCGCCGACTCGGGAGAGGGGCACGTCACGTCATGCGTTTGGCCGGGAAATGGATAGTCGCAGGTGCTTCGCGGGGCACCACCGTCGGGCCGAGAAAGGGCTCGCGGTGGCGTGCCCTCATCTCGGCTGTGGCGAAAGTGCGTTGACGTTCCTCGGACGGTGGTCAATCATCGCTGCTCATGCTTCAAAGTGAGATTTGGGATGACCAGGCCGCTCAGAGCTATGACGCCCCTGGGACCGGCATGTTCGCACCGGAGGTGCTCGGTCCGACGGTGGACCGCCTGGTGGAGCTCACCGAAGGCGGGCGGGCTCTGGAGTTCGCCATCGGGACCGGGCGGGTGGCAGTGCCGCTCGCGGAGCGGGGAGTCTCGGTCAGTGGCATCGAGCTGTCGACGCCCATGGTCGATCAGCTTCGCACCAAAGCAGACGAGGCGGCCATCCCTGTTGTCATCGGCGACATGGCCACTGCGCGAGTCCGGGGTGAGTTCCAGCTCGTCTACCTCGTCTACAACACCATCTCGAACTTGCTCACGCAGGCCGAGCAGGTCGCCTGTTTCCGAAACGCCGCACGCCACCTCGCGCCAGGCGGGCGGTTCGTCGTCGAGCTGTGGGTACCCGAGATTCGCACGTTGCCGCCAGGTCAGCAGGCCGTGGTCTGGGAGTCGGCCCCGGGCTACATCGGGCTCGACACCTACGACGTTCTGCGCCAGCAGGTCGTCTCGCACCACTTCCGGTTCGATGCCGGGACCGGCCGTGAGGCCCGGCTTTTTCGCAGCCCACACCGTTACATCTGGCCGAGCGAACTCGACCTGATGGCCGAGCTGGCCGGAATGACGCTGGAGTCCAGGCACGCAGACTGGTCCGGGGAGGAATTCACCGCAGAGTCGCGTTCCCACGTCTCCGTCTACCGGACGGCCGACTCGCTCTGACCGGGCAGGTCTCCGATGTCAGCGACTCGTGACTGTCAGGTCACGTCATGCACGTGTCGGGTCAATGACCTGTTCCGCCGATGGCAGCGGGGCGGCACATGGCACCGGATCTTCAAGCGGCTCCAGTCTCTGGCGGACGCGAAGGGTGCGATCACGTGGGACCTGAGCGTCGACTCCACCGTCTGCCGCGTCCATCAGCATGCGGCCGGGGCCCGCAAGCAGGGGGCCCTGCCGAAGGAATCACCGGGGACTCGCCGCAGTTCGAACCCGTGCTGAAGGGTTCGACGAGGAGGACTACAAAGCCAGGCACGCGGTCGAGTGCGGCATCAACCGCCTCAGGGAGTGTGTCGAAAGTGGCGCCGTCCGCCCGGAGGGCGGGTCCGGCGGTGTCCGGTGCGTGCGATCGCAAGGCGGAGGGTCGCCCCGATACTGGGTGTATCGGGGTGATCCCGACAACGCGGCGAGCGTGCGTGCCGGGCGTCGCCGGACAGGCGGGACTTTCGACACACGGCCCAAGAGGCACCGGGCCGTTGCCACCAGGTACGACAGGCTCGCGGTCCGCTACGAGGCGACAGTCCTCATAGCCGCCATCAATGACTGGCTGTGACCGGCACCGCCGGACCCGGCGCTCACCGTGATGCTTCGTATGCCTCGCGGATGGCTGCGGGGATGCGTCCGCGGTCGTTTACGAGGTAGCCATTCGCTCGCGCCCAGATACGTATGGGTTCATCCTCCGGACGCGGTCCACGCGTCCTGCCAGGCCCGCTCCAGTCACCGGACGGAGCTCCCGAAAGCTGGTCAGCTACATCCTGGAAGAAGGCGAACAGCGAGGCGTACAGGCTGTCTTCAGGGGACATCCCCTCGCTCCAGGACCCCACCGTTCCGGTGCTTGTGTTCACGAACTTCCCAGAAAAACCGTCGCGCTCCGAGACGATTGGCACCCATTCCCTACGCCAGGACGGGCAATCAGGGTCTCCAGACGGTGCCATTTCCTCCATGCCCATCTTGTGGAGGTAGACACGCTCGATGTCCGTCAGGCCCAGAAGGAGTCCGCCGCTGGGGATGACGCCTGGGCATCCCAGCGCAACCAGACTCGATCCGGTGTGGGGTTGTTGACCGGCATCGATGTCGTTTGCCAGCAGCCACTGCCGCAGCTGCTGCGGCAGCCTTAGGCCGTGTCTGACAATTCCCGTCGGGCGGTCGGCGCCCGGCACGGCACCTCGCGGCGTTGTCGGACCGCCCGAGTACATCCAGTACGCGGGCGGTCCTCCGCCTTGCGATGCACCGCACCGGACACCGCCCGCTGATCCGACGCGAATTGTCAGACACGCCCTAGGCCCATGCGCAGTTCGGCTTCGCAGATGGCTGCCTGACTCCCCGGACCGCCGAGATCAGCGAAAACATCAGGGGCACTCTGTACAAGCCATGTGGTCACCCGGTGCCACGCTTGCCGTGCGTCTCCTGCCCTCTGATGATCCATAGGCAGACCGTACTCAATGGCACTGACATCGCATGGTTTCCACCTGGGCTGTTGCAGGCCGACCACCCGCCAGCCGCACCTAGTGTGACCGTTGCCGTTGCCGTTGCCGTTGCCGTCGCCGCCGCGATGCCGTCAGGGCCGCGGGGGCCGGAGCGCCTGTGCGAGGTGGCGGCGTGAGGTGATGCCGAGCTTGGCGTAGATGTTCGACAAGTGGTACTCGACGGTCTTCTGGGTGACGTAGAGCTCCGTCGCCGCCTCCTGGTTCGTCTTTCCGCCGGCGATGAGGTGGGCGACCGACAACTCCCGCTCGGTCAGAGCGAGTACGTGCTGCCGGGCGTGGGCGGGAGCGGTGAGTCCCATGGCGGCGAGGTCCGTCTCGCAGCGCCGCAGGAACGGTTCTGCCCGCAGGGCGTCGAAACGGTCGTGGGCCGACTTGAACCACCGTGCGGCCTCCCGCCGGGAGCCGGTCCTGGTCGCCACCAGGAGCCTGCCGTAAGCGTGTTCCAGCATCGCCCGGAACAGCGGGGCGTCCTCACCGGCGTCACTGGCACCGCCGGCTCCGACGCGGCTCCCGGCTGCGTCCGGTCCACCGGCGCCGCCCGTTGTCCCGTCCAGAGCCCGGGCGTAGATCGCCAGCGCCTCGCGAGGCCGTCCCTGGGCTTCGGCGAGTTGGCCGCTGAGCCGGGCTCCCACGACCCGCAGATATCCACTGCCGTCGTACCCCCGCCAGAAGTCGTCGAGGGCCCAGGCGGCGGCCGCCAGCCGCCCCGTTCCGGTGAGCGCTTCGACCAGCAGGGACTGCTGCCACAACCACAGGGGCTTGAACCGCAGGCGTACCCGATCGCCCTCGTCCCCGGCCCCGTCCCCGGCCCTGTCCCCCGCATCGTCCCCGTCCCCGGCCCCGCCCTCGGCTCCGGTCACCGGCTCGACCAGCGGAGCCAACGACTCCACCATGGCGGCGTGGTCACCCCGGGCCTGCGCCAGCACCGCCCCCGCCAGTCCGGCGTACACACGCTCCGCCGGGGGATCTCCCAGCATCCGGTTGATCCGCTCCAGGGCCTCGACGGACTCCTGGGCCGCCTCCCAGCGCCCGCGCCCCGCCTGTACGCACACGGCCGCGAACCACGTGGCCGCGTCGCCGAGGACGTGGTCGTGGGCCGCCGCGATCGCGAGCGCCCGGTCCGCCGCGCTCTCACTGGCACTCCAGTCGCCCGCAAGGTACTCCACCACCGCCAGCAGCGACGACGACAGATGGCTGAGCTTGGACCCCGCGCCCAGCCGGTCGCGGTGCGCCACGGTGAGCAGATCGGCCCGCGCCGCGGCCAGCCGGCCCAGGAACAAGTGCATGACACCACGGGTGGCCAGCGTCGCTAGCTGGTCGTTCGACGCCTCGGCAGCCCCGACGGGAAGGTGGGCCACGTCCAGCAGGGCCGCACCGGGCCCCTGGTCCCACATCCGCCCCGTGGCCAGAATCGCGCGGATGAAATCGGAGGTGCCCGCGTCGAGGTCGCCGATCGCCAGCGTCTTGCCCGCGATGTCGGCCGTCTGCGCGCCCCGGCACTGCCGGATCGTGATGACGGTCAGAAACGTACCGGCCAGGAGCGCCACCCAGCTCGCGTCCGGATCGGCGAGCGCCTCCTGCCAGGCCTCGGTCAACCGAGCCTCGGCCACGGCCAGTCGGCCCTCCAGGAGGTCCATGACCCCCAGTACGCAACTGCGCAGTGTTCCCTCCGCGCACTCCTCCACTTGCGCCCTCAACCGTACGGCGGCCCACGGCTGCAAGGTCAGCAGCCACTGCGCACAGGCCGTGAGCAGGCGCCGCTCCCGTTCCAGGCGGTCGTCGGACAACGACGACGCCCACAGCAACCGGGTGGCGGCCAGGGCATTGCGGCCGGCGAGGGCCTCGGTGTTCGCCGAACGCTCCAGCTCGGCCGCCAGAACGGGATCGTCGGACGTGGCCGCGGCCACGCGATGGGCCCAGGCCGCTCCCGAACCCACCGCCTCGGCCGCGGCGGTGTGCAGCGCGCGCCGTCGCTCGGGACCGATTCCCGCGTAGACCGCGTCCCGCTGCAACCCGTGCACCAGGGCCACCGGGCCCACGGAATCCGCCGGCCACCACTGCACCAGACCCGCCGTCAGCGCCGGTTCGAGCGCCCGCACGGCGTCTTCCACCCCGGCCACCCGCGCCACGCCCACCAGGGGGAACCGGCCGTCCAGCACCGCCAGCGCCTCCACCAGGGCCACCGAATCGGCGGGAAGGCGCCCCAGTGCGGCCCCGATCCCCGCCCGCAGCGACTGGTGGACGGGCCACCGCCGTGCCGACTCGTCACCCAGCACCTGAAGCGGTACCTCCGCCAGGACCGTGCGTACGTAGAGGGGATGGCCCTTCGTGTAGCCGTGCAGGCGTGTCACCAGCTCCGGTGTCACACGCACCGCCAACAGTTGCCGGGCCAGCTGGTCGACCTCGTCCTGTCCGAGTCCGCCCACCTCGACCCGTACCGCCCGGTCGACGGACCGCACCAGCCGGTCCAGCGCCTCCGCGCTCTGCTCGCTGCCCGTACGGGTGGCCATCAGCACCAGCACCCGGTCGGCCCAGAGGCGGCGCACCACGAATCCCAACACCTGCGAGGAGAGCGGATCGGCCCAGTGCGCATCGTCGACGACGACCGCGACCCCGCCGCCGGCTTCTTGCAGCGTGCCCAGCAGCAGCAACAACTCCCCGCCCAGGGCATGCGGCGACACTCCAGTCGCGCCCGGCCGCGCCAGCAGCGGGAACCGGGCCGCCAGACCCCTGTCCACCCGCCTCAGCAGCTGGCTCAGCACACCACCGGGCAGATCGGTCTCCGAGGGGTCGCCCACCGCCCACAGCACGGTGAAGTCCTCCAGCGAGGAGACCAACCGGCGTATCAGAGCGCTCTTGCCGATCCCCGCCTCACCCTCGACGACCGCCAGCCACGCCTCACCGCCGCGCACCTTGTCCACACACGCCGCGAGCCGCTCGGACTCGGACCGCCGCCCGACGAAGACCTCGTGTTCGTCGTGCGCGCTCGCGTCGGACGCGCTGCCGGCCACGCTCATGCCTTGGTCTCCCCGAGGTCGGATCGGTGCGTGCGCCGCAGGTGCGAGCGAGATCATCTTATCCGCGACGCCCTTCTCGGGGATGGGAGTTGAGGAGTGATCCCAGACAACCGCGCCTACCGCTTCCACGGCACCGTCGCTGTCGTCGCGATCCGGCTCTGGCTCCGTTCTCGACGCGGCGGTCTACTGACCGAGCTCGTAGTCGAACCAGATCCGGTGGGTGCCGTCCGCGTCGACAGCGACGCCGCCAGTCCCGGTGATCCCGGCCATCGAGCCCGTCCCACTGGCCGGCACGATGACGAAGAACTCGCTCTCCCTCCCTTCGCCCAGGGTCGTCGCGGAGTGCGCGAAATTGAAGGCGCCCGCCCGGCCACGGAGCGTTCCTTCGAAGGACTCCATCGCGACGTACGTCCCCGTACCGGTGCTCTGGTCGAACGCGGCGGTGAACAGAGTGACGGAGTGCCCGACGACCTCGCCTTCGTACTGCTTCTCCATCGTGGCCACACCGACGGGCAAGGCCGTCTCGATCGCGGGGCTGGGCACCGGCGCCGGGGTGAAGCCGGCAACTTTGAACGTTCCTGAGGCTCGCATCCCCGGAGCGTATGCCGCACCACTGACACGGGCGCAGATACTCGGGTACCGACGGTCGTGGCTCTGCCGCTGACCGGCTTTCTGCCGGGCCGACTTCAAGGGTTCCGACCGGCTGCCGGAACCTGGTCCCGTGACTCCGGCCGGGCGGAACATGACCTGAGGGGAGCTCGACCGGGCGGCGTCAGGCATCGTCGAAGGCCGCGTGCACACACTTTCCGTCCGGCAGCGGTTCGGTGAAGACCCGGGCTCCCAGGTCCTCGGCGATGTGCAGACCCATGCCACCTGTGCCGTCGGTCAGATCCGGTACGCGTGCGGCGGGTACGACGCACGAGCAGTCGGTCACCGCGATGTCCAGCGTGCCCGCGGTGGTGGTCAGGATCAGCGCGCTGGGCCCGGAGGCGTGCCGGACCGCGTTGGTGACCAGTTCGGACACGATGAGCAGGACATCGTCATGGCGTTCCGGCGCGAGCGCGGGCCGGGTCCGGTGGAGGAAGGCGACGGTCGCCCGACGGGCGTGCGAAGGGGCTTCAGGACCGGAGGGCAGCGGGACGGTCTGCGTGCCGAGCAGGCCCTGCGTGACGGGGTCCGGCGTGACGGGGCCCGGCGTGATGGTGGGAGGTGTGACGGTGGGAGGTGTGATTGTTGTGGTCATGACATCGTCCCGACGAGGGGCGGCGGCCGTGCGGACGCCGGTGGGTGTGGTGCCGGGGTCGACGCGGGGAGCGATCCCCGTCCTGGCGGATTCAGCACCCGGGTCGTGAGCGGCTTTACACAAGGGATTCGTAGGCGACGGCCGGATTGTTTGGGGTGGACCGAAGAGAATGTGCGCGAGGTGGGGGGCATCCACCCGCGGCGCCCGTGAGAGAGCGGCCGGCAGTGGGAACCGGGTCCCCCGGGCCGTGTCAGGCGGGGAGAGGGACCGCGCCGAGAGGGTCGGTGGTGGGCTGTTCGGAGCCCCCGGTGGGCTCGACGGACAGGGCCACGGCCGTGGCATCGTCCACCGGCCCGTCCAGGAAGGTCAGCCCGCGCCCTGGATCGCGGCTGAGCAGCCCGGCCGGCACGGGCTTCCCTCCCTCGATGAACCAGGCCTCGTACACCTTGCCCGCGGGAAGCCGCGGCAGGTCGTGGACGGCGAGCGTGGCCGCGTTCTCGCTGCGGGAGACGGCGACGGTGGCCGTGCCGCCGCCGCGCAGATCCTGGGTTTCGAGCTGGACGTCGGGCGCTGTCAGCACGCGCGCCACCTCGTCCTGCCGCTCCTGTGCCCGCCGGGCCCCGGTTCTGGCGTCCTCCGCCTCCCGGTACTGCCATGTGGCGACGCCGAGGGCCAGGACGGCTGCCACGCAGGCCGCCAGCGCGAGGCGGGGCAGCTGTCGCGAGGGGGCATGGGCCCGGCCGTCGGCCGCCGGGGTGTCGGGGGCCGGCCGCCACGCGGAGGGCGCCTGCCGCGGGGGCGCGGGCGCCTTCTGGGGGCCGATCCGTGTCTCCTGCGGCGTGGTCGCCACCTTGCGGAGGATCTCCTCACGCAGGGCGGCCGGCGGAGTCACCGCCGCGGTCCGTCCCAGCAGAGCGGCCGTGGCCTGGAGCTCGGCGACCTCCTCGCGGCAGGACCCGCACCCCTCCAGATGCCGCTCGAAGGCCAGGCGCTCGTCCTCGGGGAGGGCGTGCAGGGCATAGGCGGCGCTCGCGTCGTGCGGATCCACACCGTGCGGATCCACGCCGCTCGGGTCCGCGGCGTTCACGGCGTCCCTCCCAGACAGGCGCGCAGCCGGATCAGCCCGTCCCGCAAGCGGGTCTTGACCGTGCCCAGCGGTACGGACAACGACTGCGCCACTTCCTTGTAGGTGAGTCCTCCGTAGTAGGCGAGGGCCACCGTCTCGCGTTGGATGTCGGTGAGCGCGTGCACGCAGCGGCGCACCCGCTGCCACTCCAGATGGGTCTCCACCTGCTCGGACACGTCGTCGAAGGGGGGACAGGTGTTCAGCAGCGCCGCTCTTCGCTCGCGGTCCGCACCGGCCTGTGACGACCGCACGCGGTCCACCGCGCGGTGGTGCGCCAGGGTCATGATCCAGGTCATCGCGCTGCCGCGGTCGGGCTCGAACCGGCCGGACGTACGCCACACCTCGAGCAGCACGTCCTGGACCACCTCCTCCGACTGCGCCGGGTCCCTCAGAACCCGGTGGACCAGACCCATCACCGGCCCGGCGGTCCGGTCGTAGACACCGGTGAAGGCGTCCCGGTCCCCTTCGGCCGTCCAGAGCATCAGTTGGTCCAGATCGGGGCCGTCCGTCTGCTGCCCGGCTTCTCCTCCGCGATCGGCGGATTGCACCTGGATACCTCGCTGACCTGTCGACACCGGTACGGAGACCGTCCGGGCGATACAAGCACTCCGTGGCTCCAGGGGCCATCCGGGTGCGTCAACGCGGTGAATCCATCGTCTGCCAGGGCGCTCCGTACGGCGACGGCGCACAGGCACGGCCGACCGGCTCGTGGTCGTCGGGGTGTGCCCGTCGTCGTGCGGTCCGCGGGGGCGGGCGTGTGGTGTCGAGCGGACCGTCGCCGTAGAGGTCCTGGACCCAGTTGTCCTGGTACACGGTGTCGAGATAGCGCTCGCCGAGGTCGGGTGCGATGGCCACCGCGGTGAGGTCGGGCGTCCCGTGCCGCGCCAGCCAGGCGACCGCGCCGCTCACCACGGTGCCGGTGGAGCCGCCGAAGAGGAAGCCGCTCCGGGCCAGGCGGCGACAGGCGCGGATCGTGTCCGCCTCCTCGACCCGCACCACCTCGTCCACGTACGACGCGTCCAGGAGCGGCGGGCGCATGCTCATGCCCAGCCCCGGGATCATCCGGCGGCCCGGGTCACCCCCGAACGCCACCGAGCCGACGGTGTCCACCGCGACGATCCGTACCGGGTGCTGCCGGTCCTGGAAGTACCGTGCGCACCCCATCAGCGTGCCCGCGGTCCCCGCTCCCACGAACAGGACGTCCAGGCGCGGGAAGGAGCGGGCGATCTCCGGAGCCGTGGTGCGGTAGTGCGCCCTCCAGTTGGCCGGGTTGGTGTACTGGCTCAGCCACACGTACCGGTCGTCGGAGGCGCACAGGCGCCGGACGTGGTCCAGCCGCGCGGCGAGGAAGCCGCCGCCGGTCTCCTGGCCGGCCACCAGCTGCACTTCGCCGCCCAGAGCCTCCATCATCAGCCGGGTGGTGAGGTTGCAGCGTGAGTCCGTCACACAGACGAACCGGTAGCCCTTGCTGGCCGCGATCATGCTCAGCGCGACGCCGAGGTTGCCGGAGGAGGACTCGACGAGCACGGAATCAGCCGTCAGGGTGCCGTCGCGTTCCGCCGACGCCACCATCTCGGCGGCGGCCTTCAGCTTGATCGAGCCGGCGAAGTTGAAGCCCTCGCACTTGAGGAGCAACGCCTCCCCGAAGATCCGCTCGATGTCCACGTAGAGCTCCTCCTCGTCGAAGGCCTGAGGGACAGTGATGACCGACACGGTGAACTCCTCTTCGGGGCGTTTCCTGCGGGCTGTGCTGGGGCGGGCCGAATCCGGTGCGGGGCAGCCGCCTTCACCCGTAGCGGCTTCGTTCGTGGAAGAAGTCGTCGACGACCCGCAGCCGGCCGGAGTGGGCGACGCGGTCGTAGACGAAGCCGCCGACCGCGAGATCGAGCACGCCGAGGCCGAAAGGCGAGAAGACCGCCGGACGGTTCCTGGGTACGGTCACCCGCCCCGCCATCACGTCGTCCAGCGTGCCGTGCACGAAGTCCCGGTTGCCGGTGAGCTGTTCGGTCAGATGGGGAGAGGTGCCCGCCCTGAGACAGTGCTCGATGTCGTCGACGATGTTGGTCGAGGCCAGCAGGACCCGCGGGGCGAGATCGCGCAGCGACACGTGCAGGACCACGGGGTTGTGGTCGAACCACGCAGGATCGTCGACATGAGGTTCTCCGGCGACGGTCGCGAAGACCACGAGATCGCTGGTACGGATCAGGTCCTCCGGGGAGCGATGCACCGTGACGGGCGCGGCGCTGCCGGACTGTTCCACGTACAGCCGGAATCCGGCCGCGCTGTCCGCGGAGACGTCGTACACCCCGATGTCGTCGAACGACCAGCCCGAGCCTTCGAGGAACGTATGGATGTAGCGGGCGATCAGACCGGTGCCGAAGAACCCGACGCGGGTGGGGCGTGGCCGGTCGCGGCTGAGCCGGTCGGCCGCCGAAGCGGCGGACGCGGCCGTTCTCGTGGCACTGATGATCGAGCTCTCCAGACAGGCGAACGGGTAACCCGTGGCGGGATCGTTGAGGATCAGCACGGCCGAGGCACGGGGAACGCCGGACCTCACGTTGGCCGGGAAGCTGGAGATCCACTTCAGTCCGTCCACCGGTGACTCACCACCGAGGGAGGCGGGCAGCGCGATCATCCGGGAAGCCGCACGGTCCGGGAAGCGGAGGAACGAGGAGGGCGGGTTCACCGTCCGGCCCGCACCGTGCAGCCGGTAGGCGGCCTCGACCACCTCCACGATCTCCTTCTCGCGGCCGTCGAGGGCACTTCGGACCTGGCTGCCGGGGATCACCGCGAACGAGGGCACGGTGACGTCCTCGGCCGTTGCGGATACGGGGGAGCCGGTGCGGTCGCTGTTCATCGCGATCCCACCTCGATCGTCTGCGAGCAGGTGTCCGGCCGGGTGGGCGAGGCCATCGCGACGACGACCTCGCGCGGTCCCTCGTAGGCCTCCCTGCTGTGCGCGGTACGGATGTTGTCCACGAGGAGCAGGTCACCGGCCTGCCACGGACGGCGCACGGTGTGCTCCTCGTAGACCGAGTTGATGAGCCGGACGACGTCCTCTCCGACGGCCTCGCCGCCGCCGTACCGCGTGTTGAACGGCAGGCCGTCGGGTCCGTACTCGTCGACGAGGTACTCGCGTACCTCGGGCGCGAGCGTCCACTCGTTCAGGAAGGCGATCTGGTTGGTCCAGCAGGGCCGCCCGTCGGCCGGGTGGCGCACCACGGCGCTGCGCCTCTGCGTGGTGCGCAGCCCTCCGTCGGGCTGCCAGGCGCAGGCGATCGCGTGGTCGTGGCAGTAGCGCTCCACCGCCTCGCGGTCGTCGGTGCCGAACGCCTCGGCCACGGTGGCTCCGACCTCGCCGTTGTAGTTACGGGTCAGGAGCCAGCCCTCCCGCTCGAACCGCGCGGTCAGCTCGCGCGGCAGGGCGCCGAGCACGGCCGACGCGTCGGCCAGGCCGGTGGCCCCGCCCGCGGTGGGCTCCGAAAGGCAGGCGAAGAGCAGGAGGCCGGGGAAGCCGATGGCGTAGCTCAGTTCGTGATGCATGCACATCGGCTGGTTCGGCGGCCAGGGGGAGGACGAGTGGACGCCGGGGGAGTAGGTCCGCCTGGGGGCGAAGGTCTCCCGTTCCGTCACCGGTTCTGCGGCCAGTCGGCCGAGGACCGCGGCGACGCCGTCCGTGTCGTGCAGGCCCAAGCCGCGGACCAGGACGGCCCCGTGTTCGTCGAGTGCGGCGCGCAGCCCGTCCCGGGCTCCGGCCGCCCAGTCCGCCGGGTCGCCGGCGGCCTGGACCCGCAGCATCGCGGGCCGGCCCGGTTCCCGTTCCGGATCGGCCGGGGCGGTGGCCGTTTCCATGGAAGTCATCGTGATCTCCTCAGGGTTGTGATCGGTTCACGAGGTGGAACGCGCGTCGACGCAGGAGGCGAGTTCGGTGAGTACGGGGTGACGGACCAGGTCCCCCAGCGACACCTCCCGGTCCAGGGAGACCGCCACCCTGACCGCCGACAGTGAAGTGCCTCCGCGGTCGAAGAAGTTGTCGTGTCTGCCCACGCGCTTCCGGGGGACCCCGAGCACGTCGGCCCAGACCGCTGCCAGACGTCGCTCGGTGGGAGTGCGGGGCAGGTCGTCGTTCTCGGCCGTGTCGGTCCGGTCCGATTCGGCAGCCCGTCCGGCCAGTTCCCGGCGGTCGGTCTTCCCGTTGGCGGTCAGCGGCAGCGTCTCCTGCCAGTGGAACGCCGACGGAAGCATGTACGCGGGCAGCGTGGCGCCGAGCCGGCTCCGCAGCACGTCGGCCCGCAGGGGGTGCGCACCGGTGTAGAAAGCGGTCAGATGCCGCCCCGGACCGGGCCGTTCGGCGACCACCACGGCGCCGTCGCGCACACCGGGTGTCCGCAGCAGAGCGTTCTCGATCTCACCGGTCTCGATCCGGAACCCCCGGATCTTGACCTGTGAGTCCCTGCGCCCGAGGAACTCCAGTTGCCCGTCGGGGAGCCAGCGGCCGTAGTCCCCACCCAGATGGAGCCGCTCGCCGGCGTGGTAGGGATCCGGCAGGAAGACGGCACTCGTCCGGTCCGGGTCGTTGACGTACCCCCGGCCGACACAGATTCCGGCGAAAGCTATGGCACCCGGCGCCCCCAGCGGTACCGGGGAGAGGTGCTCGTCCAGGAGATAGACGCGTACGTTGGCGACCGGACGGCCGAGCGGCACACGCGCAGCGTCCGGCACCCGGTCCATGACCGCGTGGTTGGTGTCGTCGGACGTCTCGGTCAGACCGTAGGCGTTGACCAGCGTCGTTCCGGGCACGGTGGTGAACCAGCGCTGGACGAGGCCCTTCTTCAGGGCTTCGCCGGTGACCGACACACAGCGCAGGTCGGGCAGTTCGCGCGCGTGCCGTTCCAGGAAGGCCAGGACGGCGTCGAGGTAGGACGGAACCATCTGCAGGACACCGACCCTGCCGTCCGCCAGGGTGTCGACGAACCGGCGGACGTCCAGGATCGCTTCCTGCCCCACCAGCAGGGTGCGTCCGCCCGTCAGCAGGGCCGACAGAAGCTGCCACACGGAGATGTCGAAGCACTGGGGTGCCGTCTGGGCGACCACGTCGCCCTCCCCGATCCCCAGGTCGTCGATCTTCGCGAGGAGATGGTTGAGCATGCCCGCGTGCTCCACCATCGCTCCCTTGGGCTCCCCGGTGGAGCCCGAGGTGAAGATGACGTAGGCGAGATCGTCCGGTCCGACCGGTACGCGGGGATCGGAGTCCTCGCGGTTCTCCTCGCAGAGCGTGTCTATGAACGACGTACGGACCCCTGTCAGGGACGTGACGGCGTCGTCGAGCGTGGTGCTGGTGCTGGTGCTGGTGCTGGTGCTGGTGCTTGTGCTTGTGCCGGGGTCGGTGAGCACCAGGCCGCAGTCGGCGCGGGCGAGCATGGAGGCGATGCGGTCGGCGGGGAAGTCCGGCTCGACGGGCAGGTAGACGCCGCCGGCCTTGAGGATCGCGAGGACCGAGGTCAGCCAGTTCAGGTTCCGTTCGGTCACCACGGCGACGACGTCCTGCCGGTCGAGCCCCGAGTCCAGCAGGGCGTGTGCGAGCCGGTTGGCGCGGTGGTCGAGCTCCTGGTAGGTACACCGCCTGTCACCGTGAACGGCCGCGACCCTGTCCGGGTGCGTGCGCGCCCGCTGGGCGAAGAGCTCGTGGACGCGCAGGCCGGGCAGTTCCCGGTGGGGCCCCGCGAGCCCGTCGACCTGATGACGGAGTTCCTCGGACGACAGCAGACTCTGCCGCCCGTGCGCCGCGTCGGGGTCCGCCGCGATCAGTCCGAGCGCGGCGAGGTGGTAACCGGCGATCCTTCTCGCGTACGCCTCGTCGAGAACCTCGGTGCTGTAGAGCAGCCGGAGCACGTACGCGCCGTCGCGACGGACCAGCGCCACCCGCAGCACGGCCTTCCGCGCAGGTCCACCACCGCCCGTCGGATCGAACACCACTTCGGGCGGGGTGGCCGGGAGGCCCAGCTCCGCGCGGAGGGCGTCGACCGGAAAGTCCTGGTGGGCCAGCAGCTCCGACTCCGTACGGTCCGCGTGCCGCACCAGCTCCCGCCACGTGGCGCAGCCGGTCGACAGCCGGCACGGCAGCGGACCGGAGGCCGCGGCTGCCACGAAGCCGGTGGTGACGTCGGGTTCCCCGGTCAGCGCGGCCAGCACCTTGGCGTGGGCGGCCAGGACGGGAGAGGCGGGGCGGACCCCCATCGACGTCGTCAGCCGGTCCAGTTCGGTCACGAGCGCCGCCGGTACGGCAGTCTCGACCACCGAGGTGCCGGGCACCGGATCGCGGGTCCACCGCGCCAGTGAGGTGGTTCCTCCGGCGGTGAGCACATCGCGCCAGTAATCCGAAGGGGTGCGTGTCGACGTGTTCATCGTGTCGCCTCCTCGCCCCGGGCGGTTGCCCGGTCGATCCGAGTGGCCGGATTTCCACCCCACCGGGCGTTCTCCGGCACCGACTCCCCCTTCATCAGGAAGGAATCCGGAGCGAGTACCGCTCCGTCGCCGATCGTGACGCCGTAGTGCACGAAGGCTCCGACCCCGAGCGTGCAGCGGGAGCCGATGGTGGTGCGGTCGGACTTGAAGGTGCCGTCCTCCTGCGAGTGACACTGGACGACACTGCCGGTGTTGAGCGCGGAGCCGTCCCCGATGGTGACCATCGTCCGCTCCGTCAGGAAGCAGCCGTCGTCGAAGACCCGGCGTCCGATCCGCACCCCCAGCAGCCGCCAGATCAGCCCCTTGAAGGGCGTTCCGTCGAAAGTCTTGAGGAACAGTTCCGACGGCACCTTCCAGAAGCGTTCACGCCGCCAGAAGCGGCGGTCGTAGATCGAGCAGAAGAGCGGGCCCGGCGGGTGGGAGGACGTGACCGCGCGTTCCACGAGGACGAAGTACGCGGCACTGACGAGCAGGACCAGGACGTTGCCCAGCGCGACAGCCGCGGCGCCGACCGACGTGTAGAGCTCGGCCGAACCCGAGACGACCAGGGTGACCAGGAACGCGTAGACCCACCTGACCACCAGGTACAGCCCCATGGTGCCCGCGTTGTGCCTGTTCTTGGCGGCCAGACCGGTGCGTAGCTCCGCGCCGGACTTCATGAGGTCGAAGCTGCTGTCGCGCTGGACCGACCTGGGTATCTCGAAGCTGGGCGAGCCCAGGAGGCCGACTCCTTCCCGGATCCTTCCGTCCACCGGGACCATGACCTTGGTCGCCAGCAGGCAGTCGGCCCCCGTTCGGCCCCGGGAGGGGTAGGCGATCCTGTTGCCGAGGAAGTTCTGCGGTCCGATCGCGGTGCGGGAGACGCGGAAGGACGTGCTGGAGAACTCGGCGTTGTTGATCGACAGCCCGTCGGCGACCATCGTCCCCGCCCCGACCGTACTCAGATAGGGCGTCTCGTGCTTCACCTCGGTCCCGAAGTTCGATCCCGTCTGCTCCACCCGGGAGAGGTCGTAACCGAGCAGACGAAGGTAGGGGACCACGGCGGAACTGTCGCCGAACAGGCGCGTGAGGAAGGGCCGGTTGGTCAGCAGGGTGATCGCCCGGTGCACCCCGTAGTGGAAGCCGTAGAGAGGATAGACCCTGTCCGGCGTGATGGTCCGGGCGAGCAGCCGGGGGACGGCGGCGAGTACGAGGAAGCCGAGCGGCATGATCACGAAGAGCAGTACGAAGGAGATGGCCAGGGCGTCGCGGTAGAACACCCATGTCGTGAGGATCGAGGGACCCGGTTCCAGCACGGCGGAGAGCTGCGGGGCCTCGGCGAGCAGAATGCCGATGCCTCCGACGGCCAGCGGCAGGTACACCAGCAGCGCGGTCAGCAACTGCGTGACGCTGTGGAGCTGCCTGCGTACGGCGCCACAGGGCACGGGTTCCACCACCGGGTACTCCCGGTCGGCGCGCCGCGCCGGTGAGCCGTGCCAGGACTCACCGGCGGGTACCCGCTGCCCGCTGTGGAGGGCGGACGCGTGGGCCAGCCGGGCGCCGTCGCCGAGGGACGTACCGATGTCGAGCACCGAGGCCTCGGCGACGACCACGTCCTTCCCGAGCGACACGGTGCCGGTCTCGATGACGCCCCCGTGGGCGCGATAGCCGGTGAAGAAGGAGTCCTTGCGGATGACCGTGGAGTCACCGACGGACAGCAGGTCGGTACAGAGGGGCACATGACGGGAGAGGACCGTGACGCCCGACCCGATCCGCGCGCCCAGCGCCCTGAGATAGAGCGTGTAGAGCGGCGACCCGACGAAGAGGACGAGCGGATCCGAACGGACGAGTGTCTTGACGACCCAGAGACGGAAGTACGCCAGGCTCCAGATGCGGATCCGTTGCGGCTTCCAGTGCCCCACGAGGGCCCACTTGACGAGTATCGGGGCGACCGACAGCCCGACGAACACCGCGCCGCCGAAGGCGACTGAACGGAGGTACACGTCGAGCGCGCCGGTTCCGGCGGATATCCACTCGTAGCCGTGGACACCGACGAACGCGACGAGGAACGAGTAGACGAGGAAGGTCAGCAACTGCATCGCCCCGCACAGGACGTACCTCGCCCTGCCCGAGGGAGCCGCCGGCGCAGGGGCGGACGGTGCGAGGGCGGGGGCCGACGGCTCGACGGGTGCGGGGGGAGCGGTGGCCGTCAGAGCGAGGGCCAGATTCCGGACGGTGCTGTGCTCGTAGACGTCGCGGATGGAGACCGGCGGCAGGTCCGCGCACTTTCTGACCCGCGCGCAGAAATGAGCCATCACCAGAGAGTCGGCACCAAGGTCCTTGAAGAAGTGACTGTCGGCCGGCACTTGATCGAGTCGCATGACGTCGGCGAGCACGTCCGCGAAGGCCGCTTCGGCGCGGGCAACCGGTTCGGTGGGGTGCCCGTGCCGGGCAGGGGCTCCCTCGGTGGGCGGCGACGAAGCGGCAAGCTGCGTTCCGGTCATGGGAAGCTCCCTCGAAAGGACGCGTACCACGTCGTGGGCGACTCGAGGCGAGCCGAACGCGGACGCTCTCTACCCAGCATTCGAGGCCGACGGCGCGAAGGTTTGCCCTGTTTGCATCCGATTTCGTCAATTTCACCCGGCGGGTGTGAGGCTCGGTGCTCCGGCGTCGCCTTCTGCGCGGCGAGACGGGTCCCGGCTCGGGTCCGGTGAGCGGCCCTGTCGCGTCCGGCGACGTCCGGCGGCCGGTCGGGGCCGAGGGATCTTTGACGGGATGAACCGCCGTGGGGCGATCCACGGGCGGGGCGTCAGCGAGCCGGACCCGTGTCGGCGCGGCCGGACCCGCGCCGAGCGCCCGGCCCACGCCCGGGTCACTCCCCGGAGGCGTCCGGCCACACCCCGATGTGGTCCCGTTCGAGTTCCAGCATGACCCGGTGCTCCATGCCCAACGCCTCGGTGTAGTCCGCCGGGAGCTGCAGCCGGCCCGCCCGGTCGAGCATCGCGTACTCGCGGGCCACCAGGGACTCCTGGCCCGTCGCCGCGTCGACCTCGGTGTGCCGGAGCACCTCGGAGGAGGTGCGGCCGTCCCGGATCGCGACGGTGCGGCGTACCTCGTTCGCCACCGCCTGGTCGTGGGTGACGATCACGATCGTCGTGCCCAGCTCCTCGTTGGCACGGCGGAACGCGGCGAACACCTGCTCGCCCGTCGCGGAGTCCAGTTCACCGGTCGGCTCGTCGGCCAGCAGCACCGAGGGGTTGTTGGCCAGCGCGACCGCGATCGCCACCCGCTGCTGCTGTCCGCCGGACATCTGGGCGGGGCGGCGGTCCCGGCACTCCGTGACCTCCAGCATCTCCAGCAACGACTCGGCGCGGGCGGCCCGTTCGCGGTTCCTGCCGCGCCCGCGCAGCTGCATCGGAAGGGTGATGTTCTGCGCGGCGGTGAGGTACGACAGCAGGTTGCGGGAGGTCTGCTGCCAGACGAAGCCGACCACGTCACGGCGGTAGCGCAGCCGCTCTTTCGGTCCCATCGCCAGCAGATCGCAGCCCGCCGCCTTCGCCGAACCGGCCGTGGGGACGTCGAGTCCCGCCAGGATGTTCATCAGGGTCGACTTCCCGCTCCCCGACGCGCCGACCAGCGCCATCAACTCGCCCTCGGCGACCAGGAGATCGAGACCCTGAAGGGCCTGCACCTCTACGCCGTCCGCGGAGAAGACGCGTACCAGCCGGTCGCAGACGATCAGGGCGTCGTGCCCGTAGGCGGGCCGGTCGCGGCGTGCGGCCGCCCGCCTTTCGAGCTCCGCCAGTGTGGTCTCCGTCGATGGTGTCACCGGGTGTCTCCTGCCCTGAGTTCCTTGATCGATCCACGGCGGCCCGACCACCACGCCTGCACACCGGCCACGACGGCGGTGAGTACGACCACTCCCAGCGCCGGGAGCGCCAGCGACCGGACGTCGGCCCGCAGCGAGGCGGTGTGCGGGTTCCCCGGTGCGGCGTCGGTCAGCGCCAGCGCGGACAGGTCGACACCGGGCGCCAGCAGGGCGATGGTCGCCCAGCCGACGAGGAGCCCGCCCACCGCCGCCAGCAGTGCCTGCGGCAGCGCCTCGAGGGCGAGCAGCCGCCGCCCCTGACGGGGAGTGAGCCCCATGGTGCGCAGTCGTGCCAGGAGCGTGGTGCGCTCCGGCGCCGCCTGCAGCAGCGAGAGGACCACGGCGAGCAGCGCGTACCCCGCCCCGGCCACGACGGCCGCCTGGTAGATCCGTTCGGCGCCCGCCTGCACCGGGGAGTCCACGAGCTTCCCGCGCTCCGCCGACCGCAGCCGCACCACGTACTCCGGGCCCGCCTCGCGCGCCGCCGCGCGCAGGAGCTTCTCGTCGAGGGCGGTTCCGGTCACCAGCAAGGTGGTGGGGTCCGGCGCGGCGAGCGCCTCGGCGTCGACGATCAGGAATGCTCCGTCGCTCACCGCGGAGGTGCGCGGCAGCACCCCGGCGACCCGCACCGTGAGGCTGCCGCCCTGCGTCCGCACGGTCCGGGGCCGCTCGCCGAACAGGTCCGCGACAGCGGGCGAGACGATCGCGGGCAGAGCCCCGCCCCGGTCCGGGCCGCCCTCCAGCGCGCCCGCCGGGAAGGCGGCCAGCCCCGTGGCGCGGGCCAGCCGCGCGTACGACGCGGGCTCGACCCCCACCACGGTCGCCCGTTCCGTGTCCGACCCCGTCTCCCGCGACGTGGCCAACTGCGTCCCGTACTCGATGTGCACGGGCGCGACGTCCTCGACGCCGTGCGCGGCCCGGAGCCGGCCGAGGACGTCCCCGGGGACCGTGGAGCGCGCCCCCTCGCCGCTGATGCGGGCGTCCGCGCCGACCGCGCGCAGCGCCGCGTCGGCGCGCGCGTCCGCGACACCCGTGAGTACGGAGCCCCCGAACGCCGCCGTGCTCAGCGCGACCAGCAGGGCCAGCAGGAGCAGCGTGCCGTTCGACGGGGCCCGGCCCGCCCGGGCCAGCGAGAGGAAACCGACCGCGCCGCGCAGTCGGGCCGCGGGGCGGGACGCCAGGCGCAGCGGCAGGGGGTACAGCCGTACGAGGACGAGCGCGGCGATCAGCCCCACCAGGACCGGGGCCGCGCTGACCAGCAGGTCGGTCCCCGAGCCCGTCGTCGTACCGCGGCGGCGGAGCGCGGCGACGGCGCCGGCCGCCAGGACGAGCAGCGTCAGTTCGGCGACCGTACGCCGGCGGGTGGGCCGGGCGTCGGCCATGTCGTCCCGGGCCCCGGGCAGCAGGGGCCGGCGATGGCGCAGGGTCGTGCGCAGGGGCAGCACCACGCAGACCGGTACGGCGACGGCCGCGGCGCCCACCGCGGCGGGAGCGAACCCGGCGTCCGGGACGAGCAGGACGGCCAGGAGGAGCCCGAGCGCCGCCGCGGGCAGCGCGGCCGCGGCCGTCTCGGCGAGGAGGCGCATCCCGATGCCCCGGAGGGAGCCGCCGCGCGAGCGCAGCAACGCGAGTTCGTGGTGGCGGCGGGCACCGATCAGCCCGCCGGTCATCAGGAGGACGACGGCGGCGACCGCGGCGATGCCCACGGCCGCGACGGTGACCACCGGGTCGATCGCGGCGCGCGTCGCGAGGTGGGCGTCGAGGATCGCGTCGAGTTCGGTGGTGAGCGTGGTGGTCGGCCCGGTGACGTCCCGGAGCTTCAGCAGGCCGGGGCCGTGCTCCGCCGCGGCGACGGCTGTGCTCGTACGGGAGGCGTCGGCGGCGGTGAGGCGGGAGGCGTCCGGGGCGAATCGCCAGAACAGTTCGGGCTCGCCCGTGGTCGCGAGGAGCGCCGGCGCCGCGTCCGGCGGCAGCAGCAGTGCGGCCGTCCAGAAGTAGACCGGGGTCGGGGAGCCCGGGTCCTTCGCCAGGGACGGGGAGCGGAACAGTGGCTCGACCGACCAGTAGCCGCTCTCCGGCCGCAGCGGTGCGACGATTCCGGTGATCCGGACGGTGAGCGTCGCCCTGCCGTGGGTCACCAGCGCGATCGTGGAGCCGGGCGCCATCTTCAGCTCGGCGGCCGTCTCCTCGGTGACGGCCGCTTCCACCTCGCGGGAGGCCTCGGTCACCTCGCCGTGCACCACCGGCCAGCGCCCCGCCCGCAGCGTGCCGTGTTCGGCGAGTCCCGACGGGGCCGCGTAGGTGAACCGGGGCGGCAACCCGTTGGGACGCGGGAGCCATGGCTCCTGGGCGACCAGCGGCTCCGTGGTGTGCACGCCGTACGAGGAGTGCGGCACGTCGGCCCGCAGCGGGGCGGGGAGCGTCCCCGCCAGTGCCTCGTTCGCCTTGGCCAGCGCTTGGCGACGCATCGCCCGCTCCCTGACCGAGGGCGCCTGCGAGAGCGAAGGCGGCGGCGCGGTCACTTCGAGCACGCTCCGCCCCGGCGCGGCGGTCGTGATGTCGTGCCGCAGCGCATCCGTCCCGTACGCGTCGACCGCGCGCGGGAACACGGCGGCGAGGAACGCCGTCAGGAGCACGAGGGCCGCGAGGGCGACGGAGACACCGGGGGCGGTACGCAGCCGGGTGCGCACCCAGGGAGCGCAGGCGGCCGGGATCCGGGCAGTGTTCATGTCAGTTGTCTCCCTGGTGGCGGAGCGACACCGCAGGGTCGAAGCGCCGGAGTGCGATCGCCACGACGAAGAGCAGCGGCAGTGCGGCGACCGACGCCAGAAGGGCCGCCACCTGCCCGGCAGGCAGCAGCACCAGCACGTCGGGCACGGGCCGGGCGGCCTGCCCGGTCAGTACGACGAGGGGCACGACCGCCCTGGTCAGCACGGCCCCCAGGGCGAGCCCGGTCAGCAGGGCGAGAGTGATCAGGACTCCTTGCTCGACTGCCAGCGCCCGGGCCAGTCGGCGGCGGGAAGCGCCCAGGGCGCGCAGCACGGCGAATTCGGCGGACCGCTCGCCCTGGGAGCCCACCAGGCCGACCGCGAAGCCGACCGCGGCCAGGGCGGCGGCCACGGCAGCGGCCGCGCGGAGCGCGGACTGCGGCCCGGCCCCCAGCGGATCGTCCGCCAGCTCCCGCGCCACCTCGTCCCGCACCCGCACCTGGGACGGGTCCGTGCCGGGCAGCGCGCGCAGCTCGGCCGCCACCGCCGGGCCGTCGCCCGGCGCCGTGCTCAGCCACCACTCGGTGGGCGCCGGTGTGGCCCCCGACCCTTGGCCCAGTGCTCCGGACACCGCCCTGAGGTCCAGCAGCAGGGCCCCGCCCGGCTTCGCGGTCACGTCCGCGGCGGCGCCGTCCGCAGAGCCCGTGGCCCCGCCGGGACCGGTGGTCGGGAGTTCCCGCACCGACTTCACCAGGGTCACCCGGACCGTTTCACCCGCCAGCGCGAGATCGACCTGCTGGCCCAACCGCGCCCCGGAGGAGGCCAGATACGCATCCGTGGCCACCGCCTTCAAGGCCGGTGGTGCCGGACGGTCCGCACGGAGCAGCAGGGTGTCGACCTGTTCGGCGCCCCGGGAGCCGCGGTCCGCGAGGCCCGATCCGGTGCCGTAACGGAACGCGGGTGCCGCGCCCGTACCCGTCACCGTCTCGACCGCCCCGGCCGGGGTGTCCGCGTCCGGCCCGGTCACGGTCGACGTGGCCCGCCAGCGCACCCCGTCCGAAGAGGGAACCGGTCGCTCGCCGCCGTCCGCGGTGAGCGTCCGCAGCCGTGCGACGGAGACGAGGCGCCGCTCGGCGCGTCCCTCGGGCACGGCGCTGTCCAGCTCGAATCCGGTCACGGCCAGCCCGCCCGACGGGGACACGGGGAACGACAACGCGTGGGCCCGCCCGTCGACGGGAACGGTGCCCGCGGCCACCCGGTAGCGGATTCCGTAGCGGTCCTCCAGGACCACACCGACCCGCGGAGCCGAGCCGGAGGGCGACCTGCCGCCGGAGGCCGAGGTGTCGCCGATACGCAGATCGAAGAGGACCCGTGTGCTGTCGGCGGGCAGCACCACACCGGTCCGTCCGGCCGCCGGCGGCGCGATCGCGTCGAACAGCGCCTGCGGCGACGCCCCGGCGAGGTCCTCGCGCATCAGCATCCGCTCGTCCGCGTGCGCGGTGTCGAGCGCCAGCACCTCTGCCGTCCGGCCGCCGGACAGCGGGGACGTCGCGCGGAACACGGGCGCCGCGTTCCGCACGCCCGGCAGTCCGGTGTACGGGGCCGCCTCGGCCGGGTCGCCGGACAGCCCGCCCACCACGCGCACCGACGCGCCGGATCTGAAGTCGGCCTGATCGTCCTGCGACCGGTCCCAGGACGCGCTCTGACCGATGGCCAGCATGCCCATCGCCACCGCCAGCACCAACAGCAGCACGGGCCCCGCACCCCGCAGCGGCCGGCGGCTGAACTGCCAGCCGGCCAGCGCGGCGGTCAGACCCCGGCCGCCCGCCGCGCCGCGCTCCGCGAGCCTGGCCACCGGCGGCAGCAGCCGCAGCGTCACGACGGTGCCCGCCAGCAGCGCCAGCGCGGGGGCGGCGACCAGCAGCGGGTCGATGCCCAGCGCGCCGTCACGGTCGCCGCTGAGCGCACCGCCTCCGGCCGCGCCGGTCTGGCGGTCCAACTGCCAGTACGCCACCCCCGCGACGAGCAGCAGCCCGACGTCGGCGCCCGCCCGCACCGGGGCGGGCAGCGCGGAGGCACGGCCCGCCCGGCGCCCGCCCGCCGCGAGCGCAGGCGCGAGCACCGCGAGCGCGCACAGCAGCGCCACCGAGGAGGCGACCAGCCAGACCGTGCCGTCGACCCCGCCGTCGAGCCTCAGCCCGATCCGACCGAGCTCGCCCAGCCTCGCGAGCGACCTGGTCAGGGGAGCGGCGAGCAAGGGGGCGACGACCGCGGCGGGGGCCGCGAGCAGCAGCGCCTCGATCGCGGCGGAAGAAGCGATTCTGCCCCGTGAACCGCCCCTGGCCCGCAGGAGCTCGGTCTCACCGGCCCGCTCACTGCTCAGCAGGCCGGACACGAGCAGCAGCGCGTATCCGGCGAGCAGGACGAGCTGAACCGCCACGATCATGATCGTGGAGCGCGCCACCAGCAGGGCCCGATCGACCTGGTCGACGACGGCCGGCAGCGAGGTCCGGACCGTCGCACCGTCCGCGAACACCGGGGAGGCGGCCAGGGACTCGGGCACGTCCGTCGAGGCGCGCCGCAGGGCGCCGGTCCGGCCGGTGGTCACCGAGCGGAAATCGGCGGCGGCCAGCCAGGACACCCGTCCGGCACTGAGCCGGCCCGAGCCGACCACGGCCGGGTCCGTCAGCAGCGGGCCGTACGTGGTGAAGACGACCTCGCCGGCACCCCGACCGCCGAGCGGGTCCAACCGCCAGTACGGGTCGGTCTGGTCGGCAGCCTCGTACACGCCGGTGATCTCGACCGCCAGGGGCGCGTCGCTCAGCCGGTCCGTGAGAGTGATCCGGGCGCCCGCCTCCAGCCCCAGCGCCGCGGCGGCCGCACGCGGCAGTGCCACCTGCACCGGCCCTCGGGCGTCTCCCTCACCGGTGGCGGGCATGCGGCCCGCGACGAGACGCACACGGTTCGGGTCCAGCGAGGCGAAGTGCGTCAGGTCGGGGTTGCCCCGCCGCTCCGCCGCCGGCTGCAGGCTCCGCGGCAGGGCGTACGGACCCGAACTCGCCATCTTCCGCACCGTCACCGGAAGTCCGTCGAAGGTCTCACCGGCGGCTCGGCGCACCAGAGCGTCGGCCTCCTCGCGCCGCTCCGGGGCCACGTCGGCCGAGACGACGAGGGAGGACTGCTCGGCGGAACGACGGGTGAGCGTGTACCGCAGGGCGGCATCGCCCATGGAACCGGAGAACGCGGCGAGCGCGGTCAGCACGCAGGTGGTGAGCAGGACCGCCAACAGGGCCGCGCAGAGCAGGAGCCGGTGCGCGCGCACCCGCAGCAGGACGAACTCCGTCACGTGATCCCCCGAAACCTCATCACCCGCGCGCTCCCCGGCGCACGTCGGATGCTTTCAGAGCACACCGGCTCCAGGAACCTCCGGCCGCCACATCGAGATGAGATCGTGAGCGCTCCACGGACGCGCGGCACCGATTTCCGAACGCGCGGTGACCGTTCGGTCCGTCCGCAACCCCTGCCTCCCGGCAGGCACGGGCGGTGCCCGACGCGCATTGCGTCTCCGGGCGCGCCACGCACATACTGGCGACCGCCGAGGAGCGGCAACGCACGCAGGGGGGATCAGAGATGAGACGAAGGACCGGCGCGCGCAGCGGTGCGGCCCCGGTGGCGAGCCCGGCCGACGGCCCCATGGTGCGGGTCGAGGACCTGCGCCGCTCGTACGGGACCGGCGCCGCGGCGGTGCACGCGCTGCGGGGAGTCTCCTTCGAGATCCCCCGCGGGGAACTCGTCGCCCTCAAGGGCCGCTCGGGCTCCGGCAAGACCACCCTGCTCAACCTCGTCGGCGGCCTCGACACCCCCGACGGCGGCCGGGTCACCGTCGGCGGCACCGATCTCTCGGGACTCGGTGAGGACGGGCTTCTCGAACTCCGCCGGGACCGCATCGGCTTCATCTTCCAGTCGTTCGGGCTGCTCCCCATCCTGACCGCGGCCGAGAACGTCGGCGTACCCATGCGGCTGCGCGGGACCGACCCCGCCGAACGCGAGGAACGGGCGGGGCTCCTGCTGTCCCTCGTGGGACTCGGTGACCACGCCGCACAGCGTCCCGGCGAGCTCTCGGGCGGCCAGCAACAGCGCGTGGCCATCGCCCGCGCGCTCGCCAACCGCCCCGCCCTGCTGATCGCGGACGAGCCCACCGGCCAGCTGGACGCGGAGACCGGCCTCGCGGTCATGCGGCTGCTGCGCGCCCTGGTGCGCAGCGAGGGCGTCACCGTGCTGGTGGCCACCCACGACCCCCAACTGCTCGGATTCGCCGACCGGGTCCTGGAACTCCGCGACGGACACATCGTCGAACACGCGGCGGTGGAGCCGCTCGGGGCGAACACCTCGGCACAGTGAATGCGAAGTCGGCGATGCGCCTGCGTACCTCCCCCCACCTCCCCGCCACCGCACACCGCCGGACGTCGTGACGGGGCGGACCTTCTCCAAGACCTGTGGGCCGGCCCCGGTGAGCAGAGCGCTTCCTTCGCCGGACACTGCCTGGACTCCGGCGTGGCCGTGCGGCCCTACGGCCAGGACGGAGTCAGGGTCACCATCGGGGAGCGAGAGGCGAACGACGTGTTCCTGACGGCGGCGGGATCATGGCGTGCGGACGCCGCCGAAGTAGGCGCGGACCGCGCCTGACGTCTCGTCGTGCCGGCCGATCACGAGCAGGTCCGGTCCCGGCGGTGCTCCGCGCAGGGGCCGGTAGGTGAGGCCCGGCAGGGCGATGCGTTCGGTGGCGGTGGGGACGAGGGCCACGCCGGTGCCGGCCAAGGCGAGGGCGAGCGCTCCCAGGGTGCTGCCGACCAGGCGGACCCGGGAGCGGTCCTCCTCGGCGGCGGGCCAGAGCCGGGAGAGGACGGTCTCGTCCTCCTCGCCGCTCGCGAAGACGATGAGCTCGTGGGAGCTGAGTGCGGACGTCGTGACAGCGGTCGCGGACGCCAGTTCGTGGTCGGTGCGCAGTGCGACGGACAGCGGAGTTGTCGCGCGGCGGGTGACTCGCAGGCCGTCCGTGTCGCCGAGGCCCAGGTCGGGGCAGTAGCCGAGGTCGAGCGCGCCGTCGCGCACCGCCTGGATCTGGGCGGCCGGCGGAAGCTCGGACAGGGTGAGGCCGACCCGTGGGTGCGCCCGGCCGAAGTCGCGCAGATCCTCGGAGAGGACGCCTTGGAGGACGGCGACGCCGGAGAAGCCGATCCTGACCGTGCCGGTCTCGCCGTGCACCGAGTCCCTGGCCACCTGCAGGGCGCGGTCGGCCTGTGCCAGGGCCCGGCGGGCCTCGGGCAGCAGCAGTTCACCGGCCTCGGTCAGCTCGACGCGTCGGCTGGTGCGGGAGAACAGGCTGCCGCCCACCTCCCGCTCCAGGGCCTGGACCTGGGCGCTGAGGGTGGACTGGGTGATGTGCAGCAGGACGGAGGCCCGGCCGAAGTGGCGCTCGTCGGCGACGGCGACGAAATAGCGCAGGTGCCGCAGCTCCACCATCCGCTCCCGTTCATCGTTCCCATCGATTGATTGATCGTATCTTTCGGTTGGACCTATCGCCCGGCGCGGCCCACGCTGGACACATGAACGTGAACGTGACATCTCAGGATCGACAGGACATCGCTGATCTCATGACCGGGTGGATCCACCGGGACCTGGGGGAGTGGGACCGGTTGAAGGGCCTCTTCCACCCCGACGGCCGGATCGAGATCACCTGGTTCGAGGGGCCGGCGTACGAGTTCGTGGACGCCTCCGCCCGGATGGGGGCCTCCGCCTTCCGGACCAAGCACCTGATCACCGCGCCCGTGGTGACCTTCTCCGCCGACGGCACCCGCGCGGTCAGCGAGACCAACGCCGTCATCATCGGCGAGAACGTCGATCTGCGCCTCGGCTGCAACGGCCACAACCGGTTCATCGACCGGCTGGAGAAGCGGGACGGGGTGTGGCGCATCAGCGACCGCAAGAGCGTCTACGACTTCGGCACGTTCACCTTTCCCGCCGGGATCGTCGACATCGACGCGGAAACGGTCGCCCGCTACCCGCGGGAGTACGCCGCCCTCGCCTACCTGCTGGAAGCCAGCGGCTTTCCGGTGAGCCGGGTCTTCGCGACCAAGGGCAGCGACCTGGAGCGCGACATCAAGGAGTCCGCCTTCGCCTGGCTGGGCGAGCGGACCGGCAGGTGACGGCACGAAGCCCTGCCGCGCGAGGCCACCGGCCTCGACCGCGCCATCGGCGAGTACGTCCGGCAGAACACCTACTACACGCCCAGCGGCATCCACTCGGTTGACCACCCCTTCGTCGGCAACGCCGGATCCCGCGCCTTCCTGGTCGACTCCGGCCTCGCCGAAGAAGCCCGGCACGGCATCGCCCACCGCAACGCCGAGCGCCTCCCGAGGGAGCCGGACGAGGCGAGGCTCCCCGAGAGAGCAGGGCGAACAGGGACCCCAGAGCCGGGCGAACAGATACCCCGCCGCCCCTGTCCGGCAACCGTCGTGAACCTGCCGGCCGGACGCCGGAATGCCCGGCCCACCGGGGGCGGAAGAGGGCCGGCGCCCGGCCGGGCCGTTCAGCCGCGGGCTGCCGCCGCGACGACGATCCAGTTCCGGAACTCGACCGCGTAGTGGCGGAGGTGGTGCTCCAGGACCTCCGGAGGACACGTGGTGGGGACGTAGACCGTGAGGCTCGCGGTGAAGCCGTCGGCGGTGTCGCCGAACTGGGTCAGGGCCCGTCCGACGACCGTGCCGTCGGCGAGGAAGAGGTTCGAGGACATCTTGTGCGGAAAGTCGGACTCCGGGAGGAGTTCGGGCGCGTCCGCCGCCCAGGCCATCGCGTCCGTGCCCCAGCCGCCCATGAAGAAGGAGCAGACGTGGGGGCCGATGTTCTCCACCACGTTGAACGCGCCGTCGGTCCCGGGGGCCATGACGTAGTGCTCGGGGTGCGCCGCGAGAAGCGCGGTCTCGTCGCCCGCGAAGGCCCTCTCCATCCAGGCGAGGAAATCGGCCGAGTTGAGGCCCCTCGTCGCGAGCACCGTCGTACCCGCCTCGAACGTGCCGTCGGAGGCGAGGGCGCTCTCCCGCAGGAAGGCGTTGCCCTCCTCGATGTCCGCGGCCAGCAGGTCGAGCAGGCCCTGACGCCCCAGTCGCGTACGGAAACGGTCCAGGGCGCGGCGGGAGTAGAAGAGCTCGAGATCGTCGATGCTTCCCCCGCCGGTCGGCCCCGACTCGAGCGTCACGGTCACGGGGAACGTCTGGTTTTCGGTCATGATCGAACCTCCATGAATATGTGAACATGAATTCACGTTCGCATTTTGAGGATACCCACGGAGGTGCGCCACTTGTCAAAGGACCTGCGGAGATCGCCGCCGGTACGATGCGCACATGACTGAGGAGCCAGACCGCCCCGCGCTCTACCGGGAGCCCCGGCAGGCACGCAGCGCCGCGACCCTGGCTCGTGTACTCCGGGCAGCCGAGGAAGTCGCCTCGTCGGCCGGCCTGGAAGAGATGACGATGACCGGCGTCGCGGAGCGCGCGGGCGTCTCGGTGGGTACGATCTACCGTCGCTTCGAAGACAAGGACCAGCTGATCACCGCTCTGAGCGAGCGGATGCTGGAGCGGCGCGAGGAGGTTGTGGCCGAGCGGCTGCGCGCGGCAGAACCGTCACTCTCCGGCGTCATGGACGCCTATGCGCGCGCCCTGCTGCAGTCGTTCACCGACAACAACCTCTTCTCCGAGCTGCTCCGTGCACGTGGCGTGAAGTCGCCCGACCGAGGGGGCCGCGCCATCCTCGAAATCCACCGGCTCGTGCTCGAAGCCGCAGCCCCCTACAGCGACGAGATCCGGCGCTCCAGCCCGGAAGCGGCCCTCGACACGGCCGCTCGCGCCGTCCTCGGGGCCTGCTTCCACAACTCCGTGCGCCCCGACCCGGCCACGGGGGAGGAGGCGGTGAACCGGTACGCGGAAGACCTCAGCGACATGGCGATCGCCTACCTCCGCACTCCCGACAGCCGCCGCGCCCGAAACTGAGGCGGTCGCCCAGGCCGGGGCATCGCTGCGGCAGAACGGCGCTCCGCCTTCTGTGCGGAGGGCTCGACGGGGCGGTTGCCGTCGAGTCGTGGTACCCGCGGCCGACGGGCCGTGGTCAGCGCGGCGGGACTGCTTCCGGTGCGGACTCCCGGACCGTCAGCCGGGTCGGAAGGATCAGCGGGTTCGGGTCGTGCCCGTCGATCGCGTTGACCAGCATCCGTGCCATCTCGTGTCCCAGCGCCCTGACCGGCTGGCGCACGGTGGTCAACGGCGGGTTGGTGTGCCGAGCTCCGGCCAGGTCGTCGAAACCGATCACCGAGACGTCCTCGGGCACCCGCCGACCCCTTCGGCGCAGCACTTGGAGCGCGCCGATCGCCATTCCGTCCGACGCGGCGAAGACCGCGTCCAACCGCGGATGCGCGTCCAGCAGGCGCTCCATCGCCTCCGCGCCGCCTTCGACCAGGAACGCGCCGGAGGAAACGCCCAGCAACGGAACACCGGCCAGCATCAGCCCTTCGGCGAAGCCCTGTTCACGGGTCACCGAGACCAGGCTGTCCACCTGACCGGTGATCATGACGGGTCTGGTCCGCCCGGTACGCACGAGGTGATCGGCGGCCAGCCGGGCGCCGCCCCTGTTGTCGGCGTCCACGTACCAGCGCGGCTCCCCGGTCAGGGGCAGACCGCCGAAGACGACCGGCATCCCGGCGTCCTCGGCGAGCCGTCCCAGCGGGTCGTCGCCCCGGAGCGCCATCAGCATGATGCCGTCGGCGCGGCGGGAGCGGACCATCTGCTGCAGGCGGCTGCGGCCGCGCGGTGAGTTGGCGAGCACCAGGATGAGTTCCAGGTCGGTCTCGTCCAGGGCCGTGCTCACGCCGACGACGACCTCGGCGAAGAACGGATCCGCGAACAGGCCGGCCTCGTCGCTGGAAGCCGCCAGCACCACGGCCCCGACCCTGTTGCCCGCCAGCGCCCGCGCGGTCGGGTTCGGTACGTATCCCAGCTCACGGACGGCCCGTTCGACGGCCTCCCGTTTGGCCCGGCTCACATGCGGGACGTTGTTGACCGCCCGGGAAGCCACGGTGCGCGACACGCCGGCTCTTGCGGCCACCTCGTCGAGGGTCGGCATGCGCCTGGGCGTCGGCTGCATCGGAAGACGTGCTCCTCGGGGTTCTTCGCCGGGTTGCTACGGAGATGATCCCACGCGCCGAGCACGGGCCTCGGCCGTGTCCAGGCCCCTGCGTGGACGGAAGGCTCCCTCTCAAGCGGGTGTCGAAAGTCCCGCCTGTCCGGCGACGACCGGGTGGACAGCGCCGCTTTCGCAACACGCTTCAGGGCCGGGGCCGTCCTGGAGGCGCTCCTCGGGCATGGCGCCAGAAAAGTGGTAGCGCTTCCAGTTTGTGGGCGAGCTCCCGAGTATCGGGAGAGGAGGGAATCGTGTCCGGTCTCTTGACAGCCCGAATTACAGCCAAGACGATACCGGCCGTACCCCAAGATGCTTCGAACAGAACTGGGAGCGCTTCCAGTGGGAGCGCTCCCAATACACTCCGTGTCCCAGCACGTGGTGGACGGCGTCCCGAGCCGCAGGGTTCCCCGGGACGTCGTCCACCGCCTTCGCTCTCCGCCGCGCGCTCAGGACGAGACCGTGCGGCGTCCTCCCCGTCAGGAACCGAGGTACTCCCATGCGTCACCTCCTCCGCACGATGGTCGCAGCGCTGCTGGCCCTGCCGTTGGCTCTCGTCGTCTCCCCGCCCGCCCAGGCGGCCGACCCGACCACGCTCACCAACGGCTTCTACGTCGACCCGAACTCCAGCCCGGCCCTGTGGGCCGCCGCCAACCCCGGTGACGGGCGGGCGCCCGCCATCCGCGACAGCGTCGCCGCGAAGCCCATGGCCCGCTGGTTCGGCAACTGGAGCGGCACCATAGGAACCGCCACCGGGGCCTATGTCGGCGCGGCCGACGCCGCGGACAAGCTGCCTGTCCTGGTGGCGTACAACATCCCCAACCGTGACATCTGTGGCGGGCAGTCCGGTGGCGGGGCAGGGTCCGTCGCCGCCTACAACGAGTGGATCGCCGCGTTCGCCAGTGGGATCGGCTCCCGGCCCGCCGTCGTCATCCTGGAGCCGGACGCGCTCGGGGACACGAGTTGCATGAACGCCGCCCAGATCAGCGAGCGCAACGCCCTGCTCAACAACGCGATCACCCAGTTCAACCAGAAGGCACCCAACGCCTGGGTCTACCTCGACGCGGGCAACCCGGCCTGGCGCAGCGCCACTTCGATGGCCGCGAGCCTGAACGCGGCGGGTCTCAGCCGCACCCGGGGCTTCTCGCTGAACGTCTCCAACCACTACACCACCGCGGAGAACATCACCTACGCCAACGCGGTCAACGCCGCGCTGAGCTCGTCCAACGGATACACCAAGCCGTTCGTCGTGGACACCAGCCGCAACGGCAACGGCTCCAGCAACGGCGCATGGTGCAACTCCGCGGGCCGCAGGATCGGAACCCCCACCCAGAAGGGCGGCGGCGCGGAGATGCTCCTGTGGATCAAGACCCCCGGCGAGTCCGACGGCAACTGCGGCGTCGGGGCCGGGTCCGCGGCCGGCCAGTTCCTCCCCGAGGTCGCCTACAAGATGATCTACGGCTACTGACCTCCCGGTCTCCGGTGACCCGTTCCTCCCGGTCCCGGTACCAGTCCATGCGCGTCCCCCGCCGCAGGCGGCGGGCGAACGTTCCGCAGCCGTCCGATCCCAAGACCAGGAGTCACCATGCGTTCCCGTACCTTCCGGCGCCGCACAGCCGTCGTCACCGCGGCGCTCACCGCCTGCGCGGCATTCGCCGCCACGGCCGCCCAGGCCGCACCCGCTCCCACGCAGGACACCGTCACCCCGGCCACGAGGTTCTACGTCGACCCGGACAGCAAGGCGGCCCGGCAGGCCATCGACGACCTGAGGGGCGGAAGAATCGAAGACGGCCTGAACATGGCGAAGTTGGCGAGCTACCCGCAGGCCGCGTGGTTCACGGGCGGCACGGCCACCGAGACACGTACCGCAGTACGCACGCTCGTCCGTGCCGCCGCGATCACCCGCCGGGTCCCGGTCCTGGTGGCGTACAACATCCCCGGACGGGACTGCAGCCTCTACTCCAGCGGCGGGGCCGACTCCTCCGCCGCCTACCGCCAGTGGATCGACGCGTTCGCCCGGGGCATCGGCGGCGACAAGGCCGTGGTCATCCTGGAACCCGACGGCCTGGCCTCCCTTCCCAAGGACTGTGCCGGGGACAACGACCCGACCGGAGAACTCAGCACCCGCCGCGTGGCCGACCTCGACTACGCGGTCCGCACCCTGAAGAACGGGGCGAACACCTCGGTCTACCTCGACGCGGGCAACAGCCAGTGGCGGTCCGTCGGCGACATCACGCAACGGCTCCTGGACGCAGGCGTCGAGCGGAGCGACGGCTTCGTCCTGAACATATCCAACTACCAGCCCACCGATCAGACCTCGCACTACGGGACCTGGATATCCAAGTGCATGTGGTTCGCCACCGAGGGGCCCGAGTGGTCCCGTGGCCACGCCGACTGGTGCGCAAGTCAGTTCTACTCCCCGGCCGCTCCCAACGACGGAACTCCGGGCAACGCCGTCTCCTCCACGGATCCCGCCACCTGGCACTGGACCGACGCCTGGTACGACCAGAACGTGGGCAGCCCCGCCGACGAGGACCTGGCGCACTTCATGGTCGACACCAGCCGCAACGGAAAGGGGCCGTGGATCCCGCAGCCGGGTAAGTACAGCGGCGACCCGGAGACCTGGTGCAATCCGCCCGGGCGGGGCATCGGGCCCCGCCCGACCGCAGACACCGGCGTCCCGCTCGTCGACGCCTACCTGTACGTGAAGACCATCGGTGAGTCCGACGGCAGCTGCACCCGCAACACCGGCGGCACGATCGACCCCGAGTACGGCGTCGTCGATCCGGCCGCCGGAGTCTGGTGGCCCGAGCAGGCACACGAACTCGCCCGCAACGCGGAACCCCGCCTGACGCTCAACCACTGGTCCGGGCTCTGACGGGTCCGGCGCGGAGACGGCGTACCCCGCAAGGCCTCGAACGGGTGAGGGCCTTGCGGGGCACGCCGCGGATGCCGGCCGTGGAAGCGGGAAGGCGAGCGCCGCCCCGTGGACGGCGAAGTCCCGCATTCCCGCACGGAGCGATCGGCCTCGGTGTACGGTCCGGCTTCCGGCCGGGCCGGCGGCTCAGAGCCCCAGGTCGAGAGCGAGGCAGGAGTAGGAGTTCCACGCGCCCTCAGCGTTGTACGAGGTGTTCGCCGCGCCGCCCGGCGCCGCCTCCGCTTCTTCGGACATGTCCTCGAAACGGATCCGCCCGGGAAGCCTGCCGTACTTCGCGTGCCGGGCCGCGGCGGCACCATCCGCGATGAGTTCCTCGTTCACGGTTGTTCTCCACTTCGTCGGTCGTGGATCGCGTCCGGCCCGTCCCCGGACTGTCATCAGCCTGCACTCTGTCGCGTCACCAGTCAAGACGGTGACGAAAGGGGGTGTCGGGAGTCTCCTCGGGGAAGCCTCCGGGCGGGAGTGCCGGACGGCCGGCGCGCATGTGCGTGGCCGGAATGGGACTCCTCGCGGTTGGTTGAATGTGCAAGAGTCTGCTGCCGGACACACCGGCCGAACCAGTGGTGGCGACGCCCTCTCCGTTGCCGTCACCCGCAGGAAAGGTGGGCACATGTTCACACCCGGAGCGAAGGTCCGTGGCGCGGCCGTTGCCGTGACCCTGGCCGCGGCGCTTCTCGGTCTCGGTGCAGGCACTGCGGACGCCGCCGGTTGGCCCCCGTTGCAGGAGGGTGGCCACCTCTACGCGGGCGCCAACGGAACAGGGACGGTGACGACGGTCGATCTCGACGACTTCGGCACCTGCCACACGCTGTCGGAGCCGGCCCTCTCCGTCCAGATCGCTTCCGGCTCCGCGTCCCTCGAGCTCTACCCCGGGGCCGACTGCACCGGCGTCACCCCGTGGCGCAGCGGCTCGCTGGCCCGGACCGGGCTTCCCTGGGCGATGCTGAGCTACCGGGTCGTCACTCCCTGACGACTCCCCGGAAGTTGCTCCACCGGTTGTGATGCGTCCGGGGCGGGCCCGCCGTCCCGGACACATCGGTGCGCGTGGCCCCGGAGCGTGTGGCCCGGGGGCCGGCGTCCTTCGACAGCTGGCTCGCCGAGGTCGGTCCGCGGACGCTGCGGCGGGTCGCCGCCAGGAAAGACGCGGGTGATGTCCGCGGTTGTGCCGTCAGAGGGTGATGGTCTTGTATTCGGTGTAGGTGCCGAGGCCGACGGCGCCGTATTCGCGGCCGATGCCGCTGCTCTTGAAGCCGCCGAAGGGGCCGTCGAAGGCGAGGGGAGCGCCGTTGAGGGTGAGGGTGCCGGTGCGGATGCGGCGGGCGACCGCGAGGGCGCGTGCTTCGTCGGCGGACCAGATGCCGCCGGAGAGGCCGTAGGGGGAGTCGTTGGCGATGCGGACGGCATCGTCCTCGTCGTCGTACGCGATGACGACCAGGACCGGGCCGAAGATCTCCTCCTGGGCGATGCGCATGGAGTTGTCGACGTCGGCGAAGACGGTCGGGGTGACGTAGTTGCCCTTTTCCAGCCCTTCCGGGATCTGAGGGCCGCCGGTGACCAGCCGGGCTCCTTCCTCGATGCCGAGCCGGATGTAGTCGCGGACCCGTTCCTGCTGATCCGGACGGATCATCGGACCGATGAACGTGTCCGGATCGCCGGGGTCACCGACCCGGAGCGACTCCACGAGCTTCTTCAGCGCACCGACGACCTCCTCGTACTTCTCGCGCGGAGCCAGGATCCTGGTCTGCGCGATGCACGACTCGCCGTTGTTGAGCAGGGAACCGAACTTCAGGCCCGCGACCGCCGCGGCGATGTCGGCGTCCGGGAGGATGACGGCGGCGGACTTGCCGCCCAGCTCCAGGCTGACCCGCTTGAGCTGCTCACCCGCGATGGACGCGATCCGGCGACCCGCCCGCGTCGAACCGGTGAACGCGATCTTGTCGACCTCCGGGTGCGACACCAGGTACTCACTGGTCTCCCGGCCCGCCGGCAGGACACTGATCACGCCCCCGGGCAGTCCCGACCGCTCCAGCAGCTCCGCCAGGAAGCCCATGCTCAGAGAGTTCTCGGGAGACACCTTGAGAACCACGGAGTTACCGGCGAGAAGAGCTGGAATGATCTTCGAGGTGGCGGAGGAGAAGGGGGAGTTCCACGGAATCACCGCGGCCACGACACCGATCGCCTCACGGCGCACCACGCTGCGCACCGGGGATGCCGGGTCGGACGGCGCGGGCGTCTCCTCCCAGCCGAACTCCTCAGCCGCCTTGAAGTAGGCGTTCGCCTGCCGGGTCAGACCAGGCTGCCCGGCCCGGGTGAACCATCCCGCGGAACCGTTCTCCAGCGAAATGAGGTGTGCGGCCCTCTCCGCGTGCTCCTCGCGCAGGGCGTTGAACCGCCGCAGCACCGCGATCCGTTCCGTCGGCGGGGTCAGCCGCCACACGCCCTCCTCGAACGACTCCCGCGCCGCGGTCACGGCACGGTCCACGTCCGCCGGCTGCGCCTGAGCCACGCGGCCGATCACCGACTGATCGTGCGGTGACGCGATGTCGAGCAGGCGGGGGTCGCTCGGCGCCACCCAAGAGCCGCCGATGAAAAGCCGGTCGTAAGTGATCATGCGCTTTCTCTCTTTCGGGTTCTCGCGTTCTCGGGTTCTGTCCGGCTCTCGGGTTCTGTAAGGCTGTCCGGCTCTCGGGTTCTGTAAGGCTGTCCGGCTCTCGGGTTCTGTCGGGCGGGTTCGGGCTCTCTCGGGCGAACCTCTTAAGTGTCACTCCAATGTAGCAGTTTGGAGTATAAAATGCGCACCGGAGTGGCGGTATGTGATTAATCCTCCATCGGTGCGTCGCCTTTCAGGGGGCGCGCTCTAGCGTCACCTGTTTGACAGGTGATGACTCGTGTGTGAGAGTCATCGCGCCAAGAGCTGCGGCGAGCCTCGTACCGCCCATGCGGGCGGACGGATTTCCCGGGTTCGGGTCGGTCACCGGAAACGCACCTCGGAGGGGTTTCACATGATCAACAGGCGTAGCTTCAGCAAGGCCGCCGGCCTGAGCGCCGGCGCGGCCACGGTCTCGCCGGCCGGCCTGGCCACGGCGAACGCCGCGACCGTGCCGCCAGGGTCGAGCGCCTCGACCCTGCCGCCCGGGCCGACCCCGCCGAGCGGCTCACCCGTGCCCACCCTGCCGCTCGTCACCCCAGGCACGCACACCGGCTTCGGCACGCTCAAGCAGGTCAAGGCGGGTGTCCTGAACGTCGGTTACGCCGAGGCCGGGCCCGCCCGTGGCCCGGTCGTGATCCTCCTGCACGGCTGGCCGTACGACATCCACAGCTTCGTCGACGTCGCACCGCTCCTGGCCGACCAGGGCTACCGCGTCATCGTTCCCTACGTCCGCGGCCACGGCAGCACCACCTTCCTGTCGCGCCGCACCCCCCGCACCGCCGAACAGTCCGCCATCGCGCTCGACACCATCGCTCTGATGGACGCCCTCAAGATCGACAAGGCGGTCCTCGCCGGTTTCGACTGGGGCGCGCGCACCGCCGACATCATCGCCGCGCTGTGGCCCGAGCGCGTCAAGGCGCTGGTCTCCACCACCGGCTACATCATCACCAACCTCAAGGCGCAGCTGGAACCCGCCGCCCCGGCCGTCGAGCGCAACTGGTGGTACCAGTGGTACTTCGCCGGCGACCGCGGCAAGAAGGCCATGGAGAACGAGGAGCAGCGCATCGCGCTGTGCCGCTACGTATGGACCCTCGTCTCTCCCAACTGGAACTTCGACGACGCCACCTTCGCGCGGACCGCCGAGGCCTTCAAGAACCCCGACTACGCCGCCGTCGTCCTCTACAACTACCGCTGGCGCATCGGCCTGATCGAGGGCGACCGACGCTACGAGCGATACGAGAAGCAGCTCGCCGCGCAGCCCCCGATCGCCGTTCCCACCGTCACCCTCGACCCGGCGCTCGACCCCTTCACCCCGCCCGGCGAAGGCGCCTCCTACCGCAGCCACTTCACCGGGCCCTACGACCACCGCACCATCGCGGACGTCGGCCACAACCTGCCGCAGGAGGCGCCCACCGTCTTCGCGCAGGCCGTGGTCGACGCCGACCACCTCTGAGGCCCGGGCCCGTCGAACTCCACGCATCTGACGCTCGACGGCGGGAGAAGAGGCCTGCCAAGGTCATGACGTGCGGTCACGGCACAGGAAAGCACGGTGCGTCGTCACGGCGGAGCGTGCACTACGGCAGTTCGAATCCCAGCTCCCGGGCGGCTTCCTCGGGGGTCGGCCCCGACCAGCGCTCCGCCACGGCCTCGTTGGTCGACAGCGACCGTGACAGGGCCACGTCGAGGTAGAGCCTGCCGTCGAGGTGGTCGGTCTCGTGCTGCACGATGCGCGCCGGCCAGCCGGTGAACACCTCGTCGATCGCCTTGCCGGTCCCGTCCTGCGCGCGCAGCCGCACCCGTGCGTGGCGGGCCACCACGGCCTGCCAGCCGGGCACGCTCAGGCAGCCCTCGAAGAACGCGGCCCGGACATCGCCCTCGGGCTCGTAACGGGGGTTGACCAGCACCCGGAAGGGCAGGGGGGTGCGTCCGCGTGCCTCCAGGACGTCCCGCGCTCCGACCGCCTGGTCCTCCAGCACCGCGACACGGAGGGGGATTCCGACCTGCGGCGCGGCCAGCCCCACGCCCGGGGCGGCGTGCATCGTCCCGCGCAGCGCGGCCAGGAACCGGTGGAACAGAGCGTCGTCGAGCTGCCCGTCGTACGGCTCCGCGACGCCCCGCAGGACGGGATCTCCCGCGGCGACGATGGGCAGCGGGCCACCGGTCGCCAGGAGTTCCTCGACGCGCTCGGCCAGGGACATGCGTGTCTTCGAGTCGGTCATGGGAGCAGCTTGCCAGCCGCCCCGGGATACGTACGAATCGCGCGGACGGGCCGTCGGCCCCTCTCCGTCGGGGCCACCGGGGCACCGGAGGCTTCGTCGCGCCGCTCGGACCGCGGTGACCGCCCGGGCCGCACGGAGCCGGGCCGGGGCGCAACCACTCTTCCTGTCGCACCGGATCTTCGGCGCGCACTTCCGCCACACGGACGGGCGCGCCGAAGACCACGGGATTCACCGACAGAGGCGTATCCGAACCCCTGAACCGCGGCAGCGCTGCGGCATTTACAGGGCATTTCTCCACGCGTGAGAGGTGCTCACCGTCGGAGGTCGCACAATCCGCCGGTCGTACGCGATCTAGGATCGGTGGGGTGAGAGCCGATGCCGCACGCAATCTGGAAGCCGTCCTGACCACCGGGGCGCGGATGCTCGCCGTCGATCCGGGCGCGAGTGTGGCGAGCATCGCCGCCGAGGCGGGAGTGGACCGGCGGACCGTCTACCGGCGCTTCGCCGCACGCGAGGACCTCCTCGCGGCCATCTACGATGCCCGCCTCACCGCCATCGAACGGGCCGTCGAGGACGCCCGGCTGCGCGAAGCGCCCGTCGCCGTCGCCCTGCACCGCTACGTCGAGAACATCATCGCCGTCAACCGCGACTGGCCCGTCGACCTCACCCGCATGCTCACCGACGACACCGTCCACGCCCGCCGTGACGCGTCCATCGCCGAAGTCGACGCCTTCCTCCACCGCGCCACCACCGAGGGCCTCCTCCGCCCCGGCCAACCCGAAGGGTGGGCAGGCGCGCTACTGCCCCAGCTCATGCACCTGGTGTCCCGGACGATGCCCGACCTGAGCCCCGCGCAGGCGGCGGACGTGGTCGTCGACACCCTGCTGCGCGGGCTCGGAACGCACTGACCCGGCGGCGGGCTCCTGGGGTGGGAGGCCGGGGAGCACCCATGAGCCGGTCCTCCCCGGCCTCCCACCCCAGGAGGCGATTTCACGGCATCCGGAGCCGTCAGCCGCGCCGGACTCCTTCGAGGAAGCGCCCGGCCAGATCGGCGCGTTCGTCGAGCGTGGCCGTCGACTGCCCGAAGTCCACGAAGAGTTCGTGCACACCGGCCTCGGCGGCGGCCCGCGCGTAGTCGACGAACTGGCCGAGGGTGCCCGCACGCGGCATCTGCTCGTCATCGGTCCGCACGTCGGTGAGCTGGGGGTTGACGCGCAGCGCCATACGGAGGGCGGACGGGTCCCGACCGGCCTCCACCGCGGCCCCCACGATGACGTCCCACATGCCCATGAGGTGCTGGAGCGGCATCGCCACGGGCAGCCAGCCGCCGAACCTGCGGCCGATCCTCCGCAAGCCGCCGGGGGTGAACGCCGCGAGCAGCACGGGAGGTCCGGGCCGCTGGTGCGCCTTCAGCCCCACGACGGTCTCCGGGATGGTGAACAGCGGTCCCTCGTGCGAGAAGACGTCGTTGGCCCAGTACTTCTCCAGGACGTCCATCGTCTCTTCCAGCCGCGCGCCCCGCCCCTTCCAGGGAACGGAGACCGCGGTGTACTCCTCGGGCATCCAGCCCAGGCCGAGGCCCACGACCAGACGCCCCCCGCTGAGGAGGTCGAGGGTGGTCAACGACCGGGCCAGCATGAGCGGCGGTTGCCACAGACCGTTCAGCGTGCTCGTACCCAGCTCGACGCGGGTCGTGTGGGAGGCGGCGAACGTCAGGGCCACCAAGGGGTCCATGTGGTTCTCGTACTCCCGCGGCATCCTGCCGTCGGTGCTCGGGTAGGGCGCGCTCGGCACCAACGGAGCCAGGACACGGTCGCCCGTCCACAGGGAGTCGTATCCGAGCTCCTCCGCGGTCCGGCAGACGGCGAGCAGGCTTTCCGGCCGGGCGTCGGGACCGAACGTGGGAAGGGCCAGACCTAGTCGCATGTGCTTCTCCTCATGAGTCGTCCGGTCGGAGACCGGGTCAGTCAGGGGAATGCCGGGAATGCCGGGCAGGGTCCCCTTGGGTTCGGGCGGCCGGTCGTGAACCCGCCGGGGCTCAGACCATGGGGCTGACGGGCCGTTCGTCTCCCACCAGAGCCCGCCCGTACATCTCCTTGGCGAGGCCGGGGTTGAGCGTGGGATGCCGGGACCCCGTCTCCAGGTCGCGCCAGTGACGCTGGACGGTCTTCGTGGCCGAGAAGCTGCCCGCTCCGCCGACGGTGAGCAGCAGCTGTACGGCCTGGAGCAGGCAGGTGGAGGCGTGTCCCGCGTCCATGCGGACCCGTGCGCGTTCGATCGGCGACGGTTCGGTCCCCGAGACCGCAGCCGCGCCCGCGAACTCGGCCGAGCGCCTCAGATGCAGGTGGGCCGAGTCGATGAGGGTGGCCGCCTCGGCGATCGCCGCCTGCACGCTCGGCGAGTCGGCGAGGCGGGCGTGCAGGGACATGGCCATCGGTTTCCCGCTCTCGACGGCCTCCAGGGTGAGCCGGAGGACCGCCCGCGCGGTGCCCAGCAGGGGGCCCATCGACACGAGCGTCATGGAACCCGGCGGAATCCGGTACAGAGGCTCCTCGGGAAGCCCGTTTCCCCGGACGACGTCGGCGAACCGCCGGAGGCGGTGGTGCGGGACGAACACCTCGTCGGCGACCAGGGTGTCACTGCCGGTTCCGCGCATCCCCGCCATGTCCCAGGTCCTCTTGACGGCGAGGCCGGAGGCCGGCACCAGGGCCAGCCCACGCCCCGGCGCGTTGCCGGGCTCTTCGGGCAGGGGGACGCCGAGCAGGGCCCAGTCGGCGTGGTGGCAGCCCGAGGCCCAGGACCAGGTGCCGGTGACGAGCACCCCGTCCTCGACCGGCCGGGAGACGGCTCCCGCGTCGCTGAACACCCCGCACAGGGCGACGTCGGGGCCGTCGCCCCACAGGTCGCGGCAGGCCCTCTCCCCGAACGAGGCGGCGATCTGCTGCGCGACGTACGAGACCATCACCACCCAGGCGCTCGACGGGCAGGCGAGCGCGAGTTCGGCGGTCACCTCCAGGCTGTCGGCGGGCATCAGTTCGGGACCGCCGAAGCGCTGCGGCACGCCGAGGGCGAACTGGCCGGCCTCCCGCAGAGCCCGTTCCGCTTCAGGAGTCAGCCGGCTGTCGCGTTCGGCGGCCTCCGCGGCACGGCTCAGCACGGGAGCGATGTCATGGGCCGCCGCCAGGAGCGTGCGCACCGGATCGGCGGGCGTGGCGCGTTCGGCGCCGGTCGATGGGTAGGTCACCACCCCAGGAGATCACCGGGTGGCCCGAAGATCCACTGTTCGGACCAAGTCGGATCCGTGACCGGCCCGATCCCGGTCGTCCGGGCGCCGTGCGGGCGGCCGGGCGGCCGCACGGGATCGCACCGCGCGCCGGAACGTACCGCGCGGCAGGTGTCTCCGCCGAGCCTGCCGCGTGGTCTCCAGCCGTCCTCGGCCCGGGCGACCTCCTCGCCCGTCACCGCGACCACCGCGCTCGCGTACCTGCGGCCGGGGCCGGGTCAGTGAACTGCGGGCGCCGCCTTCTTGCGCGCCCGGTAGGCGGCGGCCTTGATCTTGTTGCCGCAGGACTCCATGCCGCACCACTGGCGGCGCATTCCCCGCGAGCGGTCGATGTAGACCCGGGTGCACTCGGGGTTGCCGCACTCCTTCAGCAGCGGGACCTCGGGGCCGCTGAGCAGTTCGACGGCCTGCCGGGCAACGGTCGCCAAGGCCTGGGGAGCGGTCGCTTCGACCAGCCGCCCGGCCATCGTGAGCTGGGGCGTCACCGGAGTCCTGAGCGCGGCGGCGTTGACCACGTCGAGGGCGTCCCGGTCGAAGTCCTCGCCGAGGCGCCGGTCGGTGACGAGCTGGTAGACGGCCTCGCGCACGGTGATCGCCGCTCGGACGTCGTCCTCCTCGGCGGGCGTGATCGTGTCCACGAGCCCGGACTCCAGATACCAGGCGTCGAGCCGCTCCGGCGTCACGAACATCTCGAACCGGGTCGACCGCCGGGCACGGAGGGTGGCCGCGAAGTCGAGGGCGGGGTGCTCGCATACGAAGACATGGTCAAGATTCACATCACCATTTTGACAGGTGACGGCAAGGGGATGCAAGGGTCGTCACGTTTCGGGGCAGTGAGCTCCGGGTGCCGGGCTCTCGACCCGCGACTCTCGCCGCGGGTCGAGCCGTTCGCCCCGGACCACTGTGGTGGCCGGCCGGCCACCGGTGCCACACGTCTCCGTCGCCGATGCGTGAGCTCGGCCGCAGGTGCGGCCGTCAGCAGGCGCGGCGGCGTACCGGCAGGGAGAGCACACCGCGGATGATGCCCGAGCCGATCCAGTCGAGCGAGTCCACCGGGGCGGCGAGCTCCAGCCCGGGGACGCGGGAGAGCAGGACGCGCAGGGCCACGGTCGTCTCCAGCCGGGCGAGCGGGGCGCCCAGGCAGTAGTGGATGCCGTGGCCGAAGGCCAGATGACGGGCGGCGGGCCGGGTCACGTCGAGGACGGCGGGGTCGTCGGCCCCGGTCCGGGGGAGGTCGTGCCCGGCGGAACCGAGCGCGACGGTGATCATGCCGCCCCGGGGAATGCGTACCCCGCCCAGTTCCAGCTCCTCGCTGGCGTAGCGGCTGGTGGAGCGCTCGACGGAGGTGTCGTACCGCAGGAACTCCTCCACGGCCCCCGCCATGAGTTCGGGCCTCTCGCGCAACAGCCTGAGCTGTTCCGGGTGCCGCAGCAGGGCCAGGACGGCGTTGCCGAGCAGGTTCACGGTGCTTTCGTGGCCCGCGACGACCAGCATCATGGCCGTGCCCACGAGTTCCTCCTCCGACAGCCGGCCGTCCTCCTCGTCGCGGACGGCGACCAAAGCGGACAGCAGGTCGTCCCCGGGTCGGCGCCGCTTCTCCGCGACCAGTTCCGCCAGCAGCCCGTGCAGTCCGGCCAGCGCCGGTCGGTGCCCGGGTGAGGCCACCTGGAGCGCCAGCCCCGACCAGCGGCGGAAATCCGGGTGGTGCTCCGCCGGAATGCCGAGGAGTTCCGCGATGACCGAGGCCGGCAGCGGGTTGTTGAACGCCTCCATGAGGTCGAACTCGCCCGACGGCGGCATCGCGTCGATCAGGTCGTGGGCGATCCGCTCGATACGCGGCGCCAGTTCGGCCGTACGGCGGGGAGTGAACGCGGCCGAGGCCAGCCGGCGCAGCCGGCCGTGCTCGGGCGGGTCGGCCTCCATCATCTGCGCGCCCAGCCCGACCGAGGGCTGATGGAGTACGTAACCGGCGGCGGCCAGGGCGTCGGCGGCGGGCGTGGCGTCCTTCAGCAGGGCGGGGTGGTTGAGCGCCTGCCGGGCCAGGTCGTGTCCGACCACCACCCAGCCCTGGAGACCGCGGTGGAACTCGGCCGGGTGGATGGGGCCGAGCGCCCGCAGCCGGGCGTACCGGGCCGGGGCATCCGCCTTGAACGCGGGGCCGATGACCACCCTGCCTTCGTGGTACGGGCACTTCTCGCTCGAACTCATGGTGTCTCTCTCCTGTTCCGGTGGTCGTGCGGTCGTGCGGAACCCGGAGCGCCTGACCGGTACGGCCCGCCCCTCGGGTCCCTGGACGAGGAGGCCGTACCGCGGTCCGTGACCGGGCCTCAGATCCAGGTGTCGAGCCACATCCTGGCCCGCCAGCCGGCGTACGGGATCGTCTCACCCGTGTAGACCGGGAAGAAGTGGACGAAGTTCCAGACGACGAGCAGGAGCAGCAGACCCGCGGCCGCCGTTCCGCGCAACCGGCGCCCGTCGGCCGCCCCCGGCGGCCCCGCGAGAGCCGCCAGCATCACCGTCACGGCCAGGCACAGGTACGGCACGAAGACGACCGCGTAGAAGGAGAAGACCGTCCGGTCCCGGTACAGGAACCAGGGCAGATACCCGGCAGCCACGGCACACAGCACGGCCCCGCAGCGCCAGTCCCGCCGCAGCACCCACCGGTACAGCACATAGACGAGAGCGCAGCACCCCGACCACCACAGGAGCGGAGTCCCCAGGGCGAGGACCACCTGTGAGCAACTCCCGTACGGGGGACAGCCGTTCGTCCCGGACTGCGGTGACGCGTAGGAGAACAGCACAGGGCGGCCGAGGACCAGCCAGCTCCACGGATCCGACTCGTACGGGTGCGGAGCGTGCAGTCCCACGTTGAACCGGTACACCCCGTACTCGTAGTGCCACAGGCTGCGCAGCGGGGCCGGAATCCACGACCAGGTGCCGCCTCGGCCGTCCGCCCAGTGGCGTCCGTAGCCGTTGTCGGACAGGAACCAGCCCGTCCAGGTCAGCAGATACGTCACGACGGCGACCGGTACGAGCGACAGCACCGACCGGCCGAGGTCCCTGCGGAGCACCGCGCGCCAGGGGCGGTACGCCCCCGCGACGCGGCGGGCGCCGACGTCCCACAGCAGGGTGAGGACCACGAAGAAGGCGAGGAAGTACAGGCCGTTCCACTTGGCCGACGCCGCAAGCCCCAGGAAGAGTCCGGCCGCGATCCGCCAGGGGCGCAGGCCGGTTCCGGCACGGTCGCCGGTGGGACCGTCCGGGCGCGTCCGGCCTTCCTCGTCGACCGGCAGGGCCGCCGCGATCCGGGCCCTCGCACGGTCCCGGTCGACGAGCAGGCACCCGAACGCCGCCTGGACGAAGAACATGACGACGAGGTCCAGCAGGGCGGTGCGGCTCATCACGAAGTGCAGCCCGTCCACGGCCATCAGCGCTCCGGCCAGGCAGCCCAGCCACGTCGAACGGAACAGACGACGCCCGATCCGGCACAGCATCAGTACCGAAAGCGTGCCGAGGGCCGCCATCATGAAGCGCCAGCCGAACGGGTTCAGCCCGAACATCCACTCGCCGAGGGCGATCACCCACTTCCCCGTCGGCGGATGCGCGACGAAGGCCCCGGTGTCGGAGAGCGGGATCACCTGGGGTCGGCCCAGGATCTGCGGGTCCGAGACCGTACGGTCCGGCCAGCCGCTCTCGTAGCCGAGTTGCAGCAGGGACCAGGCGTCCTTGGCGTAGTACGTCTCGTCGAACACGACCGCGCGCGGGCTGCCCAGATGCCAGAACCGCGGCAGCCCGGCGAGGAGCGTCACCAGCAGCGGCCCGCTCCAACCGGGACGGCGCGCCGCCGCCCGCGACAGCCCCAGCGCCCGCCACGGCCACGACGCGGGCTCGGGAAACGGTACGACCAGGCGGTCGCGCACGGACGGCGTCGGGCGCGCGCCGTACCCGAATCGCCGCAGCCGCTGCTCCCAGGAGACGGAGTCCGCCGCACGCACCCGGGCGGGGCGCAGGCCCGCGGGGTCGGCGCTCACTGAACGCGGCCGCCTCTCGGAGCGCGCAGGGAGGCCGCCCCGGCGGTCGAGGTCTCCGCGGGCGCCGTGGGGGCGAGGCGGGCCGTCGACGGCGCCGGGACCGACTCGGCGGAAGTGACGGGACGGGGCGAAGGGCCGGCCGGCCCGCCGTCCGCGAGGGAGCCCGACAGGACCGTCAGCACGATCCCGAGCCCGGCGACGGTCAGCACGGACCCGGTGGCCATCCAGGCCGTCCGGGTCCGCTGCCGGGCGCGCACGGCGGCCCGGAGCCGGTACCGGCGACGGTCGTCGAAGGGCGCGTCCTCCCGGCCGTCGCGCATCATCCGCGTCAGTTCCTGCTCGAAGTGGTCCATGGTTCCTCCTCCTTCACTCGACCGATCCGGCTGATCCGACCGATCCGGCTGATCCGACTGGCCCTGGCCCGACTGGTTCAGCTGTCCCGGTCGTCGTGGCCGTCTCTGCCAGAAGCCTCCGCAGCCGTGCGACGCCGCGTGCCGTCAGCGAACGGGCCGTACCCACCGGGCATCCCAGGGCTTCGGCGACGGAGCCTTCGGGCAGGTCCTGGTAGTAGCGCAGCACCACCGCGGCCCGCTGCCGCGCGGGGAGCAACGCCAACGCGGCCTCCAGCCGGGTCCGTTCGTCCACCGCGGCCGTCTCGTCCGCCGCCCCGGGCGGATCGGGCAGCGTGTCCACGGGCTGCTCGCCCCACCAGCGCCGCCGCGCCGAGCGGGCCGCGGTACGGACGAGGATCCTGCGCACGTACGCCTCGGGCGCCTGATCGGCCACCCTCGGCCAGGCGAACCAGAGCTTGACCAGCGCCTCCTGGAGCAGGTCCTCCGCCCGGTGCCGGTCCCCGCCGGTGAGCAGCCGCGCCAGATGGAGCAGGGCGGGCCACCGGACCGTGACGAACCGGTCGAACTCCTCGGCCCACGATCGCCCCATCACTCTCGCCCCCTCACCTCACCGCCGGCCCGACAGCGCACCGGCACCGCCGCGACTCCCGTCGACAGCGGAGCGGCGCACACGCCGACACCCCGTACGCCGCCGCACGACCGCGGAAACGTCCTCCACCACTGACAAAGACACTGGCGCCCGCCCTGCTATGCACTTCCGCCATGTGGTCCGCATCACATGGGGGTTGAGGGTTCGACGACGAGGTGCTCCTCGCGCTGCGCCGGGCATGGCCGGGCGCGCTCATCGTCGATCCCGTACTGCCCGCTCCCCGGCAGGTTCTGCCGACGGCGCACGTGCGGACTCCCGCCCGGGACTACCCGGGGCCGCGCCGTCGGCGCGCCCGCTCGAACTCGGCGACGTCCGACATCCAAGGACCGTACTGACCGAGCGCGGCGCAGCCGCCGCGGACGAAGGCGCTCACCAGCTCCCGGTAGCCGGCGATCCCGTCGACCAGGCTGTACTCGACCCGGTACTCCGGATCCGACCCCGCTTCACCCTCGCGCACCGTCGTGACCCGGGCGACGGAGTCCGCGTAGAAGTGGAGCTGGATCCCTTCGCCCATTTCCTCGTCCTCGATGGTGAACACCTCGTTGTCCGAGGCGGACCGATCAGCGACGAACTCCCAGAACTCCGCCGAGGCGGAGCGGGAATCGGCCGAGTGCCACTTCTTCTCGGTTCCCTTGTCGTCGGTGAACGACAGAGTCGTCTTCCTCGCACCCCCGCCGAAGCCGGCGCGGTCGCCGGCGGTCTCCTCGTCGTCCGCCATGGGCGTGTTCCTGGAGCGGTCCGCGGCCTCCGAACACATCAGGAAGCTCACGGTACGCACCGCGTCGTCGACGAGTTCAGGGTGCGCACGGCGCACGGCCGCGTCGACCGCCGTCGCCATCCGGTCCCAGTCGCGCTTGTCCGTGGCGCGCTTTCCCCGTCGCGGATCGCGGCCGATCCGCATCCCGGCGCACGCCTGCTCCGCGGTCGCGATCACACGCAGGACCTCGGGCCGCAACGCGGGCTCGACGGCATGAAGCATCCGCTTCGGAACCGTCGCGCGGTGCAGGTACTGGCCCGTGTACTTCAGAATCGCGGTGTCGAGTGGACCGAGTACTGTTCCGCGCTGGGCGCGACGGCGGGCCGCGTGGTGTTCCTGAGCCCGTTTCCCGTTGGACGTCTCCGTCGCCGCGCGCATCGCCGCGCAGACCTGACCGCGGTCGAGCAGAGGGATGTCGGCCCCGTGGGCGACGAGCCGGCCCTCGTCCCACCGGATGCGCCGGAAGAGCGCGTCGACGTCGGCGGGCGGGGAGAGAAGGATCGGGTCCAGGAGCGCGACGGCGGCGTTCTCGTCGAGCCGCCCCCGGGTTCCGGCGGCGTCACACAGCGGGAGAACCGCACTCCACAGCAGCAGGTGCCTGGACAAGTCCGCCCGGATCACGGCGAGATGGGCTTCCCCGATCGGGAACGTGAACGTGCGAGGCTCATGGTTGGCATCGGCCCCGGCACCGAGCGTCAGCTTCAGTTCGCCGTCCTCGCGGATCACGTTCGGGATCCAGCCACTCCCGCGCGTAAAGATGACGTCTCTCGTGGACTCGGTCTTCCCCATGAGGAGAGACTAGGCCGCGTTGCCTGCACCGGTCTGACCGGCCGGCCTCGTGGACGGGGCCCGCCGTCGCGACGTCGGCTTCCGGCCATCGACGCCGTCGATACGCGCGTGTGGGCCAGACTGGGCCGGTGACGCCTTCCTTATCGCCCTCTTCCTTGTCGCCCTCGTCGAAACCGCCCTCTTCGGACCTTCGAGCGGTTCTGTTCGACTCGGGCGGAGTGCTCATGCGGCCCATCGGGGGCCGGTGGAATCCGCGCGCCGATTTCGAGGAGAACGTCCTGGCGCACGATCCCTCGATCGCCCCCCACCGCTTCGCCGACGCCATCGCCGCCGGCGATCGGTTCATGGACGACTTCCCCGGCACACCCGACTACGACGACTATCACCGCGTGCTGCTCGGCCGTCTCGGGCTTCGGCCGACGCCCGAACTCCTCGCTCGGCTACGCCGTGACGTGCATCCCTCGGTGGTGCTCGAACTGTTCCCGGACGTACTCGACACGCTCGCCGAGCTGAAGCGGCGCGGCGTCCGGATGGCCGTGGTGTCGGACGCCTGGCCGGACCTGCCCGATCTGCACGACGGGCTGGGCATCCACGACTACTTCGAGACGTACGCGATCTCCGCGGTGCTCGGCTGCGAGAAGCCCGACCCGCGCATGTACCACCACGCCAGCACCGGGCTCGGTCTCAAGCCGTCCGAGTGCCTGTTCGTCGACGACCTCCCGGAACTCGTCTCCGCGGCGATGGCGCTGGGATACGAGGGCCGGGCGCTGTCCCGGAAGGCGCCGACGGAGCAGGCCCCCACGGGGCAGGTCCCCACGGAGCAGGCCCCCAGGGGGCAGGTCGCCTCCATCACGTCGTTGACCGAACTCCTGGAACTCTTCTGACCGTGCCGCGTACGGGGAGCGGTGTGCCGGGTGCTCGCCGGGCTACGCCGCACTCCGCAGTCCGGTGCTCGCCGGGTCCACCGCTCACCCACCCCACCGCTCACCAGACCCCGTCGCGTACCGCCGCTCCCTCGGTGCTCTCGCGCAGGACGAGGCGGTGCGCCACGACGCGGTCCTGCGGGTGTGCCGATCCGGGGCGGCCCTCGTCGTCCGGCCCGGAACCCGGACGCGTCGCCTCGTCGATACGGCGCAGCAGCAGGTCCACCGCGACCCGGGCCACCGCCTCCTTGTCCGGGGAGACCGTGCTCAGTGACGGCACGCTGTACCGGCCGCCCTCCACGTCGTCGAAGCCGATGACGGCCACGTCCTCGGGCACCCGGGCCCCGAAGGAGTGCAGTGCCCGCAACGCGCCCAGCGCCAGCTGGTCGTTGAGGCACAGGAGCGCGTCCGGGCGGCCGCCTTCGGCCAGCACCCGGTGGACCGCGGCGGCCCCGTCGCTCATGTGGAACGCGTCCACCGGCAGCAGCGAGGCGGGATCGTGCGCGATGCCCGCCCCGGCGAGCGCGGCGAGGAAGCCCCGGGTACGCGCCTGCGCGGTGCCGACCGCCCCGTCGTCCAGGCCGCCGACCGTGAGGATGTGACGACGCCCCTGCGCGAGCAGGTGAGCGGTGGCCTCGTGGGCCGCGCGTTCGTTGTCGATCGCCACGTGGTCGGCGCCGTCGGTCAGCAACTCGCCCAGCAGGACGGTCGGCGGCGGTCCGGCGTGGGCGGTCAGGTCCTCCGGAGCCAGGGCCAGCGGGCTGAGGATGACACCGTCCACGAAGGTGGAGCCGAAGCCGGCCAGCGCCGCCCGTTCCCGCTCCCGGTCCCCGCCCGACTGGTGGATCAGCACGGTCAGGGAGCGTGCCTCGGCCTCCCGGACCACGTGCCGGGCCAGCTCGGCGAAGTACGGGACGTCGAGCTCCGGCACCACCAGGGCGATGATGCCCGTCCGGCCGCTGCGCAGATGCCGCCCGGCGAGGTTGATGCGGTAGCCGAGGTGGTCGATCGCCTCCTGCACCACCCGCCGGGTCCGCTCGGAGACGTGGACGTAGTCGTTGAGCACGTTGGACACCGTCTTCTCCGACACCCCCGCGTGCCGTGCGACGTCCTTGATCCTCGGCCGTGCCACCAGCCACCTCCCTGCCCTTGGTACGTCCCGAGTCTATGGCTGCCTCCCGGGCGGTCCGGGGCGGGCTCCTGGGCGCCGGGTGAGGGGCGGCTCCGGAACACAGGCGACGACGCAACTCTTTACAGCCAATGTACATCGATGTAAAAACAGGGCACCGCACTGGTGGACCCGGTGCGGATCACCCCGATGTGCGCGGGCGGCCGACGGCTGCCGTGCCGATGGCGCCTGCCCTCGGCCGGGCACGTCGTCCGGCCGTCGAAAGGTCAGTGATGAGCTCTGCACCCCTTGCCCGCAGGCCACTTGGCGCCTGGGGCCCGAGTCCCGACGCGTCGCCCGGCGTCGGCCGCCGTCGGCTGTTCCGGTACGGGGCGGCCGGGGCGACGGCGCTCCTGACCGCGGGCCCGCTGGCCGGCTGCGCGTCCCCGGCCGGCTCCTCAGGGCCCTCCTCGCTGAAGGTGTGGGACCTGTTCCAGGGCGGCGACGGCATGCTGATGGACGAGATGATCGCGGCGGTCTCCCGGGGCGCCGACGGGTTCCACGTGGACCGCACCATCCTGGACTGGGGCCCGTCGTACTACACGAAACTCGCCATGTCGGCGGCCGGCGGCCGGGCTTCGGACGTCGCGGTCATGCACTTGTCGCGCCTGGCCGGATACGCACCCGGTGGCCTGCTCGACCCCTTCGACCTGGACCTGCTGGCCGAGTACGGCGTGACGGAGAAGGACTTCGCACCCGCCGTGTGGAAGCGCGCCCAGCACGCCGGCACGGTCTACGCGATCCCGCTGGACGTCCACCCGTTCATCGTCTTCTACGACAAGGACGTGGCCCACAAAGCCGGTCTGCTCGACCCGTCCGGCCGACTGGCGCCGATGGGCTCGCCCGAAGCGCTGCTGGACGCCGGAAAGCAGCTGGCCAAGGCCACGGGGCACTCCGGCATCCTCTTCGGCCACGTCACCGACACCGCCCAGAGCTGGCGGCAGTTCCTGGCGCTGTACGCCCAGACCGGCGCCTCCTTCACGCTGCCCGACGGCGGGCCGCCGAAGATCGACGTCGAGGCGGCAGTGAAGGTCGTGACCTTCATGAAGCAGCTCTTCGACGGCCGGACGAACCCCAACAACCTCGACTACAACGGCGCGATGGCCGCCTTCATGGACGGCCGCGGCGGCATGATCATGGCCGGCGAGTGGGAGCTGCCCACCTTCCGGAAGTCCGGCATCAAGAACCTCGGGGCCGCCCCCTTCCCGAAGATCTTCGACCGGCCGGCCGTCTACGCCGACTCGCACAGCTTCGTCCTGCCGCACCAGGACGACCCCGACCCCGCCCGGCGCCGCGAGGCCCACCGGTACGTCGCCGAGATCATCAAGCAGAGCCTGACCTGGGCGAGCGCCGGACACATCCCCGCCTACCTGCCGGTCCAGGCCCGCCCCGAGTACGCGGAGCTCGACCCCCAGTCCTCCTACGCGGCCGCGGCCGAGATCGCCGTACTCGACCCGCCGAACTGGTTCGCCGGAGCGGGCGGCAACTTCCAGAACCGCATGTGCCAGCCGCTCCAGTCGGCGCTGCTGGGCAACACCTCCGCCGAGAAGGCGGTACGGCAGATGGTCCGGGAAGCGGACACCCTGCTGCGCCAGCCCAACCCGGTCGCCTGACGACAGCCGAAGGAGCCGCATCGTGACCACCACCGCACCCGCCGGAGCCACGGCGCCACCGCACGCCTCCGAAGCCCCGCCCGAGCCCCGGCGCCGCCGCTCCCTCACCGGCGGCGGAGCCCTGTTCGTCCTCCCGTTCCTGGTGTTCTTCGGGCTCTTCCTGGTCTGGCCCGTCGTCCAGGGCCTCTGGATGAGCCTCACCGACGCCTCCCTCACCCTGCACGACCCCGAGTTCGTCGGACTCGCCAACTACGCCGAGGCGTTCGGTGACCCGGACGTCTGGAGCAGCCTCGGCAACACCGTCGTCTTCACCCTCATATCCTGCGTGCCGCTCGTCGTGATGGCCCTGGTCATGGCGCTGCTCGTGCACAGCGGACTGGTCGGCCAGTGGGTGTGGCGCCTCGCCTACTTCGCCCCGTACCTGCTGCCCGTCACGGTGGTCACGCTCATCTGGACATGGCTCTACCAGCCCGACATCGGCTTCGGGAACCAGCTGCTGACGTCCCTCGGCCTGGATCCCGTCGGGTGGCTCTCCGACGAGTCGGTGGCGATGTGGTCCGTGGCGGCCCTCACCGTCTGGTGGACGGTGGGCTTCAACTTCCTGCTCTACCTCTCGGCCCTGCAATCGCTGCCCGTCACCTTCGACGAGGCCGCCGCGCTCGACGGCGCCGGCGCCTGGCGGCGCCTGTGGTCCGTCACCCTGCCGCAGTTGCGGCACACCACCGTCCTGGTCGCCATGCTCCAGGTGCTCGCCTCGCTCAAGGTGTTCGACCAGATCTACATCCTCACCAAGGGCGGCCCCAACGGCTCGACCCGCCCGATCCTGGAGTACGTCTACGACGTCGGCTTCACCGGATACCGGCTGGGCTACGCCTCCGCGGTCAGTTACGTCTTCTTCGCGCTCGTCATCGTCGTCTCCGTCGTGCAGCTCCGCTTCTTCCGTCAGGAGGGCTGACCGTGTCCGCCGTCTCCACCCCCGTCCGCCGGCCGCGCCGACCGCGCCGCGAGGAGTCCGGGTCCCCCCTGCTGCTCGGCCACGGACGGCTGCCCCGCGTCCTCGCCGGGACCGCGCTGACCGTTCTCGCCGTCGTCTGGCTACTGCCCTTCCTCTGGGCGGTCGCCACCTCGCTGCAGAGCGAGCAGGACGTGATGAAGTCGGGCCTGTCGCCGTTCAAGGGGGCCTTCACACTGGCCGCCTACCGGCAGATCATCGACCGGGGAAACGTTCCGACCTGGGCCTTCAACAGCGTGCTGATCGCGGCCCTGGTCACCGTGCTCACCGTGGCCGTCTCCACTCTCGCCGCGTACGGGTTCTCCCGCGGCACCTTCCGCGGCAAGCGCGCCCTGCTCGCCGTCACCGTCGCCGCGATCATGGTCCCGCCCCAGCTGCTCATCGTCCCGCTCTTCGAGCAGATGACGACGTTCCACCTGGTCGACACCTACGCGGCGGTCATCCTGCCGCAGGTCGTGGCCCCCATGATGGTCTTCATCCTCAAGCGCTTCTTCGACGGCATCCCCCGCGAACTGGAGGACGCCGCCCGCATCGACGGCGCGTCCGAACTCCGGGTGTTCCGGTCGATCGTCCTTCCGCTGTCCCGCCCGATCGTCTCCGCCGTATCGATCTTCGTCTTCATCGGTGCGTGGAACAACTTCATGTGGCCCTTCGTCGTCACCAACGACCCCGACCTCATGACGCTCCCCGTCGGCCTCGCCACCGTCAAGGACGCCTACGGCATCCAGTACGCCGGGTCCATGGCGTCCGCCCTGCTGTCGGCGGCCCCGCTGATCGTGATGTTCCTCCTCTTCCAGCGGCGCATCGTCAACTCCGTGGCCACCACCGGCCTCGGCGGCGGCTGACCCCCCTGACCACTCGTACCCGCCGGACACCCTGGGCGGCGTCCGGCCCCCACCACCATCCGACTGGAGTCTCTGTGCACACCCCCTCCGTCCCCCGTCCGGAGTACCCGCGGCCGCAGTTCGTCCGCCGCGACTGGCTCAACCTCAACGGGACCTGGCAGTTCGAGACCGACCAGGGGGACAGCGGCCTCGAACGAGGACTCCTCGACCGTGACCTCACCGGCGAGATCCTCGTTCCCTTCGCCCCCGAGTCCGAGCTCTCGGGCGTCGGGGACACCGACTTCCTGGAAGCCGTCTGGTACCGGCGCCGGTTCACCCCGCCCGCCGCATGGGCGGGCCGCCGTGTGCTGCTGCACTTCGGCGCCGTCGACCACGACACCACCGTCTGGGTGGACGGCACCGAAGTGGTGCGGCACCGGGGCGGCTTCACCCCCTTCACCGCGGACCTCGGCGAACTCGCCCCGGCCGGACGGGAGGTGGAGATCACCGTCCGCGCCCGCGACCCGAAGTCCGGCCCCCAGGCCCGCGGTAAGCAGGCGATCCAGTACGCCAACCACGACTGCAACTACACGCGGACCACCGGAATCTGGCAGACCGTCTGGGCCGAACCCGTACCCGAAGCGCACCTGCGCCGCCCCCGCATCACCCCCGACCTGGCCGGCGCCGCCTTCTCCGTCGAACTGCCCCTGTCGGCCAACCGCCCCGGCCACCGCGTACGCGCCGTCGTCAGCGACACGGCGGGCGAGGTCTGCCGTGCCGAGGTGCGCGCCGACCTGGATCTCGCGCCCCGGCTGCACCTCGCCCTCCCGGAGGGCAGGCGCCGCGAATGGAGCCCGGAGGACCCGTTCCTCTACGACCTGCGGCTCGAACTCCTCGACGAAAAGGGCGAGGTGGCCGACAGCGTCGAGAGCTACGCGGGTCTGCGCGCCGTCGCCATCCGGGGCCGAACCGTGCTCCTCAACGGCCGCCCCCGCTTCCAGCGCCTCGTCCTCGACCAGGGCTGGTACCCGGACGGGCTGATGACCGCCCCCTCCGACGAGGCCCTCGTCCGCGACATCGAGCTCGCGATGGAGGCCGGCTTCAACGGGGCCCGGCTGCACCAGAAGGTCTTCGAGGAGCGCTTCCTCCACCACGCCGACCGGCTCGGATACCTCGTCTGGGGAGAGTTCGGCGACTGGGGCTGCGAGGTCGGCGGGTCCTCCGGCGACAACCAGCGCCCCGACGCCTCCTTCGTCGCCCAGTGGCTCGAAGCCGTCGAACGCGACTACTCCCACCCCTCGATCGTCGGCTGGTGCCCGCTGAACGAGACCTACCAGAAGCTCCACGACCGCATCACCCAGCTCGACGACGTGACCCGGGCGATGTTCCTCGCCACCAAGGCCATGGACACCTCCCGCCCCGTGATCGACGCCTCCGGCTACGCCCACCGGGTCCTGGAGACCGACATCTACGACTCCCACACCTACGAACAGGACCCCGCCGCCTTCCGGCAGCTCGTCTCCGGACTCGCCAAGGGCGAGCCCTTCGTCAACGCGTACGAGAACGGCGCAGCCTACTCCCAGCCGTACCGGGGCCAGCCCTACTTCGTCAGCGAGTTCGGCGGCATCTGGTGGGACCCCGAGGCCGCCGCCGAGCAATCCGGCAGCGACCGCACGCTCTCCTGGGGCTACGGCGACCGGGTGCGTACCGAGGACGAGTTCCACGAACGCTTCGCCGGCCTCACCGGAGTGCTGCTGGACGACCCGGACATGTTCGGCTACTGCTACACCCAGTTGACCGACGTGTTCCAGGAGCAGAACGGCGTCTACCGCTTCGACCGCGGAACCAAGCTCGACATCGCCCGCATCCGGGAGGCCCAGCTGCGGCCCGCCGCCGTCGAAGGACCCGACGCGGGCTGACGGGCGCGGATCGGCGGGTGCCCGGCCCGGGAAGGCCGGGCACCCGCTGGGAACCGCCGGTCTCAGGCCCGCTGGAGCTGCCAGAGCTGCGGCTGCCGGCCGTTGCACGTCCACTGCTGGACGTTCGCCCCCGCGGTACGCGAGCCCTGGGCGACGTCCAGACACTGCCCGGCGGACCTCACCACGAGGCGGTAGTAGCCGCGCCCGGCGTTCTCCAGCCGCCAGTCCTGTGCCGCCAGCGCGTTGCAGTACCACTGGCGGACGTTCGCGCCGGCGGTGGCGGAGCCGTTCTCCACGTCCAGGCAGTAGCCGCTGTTGCGGGCGGTGAGCGTGAAGGAGCCGCCGCCGTGCGCCCGCAGGGTCCACTCCTGCGGACCCAGGCCGTTGCAGGTCCACTGCTGGACGTTTCCGCCCGCGGCACGGGAGTCGCCGGCCACGTCCAGGCAGTGCCCGCTGTTGGCGTTGACCAGCCGGTACACCGCCCCGTCCACGACTCCGGCCGCGTCGCCGCTGCCGGTGAGCGAACCGGTCGCCACGTACGGGCGGCAGACGGAGCCGTCCCAGTCCGTCGCGATCTGCAGCACCGTGCTTCCGTCGGCGGAAGGCAGCAGCGGAGAGCTGTAGTTCGGGCAGTAGGTCGCGGTCGGCGCCGCGACCCGTACCGGGGCCTCGATCTCGTACCACGGACCCGTGCCGTTCTCCGTGTTGGCGAGGATGGTGCGCCCGCTCTCCGCCGCGGGCGTGCCGTCACGGTTGAGGAGCTGCTGGCCGATGAGCAGGATCCGGCCGTTCGCCCCGCCGCCGGGCGCGGGGGCCCAGGCGAGGGTGGGCGCGGCGCGGAAGTACTTGCCGTCCACCGTCTCCGGGCGGTACCCCAGGGAGGTGGGCGAGCCCCAGTCCCAGCCGTCCGCAGAGGTGCGGTAGTGCACCACGCACTGGTACTGCCCACCCGGATTGCAGATCTCGTAGCTCATCAGGTACGTGCCGTTCGGCAGCCTGCGCACCACGGGCATGCCCGGCCGGTCCGGTTGCCAGGAGCCGGCCACCGTGTCGTGCCGGTCCTGCCAGTGGATCCCGTCGTAGCTGCGCACGGCGACCAGCTTCTGGGAGTGGGCCGGATCCGTCTCGTCGGAGTAGTGGCAGACGAGCGCGCCGTCGGCGGCCACGGAGAACTCCGGTTCCCACAGCCCACTGGTCCCGGTCGCGGTGGCACAGGAGGAGAGGTACGACCAGGTGCGGCCCACGTCACCGCTGCGCCAGACGCGCAGGTCCATCCGCCGGTCGGCCTCGTCCTGTCCGGCCGAGGAGGCCCACAGCAGCGTGCCCGCGGGCAGGGATCCGACCTGCTGCGGAAGTTCGAACAGGGTGGAGCAGCAGAGGCCCTGCCCGTTCGCGGACTCCGGGTCGGCGATCCTGCCCACCTGCCGGAAGGTGGCTCCGGCGTCGGTGCTCTCGTGGATGGCGCCGATGCCGTTGTTGCCGTCGAAGGACACGACGCTCGCGAGCACCCGGCCGTTGGCGGCGCCGCTGTGCTCCAGCCGGATTGCACGGGGGTAGAGGCCGGTACCGCTGCCCAGGGGTGTGCCGGTGGCCGCGAGGGAGGCGGCCCGGGGCACGGATCCGGGGAGTGCGGAGGCGACGGACCGTACGGGAACGGGCAGGGCCGACGCACCCGCCGCCGTGAGTGCCACGGTCAGCACGGCGACCACGACCGTCACGACGGCTCGTACCGGCCGTCCGGCACGGTGACCGCCGGTCGGGGGGACCGGGCGGGAGGACCGGGCGGAGAGGGAGGAGGGGGCGGAACGGGGCGGTCGACGTAAGGAGAAGAGCACGGGAGTCCTTCCTGAAGGCGCGGTGGCGCGACAGGGCGGCCTGCGGGTGCGGGCCGCGGCTGTCGTCTCTTCGGGTTCGTGCACGGGGAGTGTCGGTGCGGGCAGCGGTGCCCGAGCGGGGGTGCGCACCTGCTGACAGCGCCACGGTAAAACGACGTATACATCGATGTAAATAGTGCGTGCGGAACGGCGGTCGCTTCCCTTTCGTACGAGGCGGACCCCAGGCCGTGACCGCGTGAGTCTCGCCGGACGAACAGGGGTGCGCAGAACCGAGTTTCCGGTGGGGCACCAGGGGCAGGCGTTCGGCATGGACAGAATCGAAGAAGTCGTGGAGACACAGGGCGACCTGCACCGTGTGGTGCTGGCGGCGGACACGAACGGTGACGGCAGGCCCGATGTGTGGATGACGGACACCACAGGGGACGGGGCCGCGGATCTGTACCAGTTCGACACCACGGGGGACGGCGAGGTCGACGTCACCATGGTGGAGCGCGCTGAGACGGTCGGCCAGGACCGTGTCGTGGTGGAGGGCGACGGCGGTCACCCGGTGGAGGGCTGAGTACCCCTTCGCTGCCGCGCTCAGGGTCGAACCGGGTTCGGCCCGCACGCGCGTTCTCTGCGGCTTCCCGGGTCGGACGAACGGTGGCCGCGCGCTCGCCGCCGGGTTTGGCGCCGCGTCCGGGTCTGGCGCCGCGTCCGGGTCGCCGGACGCGGCGAAGCTCAGTACAGAGTCCGCCAAGCACTGCGCGGCCAGGCCAGTACCGCGAAGATCTGCGTGGCGGCGGCCTGTTCGATGACCTGGGTGGTCCCGCTGTCGTCGAAGCGCATCAAGCCGGTGGCGCTGTCACGCTGTTCGGACCAGAGGTGGTCCGCGTAGTCGGCCATCGCCCGCCGGTAGACGGATCCGCCCAACACCGACTCCAGCAGCAGCAGGTTCTTGAAGAAGATCGAGTTGAAGAAGACGGGCTGGGTCGGCAGTCTGCCCTCGGTCACGAAATGCTTGTAAGCGGCCTCGGCCGTACGCGTGGCCCGGTCCAGGTATGCGCGGTCGCGAGTCGCCCCGTACAGCAGGACACCGACGCCGACGGGGACGCCCTGGTTGTAGGACCAGACGGTCCGGTCGACCGAGCCGGTGAGGTCCAGGTTGTCCCAGTAGAGGCCTTCCGGGGTCCGCAGGTGGGTGTTCGTCCAGTCGTAGAAGCGCCTGGACGACGCGAGATAGCGGGACTTGCCGGTGATCTGGTGCAGGCGCAGGCCGAGTTGGGCGCCGGGCATGTTGGAGACCGTGTTGCGGCAATGGTTCCAGTCGGCCTGGGTCCAGAACACCCCTCCGGGGGCGGGGTGTTCGGCGTCGGAGTCCCAGCCCGACTCGACGAGCGCGAAGATCTCCTCCGCTCGGCGGAGCGCGGCGCGGTCCCCGGTCTGCAGATGCAGCTGGGACTTGGCCAGTCCCACCCACTCGTTGTCGTCGTAGAACATGTCCCCGCCGTCGCCGTGCGGCGCGACCGGGTAGGAGTCGTAGCCGGCGAGGCCGGTGGTGCCGCCCGCCGCGTTCCAGTACAGCTCCTGCGCCCTGGCGCGGGTGGCCAGAGCCGGTGCGTGGCGGGGGTCCACGAAAGCCAGGTCGAGGGCGGCGACATGGACCTGGGACAGGGGCCATTCGTAGGAGTACGGGCGGTCGTCGACGGCGACCGGGTACTGCTCGCGCACGAGCCCGGTGCCGTCCGCCGTGTCGAAGTACTTCTCCAGAGCGCCGTAGGTGACGCGCGCACGGGAGAGGGAGGCGGAGCGGGAGGGGGATCGGCCATCGGCCGGGTCCGGTGTCGCGGACGCGGCGGCAGCGGTCGCCGGTACGGCGGCCAGGGCGGCCAGAGAGGCGCCGAGGACCTGACGGCGTGAGGGGGACCAGCGCATACGGAACTCTCCTGTTCGGGGTGCGACGCAGGGTGCGGGGTGTCCGACAGTGTTCGACAACGTTGTCACCGGGGTGCGGGAACGTCAACGGCCAGGACGGAAACGGGCGGACGGAGATCGCTTCCGTCCCGCGCGCCCCGTCGTCCCCGCCCGCCCGCCCCCTCGTCCCCCGGACTCCCGCGCCGGGATCGCACCTCGGGGCCGCGCTCCGGTCACCCCCGCTGACCTGCCCCGAGCCACCGTCCGGCTATCCTGGCCGCCGAAACCGGACACGGGGTGCCCCGCGCGGGGCTGAGAACACACCCGTCGAACCTGAACCAGCTAGTACTGGCGGAGGGATGTCTCATGGCGTTGCCGTGCGCGCAGAACGACCACGCGGTCGCGGAGCGGGAAGCTCCGGACTCGCGAACCACCTTCGGGGGGCGCATGCCGACCGCCCCCGGCGATCTGCGGATCGAGACGCACGGGATAGCCCCCGTTCCCGAGGACCGGCGTTACGGCGGCCCCGGCCGGCTGTTCACCGTCTGGTTCGCCCCCAACCTGACGATGACCGGCGTCTTCACCGGCACCGTGGGCATCGCCCTGGGCCTGGACTTCGCCACGGCGCTCGTCGCCGTGGTCCTCGGCACGCTCGTGGGGGCGGCGCCCACCGCATACCTCGGCACCTGGGGAAGCCGGACCGGAGTTGGTCAACTCCCTCTCGCACGCCTGGCGTTCGGTCGTGCGGTCGTACTGCCCGGGGCCTTGCAGTGGCTCTCCTCGATCGCCTGGGACGCTCTGATCGGCCTGTTCGGCGGAGACGCGCTGGCCCAGTTGTGCGGCTGGCCGTTCTGGCTGGGCGTGCTGGTCGTGCTGGCGGCCCAGGGCGCGCTCGGCGTGCTGGGGTACGAGGCGATCCACCGGCTCCAGACCGTGATGACGTTCCTCCTCGCCGCCGCCCTCGCCGTGCTGGCCGTCAAGCTCCTGCACGGTGTCGACCCCGTCGCCTCGGGCACCGTGCACGGCGGTGACCGGGCGGGCGCGTTCGTCCTGACGTTCACGATCGCGCTGAGCCTGGCGCTGTCGTGGGCCCCGTACGCGAGCGACTTCAGCCGCTACCTGCCCGCCACCACCTCGCGTCCGCGCATGTTCTGGTGCACCCTGCTGGGCATCAGCGTCTCCTTCGTGGCGGTCCAGGCGCTCGGCCTGTGGGGCGCGTCCGTCTTCACCGATCAGACCGCCCGCGGGATCGACACGCTGCTGGGCGGGGGAGTGCTCGGGGCGTTCGGCCTGCTCGCCGTCGCGCTCGCCGCGCTGTGCAGCAACGCCATGAACGACTACAGCGGTTCCCTGGCGCTGCAGACCATGGGGGTGCGCCTGCCCCGCCCCGTCGCCGCCGCGCTCGCCGCCGTGCTCGGCTTCCCACTCGTACTGTGGATGCACGCGGCCGACACCACCGCGCGCTTCCAGAACGTGCTGCTCCTGGTCGGCTACTGGATACCCGGCTTCGTCGCGATCGTGGCCGTCGACTGGGCGGCGAGGAAGAAGGACCGCGGCGGCGCCCCGTTCGACCTCGCAGCCGAGAGCGCCGGCGACCGGCCGTGGTGGCCGGCGCTCGCCGCCTTCGTGGTCGCCTTCGCCGCGGCGGTGCCGTTCATGAGCACCGGCCTGTACGTGGGCCCGGTGGCGAAGGCCCTGCACGGAGCGGACCTCGCCTACGGTGTGGCGTTCCTCGCGGCCCTGGCGCTCTACGCACCGCTGCGGCTGCGGCACCGCTCCTGACGGACCTCTGCCGGGACGGCATTCTCGGCATCGACGCGTGTTCCGCATTCGACGCGCGCCACTCACCGGCAGCGCGGCGGGAAGCATGCCGGCTCATCGCCCCCACCCTGCTGCCCGGCCGCCACGGCACCTTGCCGAAGCACCGCTGCCCCTCCGCCGGCCACGGGACGGGCGCGTGAGGGGAGGGGCGCGTCAGGGGGGGCCGTGTCGTACCCCCGACTGGCCGGTCCCCCGCACGGCTCGGCCTGCCTGGTGTGCGCGGGAGGCGGCAGTGTGGAGGGTGCTGCTCGCCGCTCTCGGTGGGCAGCACCCCCGCCTGGCCGGGCGCGGCGCCGCCTGGCGAGCCCCGGGCGACCGGGGGACGGTGGTCGGAGTACGACCTGCCGCCCGCCCTCACCCTGCGGCCGTGGATCGAAAGGAGCTGTCGATGACGCAGTGGAACAGCGCCGAGCTGGAGCAGATCGGCGCCGCCGAAGAGCTGGATCTCGAGTCCGAGCGGGGCGACGGAACGCTGCGCGCCCCGGTGACGATGTGGGTCGTCCGGGCCGGCGACCACCTGTACGTCCGCTCGGTCAAGGGCACCACGGGGCCCTGGTACCGCGGCGCGCAGACCCGGCACCAGGGCCGCATCGAGGCCGGCGGGGTACGCCGGGAGGTGGCCTTCCACGAAGCCGGCTCCGGCGAGTACGCCGGTGTGGACACCGCGTACCGGGAGAAGTACGCGCACTACCCGAGCATCGTCGGACACGTCCTGACCGATCTCTCCCGCGCCGCCACCCTCCGCCTGGAACCGCGCTGAGCTGCTGAGCCCCCCTGCACTCCAACGCCCCCACGATTCGAGGAGCCGCGCCGATGCGTGCCACCTTCATGTACGGGCCCGGCGACGTCCGGGTCGAGAACGCCCCCGACCCGCGGATCGTCGAGCCCACCGACGCGATCGTCCGGATCACCCTGGCCGGACCGTCACCGTCACCGTGATCGGCGACGGCGCGGTGGGCCTGTCCGCCGTGCTGGCCTCGGCCCGCATGGGCGCCGAGCGCATCATCCTCATGGGCCGCCACACCTCCCGCACCGACCTCGGCAAGGAATGGGGCGCCACCGAGGTCGTCGCCGAACGCGGCGAGGAGGGCGTCGCCCAGGTGATGGACCTGACCGGCGGCGCAGGTTCCCACGCCGTCCTGGAGGCGGTCGGGCTGATGCCCGCCTACGAGCAGGCGTACGGCATCGTCCGCCCCGGCGGGGTCATCTCCCGCGTCGGAGTGCCGCAGTACGAGGAGGCCCCGGTCGGCTTCGGCTCGCTGTTCGGGAAGAACGCACAGCTCGCCGGTGGGCCTGCCCCGGTCCGCGCCTACCTGGAACCCGCGATCGAGGACGTGCTCGCCGGCCGCATCGACCCCGGCAGGGTCTTCGACCACGAGGTCGGTCTCGACCAGGTCGCCGACGCCTACCGGGCGATGGACGACCGCAGCCGCCTCAAGGTGATGGTGCGCCCGTGACCGCCCGCAAGCCCAACCCCGCAGCCACCGCCGCGCACGAGCGGCTCTTCCCCGGCCAGGTCTCCACGCTCGCCGTCACCGACCCGGAACTGACCGAGTACTTCGACAACTTCGCCTTCGACGAGGTCCTGCGCCACACCGGCGACCTGGACGAGCGCACCCGGCTGATGACCCAGCTGGCGGCGATGATCGCGGTCGGCGCTGTCTCCGAGTACCGGGTGATGCTCGGCGCCGCCCTCACCGTCGGCGTCACGCCGGTGGAGGCGAAGGAGATCGTTCCGGCGCACACGCCGGGCCGGTGCGGGCCTCCCGGCAAGTCACCGAACTCGCCCTCGGCGTACCGCACCTGACGTGTTTCCCGCGATTCCTCGCCACCAAGAACCTGGACATGTACTGTCCTGGTCATGCGGATGAGCGCGGGAGTCGAGTGGGGGCTGCACTGCTGCCTGACGTTGGCATGGCTCGGGGACACCGAGGCGGTGTCGACGGCGAAGCTCGCGGTCTGGTTCGACCTGCCACCGGCCTACCTGAACAAGCAGTTGCAGGCGCTGAACCGGGCGGGCATCCTCACCTCGACTCCGGGGCCCCGGGGCGGGTTCCGGCTGGCCCGGCGGCCCGAGCGGATCACGCTCATGGATGTCGTCGCCGCCGTCGACGGCGCGGACGACCTCTTCCAGTGCACCGAGATCCGGCAGCGCGGAGCGGGAGCGGAGGCCCCGGTCCAGGAGTTCCGGCAGCCGTGCGGCATCGCCGGCGCGATGCTCCGGGCCGAACTGGCGTGGCGCCGGGAGCTCGCCGCGCAGACCCTGGCGGACGTGATGGCCGCCGCACCCGCCTCCGCCGCCGAACGCGCCCGGCGCCACCACGCGCGCGTCAGCGGCTGACCCCCCGCGTCGGCCGCTGATGCGCGTATCGGTCGGCTGACGCACGACACGTCGGGCCGCTGACATGCGTATCGGTGGGCTGACGTGCGCGTCGGTGGATGACCGTCTGCGGCACCCGTGGAACCAACACACACCTGAGGAGAATCTGGATGTCCAGTGTCTCGATTTTATCCGGTAGCCGACCGGCCGGCCGCGGGACGCCGACGGGTCGGAGTGGACTGTCGTCCACCCTGGTACTGGCCCTGGGCACCCTCGCCGTCGGCACGGACGCCTTCGTCGTCGCCGGATTCCTGCCGTCGATGGCCGACGAGCTGCACGTGTCGTCGACCGCGGCCGGACAGTCCGTCACGGTGTTCGCGGCGGCCTACGCCGTCCTCTCGCCCGTCCTCGCCACGGCGACCGTCCGGCTGCCCCGCCGGGCCCTGCTGGTCGCCGCGCTGATCACGCTCGGCCTGGCCAACGTGGGGTCGGCGCTCGCACCGAACCTGGCCGTACTGCTCGTCAGCCGGGTCGTCGCCGCCGCCGGCGCGGCGGCCTACACGCCGACCGCCGGGGCGGTGGGCGCCGCGCTCGTACGACCCGAACTCCGGACCCGGGCCATGGCCGTGGTCATCGGCGGCCTGACCGCCGCGACCGCGCTGGGCGTACCGCTGGGCAACCTGGCCGAACACTGGCTGGGCTGGCGGACCGCCCTCTCCGTCGTGGCCGGGCTGTGCCTGCTCTTCGCCCTCGGCGTGCGCCTGATCATGCCGGCCCTGCCGGGCAACGTACGCGTACCGCTGCGCACCCGGCTCACCGTGCTGCGCCGGCCCGCCGTCCTCGCCGTACTGCCGCTCACCGTGCTCGGCATGGGTGCCGCCTACACCGCCTACGCCTACAGCGTTCCGGTCCTGCGGGCGGTGCGGGTGCCGGACAGCGCGGACCTGTGGATGCTCCTCCTGTACGGGCTGGGCGCCGTCCTCGGCAACCTGGCGTCCGGGTACGCCACCGACCGCTGGGGCTCCGTCCGGGTCCTGACCACCGGCTACACCGGCATGGTGCTCGCCCTCGGTCTGCTCACCTGGGTCGCCGCCACGCACCTCTCGCCGGCGCTCCTGGTCGGCGTGCTCGTCCTGCTCTGGGGAGCGAGCAGCTGGTGCCAGACGCCCGCCCAGCAGCACCGGCTCATCGAAATCGCCCCGCAGGAGGCCCCGTTGGTGGTCTCCCTCAACTCGTCCGGGATCTACCTCGGCATCGGCCTCGGCACCGTGCTCGGTGGAATCGCCCTTCCGCACGGGACGACCCTCGTGTGCGGCCTGGGGGCGGTGCTCGCGATCGCCGCCCTGGTGTTCCTGCGGATCACCGCGCGCGGCGGTACGCAGAAGCTGACGCGCGTTCCCGCCGCGGGTTGCCGCCACCGCGCGGTGACGGCAGGACCCGCGTGCCGCTGAGTACGCGGCCCCGCGTCAGCGCCGGGAGCCGCGCTCCGCCTGGTTCATCAGGTCGAAGAAGGTGTCGCCGCGCACCACTTCGAACGGCGAGCCGAGCAGCTCGACCAGCTCGGCGGCATCGCCCGGCGTCCAGCTCCAGGCGTTGATCGCGCCCGCGACGAACAGGGGAGCGGTGCCGTCCCAGCCCTCGATGTGTTTCAGCAGCCCGTCCCGGTACTCCGCGGCCTTCCCCTGCGGAAAGAAGTTGCCGATCACCGGCAGGCCGGCCGGCCTGGTCCGCAGGTCCCCGGTCTCCCAGGACTGGACGACGCCGCGCAGCGGGGTGTTCCGCCGGTAGGAGTCGGCGATCCGCTCGTCGAACGGCATCCACCCGTCGCCCGTCGTGCTGCGCTGGTTGTACGCGTACACCAGGTCCATGCCGGTCCGGCGCAGGAAGCGTCCGGTGAGTTCGGTGTAGGCGTCCAGGGCGCCGGCGGGCCAGGAGCCCGGGTAGGTGTAACCGGCGCCGGAGGGACCGGAGATGAGCAGGTCGTTGGCGGTGGCGCTGTTCTGGTAGTACGCGAGCAGTGCGGGGCCGATGTCCGCGAGCAGCGGGCTGACCGTCCAGTTGAGCGGCACGCTGCCCCGCGCGGGGTCTTCCCAGATCGTGCGCATGTGGCGCTGGCAGTACTGGATGTTGTCGCCCTCGCCGAAGGTGAGGGTGAGGTAGACGCGGTTGCCGAGCTCGGCCTTCGGCCTCGTACGGACCCTGTCCGAGATCTTCGCGGACACCCCGGCGTGCACGGTGCCGTTCATGAAGAAGTCCGCGGGCACCACCTCGATGCCGTGCTGGGAGGCCCGGTCGACGCCGCCCCACTCGCCCGCCACGTCGTTGGAGAACCAGCCGGCGTACGGCGTGGTGGGCTCGACCCGGCTGAAGACCTCGTCGAGGAGTGCGCCCGTCTCGCCGGACGGAGGCAGCCAGACGACCATGGCCCGGCTCGCGACCGCGTAGTCCCGGAAGTACGGGAACGGCTCGACCCGGGTCGGCGAAGTGGCGGTCGCGGACACCAGGTACTGGTTCCACACGTCGGCCTCGACCAGGAGCTGCCGGGTGCCGGACGGCGGAGTGAAGTGGTAGATGAAGTAACCGCCCCCGTCGGAGAACCGGTTGGCGTCCCCGCCGATGGAGGAGCCGGAACCGTCGAAGAGGAACGGCGCCTCGGCAGCCGTACCGGGCGCGAAGGAGGCGATCACCTGGCCGTCCGCCTTCACCACGACCGAACCGACCGAAGCGCCCCATCCGTCGTCGCCGAACGAGTCCTGGAAGCGCAGGTAGACACCGTCGCCGCCGGAGAGTTCCGCACTCACGTCGAAGGCGCGGACCTGCCGGTTCGACGAATCACGGATACGCTCGCGCTCCCGCGCGATCTCGCGCCAGCTCACCTGGGGGGTCTGCACCGTCCGGGTCGGCGGCAGACCGGCCAGCAGCGTGTGGGTGCAGCGCGGGAAGAGATGCTCCAACTGCCAGCGGTACGTGGCGAGTACGTCGTCCGCGTCGAAACGCCCGCGCAGATCGGCCACGGTCTTCAGCCCGTACGCACGGGCCTGTTCGGCGGTGGCGGCGACGGCGTTCTCCAGCCCGGCCAGGGTGGTCGCGACGTTCACGGAGTCCGGTACGCCGGGATCGTGCAGGACCGCGCCGCGTATCTCACCCCGGTAACGGGCTACCAGGTCCAGCGCGCGGTCGTGGCGGGTGACCCGGGCACCGGTGCTCGGGAGCCAGTCGGAGTCGACTCCGCTGCCGTCGAAGTCGAAATAGAGGCGCGGACTACGGCGGTTGACCACTCCCTGAAGGGTCGTCAGCAGCAGTTGGTCGTTTCCGTCGAGAGAGCCGACACCGGCGACGTCGAGCCGGGTGGGACGGCCGAACGACGGCAACAGCCGCGCTGTGGCACGGCTTTCCGCCGCGCCGGCCCGAGGGGAGAAGAAGATCCCGGGACCGCCGCCCGCGAGAGCTGCTCCGCCCGCCTGCAGAAGAGTTCTTCGGGACACCATCGGCGATCACTGCTCCTTGGGGGAGGGGGCGGCTGCGGTGTGACATCGTTGTCAAGTTCGGTGACATCGTTGTCAAACCATCGGTGAACGTAGTGCCGGGCCCGGGAGTTGTCCATGGCTCGCGCAAGGAAGCACCCTCGGTGCACCCCCATTTGATCCACTTCACGGCAATGCTGACCCGGGGTACAAGGCGAGCGCGACCGACCGGCGGGGGTTTCGGCATACGTCCTAAGGTGTCCGGCGGCCGGCTTCGCCCGTCCGGCCGCGGTGGGCCAGCAGGCGCTGCGCGGCGGACAGCGCGGCCCCACCGCCACGCCCGGAACGGAGCGCGGCCCGGGCCGCGTTGGCCCCGGGGGCGCCGTGCACCCCGCCGCCCGGATGGGCGGAAGCGGAGGCCAGGTAGAGCCGTTTCACCGGCGTCTCGGGGCGGCCCGTGCCCGGTACCGGACGGAACACCAACTGCTGGTGCATCGAGGCCGTTCCACCGTTGATCGCGCCGTTGCGGAGGTTGCCGTCAGCCGCTTCGAGCGCGCCCGGCGACAGGATCCGCCTGGCGCGGACGCGGTCGCGGAACCCGGGGGCGTACCGCTCCACCTGCCGCTCCACCCGGTCCGCCATCCGCTCCTGCTCCCCGGCGTCCCACGTGCCCGTGAGCCCGTCCGTCCCGGCGTCCGCCTTCACCCGGTGCGGCACGTGCGTGTAGGCCCACGCCGACTCGGTGCCCAGCGGCGAACGCGTCGCGTCCGCGGTGGTCATCTGCCCGCAGAGGAGGAACGGGCGGTCGGGAACCAGACCCCGGGCGATCTGTGCCGCCCACCGGGTCAGCTCGTCCACGCCCTCCGCGAGGTGCACCGTGCCGGCCCCGGCGGCGGCCGGTGCGCTCCACGGGACCGGTCCGTCCAGCGCCCAGTCCACCTTGAACGTGGCGAAGTCCCACTCGAACCGGCGCATGTCGTCGAGGATCCGCGGCGGCAGGTGTTCCGCCCGGACCAGCGACGTGTACAGGCTGGGCGCCGACACGTCCGCGAGCACCGCCCGCCGGGCGGGAACGCCCTCCCCGGTGGCCGTACGGACGCCCACGGCGCGGCCCTGCCGCACAACCACCTCGGTGACCCGCTGCCCGCACCGCACGTCGCCGCCGCGCGACCGCAACCGCCGCACCAGCGCCCCGGTCAGGGCCCCGGCGCCCCCGACCGGTACGGGAAAGCCGTAGGACTGCCCCAGCATCGCCATCAGCCAGCCGAAACCGCCGCTGCCGGCCGCCTCGGGCGCCAGGTCCGCGTGCAACGCGTTGCCGGCCAGCAGCAGTTTGCCCCCCTCGCCGAGGAACTCCTCGTCCCCCAGCCTGCGTACCGGCAGGACGAGGCTGCGGGCGAGCCGCAGCCCGCCCGCAGCCCGGAGCCGTGCCGCCAGCACGCTTCCAGCGCGGACGGGCGGAAATGGGGAGAAGAGGGCCTTGACGATGTCGTCCCCGAGCCGGTCCCACACGCGGCAGAGTCCGAGCCAGCCCTCGCCGTCCCCCTGCGCGAAGCCGTCCAGGGCGCCCGCCGTCACCGTCCGGTCGCGGTCCAGCACCGCGCAGCGGCCGTCGAGCAGCGGATGGGCGAGCACGTGCGGTGCGTGGCTCCAACGCAGCCCCTCCCGGCCCAGGTCCAGGGCGGACAGCACGGGGGAGGCCGCGGCGAGAGGGTAGAACGAGCTGAACATGTCGCTGACGTAGTCGGGATGGACCTCCCGGTCGCTGCGGACGGCACCACCTGGTTCCGGCTGTTCCTCCAGGACCTCGACGCTCCAGCCCGCGTCGGCCAGTACGTTCGCCGCGACCAGGCCGTTGGGGCCACTTCCGATCACCACCGCGTCGACCATGGTGCCGCCCTTCGGTGCGATGCCGCCGTGCTGTGCCGTGCCGTGGAGTGCCGGGTTGTGCCGTGGAGTGGGGTGCCGGGCCGCCGTCGGAGCGGTCAGGACGGCGGGTGCGACTTCTTCTCGACCAGCCTGGCGAGCCGCGTAAGCATGCTGCGGTGGCGGATCTGGAGCGCCGCGTCCAGCAGTGCGTTGTGCAGGGTGGCTCCCAGGCCCTTCAACGGGTGCTCGTCGACGATGACGAGGGTCTTGTCACCCCAGGGACGGATGTCGAAGGCGATCCGCGCCGACCCCAGCGGACCGCCGCTCGCCTCCAGTTCCAGTGCGCCGGGCCTCTCCATACGGCGGACCACCGTGCGGCCGCTGACCTCCTTCGGGCCCACGCGCAGGACGTACGTGATCGAGGACCCCACTTCCGGCCACACGCCCGACTCCGGCCGGGACCGCTGGGTCCCGACCACCCACTCCCCGTAGAGGGCCGGGTCCTCCAGCACGTCCCACACCGCAGCCGGCGGCCGGTCGATGAGATGGTGACGGACAGCCATGATTCTCCTCGGGGTGTCGTGGGGGGAACCCGGAAGCCGCCGCCCCTCGGACCCCGCGCCGACGGGACCTCGACCGCTCACCGGACGGGACCGCCTCCCCACCCCGATTGAACCGCGCTCGCGGCGATCGCGCAGGTCGGCCACGCACTGCGTCACGGGCTCCGGGCACCGGTGACGCAGGACGCCGGGGTCGGACTGAGGTGGCTCCGACGGAGAGGGCGCGCCCCGGTCCGGCGGCGACCGACCGGGTGCGGCGCGCTCTCTCGGCCGACCGGGGGCGGGGCCGCCGTGGTCGTGCGCGGCAGCCCCGGCCTCCCGCGGCCGCTCCTCTCAGCGCCCCCCGCGGTCCTCGTCCTCGTCGTCGATCACGTGCACTGCGGCCTCCTCGGCCGAGGCCGCACCGCCGTCGATGCCGACGTCCTCGGCGATGACGTCCGTGTTCCGGCCGGTCGGGTCGTCGGCCGCACTGAGGCGCCCGGCCCTCGGCCCGCCCTCGATCCGTTCCTCCGGCTCGCCCTCGCCGTCCGGGAGGTCGCCGATGCCGTCGCCCTCGGGCGGGGCGACGTCGGCGACCTCCTGGGCGAGACGCTGGTCCAAGGACTCGCCACGGTGTTCCTCGTCCCCCGTGGTGCCGTACTTGTCCACCCCCAGCGGACGCTCCGGAGGCGAATAGCCCTCCTCCATCTGGTCGTCCAGGGTGCGTTCGCCGAGCGCGTCCTCCATATCGAGCTCGTCGTTGGGCGGGTCCTGGCCGTCGTCCTGCGGCTGGTAGACGTCGTCGCCGCGCGCTTCCTCCGGCATCACTTGCTCCTTCACGTTCGGGTGGAATGGGCAGCGGCGCACCGGACCGCCGTTCGCTCGTGGGAAGTGCCACGGGTGCACGGCGCGTCACGCTCGTGCCGACCCGGCCCGGCGGGGCGGTCGCGTCAGCGGCCCAGGGCCTTCCGCAGCTGCTCCTTGTTCATGGAGGAGCGCCCGTCGATGTTCTTCTTCCTGGCTTCCGCGTAGAGCTGGTCCTTCGTCGGTCCCTGCGCCCCCTCGTGCGAGCGCTCGCCGCCGCGCTGGTAGGCCGACTTCCTGTCCTGGGTGGACGTCTTGCTCGCCGTCCGGGACTCGCCGGACCTGGCCCGCTCCTTGTTCACGGTCCTGGCTGCGATCTCCTCGGCCCGTGACTCGGAGGTGCCCCGCTCTCGCTGGCTCTCCTTGATGTGTTCGTACTGACGTTCGCGCTTCGCGTTGGATCCAGCAGGCATGGCCCTTTCCTTTCCGAATCGTCCGTCCTGGGGCGGGTTCGCGTTCCGCGTGGCCGCCCGGCCGACGCCGCGGGCGTTCCGGCACCGGGTCTCTCGCCCGCCACCGTCTCCGCGGGGGACATCACCCGCGTTTCCTGGAACAGATACCACTAAACAACACTGGCCCCGAAAGGGCTCTCGCTCCAGTTCCACCGGTGGCGCGCGGGGGAGTGAGCAGAGCCAGGGGTGGCGTTTTGCGCGCTGCCGGACAAAATCGTGCGCTGCTCCACCACCGGTCACTTCGCCCCGTGATCCGTGAGAGGCATGGAGTAGTCGGGTCGGGGGATGCTGCTGAGGACGCCGGTGCGTGGAGGACGGCTCGCGCGCCCCACTCCACGCACCGGCGGGGTCTTCGCACCGCACCGGCGTCCCGCCCCGTTCGCGCGCATCGCGCCGAGGCTGCGTCCTTTCCGCTTCGCCGGGCACGCTGGAACCATGACCGACATCTACGAAGGCCCTGCCACGCTCGTCATCGACGACGAGGCAACCCCTGTGATGGCCGCGCTGCGAGCCGGCAGCGGCACTGCGCCCGGCCCCTGGTCCGGTACGGTCCGGGCCGACGGCCTGGACCTCTCGTTCTGGCCCGCCGTGCAGAGCGGCGGGGTCGTGATCCTGATGCCGGACGGCCGGCGGGGGACGGCCCAGATCGACATGGACGCGGAAAGCGGAAGCGCCACGCTCAGTGGCAGGGGCCCCGCACCCTTCTGATCCCGCCGGAGCGGCAGGGGGGCAGAAGCTACGTGTACTCCCCACCTTCCTGGGTGACCGGGAGGCGTCCGCGCCCGGATCGCCGCCCCGGCCGCTCCGGGTCAACCTGGGGGAGGAGCCGATGTCCGGCTCCCGGGCCGGCGGCGCGGCCCCGGCCTCGAACAGCCGTCCTGGCCGGGATCGACGGACGTGGCCCGAGCGGCGGCCGCCATCCGCGTACACCGAGCCACGGACGACGGTTCCACCTCGTGCGGCTGGGACGCCGACGTGGTGCGGCGGCCGCAGGGCTTCGGGCGCCCGCGCCGTCCCCACGTGTCAGGAGACGGTCATCGTCGCCCCCGGCGCCGTACCGCTCCCGCCACGTGGCGCGAGGAACTCCGTACGGGGGAGCGCGCCGTCGGCGGACCGGGGTGCCCGTGCCGTGTCCGGGTCGGTCGAGACGAACGGCGCGGCCCCGTCGCCACCACCGTCCCAGGTGTTGCCGGTGGACCGGACGCCGTCGCCCAGCGCCACGTCCCGCCCGTTCGCGACCGCCGCGTTGGCCCGCGCCACGGCGGCGGCGGTGGGAAGGTGGAAGCCGTCCACGCCGTTGCGGTAGGCGGTGTTGCGGGTCAGCGAGATCCGGCCGGGGTTGCCCTCGTCGTTGAAGCCCAGACCGGTGTTCTCCCAGGCCGCGTTGTTCCGTACGACATGGGGGACGGCGGCCCGGGTGTTGCCGCCGCCCAGGGTGAACCCGTTGCCGTTGCCCTGCCAGTCGGCGTCCCGCCACCGGTTCACACCGTTGCCGAAGGACCAGTTGCTCTCCACCGTCACCGGGCTGGTGAACCCGCCCAGGTCCAGGCCGTCGTTCGCGTTGTCGTACATGCGGCAGCCCCGCACGACATTGCCCGCCCCGGAACCGAACTTGATGGCGAGCCCGGCACCGCTGCGCCCGTGGTCGTCGGTGCCGTGGTTGGCGTAGAAGTCGCTGTCGAGCACGGAGTCGGCCTCGGTGCCGCTGTCGCGCAAGGTGAGACCGGATTCGGCGTTGTCGTGGAAGGAGAGGCCCTGGAAGACGGTGTGGGCGCAGCCCCGGCAGACGTACGCGTGGCTGGCGGAACCGTGGATCTCCGGCCCCCGCACGGTCCAGTAGTCGGCCGTCTGGGTGATCGCCCAAGAGGCCTTGGGGACGCCGGACGCGTCCACGACCGGATGTTCGCCGGGGTAGTTGGTGAGGGTGATGCGGCGCCGCGCGCTCGCCTCCGTGGTGATCTCCACGGCTTCGGTGGGCCGGTAGGTGCCGCCCCGCAGCAGGATCGTCCCGCCCGGACGCACCCGGGCGACCGCCTTGCCGAGCGTGGCGAACGGATGTGCGAGGCTTCCGTCGCCGTCGTCCGACCCGTCCGGGGCCACGTAGAGCTCCAGCGCGGCGACGTCGTTGCCGGGCGTGGGGGAGAGCGCGGCACCGCCCCGTACGGGTGCCGAGGCCCGGGGGGTCGGAGCGGCCGACGGCGGGGAAGCCGGGGACTGCCACAGCAGGAGGCCCAAGGCCCCTACGGTCACCGCCGCTGCCGCGACGGCGGCGGCCTTCGCCTTGGCGCCGGCCGCGGAGAGCGGCTCGCGCACCCGGTCCAGCAGCGAAGGGACGGTGGACGCGGATGAGGCGGCGGTTTCCCGGAGCCACACCAGCAGTACCGCCGGTACGGCGACGAGCCCGATGCCGGGCAGCAGGTTCTCCGGAGGGACCAGGCCGCTCCCGTGCGCCCGGCACTGCGGGCAGTCCCGCACATGGCGGGTGAGGCGCTTGCGCCACAGGGCGCTGCTCGTCCCGTCCCACCCGCTCGCCTCGGACAGGAGGCCGGGACAGCGCGGGGTGGCCGCCAGAGCGTGCACCAGGGTGCGCGCCGCTTCCAGCCTGTCCTTCATCCGCTGGACCCGTACGGCCGTGTGCCGGCGGTCGAGGCCCAGGGAGGCGGCGACCTCGGACCGGGTGAGGCGGCCCGACGCCTCCTCCCAGTAGAGGGCGAGCACCTGCCGGTCGGTGGGTTCGAGCCAACGGGTCGCGCGGGCGAGATGGCGGCGCTGGCCGGTCAGCGCGAGTTCGGCGACCGTGCGTTCGGCGAAGTCCGGCAGGGGGTCGGGCACGGACTCGACGTCACGGCGGGTGGAGTTCCCGCCCGCCGCCCGCCGTTGGTACTGCTGGATCTCCCGGTACGCGATGGCCACCGCCCACGAGCGGAACCGGTCGGGCTCGCGCAGCTTCGGCAGACCGCGGACGATCCGCAGCATGGTCTCCTGGACGAGATCGTCGGCATCGGTGTGCCCGTTCACGGCCCGGCCGACGATCCCGTAGATCAGCGGCAGATGCAGGGCGACCAGTCGCTCCGTCGCAGCCCGGTCGCCGTCCCGTGCGGCGTACGCGAGGGCTGCGACATCTTCCTCGGTGTCGGTCCGGTGCTCTGCCATGGTCTTCGCCCCACCGGTCATTCATCCGATCGATCATGCCAAGAGCCCGCATCGTGGCACAGCGCCGGTGGGCTGTAAAGATCCATTACGAGACGTCCTGCGCTCGGTCCGGAGACCTGCCCCGCGCATGAACGGGCATGTGGAAAAGGCGCGTTGAGGGATCGCTGGCTGCCCGTGCGGGCGACGGCCACCGGACGGCACGCCGCGTCCCGAAGGCGGCCCGTCCGGGCCTGGCGCGAGAAGCTCCGCTCTTTCCCGGAAAGTTTCCGCGAGATTTCTGTTATCCCCCTCCGCCCCGCGCATCTACCAGGTCGCTGCGGCTCCTCCAGCCGCAGCCGGCAGCCGGGCGACGGAGCCCGCTGCCGTTCGAGCCGCACGAAGGAGTATCCGCATGAGGCGAGATCCCACAGCACGACCCGGCCAGGCCGACGGACCCCGGCGCCGCCGGAGCGTGTCCAGATTCGGTGCGCTGATCGGGGCGTTCGTGCTCGCGGTGTGTGCGGTGGTGGTGGGTGGCGCGGTGTCACCGGCTGCGGCGGCGACGTTGCCGGCGACGGGCGGGGTGTATCAACTGGCGGTGACGAAGAGCGGTAAGTGCATTGATGTGCCTGCTGCTTCGGCCGCCAACGGGGCGTTGTTGCAGCAGTGGGGGTGCACCGCCGACTCGGACTGGCAGAACTTCACGCTGACGTCCGCCGGTTCGGGGACGTACCGGCTGGTGAACGTGCACAGCGGCAAGTGCGTCGACGTGCCGGACTATTCGACGGTGTCGGGGACGCGGTTGCAGCAGTACAGCTGCGCGGGTCAGACGAACCAGGCGTGGACGCTGGTGGCGAGCGGGTCGGGGACGTTCCAGATCGTCAACGTCAACAGCGGTCTGTGCATCAGTGACGAGGGTGCGTCGACGGCCAACGGCACCGCGATCATCCAGGAGACCTGCACCGCCAACACCAACAAGCAGTGGGCCTTCAAACCCGTCTCCACCACGCACAACACCGTCGCGGCCGACGGAACCGGGACGTACACCACCGTGCAGGCGGCGGTCGACGCGGTGGGTACGGGCAACGCGAGCCGGGTCGTCATCACGATCAAGCCCGGCACCTACCGGCAGGCCGTGACCATCCCCGCCAACAAGCCCTACATCACGCTCCAGGGCACCGGCGATTCCCCCGACGACGTGGTGCTCGTCGGCAACCGCAACGCGGGTGACTACGGCACCTCGGGCAGCGCCACCGTGGTCGCCCTCGGGCACGACTTCACCGCGACCAACCTGACGATGTCGAACGACTTCGACGAGAACAGCTCCGACACCGGTGACCAGGCGCTCGCGCTCTACCTCGACGCCGACCGTGCCCTGCTGGACGACGTACGCCTCCTCGGCGACCAGGACACCTTCCTGGTCAACAACAACGCCCGTGCCTACGTGTGGAATTCGTACGTCGAGGGCACGGTGGACTTCATCTACGGCGGTGGCGTCGCGGTCTTCGACAACAGCCGCATCCACGAGAAGCGGACCACCGGCGGACCCATCACCGCCGCCAGCACCCCCGCCGAGCGTGCCTACGGGTTCCTCTTCTACCGGTCCACCGTCACGAGCACGGTGAACAACACCACGCAGCTCGGCCGCCCGTGGCGCCAGGACGCCCAGGTCCTCTACCGCGAGTGCACGCTCTCTGCGGCCGTCGCCACCGCGCAGCCGTGGACGAACATGTCCACGAGCACCTGGCAGAACGCCCGGTTCCGTGAGTACCGCAACACCGGTGCCGGGGCCACGGTGAACGCCAACCGGCCCCAGCTCACCGACGCCCAGGCGGCCACCTACACCCCGCAGAAGTACCTCGCGGGCACCGACGGCTGGAACCCCGTCCGCTGATCCGGCCCACAACCTCCTTTGGTGATACGAGAGAAGAGGGAACCCATGTTCAACAGGAGTGGCACCAGGTTCGGTGCGCTGATCGGGGCGTTCGTGCTCGCGGTGTGTGCGGTGGTGGTGGGTGGCGCGGTGTCACCGGCTGCGGCGGCGACGTTGCCGGCGACGGGCGGGGTGTATCAGCTGGCGGTGACGAAGAGCGGTAAGTGCATTGATGTGCCTGCTGCTTCGGCCGCCAACGGGGCGTTGTTGCAGCAGTGGGGGTGCACCGCCGACTCGGACTGGCAGAACTTCACGCTGACGTCCGCCGGTTCGGGGACGTACCGGCTGGTGAACGTGCACAGCGGCAAGTGCGTCGATGTGCCGGACTATTCGACGGTGTCGGGGACGCGGTTGCAGCAGTACAGCTGCGCGGGTCAGACGAACCAGGCGTGGACGCTGGTGGCGAGCGGGTCGGGGACGTTCCAGATCGTCAACGTCAACAGCGGTCTGTGCATCAGTGACGAGGGTGCGTCGACGGCCAACGGCACCGCGATCATCCAGGAGACCTGCACCGCCAACACCAACAAGCAGTGGGCCTTCAAGCCGGTCACGACCGGACGGACCTGGTCGGACAAGGCGGACGGCTTCGCCTCCACCGGCGGCGGCACCACCGGTGGCGCCGCCGGCTCCACCGTCACCGTGACCACCTACGCGGACCTGGTCAAGTACGCCACCTCCACCAGCCCGTACGTCATCAAGGTCGCCGCCGCGATCACCGTGGACCCGTACGGCCATGAGATCCCGGTGACCTCCAACAAGACGATCATCGGCGTCGGCACCAAGGGCGAGATCGTGCACGGCGGGTTCTTCCTGGGCACCGGCGTCCACAACGTCATCATCCGCAACCTCACCATCCGCGACACCCAGATGACCGACGACGACCCGGACGACAAGGTCTACGACTACGACGGCATCCAGATGGACACGGCCGACCACATCTGGATCGACCACAACCGCATCGAGCGGATGAACGACGGCCTCATCGACAGCCGCAAGGACACCAGCTACCTCACCATCTCCTGGAACGTCATGGGCACCGAGAACAAGGCCCTCGGCATCGGCTGGACCGACAACGTCACCGCCCGGATGACCATCCACCACAACTGGATCCACGACACCAACCAGCGCAACCCCAGCATCGACAACGTGGCCCTCGCCCACCTCTACGACAACTACCTCCAGAACGTCACGTCCTACGGCAACCTGTCCCGCGGCGCCTCGAAGACCGTCATCGAGAACAGCTACTTCGAGAACGTCGCCAACCCCTTCAACGTCGACACCTCGGCGGCGTCCCTGACCCAGTCGGGCAGCATCATGGTCAACTGCACCGGCAAGCAGGTGACGAACGGGACGACCTTCACTCCGAGCAGCTACTACGCGTACACCCTGGACGCGGCGAAGGACGTGCCCGGTCTGCTGAAGGAGTACGCCGGTCCGCAGAGCAACATCGGCGGCTGACCCCGTCCCGATCCTCAGGGACCGTCCCCGCCGGCACCCGAACACCGGGGCCGGCGGGGACGGGAGGCCGATTGCCGACGGGCGAGGGAGGCCGGGTGCGGGCCGGGCGACGACCTGGGGCACCATGCAGGAGAGCGACACCCCGCACGTCCCCACCCCCACGACCTGGCAGGACGCGCACGACGGCCCGACCCGAGGATGGACATGGCGTACTTCGACAACCCCGTGATACCCGGCTTCAGCCCGGACCCGAGCATCTGCCGCGCCGGCGAGGACTACTACCTGGCGACGTCCAGCTTCGAATACGTCCCAGGGGTGCCGCTCTGGCACAGCCGCGACCTCACGCACTGGCGGCTGATCGGCCACGCCCTCGACCGCCCCGCGCAGTTGGAGCTCTCCGACACCGTCGCCTCCTCGTCCGGGGTGTACGCGCCCACCCTGCGCCACCACGACGGGCGCTTCTGGATGATCACGACCGTGGTCGGCGGCACCGGAACCGTGCTGGTGACCGCCGACGACCCGGCCGGCCCCTGGTCGGACCCCGTATCCGTCAAGATCCCCGGCATCGACCCCGACCTGGCCTGGGACGAGGAGGGCACCTGCTGGTGCCTGTTCTCGCACGACGGGATCAAGGGGGTGGGCATCGACCCGGAGACGGGGGAACTGCTCGGTGAACCCGTGGAGATGTGGTCGGGGACCGGACTGCAGTACCCCGAAGGCCCGCACCTCTACCGCGTCGGCGACTGGTGGTACCTGCTGCTCTCCGAGGGCGGGACGGAGCGCGGGCACGCCCTCTCGGTGGCCCGCGCCCGGTCGCTGCCAGGGCCGTTCGAACCGCACCCGGACAACCCCGTGCTCTCCCACCGCAGTACGGACCACCCGGTGCAGAACACCGGCCACGGCGACCTCGTGCAGGCCCACGACGGGAGTTGGTGGATGGTGCTGCTCGGCACCCGCCCCCGGGGCGACACCCCCGGCTTCCACGGCATGGGACGGGAGACTTTCCTGACTCCGGTGCGCTGGGAGGACGGCTGGCCCCTGCCGGGACCCGTGGAACTCCGCTGCCAGGGGCCCGAGTTGACCCCGCACCCGTGGCCGGAGGAGCCGGACCGCGACGACTTCGACGCCCCCGCGCTCGCCCCTCGCTGGGTGACCCTGCGCCGCCGCGACCCGGAGGCCGTCGACCTCGGCGCGAACCCCGGGCACCTGGTGCTGAACTCCCGCGCCGAGGCGCTGGACCGGCCCGGCGCCGTGTTCGTGGGACGGCGCCAGCGCGATCCGGAGTGCGGCGCGCGCACCCGGATCGACGTCGCCGAGGGCGGACGGGGTGGCCTCGCCGTCCGGCTCGACGAAGCGCACCACTACCAGGTGGAGCGGGAGGGCGACACGGTGCGGGCGGTCGCCCGGATCGGACCGCTGCGCCAGACGGTCGCCGAACGAGCCGTACCCGCAGGCCCGTTGACCCTGCGCATCGACGTGACCACCACCGACGCCCTGCCGCCCACCGTCACCGTCCGCGGCGACGCCCCGCAGACGGGTACCGGTCTCCGCGTCGGTGCCCCCGACACCCTGCGCCTCGGATACGAGACGGAGGAAGGGGAGTTCGAGGTCCTCGCCGAACTGGACGGGCGCTACCTCACCACCGAGGTCGCCGGCGGATTCACCGGCCGGGTCGTCGGGATGTACGCGACCCGGGGGAGCGCGGCCTTCGACTGGTTCGAGCTGAGCCCCGCCTGACGTCGTACGCGCCCACGGGAACGCCGTCCTGCCCGGTGCGGCGCCGGTTTCCCCTTCCCTCAAAGGGCACAGGAGAACGAGCGTCGGGAAGTACGGGCGGACGCCCGGGAGGGAGTGTGCGAGGTGGCTCGGAAGGTGCGGTGGCCGGTCGCGGTGCTGTGGCTGGGGCGGGAGCGGGACACGGTACGCCGTTCCGTGCACTGTGCGTTCGAGGAGGCCGGTCCCGAGCGGGACACGCTTGTCCAGTCGCTCAAGGCCGCGATGGCGGCCATCGTCGCGTGGGCGCTGACGGGATGGTGGCTCCAGGCGCCGATGGCGCTGCTGGCCCCCTGGACGGCCGTCGCCCTGGTCTGCGGCACTGTGTACCAGTCACTGCGCATGGGCCTCCAGCAGTGCGCGGTCATTGCCGTCGGCACGGTGTGGGCCTCGGCGGCCATGGCGGTCACCCGGGACCAGACCATGGCCGCGATGCTGCTCACCGTGCCGTTCATGACCCTGCTCGGGAACTACCGCAGATTCGGGAACCAGGGTCTCGTGGGAGCCACCACGGCACTCTTCGTGATCACCGCCGGCTCGTCGAGTGCCTTCACGGTCGGGCACCGGCTACTGGAGACCCTGATCGGAGCCGCGGTGGGGATCACGGTCAACGCACTGGTCCTGCCCCCGGTCCACCTGCGCAGTGTCCGCGACCGGCTGGGCCGCTTCGCCCGGGGCACCTCGGATCTCCTCGGCACCATGGCGCGCGGTCTGCGGGAGGAGGACGGACTCGACAAGGCGGAGAGCTGGGACGCGGAGGCCACGCGTCTCGCGCTGTCTCTCCAGGGCGTGGCTGAGGCCCGCGCCTGGGTGACGGAAGGAGCCCGGCTGAATCCGGCCGGACGCCTGCGGCGTACGGGCCCGCCGCCTCCGCCCGTCTCGGAGGACATGCGGTGGGGGCGGGTGTCCTCGCGCGTCCTCGCCGTCACGCGGACGTTGAGCGGGATGGGCGGCGACGACGCGGAACTCCCGGGGCCGTCCCCTCGTTTCCTCGCCGATCTGGCGGACGTGCTGGATCAGGCGGCACGTGTCTGCGCGCAGGAGGGTGCGCCCCTGTCCTTTGACGGTCCGGCCCCCGAGCGTGCGGAGCCGGTGGGCGAGGAGGCGTGGGGCTCCCTGCGCGCCTTGTCCGACACCTTCCGCCTCCAGGAGGGGGCCGCGGCCGCCGTCGGCGGGGAACTCCTGGTGGAGGCGCGGCAGTTGCTTCACGAGCTGGTCCGGCCGTCCTGACGGCCCCTGTGCGGCCGTTGTTGTCGTACGGAGCCGCACGGTGGCTACCGCCGGCGCCCGATCGAAGGCGTGCGAGAAGTCGGCCGGGGGCCTCCGGTCGGTTCGGCGCCGCTTCTCGGAGCCGTCCTACGAGAGATCCTTGCGCATCATGGTGCACATCGTTTCGTGGCGGCGCAGTGTCCCGTCGGCGGCCTCCTCGTCCCATGCGTCCGGCTCGCGGCCGTAAGCACGGTAGCCCAGCCTCTCGTAGAGGGCGCGGGCACGTGGATTGTCCTCCTCCACGCCCAGTTCCGCCTGGCGCAGCCCTCGGTTCCTGATGCGCTGTTCCGCGGCCTCGACGAGGACGGTGCCCACGCCGCAGGACTGCAGTGCGGGGTGGACGGCGAGTTGCCAGAGAGTGCCCACGCCGCCCTTGGCCAGGTAGTCGACACCACCCTTGGCGATCGGGATGCCGGAGCGGGCGCAGATAGCCAGGTAGTCCACCTCGCCGTGCCGCCTGCGGTCCAACTGCTTGGCCACGCCGTCGAGATGGCGGGCGGACCCCGCCCAGCCGCACGATGCCAGATCTGAGTGCAGCAGGTCCCGCACAGTCAGTTCCAAGGCGACACTGATCACTTGGAGCACCTCCTGCTCGTCAGCATCCTCGCCCGTCCCGAGCCGACGCAACCCGGATTTCCAGCATTTCCTTCACCTGCCCGCCCGCCCGGCCGCGTCCATGACGCGCCTTCCGCTCGCCCCTTGCGGACGTGCGCGGAGCAGCAACAAATGGTGTCCTGCGGATCATGGCCGGGGCGCGGCGTCCGGTGCGGCACCCCGCGGCGTTGCCGAACCGCTCCGCGACGGGTACGTTCCAGCGCCTTGCGATGCTCGGCACCGGACGCCGCGCCTTGTCCGGTCTTGACCCTCCGGGCACCGCTCAATGGGAGCGGGCCGCCTCCAGCCACTCCAGGACCTCCGGCGTGACCGGGTCGGTGATGTCGGCGAACTCCGTTTGCTTCGTGAGGAACTTCGCCACGTAGGGACAGACCGGCACGATCCGCTTGCCCGAGGCGCGTACGTCGCTGAGCGCCTGCTCCACGAGGACGGACGCCAGACCCTGGCCGGCGAACGCGTCGTCGATCTCGGTGTGGAAGAAGACGCGCTGGCCGTCGCGGTCGCGGTAGGCGGTCAGCCCCGCGCGGACGCCGTCGACGTGGATCTCGTAACGATGCCTGGCGTCGACGCGCTGGACGCTCGGGGCGGGAGCGGGGTGGCTCATGGAGTGCCTTTCGGTACGGGGCGGGTTGCCTCGGGGTGAGAGAGCGGCGTTCGGGAGCGAGGGGGCGGGGATACGGTCGCCGGGGTAGCCGTCCACGTGCCCGAAGCGGCTCGACGCCGCCTCCCACGCTTCGCGTGCCTCGACGATGTCCTCGTGGCTGCGGCCCACGAAGTTCCACCACATGACGATCTTCTCGTCGAACGGGGTTCCGCCCACGAGCACGGCCCGGGCGGGCGCGTCCGATTCGTTGGTCAGGGTCAGTGTGGTGTTCCCCGGGCCGGTATAGCCCAACTCGGCGGGACTGAGCAGGGTTTCGTCCATGCGGATGCTCCCCTGGTCCACGAGCAGACCGTGCTCGAACGCGCCGTCCGTGTCCAGTGTGACGGTCGCGCGGGGTTCGATGACCAGTTCGGCGCCGAGCAGCGGGGTGAACGTCGGTACGGGAGAGGTGTCCCCGGCGAGCGAGCCGAGGAACACCCTGATGACGGCGCCGGGCACGTGCACCGCCCCGGGGGCGTGGTGGCGGAAGTCGCGGCCGGTGTGCCGGTGCTCCTCCGGGAGCGCCACCCACAGCTGGACGCCGTGCAGGACCGTGGTGGCGGGAGTCGAGACCTCGGTGTGGCTGATGCCCAGGCCGCCGGTCATGAGGTTGAGCTCACCCGGGCGTACGTAGGCGTGGCTGCCCAGGCTGTCGCGGTGCTCGATCTCCCCGCTGAACAGCCAGCTGACCGTCTGCAGTCCGGTGTGCGGATGGGGCGCCACGTCCATCCCGCCCGTCTCGGCGACGTCGTCGGGGCCGTAGTGGTCGATGAAGCACCAGGCTCCGATGAGCGTGCGGGCCCGCTGCGGCAGAGTGCGGCGCACGGTCATCGCCCGGGGGCCGCCTAGGGGTACGTCCCGGGCGGTGAGCACCTCCACCCGGGCCGCATCCGCCGGACCGCCGTGCGCTCCGGTCTCCTCGGGCCGCGCGCTCCGGTTCTGACCGGTGCCTCCGGTCCCCGGCGTCCCGCTCCCGCCAAAGGTGCTTTCATGTTCAACGATCATGCTCGATGGTAAGCCGTCGCCCGTCCGGGCGTGCGGGGTGGTGGAGGGGCGAGGCGCCCCGGTGAGGAGACACGGGTGAACGGCACCGAGGCGGCACGCGGCGAGCGGCGGATCTACATCGACAAGCAGAGCCCGAAGCCCTACCACGCGCTGGTGGCGACCTCCGACGCGGTGCGCACCGCCGCCGAGGAGGCGGGGCTGAGCCGCACCCTGGTGGAACTGGTCAATCTCCGGGTCTCCCAGATCAACGGATGCGCCTTCTGCCTGGACGTGCACACCCGCGCCGCGCTCCGCGCGGGCGACACGAGCCGGCGGCTGGGGGTGCTGGCGGCCTGGCGCGACACCGAGGTGTTCACCGCACAGGAACGCGCCGCCCTGGCCCTGGCGGAAGCGACGACGAACCCCGCCGACGCCGCGCTCCAGGAGGCCTCCTACGCGCTTGCGCGGGAAACCCTCTCCGACGACGAGATCGCGGCCGTGATCTGGGTGGCCGTCACCATCAACGCCTTCAACCGGGTCTCCATCATGAGCAAGCACCCGGTGCGCGCCCTTCCGGGGCAGTGAGACGGACGTGGGCCTTACTTCGGGGCGATGAGACGCGTGCGGGCTCGTCTCCCCGGGGCGGTGGGACGTATGCGGGCTTGTCTCCCCAGGGCGGTGAGCCCGGCGCGGGACCGTCTTCCGGCGGTCCCGCGCAGTCATCTTGTCCGCTGACCACCTGTTCGGTTTCTCCTCGAACTCCAATCAAAACGCCCCTCTGCGTGTTATTTGGGGCATATCCAGACATGTGCACCTTAGGTTGTGGAACGACTCCACTCGGGTGGCGCGGTGCGCCGCCCCGGTCTACGCGTTCCGAAGGCGCCGTGCGGGGCCGTCCCGTCCGGCGCAGGACGCCACGGGGCCAGGAACGAGGAAAGGCAGAGCAGGTGAACGTGGTCGGCGTCATCATCTCCGGGGCTGTCGCGCTGGTGATCACCGTGGCACTCACCGCGGTCGTCCGCGGACTTGCCCCGGTCATCGCGGCCAAGGGCGGGCGCCGGAGGCCGCGACGGACCGTCGGGACGGGCGTCGCGGTGGTCCTGGCGACCACCGGCGTCATGCTCGCCGCGCCCCGACTGGGCCTCCCGGAACCCGGGTTCGGCGTGCGCCTCCTCCTCACCGCGTCCTCGGCGGTCGCGGTGGTCGGACTGGTGAAGGAGTTGCGCCCGGTCGGCGCCCGCACGGAACTCGTCCTCCACACCCTCCTGGCCGCTCTCGTCGCGGCGTTCTCCGGGCTCTCCCCGGTGGCAGCGGTGTTCGGAGCCGTACTCGTGGTGGTCCTCACCCACGCGCTCCAACTGCTGGACGGCTCCGACGGCACGGCGGCCGGAGTGACCGTCGTCCTCGCCGTCGGACTGCTCACGTGCGCCGCGGTCGACCACCACCCCGGGACGGTGCTGCTGCTCGCCGTGGTGGCCGCCTCCGTGTCCGGCGTACTGCCGTACAACTGGCCGCCCGCACGCGTCTTCTACGGCTCCTGCGGTTCGCGTTACACGGGCTTCCTGCTGGCGGGCTCCGTCCTGCTGCTGCTCGCCGGCGCGCCGTCCGGGAGCGCCGCGTGGGTCTCCGTACCCGCGGTGATGGCGGTGGCCCTCGCCGATCTGGTCCTCGTCCTGCTGTCCCGGCGGAAGGCGGGCCGGTCCCTCCTGGCGCCGGGACAGGACCACGCCGTGCACCGGCTGCGCCGACTCCGTCTGACGCCCCGGGGAGCTGCCGTCACCCTGATCCTGGCGACGGCCGCCTGCACCGCCACCGGGACGCTGATCCACACCGGCGTGTTCCACCCGGCGGTCGGCCTGGCACTGCCCGCGGCCGTCGCGGTCGCAGCCGTGGCCCTGCTGCGCGTACCGGTGTACGCGCCGCCCGCGCCCCGTACAGGTGTCCGCCGCAAGCCCGCCGGCGCCGCCCTCTCCCAGGAAGCCCCGGTGGCACCGGCGGCCGCAGCGCCCTCCTCCACGCGTCACAAGGCCACCGTGCCCGGCCCCACGCAGCAGGGCGTCCCCGAGCCGAAGCCGGGAACGCCCGCCCGCACCACCGCGCCGCACATCGCCGCCACCAGGAAGCCGGCCGAGGGACGCCCCGCGGACCTGGCCGGCGACCGGCGCTGACCTACCTGCGCCGACGTCCCCGCGCCGGCCCGCCCGCGCCGGCGTGACCGGCGCAGGCGGACCGGGTCAGACCTGTTCCGCCACCGGCTGCGGGGCGACCTCTCCGGAGCCGGACTCCGGACCGGAGAGGGCCGCCACCACGGCGTCGGCCTCCGCGTTCGGCTCCGGCAGCAGGAGGCCGAGCGCGACGTAGACGACGAGCGAGGTGACCAGCGGGGTGACGATCACCGTCGTCTGGGAAGCCCCGTCCAGGCCGTACTTGACGAAGAAGTACCCGGCGAGACCGAGCGCCCAGGACGCCAGGGCCGCCCGAGAACCGCAGCGGCGGAACGCCGGCAGCAGCCCCAGCAGCATCGGGATGGAGATCGGTCCCATCACGGCCGCGACCATGCCGACCACGATCCCGAGGACTCCGCCGAAGTGGTCGGACTCGATGGCCACGACCATGGAGACCGCGATGAAGACGACCGTGACCACCCGCGCCGCCAGCAGGGTCCGTTCGTTGCCCGCGTTCCGGAACCCGGGCACGAGGGCGGGCAGGATGTCGCGGGTGACCACGGACGAGATGGCGTTGGCGTCGGAGGACGCCATGGCCATCGTGTGGGAGAACATCCCGGCGAGCGTCAGACCGACCAGCCCCATCGGCAGATAGGACTGCGCCATCAACGCGTAGGTCTGCTGAGGATCGCTGATGTGGGGCATGAGCACCGGCGCGGCGACGGCGGGCAGCAGCAGCACCGCGGGCCAGACGAGGTACAAGGCGGCCGAAAGACCGGCCGAACGCCGGGCCGACTCGGGGGAGTCGGTGGCCATGTACCGCTGCGCCAGATTCCACATGCCGCCGTTGTACTCGAAGAGCTTCACCACGACGTACGCGGTGAGGAAGCCGGCGGTGTACGGCCCTACCAGCGGGTCGGTGTGGCCCTCAGGGAGCCGGTGCCACAGGGTGCCCAGCCCCGAGATGCCGCCCAGGTGGTCGAGCACCACCCACATCATCGACAGCGCGGCCACGCCCTGGATGACGAACTGTCCGAACTCCGTCAGGGCGTCCGCCCACAGACCACCGACCGTGCAGTACAGAAGGGTGACGACGCCGGTCAGCAGAATGCCCTGGGTCATCGACATCCCGGTGAAGACCTCCAGGAGGATCGCCACCGAAGCCCACTTGGCGGCCACGTCGAAGACCTTCAGCAGCGTGCCGCTCCAGGCCAGTGCCTGCTGGGTGGGGACGTTGTAGCGGCGCGCGAGGTACTCCAGTGGGGAGGCCACCTTGAAGCGCCGCCGCAGCCGGTTCCACCGGGGGGCGAAGAGCCAGGCGCCCACGCCGGTGCCCACCGCCAGCGGCAGGAACGCCCAGACGTAGACGGTGATGCCGTAGTCGTAGGCGACGGCCGCGTAGGCGACGAACACGGCCGCGCTGTAGCCGGACATGTGGTGCGAGATGCCGGTCAGCCACCAGGGCATCTTGCCGCCGCCGGTGAAGTAGTCGGAGACGTCGCTGACGCGCCGGTGCGACCACACGCCGATGAGCAGCATCACCAGGAAGTAGCCGCCGACGGCGACCCAGTCGAGCCAATGCATGGGCATACCTTCTTGTTGCCGGGACGCGGCCGCCACGGGCGGCCCCGTCCCAGGACGGGCTCGTCATGGACGGGCTTGTCACGGGAGGAGGGTGGGGGAGTCGGGGGCTGTCGCCCCGGGCGTGCGGGCACCGAGGTGGCGCCCGCACCCGCCCCGGGTCACCAGCGCGGTGACTTGCTCTCGTACGACGGGTCCAGCCGGCGCATGTAGCCGGTGTCGTCCCGGTTGCGCAGACCGCAGCGCAGGTACTGCTCGTGCAGCCTGGCCAGCGCGTCCCGGTCCAGCTCCACCCCCAGGCCCGGGATACGCGGCACGGCGACGGAACCGGCGCGGAAACCGAGCGCCCCGGGGACGACGACGTCCTCCGCCGGGTCCTTCCACGGCCAGTGGGTGTCGCAGGCGTAGGAGAGGTTCTCCGTGGCGGAAGCCAGGTGGGTCATCGCGGCAAGGCTGATGCCGAGATGGGAGTTGGAGTGCATGGACAGGCCCATGCCGAAGGTGTCGCAGATCCCGGCCAGCAGCTTCGAACGTTCCAGACCGCCCCAGTAGTGGTGGTCGGAGAGCACCACCTGCACCGCGTCCTGGCGTACCGAGGAGTGCAGTTCGTCGAAGGCGACCACGCACATGTTGGTGGCCAGCGGCATCGAGGCCTCGCGGGCGACCCGGGCCATGCCCTCCTGCCCCGGAGTGGGGTCCTCCAGGTACTCCAGTACGCCTTCCAGGTCGCGCGCCACCTTCAGCGAAGTCTCCACGTTCCAGGCCGCGTTGGGGTCCAGCCGCAGCGGGGTGGTGGGGAACGCCTCGCGCAGCGCCAGGACCGCCTCGACCTCCTGCTCCGGCGGCATGACCCCACCCTTGAGCTTGATGGCGGTGAAGCCGTACTCGTCCACCATGCGCCGGGCCTGCGCCACGATCCCCTCGGGATCCAGCGCGGCACCCCAACCGTCCGGATCGTGCCCCGGGTGCGCGTCCCACTTGTAGAACAGGTAGGCGCTGAAGGGCACTTGGTCGCGTACCGCACCGCCGAGCAGATCGCTCACCGGGCGGCCGACGGCCCGGCCCCGGATGTCCAGGCAGGCCACCTCGAAGGGAGAGAAGACCCGGTCCACCGTGCTGCTGGTGGTGATCATGCCCGTCAGGCCGTGGCCGTCGCTGCCGGAGTCGCTGCCGATCACCACGGCGATGCGCCGGCGCATCGGACCGGTGGCGTGGACGTCCATGCCGGTGATCGCGTCGGCCGCCGTACGCAGCCTGCGCAGGTGCCCCTCGTCGGCGTAGGTCTCGCCCAGCCCGGACACACCCTGGTCGGTGTGGACCTCGACGACGGCGCGGAGCGCGTACGGCTCGTGGACGCCGACCGCGTTGAGGAGGGCCGGGTCCTTGAACGCCACGGGGGTTATCTCGATGCGGGTGATCCGCAGGTTGTCGCTCATCACAGCACCTCCCCGGCACCGACGCCGGTCACCAGGGCGCGGCCCTGCGCGACGATCCGTTCCAGTTCCGCGAGGTGCTCGGGCGTGGGATCGGTCAGCGGCGGGCGTACGCCGCCGACGTCGAGGCCCCCTTGCCGGACCGCCGCCTTGACCAGGGCGACCGAGTAACCGGGGACCTTCTCGCGCAGGGCGATCAGAGGATGGAAGAAGCCGCCCAGGAGCCGCTGGGCAGTGGCTTCGTCCCCGGAGGTGACGGCCCGGTGGAAGGCGATGGCGATCTCCGGGGCGAAGCAGAACACCGCGGAGGAGTACAGCTCGACCCCGATGCCGCGGTAGGCGAGCACGGTGCCCTCCGCGGTGGGCATCCCGTTGAAGAACTGGAATTCCGCGCCGCCGCACTCGCCGTCCGCGCGGACGGCGGTCACGATCCGGGACAGCAGGGAGAGGTCACCGGTGCCGTCCTTGAGACCCACGACCTGGGGCATCCGGGCCACCTCGAGAGCCGAGGGAACGTCGAACCGGGCGGTGCCCCGCTGGTAGACGATCACCGGCAGCGAGCCGGCCGCGACCACCTGGCGCACATAGGCGACCAGTCCGGCCGGCTCTCCCGCCACCAGGTACGGAGGCATCAGCAGCAGCCCGTCGGCACCGGCCTCCTCCGCGGCCCGCGCGTACTGCCGGGCAAGAGGCAGCGAACCGCCCGCACCGGCGAAGACCGGAACCCGACCGCCCGTCGCCTCCACGGCCGTCCGCACCGCCGAGGCGAACTCCTCCACACCGAGCGCGTGGAACTCCCCGGTGCCGCAGGCGACGAACACCCCGCCCGCCCCGGCGTGGACTCCGTTTCGCACGTGTTCCGCCAGCTTCGCGGTATCCACCGAATCGTCCGGAGCGAACGGAGTCACGGGAAAGAACAGAACGCCCTCTAGCATGGAGCACCTTTCCGAGTTCATGTATATGAACATTGGTCAATATGGCGAATCGCTGCACGGAAAGTAGGCGCCGCCGTGCGCCGAGGTCAAGGGTCGTGCGCGGGTCGGTTTCAGACACGCGGACGCGAAACGATCTACGTCTGGCGGCCAGGGGTGCGGCTTCCGGCCGGGATTCAGGGGGTGTGGACCTGCTGGCTGCGAGGAGGGTGGGCGTATGCGTGCATGCCATTTGAACTGGGCTGATGGTGCGGACTGGTCGTCGGGCGCTGTCTGCGAGGGGCGGATGGAGGCCCCGGGGGGTCGCCGCGCGGGTCGCTGTTCGGGCGTGAATCCTGTGGGTGGTTTCCGGCCATGGTGAGAAAGGGGGTGAGGGATGCCGGACGTCGAGAACGTGTGCGCATGTACCGCGATCGTTCCGCCAGCTGCACAACTGTGCGTGACCATGCACGATTGGGCGCGCCCAATGACGGGCCGAACCGGTGCCACCGCGTACGGCTGGGCCCGGGTGGCCGGGCCGCCCGACCGGCGCCCCGACCGGAGGGGTGCCGGGGTGGAATCGCGGCGCCCGGCGAGAGGTGCCGGCGACGGGCGCCGGGGCCGGCCGTCGCCGGTTCCGCCGAACTGGCCTCGCCCCGCGCGGGGTTCGGTTCCCGTGAGACGAATGTCACCCGCAGGGCCGTCGCGGAAGTCCCCTTCTTCCTCAACGGCACCTGCGCGTAATGCCGTTGAGGAGCGGGCGGTGTGACGCACCATGGCGGCGCCCGAACACAGGCGCTATGGTCTGACCAGCATGACGACGGCGCAACGGAAGTCCGGTGAGAATCCGGCACGGTCGCGCCACTGTGAACCCGTACCTGCGGGAAGTCAGACCCAGCACCGTCGTCTCAGGCACCACGATCGGGACGCGTGTTCCCTCAGGAGGTTCTGCCATGGCATACGTTGCCGCACCCTCGACCGGCGTACCTGCCGTCGCCCCCATATCGCTGAAGGCGATCGCCCCGTGGGCGGTCTTCTTCGGCATCCTCATGCTCGTCCTGCTGTACTTCGTCGGTGCCGAGCAGGGCGCCACCTCGGTCATCTCCGGCGAGGCCGTTCACGAGTGGGTCCACGACGGCCGTCACCTTCTCGGCTTCCCCTGCCACTAGGCCGTGTCTGACTCTTCTCGCCGGGCGGGCGGTGTCCCGCTGATCCGACGCGCATTGCCAGACGGCCTAGACCTCAGGGGAACCGAACTCTCATGAATTCCATATCCGTTCGAGCGCTTCTGGTCCGCGGCATGCTCGCGGGCCTGCTCGCGGGCGTCGCGGCACTCCTCGTCGCCTACTTCCTCGGCGAATCCCGGGTGGACGCGTCCATCGCCCTGGAAGAGGCCCACAACCACGACCATCACGGCGGCGAGGAGTTGGTCAGCCGGACGATGCAGGCCACCGGCGGCCTCGCCACCGGTGTCCTCGTCTTCGGCGTCGCCGTCGGCGGCATCGCGGCACTCGTCTTCTGCTACGCCCTCGGCCGCATCGGGAACTTCGGCCCCCGAGCCACCGCGGCCCTGGTCGCGGGTGCGGCGCTGCTGACCGTGTACCTCGTACCGTTCCTGAAGTACCCGGCCAACCCGCCGGCCGTCGGCAACCCCGACACCATCGGGCAACGTACGGGGCTGTTCTTCCTCATGGTGGCGCTCAGCATCCTGCTCGCCGTCGCCGCCGTCGTCGCCGGGAGGAGGCTCGCACCGCGCCTCGGCAACTGGAACGCGACCGTCGCCGCGTCCGCCGGATACGTCCTGCTGATCGCGCTCGCGTACGTGTTCCTGCCGTCGTTCGACGAGGTGGGCGCGGACTTCCCGGCGACCCTGCTCTGGGAATTCCGGCTCTCCACCCTCGCGGTCCAGGCGACCCTCTGGGTGGGCTTCGGGCTGATCTTCGGTGCCCTCACCGAGCGCCTGCTGCTTCCCTCGCGAGGGCAGGGCGCGGCCTCCCGGGAAGGCGCTCCCCGGCCCGCCGGGGCGGTGGTCTGACCCACATCGCGGCTGAATCACCCCGCGCGTGTGTGCGGCCGGAGACCTCTCCGGCCGCACACTTCGTCGTCGTGCGCCCGGCGCCGAGGCGGCGCGATGTGCCGGCGCGACGTGCGGGCCCGACGCGGTTGCTGCCGCGTCGCTGCCGATCAGGGGCCGACCCGTCAGCCGGTGGCGAAGTCGCCGTTCAGGGCGGCGGCCATCCGCAGGTGCGGCCCGGCCTCCTCGTGCCGGCCCTGGCGCTCCAGCGTGCGTCCGAGCAGCAGCCGCGCGTAGTCCTCGACCGGGTCACGCTCCAGGACGATCCGCAGCTCCGCCTCGGCCTTCCCGAGCCGCGCCGAGTGGTAGTAGGCGCGGGCGAGCAGCAGACGTGGGGCGACCTGCTCGGGGACTTCGTCCACGAGTCCGCCGAGAATGCGCGCCGCGGTGAGGTACTCCTTCGCGTCGAAGAAGAACCGCGCGCGGTTCCAGCGGTCGGCGGCCGTGCCGAACTCGTAGTAGTTCTCGTCCATGGGGTTCCTCCTCTGCCGCCGGCGGGGCGGCTGTTCGAGCCTCCCGCCCGTGTGCTCGCGACAACATACCTCGGTGGTTGAATATTCCACTAAATCGGAGAGGCGGCGATCGCGCCACTGCTCCTCCGGCCAGGCCGGAGCGCAATAGGTTGACCACCATGAGCAACCTCGATCGCCAGGCCACGCTGTCCGTCTGCGGAGGGCGGGGCTTTGTCGTCGCCGAACCGGTACGTGAACTCCTCACCCCGCGCCACGTACGGCTCGGCGAGTCCACCGAAGTCCGCAGGCTGCTGCCCAACCTCGGCCGCCGCATGATCGGCGCCTGGGCCTTCGTCGACCACTACGGCCCCGACGACATCGCGGACGAGCCCGGCATGCAGGTGCCGCCCCACCCGCACATGGGGCTGCAGACCGTGAGCTGGCTGCACGAGGGCGAGGTGCTCCACCGCGACAGCCTCGGAAGCCTCCGGACCGTGCGCCCCGGGGAGCTCGGGCTGATGACGTCGGGCCGGGCCATCAGTCACTCCGAGGAGAGCCCGAAGAGCCACGCCCGGCTTCTGCACGGCGCCCAGCTGTGGGTGGCCCTTCCGGAGGCCCACCGCCACGTCGAACCCCACTTCCAGCACCACGCCGACCTGCCCACGGTGACGGCCTCCGGCCTCACCGCCACGGTGATCCTCGGCGAACTCGACGGAGCGGCCTCGCAGGGCACCACCTACACCCCGATCGTCGGCGCCGACCTCGCCCTCGCGGCGGGCACCGAGACCCGCCTGCCGCTCGACCCGGACTTCGAGTACGCCGTTCTGTCGATGTCGGGCGAGGCTCACGTCGACGGTGTGCCCGTACTCCCCGGATCAATGCTCTACCTCGGCTGCGGACGCAGCCAACTGCCCCTGCGCGCGGACTCGGACGCCGGACTCATGCTCCTCGGGGGCGAACCGTTCGCGGAGGAGGTCGTCATGTGGTGGAACTTCATCGGCCGCTCCGGCGACGAGATCGCGCAGGCGCGAAACGACTGGGAGAAAGGTTCGCGGTTCGGCGAGGTGCACGGCTACGACGGTGCCCGCCTGCCTGCCCCGGAACTGCCCGCCACACCGCTGAAGCCGCGCGGGCGAGTGCGCTGACCTGGGGGAAAGCCATGGCCGGGCTGGCCGTACTCCCACTGGCGGCCGTCAGGCTGAGGCACTCTGGTCGTCCCCTGTTCTGTGCTCGGGTTCAGGGGGCTGCTGGGATCGAGAGGAGGTGTTTCGAGTCTCGTGTTCGAGCATGTGTGTCAGGGTTCAATCGGATCGATGCTGACCTTTGGCTGACTTTCCTGACTAAAAGTCATCTGCCTCCAGAGCCAGGTCAGCGCGGGCCGGCACGGCCCCTGCCCGACCTCCTCACCCACCGCGGCACCGCTGATCGTGGCCCGGTTGGCCAAGAGCAAGTGCGCCCCCGCCCGGCTCGAACCCTCTGCGCCACCAACGTCGGCTGGGCCACACCCTGCGGTGGGGCGTTCCGCTGCCGCCGAGCGTGAGACACCTCTGGTGCGGAGGGGGCTCAAGAGGCGAAGATGATCAGGGAGGCGGTGGTGAAGGGAGTGGCGCGGCGGATGGACGGTCGGCGGAACACGGCACCACACCTGGTCGTACGGGCCGCGGGAGGTGTCCCCTCGGTCGCCGCGACTCCCTGCCCCGGCGACGTGCCGGACCACCGTCCGCAGCCGCGGGCACCCAGTTTCGTCGGCCGGAAGGACGAACTGCGCGAAATCCTCGACGTACTGACGCCCGGACGGCCGTCGGCCCTCGTCGTGGTCGAGGGTGAAGCCGGAGTCGGCAAGAGCCGTTTGGTCCGTGAGGCCCTGGCGGCCCGTGAGGCCGAGGCGGGGCAGGACACGGGCGGTACGCTGATCGCCGTCTGTCCACCCTTCCGGGAGGCGCTCACCTTCGGGCCGATCATCGACGCGGTCCGGGACGCGCGTCCCGCCGGACCCGCCGGGCTGGGCCTTTCCCCCCTGGCGGGTGCCCTTCGCCCGTTGCTGCCCGAGTGGTCCGAAGATCTGCTGCCCGCACCCGAGCCTCTGCCGGATCCCGGTGTCGCCCGGCACCGTCTGCTGCGCGCGCTGGCGGAGCTCCTCGACCTGCTGGCCGTGCGTGTCCTGGTGGTCGAGGACGTCCACTGGGCGGACGACGCCACCCTCGACTTCCTCCTCTTTCTCGCCACCCGTCCTACGCGCACCATCAGCCTCGTCCTGACCTACCGTCCCGAGGACCTCCCGCCCGGCTCCCTGCTGCCTCGCCTGACCTCCCGCCCAGCCGCCGGCGTCCGGCACGTCCGTGTCGCCCTGCGTCCCCTGGATGTCGCGGACACCGCAGCACTGGTCTCATCCATGCTCCACGGCGACCATGTCTCCGACGCCTTCTCCACCTTTCTCCACGCCCGTACCGACGGTCTCCCGCTCGCACTGGAGGAGTCCGTCCACCTGCTGCGTGACCGCGCCGACCTGGTGCGCCGCGAGGACGAGTGGGTGCGGCACGCCCTCGCGGACATCGCCGTGCCTCCCACCATCCGCGACGCCGTCGCCGAGCGCGCCGCCCGCCTCGACCCGGATGCCCGCACCGTGCTGGAGGCCGCCGCAGTCCTCGGCGAACCCGCCCCCGAAGAAGTGCTGTTCGTCGTCGCCGGACTCGGAGCCGACCGTGCCCGCCCTGCCGTCGACGGGGCCGTCCGCAGCGGCCTGCTCGCAGAAGGCCGGCACGGGCGGCTCGCCTTCCGGCACGCCCTCCCGGCCCAGGCCGTGTACGACGGCCTGGGCGTCCGCGACCGTGCCCGTCTGCACGCCCGTGCCGCCGATGCGCTGGAGGCGGGAACACAGCCCTCTCCGGCCCGCCTCTCCCACCATTTCCGCGGCGCCGGTGACACGGCGCGGTGGCTCCGCCACGGCGAACAAGCCGCCGATCTGGCCCTTGCCGCCGGCGACCAGCGGACCGCCGTGGCCTTCGTGCACGACCTGCTGACCGTCCCCGGCCTGTCCGCCCGCGACATCGCCCGGCTGGTCCGGAAGGTTCCGCTGCACACCTACGGAAGCTTCCACAACCGGGACGAGGTCCTGCGCACCCTGCGGGACTGCCTCGCCGGTGAGGACCTTCCGGCGCGGGACCGGGCCGACGTCCGCATGCAGTTCGGTAGAATTCTGCACGCCGCCGGAGAACTCCGCCCTTCCCAGGACGAGTTCGAGCAGGCGATCCAGGGCCTCGCCTCCGATCCCTCCGAGGCCGCACGGGCGATGATCCTGCTCGGCGTACCGACGGACTCGCCGCTGCCCGTGGCCGAACACCGCCGCTGGCTCGACCGGGCCGCAGAACTGATGAACCATCACATAGCAGCCGAAAAAAGGCTGTTCTACGTCGTCAGCTGGTCCAACGCCCTCATCCAGCTCGGGGACGAGGCCGGCTGGCAACCCGTCGACGGTTTCCTCCGCGACGAGACCCGCGTGAATCCGGGTGACGTCCTCCAGCTGAACCGAGGCTTGCTCAACTCCGGTGCGGGTGCGATGAACTGGGGCCGTTACGCCCTGGCGCGGCAGCTGCTCACCCGCGCCCTCGACCAGGCGGTCCGTCACCGGATCTCCGGCCAGCACATGATGACGGCGGCCAACCTGGTCCACCTGGACTGGTTCTGCGGCCGGTGGGAAAGCTTCCCCGGCCGTGTACGGGCTCTCGCGGAGTCCGACGACGACCCGCGCTTCCTCGCCGAAAAACTGCTGCTCCTCGGCCTGCACGACCTTGCCGCGGGTGAGAGGCGGACCGCCGAGGACCGGCTCGCCACTGCCCTGGACGAGGGCCTGCGCGGCGGCGACCTGCTCCTCCAGGCCGAGCCCGCCGCTGCTCTCGGCCGCCTCTTCCTCGCCGCCGGCGACACCGGCCGGGCCCTCGCGGCCACCGAGAAGGTGACCGGCACCGTGACCGCGAAAGGCCTGTGGGTGTTCGGCGCCGAACTCATGCCCGCTCGGGTCGAGGCCCTGCTCGCCGCCGACCGGCCCGACGACGCCGAACGGCTGGCCGACGCCTTCACCCGGGGCATGACGGGCCGCGCCATCCCCGCCGCGGCCGCCGCCGTGGCCGTCTGCCACGCACTCCTCACCGAGGCCCACGGGCCCGCCGCCGTGGCCGCCGACGCCTGGGCGGAGGCTGCCGCGGCCTGGCGAGCCCTGCCCCGCCCCTACGAGGCGCTGCTCGCCACCGAGCGCGAGGCCGCCTGCCGCATCGCGGCAGGCGCCTCCGAAACAGACATGGCACTGCTCCATGAGGTGCGGCGTGATCTGGACGCGCTCGGCGCGCGCGGCGACGCGGACCGCGTCGCCGCGGCCCTGCGCGAACGCGGCGAGGCTGCTCGGGTGGTCTGGCGCGGCGGCCGTCGCGGCTACGGCGACCGGCTCTCGCCCCGCGAGACCGAAGTCGTCCGGCTGCTCCTCAACGGCCTGACCAACCGGGAGATCGCAGCCGCGCTCTTCCGGTCGCCGAAGACCGTCGCCGCCCAACTCAAGTCGGCCATGCGTAAACACGGTGTGACCACCCGCACGGCGCTCGCCGTGAGCGCGGCCAAGGCGGGCCTGACCCCGGCCCGTTGACTCCCTGCGGCGCCGCGGTCAGGTCAGTGACTGCCGACCGCCGCCGCGCCCGGCTTCGTCCCCATGCTGCTCCGCCCGGAGTTTTTTGAGGCATCCGCCCAATCGCGAGCGGGCCCGCCCGCACCGGAGACTCGTGCATCACCCAACTGTCCCCGGACCGCACGAGAGTGACCTCCTCCCATGAGCAGCCCGGCTCCCGAGCCGCACCACGAGCCCCCGACCGAACCTCCGCCGCCTGCCCCTTCCCAGCTCCCTCCCGCTCCTCTGCCGCCCCCCGCAGACGGCTACGAACCCCTCTGAACCGCAAAGAGGGCTACGAACCCCCTCCTGAACCCCGGCCCCTCTCCGAAAGGCCCTCCGTGAGCCCGAGATCCGACCGCCGACCGCCCCGCCGCCGACGCGTACGCGACCTGTTCGCGTACGCCGCCGCAGCCTGCATAGGCCTGGGACTTCTGTCCGCCTCGCCCGTGGCCGTCGCGGCGACGGACACCCCGACCGCCGACCCCAGCGTCCAGCCGTACACCCCCACCGACTGCAACACCCCCGCACAGAAGGCGGGTTACGCCCGCTGCTTCTCGATGGTGAACACCCGCACGGACCGGCAGGTCCTGAGCCGGGCTGCGACCACCGGCCCGCCGGCCACCGCCCTCGGCCCCGCGGACATCCAGGCCGCCTACGACCTGCCGAGCAGTGGCGGCGAGGGCCGGACGGTCGCCGTCGTCGACGCCTTCGGCAACTCCCGCGCCGAGGAGGACCTGGCTGTCTTCCGCGAGCACTACGGCCTGCCGGCCTGCACCACGGCCAACGGCTGCTTCCGCAAGACCGACCAGCGCGGCGGCACCGACTATCCGGCCGACGACCCGGGCTGGGCCACCGAGACCTCCCTCGACCTGGACGCCGTGTCGGCCGCCTGTCCGGAGTGCAAGATCCTCCTGGTCCAGGGGGACGACAACTCTTTGGAGAGCCTCGGCGCGGCCGTCGACACGGCCGTCCGCCTCGGCGCCAAGTTCGTCTCGAACTCCTACGGCGTCGGTGGCGAGGCGGCCGACGAAACGCTCTACGACCACCACTACGACCACCCGGGCGTCGTCGTCACCGTCTCCACGGGCGACACCGGACACGTGCAGAGCTGGCCGGCCACCAACCCGAACGTGGTCGCGGTCGGCGGCACCCGGCTGACCGCCGCACCCGGCACCGCCCGCGGCTGGACCGAGGCCGCCTGGGCCGACGGCGGCTCCGGCTGTTCGCTCTTCGAAAGCCGGCCGGCCTACCAGGAGGGCGTCGACACCGGCTGCGACACCCGGTCCACGGCAGACATCTCCGCAGACGCCGACCCGGCGTCGGGCCTCGGCGTCTACGACACCGTCGGCAACGGCGGCTGGCTCCAAGTGGGCGGCACCAGCCTCTCCGCGCCGCTGGTCGCGGCGATGTACGCGCTGGCCGGCGACCCCGCGCCGAACACCTACCCGGTGACCTACCCGTACGCGTACACCGGCGACAGCGGGCTCAACGACGTCACCGAAGGCGCCAACGACTCCTGCGCCGACATCACCTGCACGGCGGGCCCCGGCTACGACGGTCCGACCGGACTCGGTACGCCCAACGGCGTGTCGGCGCTCGCCTTCGGCACCAGCGGCACCCTCACCGGCCGGATCACCGTGCAGGCCGACGGCGCCCCGCTGGCCGGAGCCGTGGTGCGCGCCATGGACACCACGACGGGACGCAGCTTCCACGCGTCGACGGATGCCGACGGCCGCTACACCCTGGCCGCCCGGACCGGCAGCTACCAGGTCACAGCCTCGCTGTTCGGGTACGCCGACGCCACCAGCCCCACCACCACAGTCGCAGAGGGCACGAACGGCACAGTCGATCTGTCCCTCGCCAAGACCGCGACCCGACGTGTCAGCGGCACGGTCAAAGACGGCGCCGAGCACGGCTGGCCTCTCTCCAGCAAGATCACCGTTGACGGCTATCCCGGCGGCGCGGTCTACACCGATCCGGAGACCGGAGCCTATTCCGTCGACCTCCCGCAGGGCGCGACGTACCAGCTGCACTCCACCCCGCTCTACCCGGGCTACCACTCCACCGACCTCAGCGTCGAGGTCGGCGCATCGGACCTGAGGAGGAATCTCACCTCCATACCCGACAAGGCGCTCTGCACGGCTCCCGGCTACGACAACGCCGCCGCGGCCGACTTCGAAGGCTGGACCGGAACCGACCCGAGGAACGGATGGACCGTCAGCGCTGCCGACACCACCGCACCCGGCTGGGAGTTCGACGCGCCCATGGGGCTCGACAACTTCACGGGCGGATCCGGTAACTTCGCCACCGCCAACACCCCCGCCCACGACCTCGCGGCCGAGGACACGGTCCTCACCTCACCTGTGGCCGACCTGCGCGGACACACGGCGCAGCTCGACTTCGACTCCCTGTTCGCCGGCGGTGACGGCGTCACCGCCTCCGTCGACCTCACGACCGACGGAGGGAAGAGCTGGACCACCGTCTGGAAGGCGGTCAACGACCCGGTCGAGATGTCCGCCGGCCACGAGACCGTCCAGCTTCCCCAGGCCGAGGGTCGGGCCCGCGTCCAGGTCCGCTTCCACTTCACCTCCGCCGCGGGCGTCCTCGCGGTCTGGCAGACCGACGGCATCCAGCTCGGCGGGTGCAGCGCCCTCGACGGCGGCCTGGTCACCGGCACCGTCACCGACGGCAACACCGGTAAGCCCGTGAACGGCGCGACCGTCACCGACGCCGCGGCCCCCTACGCTCCCGGCTACTCCGCGGCGACCACCGGTAACGCCGCCGATCCGGGCGGCCGCTATTGGCTGTTCGCGCCGGGCGCGGGCAAGCAGACCCTCACCGTCTCCGCCCCGCGCTACGCGACCGGCACCCACTCGGTGAAGATCACCGCCGGGCGGGTCGACCCGCTCGACCTCGAGGTCGAAGCCGGACACGTGACGGCGAAGCCGACGATCTCGTTCGACGCCGCCCTCGGCCGGAAGACGACCAAGGCCATCACCTTCACCAACACCGGCAACGCACCGGTGAAGGTGGACCTCGGCGAACAGAGCACCGCCGGAGGGACCTCGAAGTCCACCGAAGGCGCCGCCTGGTCGAGCCTGCCGGATTACCCCGAGCGCGTCATGAGCAACGCCGTGAGCAGCTACGGGGGCAAGGTCTACTCCGTGGGCGGCTTCGACCGGGCCATCGGCGCGACTCTTACCACGCACGGGTACGTGTACGACCCGGCCGCCGGCGCGTGGCAGCGGATCGCCGACCTGCCCGAACCGCTCGCCGCGACTTCGTCCGCCTTCGTCGACGGCACGCTGTACGTGGTCGGCGGCCAGAGCAGCGACGCCGAGGCGCGCACCACGGTGCTTGCCTACCACCCCGCGACGGACACCTGGACCCGGGCGGCCGACATCCCGCAAGCCGTCAAGACTGCCGGTGTCGCGGTCCTCGACAGCCGGCTCTACGTCGTCTCGGGCTGCGTGGACGACTGCACCAAACCCACCAAGGCCGCCTACCGGTACACGCCGACGTCCGACCACTGGACCCGGGTCGCCGACTTCCCGACGGCCCTGAACAGCACCACGTGCGCGGGCCTGCCCGGCGAGATCGTCTGCGCCGGAGGCATGGACTACACCGACGGTCTTACGGCGGCGGCCTATGCCTACCACCCGTCGACCGCCTCCTGGGCACGCATCGCGGACATGCCCACCGCCGTGACGGGTGCCTCCGCGACAGGGGCGAACGGGCGGATGCAGGTCCTCGGTGGGTTCACCCACGACACCTTCGCCTCCGCCGCCGCGGTCGAGTACGACCCGATCAGCGGTGCCTGGTCCGAGCTCCCGGACTCGAACTACCCCGTCTACCAGGGCGCGACCGGGTGCGGGCTCTATGAGGTGGGCGGCGGGCAGGGCGTCCGTTCGTACCTGACCGGCGGCGTCCACGCCGAGTACCTGCCGGGTTACGACCAGTGCGAAGGCGACGACGTGTCCTGGCTGTCCGAGACCCGGACCCGGTTCACGCTGAAGCCCGGACACTCGGTCACCATCCCCGTCACCGCCGATGCCGACGCCGTCCCGGCGGCCGGCACGTACAAGGCGGACCTCACGATCGGCACGGACTCGCCCTACACCGGTCAAGCCGTCGGGATCACCCTGACCGCTACGCACCACCGCACCAGCCACTGACCGTTCACGTTCGGACCGGGACATCCGGAGGGGAGAGGTGCAGCCAAGGGCAATGGTGATCGTACGGGGCCCGACAAGCCCGACGTGGAACAGGCCGCGGCAACCCAACTCCGGCGCACGCGCGCGAAAATGGGTTCGCCGGATGAATTGATGGAAGATTTCTGCGTGGGGTCGGCCGGATGATTCTGGCCGGCCCCACGCGCGCGTCGGGCTGTTCACCAAATAGACCGTACGGAGTTCTCGGCGGAGTGGATGCCGTCGGACCGTTCGTACCACTGCGCGTACGCCGTGACGTGGGTCGGCGCGAAGCCGCGCCGAACCCTGGCCGCCGTGGAGTCGGAGCGCCAGGCCCTGCTCGGTGCCAGATACCGGGCCTTCGGGGGAAGGACCACGGCCCCATGCCTCCACATGACGCGAAACGCCCAACGACGATAAAATGGGACCGGTCGTAACGCCTCCGAGTGCACTGCCGCTTCACGGGAGCAGCCATGGTCGACGTCGTTTTCGCCAACGGGGAGAATCCGATAACCCCGAGCATATCGATCATCCACGACGATGAATCGTTCCGTGTCGAATGGGTGGCTTTCAACGCCGGCGCCCAAGACCTTCCGTCCTTCGTCGACCGTCTGCTCGTCGAGAGGATTCCGGAGGGCTGTCCCGGTTCCGACGACGTCGAACACGAGGCCGTCTTCGACAGCGACGTGGACGGGGACCCGGCGGACTTCACCGAACCGGATCTGCTCGCCGGCGAGGCCGGCCCGCTGATGGAGCCCCAGGTGGGGCCATTTCCGGTCGGGGACTACCGGCTCACCGTGACGCTGGCCGACGACCTCGGAGTGGGGCACACGACGTTCCACTGCGTTCCCGTCGTGGCCGCGGACTGAGCCGGCGGACAGGCTCGGGCCGAGGCGGTGCCGAGGGCGGAGCCGGACAACCGTTCCGGTGATACGCACGAGCCGAGGAGAGATCATGCCGTACGGCGGAGCAGCCGCAGGCCCCACGTGCCCGGGAGCGGCGACGGCGGACACCAATGTGCCGCTGAGCAGTTCTCATTGGTACGAGATCGTCAATGACACGGACGCCCCGATCACCGTGGAAATCGCCTGTGAATTGGCCGATTCGGAAGGGAATACCGCGTCCGAAGTCCGCCGTGAATCGATAGCGCCGCAGAGCGACACGACCGCCACGCAGACGCTGTACCTGGCCGCCGCCTATCCCTCGCCGGGCCCGGTGACCGTCACGGCCACCACGACGCTGTCGGGCGATGTGTCGACGAGTGGGTCCAACATGTGCACCTTCAGCGTTTCGGAGGATGCCCTGTTCACGAGGTCCCTGACCGTGAACGCGGGCGGCCCACGGCTCTTCCGCCGTGAGCGACGGACCCTCGCGTCGCCCAGGAACCGTCGTCTGGCCTCTGCCGCGGCCCGCAGGAGCCGCTCGCTGGGGAACCGGGCCCGGCCCCTGGGGTGAGTTCCCAGGCCCTCCGCGTGAGGTGACGGTCCTTCCGGACGATCCGGTGGTCCCGCCGCCTGTCGTCGGCTCGCCTCCCGTTCTCCGTAGGGAGATGTCAGCGCTGTGACCGCTTTCGATCGTTCGGCCTTCCACCATCGGGTGGCCGTGCTTCCTTGGGATCTCGGTGAGTTCACCGCTTTCGTCCGCGGGGACGACGGAACGGTGGAGCATTACGAGGTCTTCGAGGGCGTTGTCATGTCCGGCCCCGAGCCGCTCGGAGGCCATTTCGACTCCGACCCGGTGGTGACCGTGGGCGGAGACGGACGGCTGCATCTGCTCGGCCGGTCGGGGGTCAGGCTCGTCGACTGGTCCTGGCCGGACGCGGGTCGCGTCCAACTGCTGGGGCCGCCCACCGAGGAGACTCTGCCTGGCTTCTGCGTCACCGACCCGGAGATCGTCCACGCCGGAGGGCTCCAGCTCTTCGCCCTCGGGGTCGAGGGATGCATCAGGCAATGGACGCTCGGTACCCGTGGCTGGAACGCCCCGCGGAGGCTGACCCCGGACGTGGCGACCTCCAGGCCGACGGCCATCAGCCGCGCTCCGGGCGCCCTCGACGTGTTCGCCGTCGACGTCGACGGCGCGCTGCGGCACTGGTGGTGGGCCGAGAACCGCTGGAACACCGAGGCGCGGGGCGGTCAGTCGCTCTCGGGCAGGCCCACCGTGGCCTCGTACGATCCTCGACGGCTCGACCTCTTCGCGGTACGGACGGACGGGGTGCCACTGCACTGGGGCTGGGACGGCGGCCGCTGGTTCGACGCCGAAGAACGGCTGGACATGCAGCTCACCGCGTCCAGGAGGATCGCCGCCCGGGACGTGCAGCTCGTCGCGTTCGGCCCCGAACTCCTCCTGCTGGTTGCCGGCACGAAGAACGACGGGACCGTGCGCTGGGTTCTGGAACCTCCGGCTCCGGGCCGCCCCGCCGCCTGGCGCGGCCCCACCGCAACCGTGACCTCCCCCTTCCCACCCACCGCCTGGTCGACCGGGGAACACGCAGAGGTACTGGTGCGCGCCACCGACGGCGGCTTCAGCCGCGAGGACTTCACCCTCGACCCCGAGGGCGGCATGGGCGAGCCGGTGCCGCTGACCGGGGAGTCGGCGGCACTGTTCCCCACCGAGCCGGCGCCGGAGCCGCAATTCATGACCGCCCTGCCGGCCGATCCCGACATGCTGCTGATCAGGCCCGACGACCTGGTGCTCCTCGGGGTGCGCTGGAGCGGCTTCGAGCTCCGGACCCCGGCGGGCGAGCCGGCCGAACTGGTGCCGGGTCCGGTGGCGGAACTGACGGTCCTCTTCCCTCCGCAGCACGTGGTCGAGGAGGTCGTCGCGGACCGAGGGCCTGCCGTGCCCGCAGCGGACCCGTCCCTGACGGGCGGGTTCCCCACCTGGCAGGCAGCCCTGGCGGGGGCGAGCCGGCTCGTGGTGGGATTCCGGACGGACGATCCTCCGGTGCGGCTGACGGCCGAGGGCGTCCTGGACGCCGTACGCCGTGGTCGTCTGGTGCCGGCGAACGGGGTCCAGGACGAGAAGACGGCGATCGAGATCCCCTACGGGCTGGTGCTCTCCCCGCACCCGCCGGAGGGGCTGGACATGCGCGCCACGCATCCGGCCGACGCCGTCAGGTCGGAGTCGAGCACCATCGGCCTCTGGCAGACGACCGTCGCGGTCCAGGACACGGCCGCGGGCGCACCGGCCGGCCTGCGCCTGCACCCGGTCGACATGACCTCGGACGACCCGTTCCCCGTGGCGCTGCGCGGGGGCTCGCGCGCCCGCATCATGCTGGAGGAGCCCACCGCGCGGATCGACCGGCTCACCCTGAGCTCACTGGGCGGATCTCTGACCGCCGCCGGGTCCTGGGACACCTTCGAGTGGGAGCATCTGGCCGCGCTCGGCCGCGACCGGTACATCCGTACGGCGACCAAGGGGGTGCTGTACCCCTTCGGTCACCGGGCCGAGTTCGTCGAGCTGACGGAGCGCGTCTTCGAGGGAACACGCGACGGGGCGGTGGCACACCTGCGGAAGTCGACGGTTCTCAAGGTCACCGAACCCGTCCGGAGCGAACCGGCCGACGCCGCACTCCGGGCGGCTTTCCCCTTTCACGAGGTGGCGATCGAGCGCACGTTCTACGAGGGGCTCGACAGCGAGCCGTGGGGGACCCAGGACTTCCCCGTACCCGAACTGACCGGCCTCCTGGAAGACCGTGGCCGTTGGTCGGACCGCGCCGGCGACCTCTACGAGAAGTTGTACGGCGACATGGGACCCGGCGGAGGCGAACCTCCGGTCGAGGATCTCGCGGCCGGCGCCACCTCCGACGCCGACGAGCCTCTCGACGATGCGTTCTTCGACCCCGAGGACCCGGAGCCCCCCGTCACCCGCTCCGCGGCGGCGCGTTCGTACCTGGACTTTCAGGAGCGGATCGCGCACATCGAAGCGAAGATCGACGCCCTGCCGCACGGTGGGGTCGTGCCGCTCCCCGTCTACATCGTGCCGCGTGTCGGCGGTGTACCCGTCGACTTCCCGGTCCGTGCGGCGGGCCGGGCCGGTGACGTCCACCTGGCGATGCCGCTGGTGTTCGTGTCGGACATCGACCGCCCCCAGGGGCTGTTCACACCGCCCTTCAACTCCCTCACCGACAGCGAGATCGCGCGCAGGCTGGCGGAGACCTACCGGGAGGTGGGTGACGGGGCCGTGGCGGCACACGGTGCCCGGATCGACCTCGTCCGGTCGAGCGCGCCCGTGGAGCAGGACGTCTGCGAGGTGGAGCGTCTGCACGTCGTGGGCACCCCGCACGACGGCGGTTTCCGCCCGCGGCTCGGGGCGGCGCCCGTGCCGGGCGAGCGGCGCCGGGCGGGCGTGGACCGCTGGGCGTTCGACACCGCGCTTCCGGCGGTACGGGCGCTGGTCGGCGCGGACCGGCCACCGATGCGGCTGGCCCTCAGCCCCGCCCTGCTCGACTCGGCGCCCGATCTGAAGGTCCCGTTCGAGGTGCCCGAGGGGGCGGAGGCGCTCGTCACCGACTTCGCCCGGAACACCGCGCGCAGCGGCGGCATCGTGGCGCCCGACATCGTCGCGGACGGCATCTCCCGCCTGAACGGACCGGTCAACGTGGCTGGTCTGCTCGACCGGGCCGGCGGCCACCTGGACCCGAAGAAGATCCTCGGCGACGGAGCGACCCTCCTCGGATACCACCTGTCCGACCTCATCGACGCGACCGCGTTGAAGGAACCGCCGACGATCCTGAGCGACGCGTTGGCGGGCGGCCCTCCGCGGATCACCCTGCAATGGCACGGCGTGGAACTCGACACGGACGAGGGATCATTCGTCACCGGCGACGACTCCGTGCTGGATCTCGACGTCCTGATGGCGCCGGAGGGACAGACCATCACCTGCACGGTGCGGAACGTGGCGCTGGCCCTTCCCGACCGGAGCGAGAGCGGCAAGCTCCTCGAGGTGAGCTTCGACAGCATCACCTTCCTCCAGAGCGGCGGGCAGCCGCCCACCCTCGGGGTCGAAGGTGTCGGGGCAGAGTTCTCCGGGCTGCTGAACCTGCTGAAGGAGCTGCAGGAGGGCGTCGACCTCGGGGGCTCCGGTCCGCACATCGAAGCCTCGTCCGGCGGAGTCTCGGCCTCCTACAGCCTGCCGGTCCCCGATGTGACCGCGGGAGCTTTCCAGTTGACCGGTCTGGTGTTCCACGCCGGGATCGAGGTGCCCTTCGACGACCGGCCGGTCGCGGTCTCCCTCGCCTTCGCCAGCCGGGCAGCCCCGTTCAACCTCTCCGTGCTGATGTTCGGCGGCGGTGGATACGTCGACGTGGTCCTCGACCGGACCGGACTGCGACGGCTGGAGGCCGCGCTGGAGTTCGGCGCCTCGGTCGCGGTGAACTTCGTGGTCGCCTCCGGCGAGGTCCACGCCATGGGCGGAGTCCACCTCCTGAAGAGCGGCGACCAGTTCGACCTCAGCGGCTACCTCCGGCTGGGCGGGCACGTCAGTATCTTCGGGCTGGTCACCGTGTCCATCGAAGTGAGGATCACCCTCACCTACCGGAGCGGAACGAACCAGCTGGTCGGCAGGGCCACGCTGGTGCTGGAGATCGACCTGACGCTGTTCAGCGAGTCCGTCGAACTCGACACCGGCGACTGGGTACTGGCCGGCGGTGAAGGCCGGCGGCAGCGCACGAGCGCACCGGTGGGACCGGGCCCGCAGCCCTCGCCCGCCGATCCGGCCCAGCCGGTGGGACCGGCCACGGAGGAGTGGCGCGGCTACCGCTCCGCCTTCGGGGAAGGACCGACGTCATGAGCACACTCGGCTGGATCGCCGTACCCGGGGGCCGGGCCGAGGCGGACCGCGCGCCGCTGCGCGTACTCGTCGTTCCCCGGCTGACCCGGCAACTGGCCGGTACGCCGATGGAGGACTGGCCCAAGACCGTCAACGCGGCGAACCCGCTCGTCGAGATACGCGAGCCCGGACAGCCCGAGCGCGCGGTCCCGGCCACGGTGCACCGCGACGCCCGCAGTGACACCTGGCACGGCTTCTTCGGCCACGGCATCGAGGTCACCCCCTGGCAGCCGCCCGAGGGGTACCCGCGACCGGAGGTCAGCCCGACCCTGCGGGACCACGACGCCCTGGTCGCCACCTACGCGGCCGCGGCGAGCAGCCCGGGCGACGCGGGGGTCGTCCGGGACGAGTTGCAGAACTGGCGCCGTCCGCCGGACACCGCCGCCGGCGCACAGCCGGACCGGGACCCGGACTTTCCGGTGCTCGACTTCCACCGGGCCGTCTCCTTCCTGCGGGACCACCCCTACGTACTGCAGGCGCTGGGGCTGGTCGTCCGGCTGGACGTGCCGACCGACGCGCTGCCCACGAGCACCGGGCCGCCGTACCCCCTGATCCGGGTGAGCTGGCCGGATTCACCGGTCACCGTCGAGTCTCCGTGGACCGCCTACGAGTTCGACGACACGCACTTCCTGCCTGCCTCCGGCGGTGACATCCGGTCCGGATTCGTCGACCTCTCGGACTCCGACACATGGAAGGTCGTCACGGTCGACGTCGACGGAGGGGTGGACAGACTCCGGGACACCGCCGGCACGGCGGCCGCCGCCGACGGGGACACGGCGGACGAACCGCTGGTGCTGCCCACGCTGAAGTCCGCCGGACTCCTGCTGGCACGTACCGACCGCGAGCAGCAGCTGGCGGACCGCAGCGAACGCGGACGCTCCAGCGCCCGGAGCGGATCGCTCGCCGACCGGGTCCTCGACGCGGAGGACCTGGTCCTCGGATACCGGCTCGATGTCCGGCCGCAGGACAGCAACACCTGGTTCTCCCTGCAGGACCGCACCGCCCGGTACACGATCGACGACCGCCCGGTGGGCCCGGAGACCGAAGTGCGGGAAGAGGGCCACCTCAAACCGAACATGATGGTCAAGAAGGAGGACGGCCTGCACACGGATCAGATCGTGGCCGGCTGGACCGGCTGGAGCCTGGCCGTCCCCCGCCCCACCCTGGACGGTGCGCGGACGACGTCCACCCCCTCCGCGCTCGCCGCCGAACGCATCCCCTACCGGTTCGCCGCGCACGTCGAGGTCGCCGAGCGGAGTCTGCCCGAACTCCGGTTCGGCCGCGCGTACCAGCTGCGCGCACGCGTCGCCGACATCGCGGGCGGCGGGATCCTGCCGGACGACCGCCTCGCGGCCTCGCGCCCGACCGATGAGATCCCCTACACCCGGTGGGAGCCGGTCCCGCCCCCGGACGTGCTGGTCCCCGACGGCCTGCTCGTCGAGGACCCGCGACAGCCGGGCACGTTCCGCGTCAACCACGAACTGCTCGGACCCGGCGGCACCCTGGAACGGCTCGTCGTACGCTCGTCGCCCACCGCCGACGGGCATTTCCGCCCCGACGCGTTCGAGGGCGACCCCGCGTACCCCGTGAACGACCACCGCACCTTCTCGCCACCCGTGACGACCTTCCAGCTCGCGGAGCAGCACGGAGTCCTCAGCGACCCGGCGGAAAACGGTCGCGACCGGGCCACCCGCGCCATCACCGCCGTACCGGGTGCCGGGCTCCCCGACCCGGCCGCCCTCGGGGCCGCCGCCACGGTCATGCCGGAGCCCGCCGGTCCGCCCCGCCGCCTCACCGACGCCCGCCCCTGGGCCGGTACCTGGCCCGGCCACCCGCCCAAACACATCGAACTCGTCCCCGCCGACGACCGCGACGACCCGGCGAGCCTGAACTGGACGACCCCGGGGGGAGGGCCGGCCGCGGAGTCCTCGACGGTGCGGATCTCCGTACCGCCCGGGCAGCGCGTCCTGGTGGAACTGACCTCGACGGTCCTGCAGGACAAACTCGACTGGTTCGAGATCAAGCGGCTGGTCACCGCGGACACCGACGGCGACACGGACGCGAACGGAGTGGAAGACACCGACGACACCGACGACCTCGACGCGGGCAGCGCCGCCCTCAAGGGCCGGCATCCCATGCTGACCCCGCCACGCCTGCTCGAACTCGTCCACGCCGTCCGCCGCCCGCTCAACGCCCCGTCAGGATCCCTGACCTCGTCGAGGCCCCCCGGCAGCACCCATGCCGTCCTGGAACCCCACGACGGGATCTTCGGCGTGCACACGCCGAGCACCGCGCAGCTGGACATCCGCGCGCACTGGGACGAATGGGGTGACACCGCGGCCCCGGTCCCGACCTCGGTTCCCCTGACCCCGCTCGCGGTGTCCCGCGGGGCACGTGCGCTGGCCGAGATCCGCCCGGAGTTCGGCGACACCAAGCACCGGAACATCCGCTGCTCCGTCACCGCGATCAGCCGCTTCCGGGACTGCTTCGCGCCGACCGACGACGAGGAGCAATTCCACGCGAACACCGTCCTCGGCCCGGTGTCGGTCAAGAGCAGCGCCCTGCCCCCGCCCCCCGTGATCGTGTCCGCCGTCCCCGCCTTCCTCTGGTCGGAGGAACCCCTCCCCGGAGGGGGCATCGTACGGAAGCGCTCGGCCGGCCGGCTGCGCGTCGAACTCGGCCGGCCCTGGTACACCACGGGTGAGGGGGAATGCGTCGCTGTGATCGTCCTGCCGGGTGACGAGGACTCCGCCCCCGACGAGGACCGCCCCCTGGTGTCCTGGATCAACCGCGACCCGATCCATTCGACGCCCTCCCCGAAGGCGCTGGCCGACGCGTCCCTGTTCGCCGGTGCCGTTGCCCCGGTCGACGTACCGCTCGTGGAGACCGGCCACGGCGTCCGCGTTCTTCCCTTTCCGGTGTTCCACCACGAGGGCCGCTGGTACGCCGACATCGCGATGCCTGGGGCGGCCGCCTCGTCCTACTGCCCCTTCGCGCACCTGGCGCTGGCCCGCTACCAGCCCGAGAGCCTGGACGGCCTGTGCCTCTCCCGTGTCGTCCGCACGGACATGGTCCCGCTCCTCCCGGACCGTGCCCTGGAGGTCAGGGAGGAACCCGACGGCCTGCGGATCGCCCTCACCGGCCTGAGCCGCGGGGGAAGCCGGCCCAACCGCGTCTTCGCGTCGGTCGAACGGTGCGACGCGCCGGACCTGCCGGGCGCACCCGTCGACCTCACCTCGCTCACCGGAACCCCGCCGGGCTTCCCCGCGTGGGAACGCGTCGCCGGCGCGACGGTCTCCGGCCACACCGGTGAGCCCCTGCCGCCCCTCACGGCTCCGGACGGCCCCGGCCGTCTGAGGGTCCTCGTCCGAGAGGTCGAGGACATCACCCCCTCCTTCGGTGCGGCCGTCGGCACCACCCGCGACATCGCGGACCGCACGGTGTACACGGCCGTCGTGCCGCTGCCGTTGGGGTGAGGACGGCCGATACCGGCCGCTCGTCGAGGTGCGGCAGATCCGCCTCGAACCCGGCTTCCAGCACGTCCCGTTGCCGATCCAACCCGCTCATGCCATGCGGATCCGCACGCGCTTAGAGTGAAGCCGGCAGCCAACCGCCGCGACGAGGGAGCCCGATGTCCGAGCGAACCCCGGACCCGTCCGTTGCCCACTTCGGCCCTGAGGGAATGCGGCGGATCGTCGTGCCCCGGCAGTACGCCATCCTGCCCGACGCCACACGCGAGATGCTGGCGGCGGTCGGGGTGCCGCTGCACGTGAGTCCGTACTTCACGGCGGCCGGCGGGACCGACGGCCTCACCCTGCGGATGTTCTCCGGTCACCGCGGCCTCGTCCTGGAGGACCCGCGGGCCGACTGGGTCCGGATCGGCAGCGACCGACTGGCGCAGATGTGCGTACGGCCCGACGGCGGGGTGCAGGCGGTCTTCCTCGCCCGCCCGGAGCCGGATCTCTTCGTCAGTTCCGACGTGCGCGCGTTCACCGCCGCGCTGGCGGTGTTCGACAGGCGGCTGCCGGTGATCGCGTCGTCCCCGGGCCTGGCGGCCGCGGCGGCGGAGTACCGGGAGCTGGACGCGGAGATCCGGCGGCTCGACCCCGAGGCCTTCGAGGACCGCGAGAGCTGGTGGCCCCGCGTCCTCGAAGACGTGCGGCACACGCTCAACTTTCCGTTCTCCGCCGCGTTCGAGTACGTCGACGGGAGCGGCGGCAAGCAGATAGCCACCGAGAGGACCGCCCCGGGCAGGGCGCATCCCGAGGAGCTGCTCTGGGCACGTCTGTCGGCGCAGGGCATCACTCCGGACCGGGTACGCCGGGTCTACTGCGAACTGGAGCCGTGCATGATGCCGGGGCACTACTGCTCCGCGTGGCTCCAGGCGACTTTCCCGCAAGCCGGGTTCACGCACAGCTTCGACTACGGGGACGCCGCGGTCTCGCGCGAGGAAGGGCTCAAGGAACTGATCCTCCACTCCGCACGACAGGCGGGACGGGCGTGAGAGAGCAGAGGTGGGCCCGGCCGGCGGCGGGCAGGGAACCGGCCGCGGCGGCGCTGCTGGCCTGGCTGGCGGACGCGGAAGCGCCCCGGCTCTGCCTCGTCACCGGCGGCGGGGGGAGCGGCAAGTCCGCGCTGCTGGCGTGGCTCGTCGCCCACGGGAGACGGCCGGGGACACCACCGGAGCGGCGCGTGCACGCCTTCGTTCCCCTCGCCGGCCGCACGGCGACGACGGCGGCCTGGACGATCGCGCACCAGTTGTCGGTGACGGCCCGGACGCCCGGCGCGCTGGTGGACACGCTGACCGGTGACGGCCGCCGTACCGTCGTCGTTCTGCCCGACCTGCACGCCGGCGAAGACCCCGAAGGCATTGCCGAACTGGCCCTGGCCCTCCTGGAGTCGGACCATGTACGGCTGATCGTCGAGGTGCGGAGCGGAACACCGGAGAGGCAAGCGCTCGCAAAGGCCCGGTGCGCGGTGATGGACCTGGACGAGGCGCGGTGGACCGACCCGGCCCGGTGCGCCTCGTGGGCGGAGCGCCCCCGCCGGGTCCCGCCGGAGTCGTCCGACCGCGAGCCGGGGTCCGTGCCCGCCGGCCCTGTCGACCTGAACGATCCTCCCTCGGTCTGCACGGCGGATCCGTGGCACGTCTCCGCCCTCTACGAGCGCTCCGGGGACCCCCACGGAGGGCTGCGGGCGGCCTGGCTGCGGGCCGGTGCCTCGCTCACCCGGGAACAGGCGGCGCCGGAGCGGGCGAACGTCCTACTGGCCGCTCTGGGGAACGACGCGGACCCCCGGCTGTCGGCAGCGCTCGCGCGATGCGCCGAGGGCGCGCGGTGGCGGGTGCGGTGGCGGTGCGTACCGGGGGACGCCCGGCCGCCGTGGCCCGGGCCGGCCCGGGCGCTCGCGACGGGCCGCGGTGCGCTCGACGGACGCCTGGTGGTGACGGACCATCAGGGGACGATCCGCGTGCTGGACCGCGAGGACGCCTCGCCGGTGGGCCGACTCCCGGCATCGCGCCCGCTTTCGGGGGCGTTGGTGGTGGACGCCGACGGAGTGGTGACGAGTCTGGACGCCCACGGCTCGCTCTTCACGCAGGGTGCACCGTCGAACGCCGGGACGGCGGGCTTGTCCGCTCTCCTGGACACCGGCCCGCCGGCGGAGGGCCGGCTCGTGGAGGCGGCGCGGACGTACGTGGCGGGCGTCGCCGCGACCGCACTGGCCGCCTGCGACGGAGTGCTCGCGGTGGGCGACGAAACGGGCACGGTGCGCGCGTTCACCGGCCACGGCGGCGACAGCGACGGACCGGAAGCCGTCACCGCCGCTCTCCACCGGGGACCGGTGACCGCTCTCGCAGCCACCGGTGCCGTTCCGACCGCAGCTGAGTCACCGTCAATTCCCCTGGTGTACAGCGGAGGAGCCGACGGTACCGTCCGGGTGTGGGCCCTGCACGGCGCGGCGCTGGAGACACCCGTGCTCTCACGTCCGCACCCGGTGACCGCGCTGGCGGTGACCACCACGGAGGCGGGGCCGCTCCTGGCCGCCGCCTGGGCGGACGGACTGGTGGCGCACCAGGCCGTGGCCGAGGACGCCGCCCCTCGCGTCTTCCGCCCCGGCCTCCGGGTGAACGCCCTCGCGCTCACCTCTGCCGGGGAGTTGGTCATCGGCACGGACGAGAGCCTGATGTGCCTCGCCCCGTCCGGCGGTCCTCCTGAAGCGGCGCGGTGAGCGCTGCACCCTGGGCGGTCCGTACGGGGATCCGGGCGGTCCGCCCTGGGATCTGGACGGACCGCCGTTCCGCGCCGCATCTCCCGGATCCCCGATGTCGCATTCTTGTCATGACTCCATCCGCACCCTTGCGCCGGGCCCGGTACCGGTCGCTAGGTTCTCTCTGCACGTCGAAAACGTCGAACACGTCGGACACGTCAATGCCCGGCGAACACGTCAACGTGCGGACCGGGGGGTGGGGGCGCCATGGGCTACACGATCCCGGGCTGGCTCGACGAGGTCCTGGACTTCATCGGAATCAAGTTCCCGAACGTCGACGAGGACGACTACCGCGAAATGGCCACGGCCATGCGGGACTTCGCCGACAAGTTCGAGGGTCACAGCGGTGACGCCCACCGGGCCGTCTCCCGCATCCTGCTCTCCTCCCAGGGCTGGGCCGTCGACGCGATGGAGCAGCACTGGAAGAAGGTGCAGGTCAGCCATCTGGACAAACTTCCCGAACTGGCGCGGCTGCTCGCGGACGCCTGCGACATCCTCGCGGACATCATCTTCGCGCTGAAGACCAAAGCCGAGGTCGAACTGGGCGTGATGGCAGCCTCGGTGGGAGTGTCCGCCGGGCTTGCCGTGTTCACCGGCGGGCTGTCGGCCCTGATCGGCGCCGGCGAGGTCGCAGCCATGCGGCAGCTGGTGAAGAGGCTCATCGACGAAGCGGTGGACCGGATCGTCGACGAGGTCCTCGCGAAGGTGACCGAGCCGATCAACGCCAAACTGGAGGCGATGGTCGCGGACATGGTCCTCGACCTCGCCGAAGGAGCCTTCTCCGTGCCCCCGGCGGACAGTGCGACGACCGGGGCCGGCAAGGCCGGTCACGACGGCCTGCAACTGGCGTCGGCCGGCGGCGGCAGCACGGCGTACGCCTCGGTGACGTACATCGACCACGTCGAGTTCGTGGACGGCGCTGACAAGGTCTCCGCGCACGGAAGCGAGTTGAAGCAGAGCTCGGCCGCGCATCTGTCCAGGGCGCGGAGCGCGTTCGGGCGGAGCAAGGGCCGCGATCCGTTCACCCAGGTCTTCGACGGCGTTCTGCACGGTGCGCTCAAGGGATCGGAGAACGCCCTCGGGAAGATCGCCAAGCACGTCACCGAGACGGTCCCCAACAGCGTCAAGGCCACGTCCAAGACGCTCAAGGGAACGGACCACGACGTCAAGGACATCCTCGACAAGATCGACGGCAAGAAGGGCGGCTCCGGTGACACGCCGACGTACCTGCTGGACTCCGACGGCACCGTACGACGGCTCCTGCCGGACGGGACCGCGCACCCGCTGAGCCCGGACGACACCTCCGGCGTCCACTCCGTGCTCAACGGCGGCCAGGCGTGGCACCCCTGGCACTCCACCGACACGAAGGGGTACGGAGTGAAGGACGGCGGAGAGGACGCTCCGCGTGTCACCTCCGAGAAGATTCCGCCCGGCTCCAACGAGCTCGCCCGCGCCACCCAGATCGCCCGCTACTACAACGCCCACGAGCGCCCCGAGGTCTACAAGCGCGGCGGTGCCAACTACGCCTCGCTTCTCTTCGACGACGACAAGGACCGGCGGTTCATCCTGGTCGGCACCAGCGATCCCGTGCATTCCGAGCGCATACTCGGATATCCGATTCTCCATTCGGAGGAACAGGCGCACGTCGGCTCGTTGTACACGGAGCGCGAGCCCTGCCAGGAAACGAACATGTACTGCGACCAGTGGCTGGCGCAGCATTTCGACGAGAACATGGACGTCACCCACAGTGCGAAGTACGACCAGGACGAGAAACGCACCGACAGCGACGACGAACTGAGCAAGTACAGACAGGACCGCGAGCACCGGGCGTACGTCAAGTGGCTGCACCAGCAGTGGGAGGCGAACGGTGTGGACGGCGGAGTGACCGGCACTATGATCGACCTCGCCCAGAACCAGAACAAGTTCATTCCCTGACAGCCCTCCCTGCGGGCCTGGGGTTTCATGATCCGTGGGCGCCGGCCTTCGGCGGGACGGCCGGAGAACGACGAGAGAGTAACGAGGGTCCGATGCTGTTCGCGCTTTCCCGAGAAGAGCTGGTCGCGTCCCTGGGCGAGGAAGCCGTCTTCGTGGCGCCGTCCGGTTCCCTGGGGTCCGCGGCCGAGAGCTCTCCGGCGGGCCGGCTCCTGACCTCGGTCGGCATCCCGACGGGAGTGTTCCAGCCCCAGAAGCGCAACGAGTCGGGCCGGTTTCCGCTCGTGGACGAACGCATCGAGCTTGCCGAGTACGAGGCCCCGTCCGGATGCGGAACGTGGGTGATCTTCGGCTGGATTCCGCAGACCCACCTGGCTCTTGACCCGGGGACCGGAAAGATCCACGGATTCTCCGAGAACGGCGGTCCGGTAGAGGAACTGCACGCGGACATGTCCTCGCTCTCCTATCTCGCTTTCGCACTGCACCGGCTCCTGAAGGAATTCGAATGGAGCGACGACGAGGAAGACGAGGAGAGCGACTTCGAGCGGCTCGCGCTGTCCCTGGCGCACATCCGCGCGACGGTGTCCGAACGCGATCCGCTGCCCTTCGCCGGCCGGAGTGTCTGGCCCGCCGTGATGGACGACATGGAAGCGGGCATGTGGTCCTGAACGGGCCTCATGACCGATTCCCACCCGTCACCCGTCACCCGCCGACCCTCGACCGTGTCGGGAGACCCGGGCCGTTCCGCCGGCCGTGCGAGTCCCGGCTCGGCCGGGTGCGAAGGAACTCCTGTTGCGTAGGGCTGGGAGAAAACTCCTGTGCGTCGGCTCGCACACTTCTGCGATCATCCCCGAATGGCGCACAGTCTCGAATCGCTGGTCATCCGACACACGCACCGTCTCTCCTCTCCCAAGGGCTCCGTCGGCGAAGGAGCCGCTGCCGCGCGACAGTTCGACGCGGCTCTGGCATCAGTGGGCTTCAAGCTCTCGGCGGAACTGCTCGAGCGGCTGTCGGGGCTGTCCGAGGCGGCGGTCGTGCACACCGCGAGGCGGACGCTGCACACCGTGAGCGAGATGGTGGGCGACCACGTCCGGCACAACGCGTACTTCATCGACTTTCCGGCGAACGTGCCCGCCACGGAAGAGTTCTGGATGCGGTGCGTGGCGCAGGCGCTCGGCGACGACACCTCGCGCCGAGACGTGCTGACGCGGTTCGCGCAGGGAACGCTGGACCTGCTCAGCCTGCCCAAGTACGGCCGGTACCAGCACACTTACGAGGAGATGCTCGCGGCGCAGGACGCGCTGATCGCCTCCGCGGGTGACCGGGTGACCGTCCTGCATCTCGGGCGGGACCTGGACGACGAAGTCACCGACCTGTACCTGGCCATGGCGGGCAGCAGGACTCCGCTGGGCGAGGACGGCCTGCGCGATCTCAAGGCCCTCGCCGAGCGGTGCGCGCAGGGCCCCCAGCCGGAGTCGATCCCGGTACGGGAGAACCGCGCGGTCGTCAACGAGGCCCGCCTCGGCGTCGGCGCGGACCTCCTCCTCGACACCGTCACCGATGTACTGCGGCTGGCCTGCGCTCTGTCGGGCGGTGACGTGACGCTCAAGGAACCTACCCGGTTCCGGGCGCTGTCGCGGCCGGTCCGCCGTGCGCTGCTCGCGGGCCTCGACGCCGTGGTCTCGGCGAGTCCCGCGAAGCTCGCCGATGTGCACGCGCACCGCGAACCCTTCAAGCGGCTCGGCGAGCGACTCCACCCGCACGAGTACCCGCGGTGGCCGCATGCCGCCGATGTCTTCGCCGTCGCTCGGGGCGAGAAGGAGGCGCGGTCCTTCGAGGGCCGTGTCGGGAAGCTGCTGGACGAGTTCGACGTCCTCGGCGCGGTGCGACTGCTGAGGTCCGCTCCCGGCAAGCTGTTCCGCGCCCTGGACCTCCTGCTGCGCATCGCCGCGGACCAGGAGGAACGGGACGCGGTGGTGGCCGCCGCGGTGCAGGTCGCTCCCGGCGTCTCCGGCCGGGTCGTGCTCTCGGTGCGCGAGCATCTCCAGAACCGGGAGCGGGAGACCGACGAACCCCGCATCTTCGTCAACCGGCGGGGCCGGGCCTGGGTGACCCCCGACTTCCGGCCGCCGGTTCCACGTGCCGACCTCGACCGTCTGATCTCCGCCCTCGACGCCGAGATGCGCCGGCGGCTCCCCGCCCCGGGCCGGCTGCTGATCGACCCCGAGGTCCTGGACGTGGCGCTCCCGCTCAGCGGCAGGGCGACCGCGTCCGGGCTCGGGGTACTGCCGCGAGGGTCGGTCTCGGCCGTCGACGGCGAACAACTGCGCTTCTTCGTGTACTGGAAGGAGACCGGGAAACGGACCGACTACGACCTTTCCGCGCTGCTTCTCCACGCCGACTACAGCACCGACTCCTGGCTCTCCTACACGTCCCTCAAGGCAGTCGGGGGCGAGCATTCGGGCGATGTCACCGAGGCACCCGACGGAGCCTCGGAGTTCATCAACCTGTCCCTGGACCGGGTGCGCAGCTCGTTCATCGTTCCGCAGGTCAACATCTTCGCGGGCGAGGGCTTCGACGAGGTCGAGGAGTCGTTCTTCGGGTTCATGCTGCGCGACGGTGAGCAGAAGGGCCGGCCGTTCGAGCCGCGCACGGTACGGATGAAGTCGGAGCTGCGCGGAGTGGGCCGGGTGGCGCTGCCGCTCGTATTCCGTCGGGGGGACGACGGCCGGTGGCGCGCGAAGTGGCTGCACCTGTATCTGAAGGGCATCTCGTCGGCCAACCGGGTCGAGGAGAACCAGGTATCGGTGTCGAAGGTGGTGCGCGCCCTCGTGGAGCGCGAGCAGCTGACGGTGGGGTACCTGATCGACTTGTTGTCCGGCGGCACCACGGCCGTGGACCTGTGGGACGGCGAGCCGGTCCCGGACGGCCCCGTGATGTACATCGGCCTCGGTCGCCCCGAAGGACTGCACCCGGATTCCCAGGTCATCACGCTCGAAAACCTGCGCGACGTGATCCCGGGCTGAGTGCTAGCGTGAGCCGTGGCGAGGCCATGAAGGGGCTTCCTTCTCTCTTCCTTTCCTGAAACAAGTTCCTTCGCTTTCCTCGCCCTCGAATGTCGCTCCGGGCGGCGCCCGCGGTCACCACGCGGGCGCCGCCCGAGCGGTTTCCGGCCAAGGAGCCACCGGCGGTACACCCGCGCCGATCACCTGCTCGCAGGGCTGATCGTAGACCACGGCCCCGAACGCGGTTCTGTGGACGGCTGGTTGGCCCGTGACCACCCCGGGCAGCCTCCGCGCACACGAAGTCGCCCCGGTGGAGCAGGTGTTCGTGTGGCATCCATTCATCTCCCGGGCCTACGAGTGTACTTCGCGTCGCTCGCGCGTGTCCGGCTGCGGTCCACCGAGGTGTGGTGCCGCTCCCGCACGGCAGCGGCGGCCGGCGGCCGGCGCACGCTTTCTGAGGGATGCGCCGGTTTGCCTCCCCCTTCGCTGCTTACGGCTGTGTATCGACGCGAGAAAAACCCCGACGCCTCTTGTACGACCCCGTTGTGAGCGCTAACAATCGAGCTCTGCCGGGACTGCTGAACCTCGGCCGCCAAGCCGGGACGACGCCGTCCAGCGGCGCGAGCACGCTTGCTGTCGCCGAGGCCGTTCCGGACCGAGCTGCCTCGACGACGGGATTGCCAGGTAACGCCCATGACGAAACTCCGATCCGCATACGCCCTGCTGGCCGTGACCACCGGTTGTGCCCTGCTCCTGACCGCCTGCGGGCAGAGCAGCGAGGGGGGCAGCGAGGAGTCGAAGGACAAGAAGGACCTGACCATCGGCATCGCCATGCCCACCAAGTCCTCCGAGAGGTGGATCGCCGATGGCAAGAACATGACCACGAGTCTGAAGAAGGCCGGCTTCGCCACGACGCTGCAGTACGGCGAGGACGACCCCGACCAGCAGGTCGCCCAGATCGAGAACATGATCACCCAGGGCGTCGACGCCCTCGTCGTGGCCGCCATCAACGGCGAGGCGCTCTCCAACGTCCTGCAGCAGGCGGCCGACGCCGACATTCCGGTGATCTCCTACGACCGGCTCATCCTGGGCTCCGACCACGTCGACTACTACGCCTCCTTCGACAACGAGAAGGTCGGCGAGCTCCAGGCCACGTACATCGTGGACAAGCTGGGCCTGAAGGACGGCGCGAAGAAGGGCCCGTTCAACATCGAGCTGTTCGCCGGGTCCAACGACGACAACAACACCAAGTACTTCTTCAACGGCGCCATGAAGGTGCTCAAGCCCTACTTCGACAAGAAGCAGTTGGTCGTCCGTTCCAAGCAGACGCAGCTCAACCAGGTCACCACGCTGCGCTGGGACGGTGGGACGGCGCAGAAGCGCATGGACGACCTGCTGACCTCCGCCTACTCCTCCGCCCGGGTGGACGCCGTGCTCTCCCCGTACGACGGCATCTCCATCGGCATCCTGTCCGCCCTGAAGTCCGACGACTACGGAAGCACCGCCAAGCCGCTGCCGATCGTCACCGGCCAGGACGCGGAGGTCGCCTCCGTGAAGTCGATCATCGCGGGCGAGCAGACCCAGACCGTCTACAAGGACACCCGGGCCCTCGCCAAGGTCGCCGCGGACATGGTCTCCGCCGTCCTCGACGGCAAGAAGCCCGAGACCAACGACGACACCACGTACGACAACGGCAAGAAGATCGTGCCGGCCTACCTGCTCGACCCGATCAGCGTCGACAAGTCGAACTACCAGAAGGTCCTGGTCGACTCCGGCTACATCGACGCCAAGGAGCTGGGGTGACCCCCGCCGCTGCCCACTCCTCCGAGGCACCCGCCCCGACTCCGCCCCCGGCCGGCCCCGTCCTGGAGATGCGGTCCATCGTCAAGACCTTCCCCGGGGTCAGGGCGCTGTCGGAGGTGACCCTCTCCGTGGCGCACGGCGAGGTGCACGCCCTGTGCGGCGAGAACGGAGCCGGCAAGTCGACGCTCATGAAGGTGCTGTCGGGCGTCCACCCGCACGGCACCTACGAGGGTGAGATCGTCTTCGACGGCGAGCCGTGCCGCTTCAAGGACATCCGGGCCAGCGAACGGCGCGGCATCGTCATCATCCACCAGGAACTCGCTCTGGTTCCCTACCTGTCGATCGCCGAGAACATCTTCCTCGGCAACGAGCCGTCACGGCGGGGCATCATCGACTGGCGTGAGGCGCTGCGCCGTGCTTCCGCACTGCTCAAGCGCGTCGGGCTCGACGAGCACCCCGAGACCCGCGTCGCCGACATCGGGGTGGGCAAGCAGCAGCTCGTGGAGATCGCGAAGGCTCTGGCCAAGGACGTACGACTGCTGATCCTCGACGAACCCACCGCCGCACTCAACGACGAGGACAGTGCCGCACTGCTGCGGCTGATGGGGGAGTTGAAGGGGCAGGGCATCACCTCGATCATCATCTCGCACAAGCTGAACGAGATCGCCAGGATCGCCGACTCCGTCACCATCCTGCGCGACGGGCGCTCCATCGAGACCCTGGACGTCAAGGACCCGGCCACCACCGAGGAACGCATCATCCGCGGCATGGTGGGACGGGACCTCGACAGCCGTTTCCCCGACCGCACGCCCTACGACGGCGCGGCCGACACCGAACCGGCCCTGGAGATCCGCGGCTGGACCGTGCGCCACCCCCTCGACCGCAGCCGCAAGGTGGTCGACGGGGTCTCCCTCGCGGTCCGCCGCGGGGAGATCGTCGGCATCGCCGGGCTCATGGGCGCGGGCCGGACCGAGCTGGCGATGAGCGTGTTCGGCCGCTCCTACGGCCACTACGAGCACGGCTTGGTCCTCAGGGACGGCCGCGAGGTACGGACGCGGACGGTTCCCGAGGCGGTCGCGGGCGGCATCGCGTACGTCACCGAGGACCGCAAGCACTACGGCCTCGACCTCGGGGACACCGTCAGCCGGAACATCTCGCTCGCCTCCCTCGGTTCCCTCGCCCGGCGCGGCGTCGTGGACGCCCACGAGGAGCGCAAGGTCGCCGAGCGCTACCGGCGGACCATGAACATCAAGGCCCCGAACGTCCTCGAACCGGTCGGGCGGCTCTCCGGCGGCAACCAGCAGAAGGTCGTGCTCAGCAAGTGGATCCTCGCCGGGCCGGACGTACTGATCCTCGACGAACCCACCCGCGGGGTCGACGTCGGAGCCAAGTTCGAGATCTACACCGTGATCAACCGGCTCGCCGCCGAGGGCAAGGCGATCCTCTTCATCTCCTCCGAGCTGCCCGAACTGCTCGGCATGTGCGACCGCATCTACACCATGGCCGCCGGGCGGCTGACCGGCGAGGTGTCCCGGGAGGACGCCACCCAGGAGGTGCTGATGCGGCACATGACCAGGGACACCCCCGCACCACCGGCAGTCACCGCAGGTGCCACCCCCAGCGAAGGACACCAGGCATGAGCACCGACGTCACCACGAACACGACCACGCAGGCGCCACCGGGCGGCGGCAACGGGTCCACCACGGGATCGATGGGCCGGGTCCTCCTGGACGGCGTACGGCGCAACATGCGCCAGTACGGGATGCTCTTCGCCCTCGGCCTGATCGTGCTCCTGTTCGAGATCTGGACGGGCGGCGACCTCCTGCTGCCGCGCAACGTCTCCAACCTGGTGCTGCAGAACAGCTACATCCTCATCCTGGCCATCGGCATGATGATCGTCATCATCGCCGGGCACATCGACCTGTCGGTGGGCTCCCTGATGGCCCTGGTGGGCGGCATCGGGGCCGTGCTCATGGTCGAGCACCACGTCTCCTGGCCCGTCGCCGTGCTGCTCACCCTGCTGCTGGGAGCCGCCGCCGGTGCGCTCCAGGGCTTCTTCATCGCGTACGTCGGCATTCCCTCGTTCATCGTGACCCTCGCGGGCATGCTGCTGTTCCGCGGGCTCACGGAGATCTTCCTCAAGGGACAGACGCTCGGCCCGTTCCCCGACGGGCTGCAGAAGGTCGCCAACGGGTTCCTGCCCGAGGTCGGCCCGGAGACCAACTACCACAACATCACGCTGCTGTTGGGGCTGGGGCTGGCCGCGTACGTGGTGCTCCAGGAGGTACGCGACCGCCGGCGCCAGCGCGAGTTCACCCTGGACACGCTCCCCACGGGCCTGTTCGTACTGAAGACGACGGCGCTGGTCGCCGCGGTCCTGGTCACGACCCTGCTGCTCGCCAGCTACAAGGGCGCGCCCGTGGTGCTGCTGATCCTGGCCGTGCTGCTGGTCGGCTTCGGCTACGTCATGCGCAACGCCGTGATCGGACGCCATGTGTACGCGATCGGCGGGAACCTGCCCGCCGCGAAGCTGTCCGGGGTCAGGGACAAGAAGGTGACGTTCGCGGTCTTCCTCAACATGGGGATGCTCGCGGCGCTCGCCGGCCTCGTCTTCGCGGCGCGCTTCAACGCGGCCTCGCCGAAGGCGGGCGTCAACTTCGAACTGGAGGCCATCGCCGCCGCGTTCATCGGCGGCGCGTCGATGAGCGGTGGCGTGGGCACCGTACTGGGAGCCATCATCGGCGGCCTGGTCCTCGGCGTGCTGAACAACGGCATGAACCTGGTCGGGGTGGGAACCGACTGGCAGCAGGTCATCAAGGGCCTCGTGCTGCTGGCGGCGGTCGGCTTCGACGTGTGGAACAAGCGGAGGGCGGGAGCCTGATCCCGCCGCGACACGGCTGTGCCCGCCGGCTGGTTCGCCGGCGGGCACAGCCATGTCGTCCACCTTCCGACGCGTCGGTCGTTCCCGGCCGTGATCCGTCGGGCACCGGACCCGGAGAGCCCGGTGCCCGTACGCGTCAGGCGGGGTGACTCACTCTCCGTTCGAGATGGATTTCGGTGAAGACGGCGACCTTGGCGCGCAGGGCCCACGGATCGAAGGGCTTGCTGATGTAGTCGACCGCGCCGGCCGCGTACCCACGTGCGGTGTGCTCGGGGTCAATGCCCATCGCCGTGAGGAAGATGATCGGCACGTCTCTGTTCCGCGGCCGGCGCTTGATGTGGGCGGCGGTCTCGTAGCCGTCCATCTCGGGCATCTGGACGTCCATGATGATGACGGCGAAGTCGTCGTGGTGGAGCAGTGCCTTGAGCGCCTCCCGGCCCGAGGACACGGTGACGAGCTCCTGGTCCAGCGTCTCCAGTACCGCTGTCATCGCCATCAGGTTGCGGGCTGGTCGTCCACCACCAGGACCTTCGGCAGGGGTTCGGGCTGGGCCTTGGCCAGAGCCGCCTCCATCGGTCTGCCCCGCCGGTGCGGGGTGTACATCCCACTCCAACTCGCGTCGGGCGGGTGACGAACAGAATGGAGTGTCGCCGAACTGTTGCGTTGCCTGATCAAGGTGAAGGGCAACGGGACGGGCCGTTGCGCGGCGGGTTGATTCCGGAGCAGGGGCGGTACGCGCAGCTCAGGGCGGAAGTCCTCACCGGTGTTGCCAGTTGTGAGCCGCGCGACGTTGGCGCCCGACTGCCGCGCGTCCGGCGGTAGCCTTCTCCGTGCTCGCGGCCGGGTGCTGTCCGGCGGCCTCACGCGTGGCTGAGGATCACCACGAGCGCGGCGAGCTCGGCCAGCAGCTGGAGGGCGAACGCCACCCGGCGTACCCGTACGGCCGGAACGGTCAGTGTGAGGAGGAGCGCCACCGCGCCGAGACCCGCACTCCACCGGAACAGCCAGCCGGGCAATCCGGGGTCGCACTGCTCGCCGTAGGTCACGCACCGGGAGGCCCGATCCGAGGCCAGGGTCAGGATGCCGGTCGCCACGGCCGCCGGCAGGAACAACAGGGCGGCCAGAGCGGCCCTCGGCCGGGTGCGGTCCGTCGGCGGGGGCTCCAGGAGGCCGGAGGAGAAGGAAGCGGATTTCTTCATACCAGCATCACACGCGGGTGATTGGCGCCGCGCAGCCGCCGGGCTACTCAGATCCGGCCGGTTCACGTACTCAGGGATCGTGGCCGCTCGCAACGCTTCGTCGAGGTTGAGAGGGTCCGGCGCCCGAGCCGCTCCGGAGGTCAACCGGCCGACTGCGGAACGACATTGGCGAGGAGCCCCTCCGTCATCACCATTGCCGACGGCAACGCGCCTCGCTATGTTAATCGAAAATCACATCTGTGTGACGCGGTCCACCGCGCGTGGATCCCTCGACTTGCAAGTCTGCGAAGGCGACTCGAAGCCATCTGACCCATCAGGGAAGCAGGTAAGTCAATGGAGAATCTCAGCAGGCGAAAAATGCTGTCGCTCGGCGTGGCCCTCGGTCTCGTGGGCGTGGCCAACCCCGCGCAGGCGTGGGCGGCGACCGGCTCGGCGACCGGACCCGCAGCGGCGACCGGAACCGCGGCGGGGACCGGACCGGCGTGGATCTGGGACGACCTGGCGGATCCGCTGATGGCCTCCATGGTCGACAACGGCCATGTGCCGGCGATCAACACCGCATGGGCGTCGTGGGTGAACAACGGTGACGCGCTGCCCACCGGCGTGCCGGCCGAGTTCACCTCGTACCTGCAGCAGGTCAACCGGCTGCCCTCCTGGGCCGACCCCGTCAAGCTGGCCCGCGCCGCCGACTTCAACCGGCGCAGGGACACGTACCTCTTCATGCTGTACGGACTCGGCGGCGGGATCATGAGCACGGTGATCCCGCGCGAGGCCAAGAGCGTCTACTGGTCCGCCGGCGGTGCCAACATGCAGGACCGGGCGGCCAAGACGTTCACCTTCGGCTACGACCTCTCCCAGCTGGGGGCCTTCCAGCCGACGGGACAGTTCGTCGTCACCGCCAACAAGACGCGCGTGGTGCACGCGGCGGTACGCCACCTGCTGCCGCAGTCACCGCACTGGCGGGCGGTCGCCGACGAGTCCGTCCCGATCAGCGCCGCGGACATCCTGGTGACCTTCCACAGCCTCGGTACCTACGTGCACCGGAAGTTGCTGGAGTGGAAGGTCCCGTTCCCTGCCGCGGACCAGGAGGCCTTCCTGCACTCGTGGCAGGTCGCCGTCCACCTGCTCGGTGTGCCCGACGAGTACATTCCGCAGACCTGGGCGGCCGCCGAGGCGCAGTCGGCCCAGGTGCTCACCCCGATCCTCACCCCGTCGACCGAAGGCATCGCCCTGGCCGAGGAGTTGCTCGGTCTGACCGCACAGATCGACCTCGGCGTCACGCGCGGGTTCCTGAACGAGTTCGTGCGCTACGTCCTGAGCGACCAGGTCGGCGACTGGCTGGGACTGAAGCGCGACTACGTGTCGGCGGCCCTGGTCCGCACCGCGTGGCCGGCGTACATCCTGTTCCGTGAGGGGCTGTCGCCCGTCATGCCCGGCAGCTTCTACGTGTTCGACCAGTTCGTACGCGCCCTGGCCATGCTCTTCCTCAACAAGGGCACCTCCGGCAACACCACGCCCATCACGATCCCCACCGGGAACAGGCCGGGCTGAGCCGCCGGCCGCACCACGCTGCCGGGGCCGCCGCGAGACCGGCCCCGGCAGCGCGCACAGGCCCAGTGCGGCCCCGGCGCGCCCACAGGCCCGGCCGGCTCGCAGGCCCGGCTGGTTCATGGGCCCGGCTGGTTCACAGGCCCAGGGCGCTCACGACCAGGGCGGTCACGGCCTCGCGGTGGCCGGGAGTGTCCTGCCAGCGGAACCGCCGTCCGGCCTCCACCGCCACACCGAATCCCGCGTGCACCAGCACCCGTGCCTGGCGCGGGTCCAACTCCGGCCGGACCAGCCGCAACTGCTGCTCCCAGACGGCGATGTGCTCCCGCTGGGCGAGGACCAGGGGCCGCCGAAGGCCCGTCGGCAGCCCGGCGACTTCGGCCTCGGCGACGCTGTTGAGCTCGGTGTACTCGAAGCTGTAGGCCACGTACGTCGCCGCCAGCGCCACGATGCCGTCGTACGGGCCGGCCACCTCGCGCAGACTCCGCTCCACGCCCTGGGCCAGCAGCCCCGCCGCCTGGAGGCAGGCCGCCGCCAGGATGTCGATCTTGCCGGGGTAGTGGCGGTAGAGCGCCGACGGGGTCAGCCCCACCGCCTCCGCGATCTGCCCGTTCGTGACGCTGACGAACCCGTCCCGGGCGAACAGCGGAATGGCGGCCGCGAGGATCTGCGCGCGCCGGGTGCGCGGCACCGGCTGGGCGGGCAGCTCCACCACGAGGTGGGCACCCTGTGGCCCCGCCGCCGGATCGCTCGCCGCGACCCGCAGGGCCGACGCCAACAGCAGTTGCTCGGCCCGGCGTTGGGCGATGGAGGTGTGATGCATCGTGATGGACCCGATCGCACCGAGAGCCGCCATGGCCCGCAGCCGCTCGTCGGGCCGCGGGTGCTCGCGCTGCACCGCCTCGTCCACCCGCTCGGCGAGGCGGTCGAACCTCGCCCCGAGACGCCGGCGGTCCTCGCGGCTGAGGTAGCGGGCCTCCCACCGGTACACGCCGCCCGACGCGCGATGGGCGACGGTGATCCGGGTGGCGGCTGCGAACACATCCGCCAACGCCGCCCCGGGCGGCACCGCGTCGAGTGCGGTGACGAGCCCGTCCACCATGACGTCGGCACACTCCGCGAACAGCGCGTACTTGTTCGGGAAGTGCCGGTACAGGGCGGCCGCGGTGATGCCCACACCGGCGGCGACCTCCTCCATGGACGCCGCGTGGTAGCCGCGCTCGCTGAAGACCCGCCCGGCCGCCTCGACGATGAGTTGCCTGCGGTTGCGGGGCCGGGTGGCCCCGGTCGGATCGGTGGTCGCGGCCGAACGGGCGGACGGGGAGGCGGAAGCCATGCGGAGCAGTCAATCACACGCCGTCAGCGGGCCGGACCCCCCGAGGCGGTGTCCGCAGGAGGTGACTTCCGGATCACTTCCCGCGCTGGTCCACGTTCCGCCGGCGGCATTCGGCACGGGCCGTCAGACGAAGGTGAGGACGGGCTTGACCACGCTGCCGTCCCGCATGGCGGCCACCGCCGCCTCGATCTCCTCGAACGGGAACGTGGTGACCAGCCGGTCGATCGGGAAGAGACCCCGCCGGTACAGGCCGATCAGCTCGGGGACGAAACGTCCGGGGTCGGAATCGCCCTCGATCACCCCGTGGACGCGGACGCCCTTGGCGCGCAGGCCCATCACGTCGAACGTCACCTCGCCGCCGAGGCCGAGGAGGGCGAGTTCACCGCGCGGGCGCAGTGCGCCGACGGCCCGGCGGGCCATCTCCGGACGGCCGGTGGTCTCCACGACGTACTGAGCCCCGCCGCCGGTGAGTTCGCGCAACGCCGCCACCAGGCCGTCCCCGGGCGCCAGCGCCGCCGTCGCGCCGAGCTCCACCGCCAGGGCCCGCCGGGAGGCGACCGGGTCGACGGCCACCACCGGATCGCAGCCCACGGCCACCGCCGCCATCAGCGCGCTCAGGCCGACCCCGCCCGCGCCCAGGACGACCAGCGAGGAGCCCGGTCCGGGACGCAGCCGGTTGAGCACGGTGCCGGCGCCCGTCTGGCCGCCGCACCCCAGAGGCGCGGCGACCTCGTCCGGCAGGCCGGCGGGAACCCTGACCATGCCGCGCTCGTGGACGACGGCGTACGTCGCGAAGCTGGACTGGCCGAAGAAGCCCGCCCGGAGCGGTGCGCCGTCGAGGGAGAGCGGCGTTGTGCCGTCCTCGCGCCCGCCGGAGAAGTTCAGCGTCTGCGCGGCGTGGCAGTACGCCGGGTGGCCCGCCGCGCACTCCCCGCAGGCCCCGCAGCTGGCGAAGGTGAGGCAGACTCGGTCGCCCGGCGCGACGCCGCTGACCTCCGCGCCGACCGCCTCGACCAGCCCGGTGCCCTCGTGGCCGAAGACCATCGGGGTGAGCCGCCGGGGCCAGGTGTCCCGCATCCCCAGGTCGGTGTGGCACACGCCCACCGCGGTCATCCGCACCAGCCCCTCACGCGGCCCGGGGTCACCGAGCTCCGCGTCCCGGACGGTGAACGGTGCGCCCGGAGCCGCCACGACCGCGGCCCGGACGCGCCTCACGATCCCTCGGCGGTACGCGCGGAGCCGGCGTCGAGCGGGGCCTCGGCGTCGACCGGAGTGTCCGCGTCGAGCCGGACCTCGGGGGCGCGCTCCAGGAAGAAGTAGTAGAAGGGGCCCTCGGCCGGGACGCCCTTGGCGTTCATGATCCCCATCAGGGTGGTGTCGTCCACCCGCTTGAAGTGGTCGAAGACCGGCCGGCCGTCGTAGACCATGGTGGCCGTCGCCTCCCCCCGGAACTCGACGGTCCACAGACTGGCCTCGCCCTGGCCGAGTTCGAGGTTGGAGTACAGCGCGCCCGCCACGTTCCGGCAGACCAGCGGCTTCGCGTCGTGCGCGGAGACGAACGACTTGCCGTACCAGTCGGCCTTGGCCAGCATGCCGTCGAGGGGGTGGCCGGTGCGGAACTCGCCGCCCTTCCAGCCGCCGAGGATCTCCTCGGGGCGGACCGTGTCCAACGCCGCCCATACGGCGTCGAGTTCGATCGGTTCGACCAGGCCGTCCCGCTCCCGGAGTTCCTGGAAACGGGCGCGGGCTCCGTGCGCGTTCATGCGGGTGTCCTCTCGTCGGTACCGGGCCATGTGGGTGTGGCCACGGAGGTATAGCCATCAGGTGTGGCCATGGAGGTGCAGCCATGGCGCGGGCGGGTGCCACCGGATCATCTGGAAGAGCGCGGAGCGGGACCACCGGCGGAGGGGAGCCGGAGGGGAGTGCGCCGGAGGAACGGAGGCGCGGGGTCGCCGGTGACGGCCGCGGGGTGGCCCAGGGTGCCGAGGCAGAGCAGTACGTGGCGCTCGGCGACCTCCTCCGCGGTGAGCGGGCCGTCCTCGCGGAACCAGTTGGCGACCCCCTGGCACATGACGAGGACCGAACGCACCGCGTCGGCCGGGAACGGGGTGGTGAACACGCCCTTCGCCCGGCCCGCCTCGACCGTGTCCAGCAACATGTGCTCCAGGTAGTCGCGCAGGGCCACGTAGCGTGCCCTGTTCTCCGGCTCCAGGCTGCGTATCTCGGTGTCCAGGAAGGCCAGCCGCTGGCGGTGGGCCATGTAGAGCACGATCGACTCCACCATGCCGCAGATGCGCGCCAGTGGATCGTCCCCGGCCTCCCCGGCGGCGGCCCGGCAGCGGTCCAGGACGTCCCTGATGGACGCCTCGAGGAGCGTGGCCAGCAGGGCCTGCTTGTTCGCGTAGTGGTAGTAGAGCGCGGGCACGGTGACGCCGACCCGGCCGGCGATGTCCCGGACCGAAGTCCCGTGGTATCCGTGCTCGTTGAAGGCTTCCATGGCGTGTCGCAGGATCGGGGGCAGTTCGAGCGGCCCGTAGGAGCGCCAGTGCTCCACCGGTGGCGTGGTGTCCTGGCTCGACTCGGTGTTCAACGGCTCTCCTCACGTCGGGTGGCGATCGGCGACATCGTAGGGCCGTGGCGTCGAAACGGCTCCTCTCCGGTGCTTAGCGGTCGATCAGGGAAACCCGGCGATCGTTGTCCGGCCTGCTCTCACTTCCCCGGTAGGGATCGGCAAAAACTTGTGCCGCGTGAGGAGTTGACCGACCGGCGTCACCCTTCTACGTTTTAGCGAACGCTCAGTAAGGTCCCGGCCGGGCGGCGAAGAGAACGCCGTTCCCGCCGAGAAAGGAACCCATGAGCCCCCACTCCTCGGACCCGCCCAGCCGTTCCGCGACCGGCCCGCTGGACGGTGTGCGCGTGGTCGAACTGGCGGGGATCGGTCCCGGTCCGTTCGCCGCGATGCTCCTCGCCGACCTCGGCGCCGACGTGGTGCGCGTGGACCGCCCCGGCCCCTCGCCGCTCGGCGGCGATCCCGCCCACGACGTGACCAACCGCAACAAGCGCTCCGTCCTGATCGACCTCAAATCGCCCGAAGGTCCGGAGGCGGTACGGGCGTTGGCGGCACGCGCCGAAATCCTCGTGGAGGGGTACCGGCCCGGTGTCGCGGAGCGGCTCGGGGTCGGCCCCGAGGAGTGCATGGCCGCCAACCCCGCGCTGGTCTACGGCAGGATGACCGGCTGGGGCCAGCGAGGGCCCCTCGCGCCGAGGGCCGGACACGACATCGGCTACATCGCCACCGCCGGCACCCTGTCCATGATCGGCGCACCGGACGGACCGCCGGTCCTCCCCGCCAACCTGCTCGGCGACTACGCGGGCGGCTCGCTCTATCTGGTCACCGGTGTCCTCGCCGCGCTGCTCACCGCCCGAGCCACCGGCCGTGGCCAGGTGGTGGACGCCGCGATCGTGGACGGGGCCGCACACCTCACCACCCTGTTCTGGGGGATGCTCGCCGAAGGCACCTGGCAGGACGCGCGGGGCCGTAACCTGCTCGACGGCAGCTGCCCCTTCTACGGCGTGTACGAGACCGCCGACGGCGGCTGGATGGCGGTCGGCGCGCTGGAACCGCAGTTCTACGCGGTGTTCGTCGCCCTGCTGGGCCTGGACGGCACGGCCCTCCCGGACCGTGCCGATCCGCACAACTGGCCTGCTCTGCGGGCCGAGTTCACCGCCCGGTTCGTGACCGCCACCCGCGAGGAGTGGTCGGCCGTGTTCGAAGGCACCGACGCCTGCGTCGCACCGGTCCTCTCGCTGCGCGAGGCGGCCCGCCACCCGCACCTCGCCGGACGGGGCACCTACACAGAGGCGTACGGCACCACCCAGCCCGCTCCCGCCCCCCGCTTCTCCGACACCCCCGGCACCCTCCGGCTCCCGCCGGCCGTCCCCGGCGCGCACACCCCGGACGTGGCCCGCGACTGGTGCGTGCCCGAACTGCTGAAGGGCCACCGCTGATGGAACTCTCCTCGCCCCTGGCGTGCGCGGGCGATCCGCGCGCCGCCGCCGACAGCGCCGCCTCCCTGGAGTCGGCGGGCCTCGACGCCGTCCGGGTGGCGGAAGCGTACGGCTTCGACTCCCCGACGATCATGGGATACCTCGCCGCGAAGACCGAGTGGATGCGGATCGGCTCGGCCATCCTCAACGTCTACTCGCGCACCCCCGCACTGATCGCCCAGACCGCGGCCGGACTCGACGCCGCCAGCGGGGGGCGCGCCCTCCTCGGCGTCGGCGCCTCCGGCCCCCAGGTGGTCGAGGGCTGGCACGGCCGCCGCTACGGCCGCCCGCTGGGCCGCACCCGCGAGGTGATCGAACTGTCCCGGCGGATCTGGCGGCGCGAGGTGATCGAACACCGGGGCATCACCGAGCTGCCCCTGTCACCCGAGAAGGGCGGCACCCTCGGCAAGCCGCTGAAGCTGCTGAACCACCCGGTGCGCGACACCATCCCGGTCTACCTCGCGGCGCTCGGCCCCGCCAGCGTCAAGATGGCCGCCGAGCTCGCCGACGGCTGGCTGCCGTTCCTCTGCGTCCCCGAGCGCGCCGCCGAGGTCTGGGGCCGGTCGCTGGCCGAAGGCGCCGCCGCGCGCGACCCCGCTCTCGGTCGTGGCGGGCGGCCTGCTGCCTCGCCGGCCGCGAGAAGGACGCGGAGGCCGCCGTACCGGCGCGGCTGCTGGAGCAGCTCTGCCTGGCCGGCCCCGAGGGGCACGTACGCGACCGGGTCGAGGCCTTCCGCGAGGCGGGCGTGACCATGCTCGACGTCACCCCCGTCGGCCCCGATCCCGCCCGGCTGATCGAGCACGTGAGGAGTTGGCTGTGACACTCGAACGCGACCTGTACGGACCCGACCACGAGGCGTTCCGCGAGACGGTGCGGACCTTCCTCGCCAAGGAGTCGGCGCCGCACCACGAACGCTGGGAGAAGGCCGGCGTCGTGGACCGCGAGGTATGGCGATCGGCGGGCCGCCAGGGCCTGCTGGGCATGGCCGTCCCCGAGGAGTACGGCGGCGGCGGGACCGACGACTTCCGCTACAGCGCCGTCCTCATCGAGGAGCTGGCCCGCGCAGGTGCCTCCGGACCGGCGCTGAGCCTCCACAACGACATCGTCGGGCCGTACCTGACGCGGCTCGCCGACGTGGAGCAGAGGCGCCGCTGGCTGCCCGGGTTCGTCTCCGGCGACCTCGTCACCGCCATCGCCATGACGGAACCCGGCGCCGGTTCCGACCTCCAGGGCATCCGCACCACCGCCACCGACCAGGGCGACCACTACCTGCTCAACGGAGCGAAGACCTTCATCTCCAACGGCATCCTCGCCGACCTCGTGATCGTCGTCGCCCGCACCACCCCGGAGGGCGGAAGCGGCGGTCAGAGCCTGCTCGTCGTGGAGCGCGGGGCGCCCGGCTTCGAACGCGGACGCAACCTCGACAAGATCGGCCAGAAGGCCCAGGACACCGCCGAGTTGGTCTTCACCGACGTGCGTGTCCCCAAGGAGAACCTGCTGGGGGAGGAGAACCGGGCCTTCGCCCACATCATGGACAACCTCGCCCAGGAGCGGCTGGCCATCGCGGTCGGCGCCGCCGCCGGGGCCGAGCAGGTCCTGGAGACGACCACGCGGTACGTCAAGGAGCGCGAAGCGTTCGGCAGGCCGCTGGCGAGGCTCCAGCACATCCGCTTCGAGATCGCCGAGATGGCCACCGAGGCGGCGGTCACCCGCACCTTCCTGGACCGCTGCGTCCTGGACCACAGCCAGGGCCGGCTCGACGCGGTGCACGCCTCGATGGCCAAGTGGTGGGCCACCGAGCTGCAGAAGCGGATCGTCGACCGCTGCCTTCAACTCCACGGAGGTTACGGCTACATGAGCGAGTTCCCGGTGGCCCGGGCGTTCCTCGACAGCCGCGTCCAGACCATCTACGGCGGCACCACCGAGATCATGAAGGAGATCATCGGCCGCTCGCTGCTCGGCTGAGCACCGGCCGTCCCCCGGGCCATGCCCGCCCCTCCCGCCTCGCGACGCACCGGCCACCGCCTGCCGATCCGACGCGAACGGCCGGACACGGCCCAGCCCGTGCCGCGTACCGGACCACCCCCAGACCCGACACGGAAGGCACCAAGGTGACCACCGAAGCGTACGTGTACGACGCCATCCGCACCCCGCGCGGTCGCGGCAAGGCCAACGGGGCCCTGCACGGCACCAAGCCGATCGACCTGGTCGTCGGCCTGATCCACGAGACCCTCCGCCGCTTCCCCGGGCTCGACCCGGCGGCGATCGACGACATCGTGCTCGGCGTGGTCAGCCCGGTCGGCGACCAGGGCGCCGACATCGCCCGTACCGCGGCCCTCCTCGCCGGCCTGCCGGAGACGGTGGCCGGCGTGCAGGAGAACCGCTTCTGCGCGTCCGGTCTGGAAGCCGTCAACATGGCTGCCATGAAGGTCCGTTCGGGGTGGGAGGACCTGGTGCTCGCGGGCGGCGTGGAGTCCATGTCGCGCGTCCCGATGGGCAGTGACGGCGGAGCCTGGGCGCTGGACCCGCGTACCAGCCACGACACCGGTTTCGTCCCGCAGGGCATCGGCGCCGACCTGATCGCCACCCTGGAGGGCTTCACCCGGCACGACGTGGACTCCTACGCGGCGCTGTCCCAGGAGCGGGCCGCCGCAGCGTGGAAGGACGGGCGCTTCGACCGCTCGGTCGTCCCCGTGCGGGACCGCAACGGGCTGCCCGTCCTCGACCGGGACGAGCACCTCCGGCCGGGCACCACCGCCGATTCGCTCGCCGCCCTCAAGCCCTCGTTCGCCACCGTCGGTGACCTCGGCGGCTTCGACGCGGTGGCGCTGCAGAAGTACCACCGGGTGGAGCGGATCGACCACGTCCACCACGCCGGAAACTCCTCCGGCATCGTCGACGGCGCCGCCCTGGTCGCCGTCGGCGGCAAGGAGGCGGGCGAGCGCCACGGCCTGACCCCCCGCGCCCGGATCGTCTCCGCGGCGGTGTCCGGAGCCGAGCCCACCATCATGCTGACCGGCCCCGCCCCCGCCTCCCGCAAGGCGCTCGCCAAGGCCGGACTGACCATCGAGGACATCGACCTGGTCGAGATCAACGAGGCGTTCGCCGCCGTCGTCCTGCGCTACGTCAAGGACATGGGGCTGAGCCTGGACAAGGTCAACGTCAACGGCGGAGCCATCGCCCTCGGCCACCCCCTCGGCGCCACCGGCGCGATGATCCTCGGCACCCTCGTGGACGAACTGGAGCGCCGCGACCTTCGGTACGGGCTGGCCACCCTGTGCGTCGGTGGAGGCATGGGCATCGCCACCGTCGTCGAACGCCTCTGATCCGCCCGTTCCCCTGCCGCTCCCGCCTACGGAGAAGACACCCATGACCGAGAGCACGACCATCCGCTGGGAAGAGTCCGACGACCACGTCGTCACCCTCGTCCTGGACGACCCCGACCAGTCCGCCAACACCATGAACGCCGCGTTCATCGACTCGCTGGACGCCGTCGCGGCGCGGCTCTCAGCCGCCCGCGACACCCTGCGCGGCGTCATCGTGACCTCCGCCAAGAAGAGCTTCTTCGCCGGCGGCGACCTGCACGACCTGATGTCCGTCACCCCGGAGACCGCCGGCGCCTCCTTCGAGGCCGGGATGCGCGTCAAGCGCTCCCTGCGGATCCTGGAGACCCTGGGCAAGCCGGTCGTCGCCGCGATCAACGGCGCGGCTCTGGGCGGCGGTTACGAGATCGCCCTCGCCTGCCACCACCGCGTGGTGCTGGACGTGCCCGGCGCCCGCGTCGGGCTCCCCGAAGTCACTCTGGGCCTGCTGCCGGGCGGCGGCGGAGTGACCCGCACGGTACGGATGTTCGGGGTGGCCGACGCGCTGCGGAAGGTCCTCCTGGAGGGCGCGCAGTACGGACCGGTGCGCGCCCTGGAGGCCGGACTGGTCGACGAGATCGCCGCCGACGCCAGCGAACTCCTTAGCAGCGCACGGGCGTTCATCGACAACCACCCCGTGTCCGCGCAGCCCTGGGACGCCCCCGGATACCGCATCCCCGGCGGCACCCCCGCGGAGCCCGCCTTCGCCGCCCAACTCCCCGCCTTCACCGCGATGCTGAAGAGCAGGACGAACGGCGCCCCCAGCCCGGCACCGCGCAACATCCTCGCCGCGTCCGTGGAGAGCTCCCAGACCGACGTGGACACCTCCTTCGTGGTGGAAGCCCGGTACCTGACCGAACTGGTCACCGGTCAGATCACCAAGAACATGATCCAGGCGTTCTTCTTCGACCTGCAGGCGGTCAACCACGGCGCCGGCCGCCCGAAGGCCGTCGAGCCGCGCGAGGTGACCAGGGTCGCCGTACTCGGCGCGGGCATGATGGGCGCCGGCATCGCCTACTCCTGCGCCGCGGCCGGCATCGACGTCGTCCTCAAGGACGTCTCGGCCCAGGCGGCGGCGAAGGGGAAGAGCTACTCCGAGAAGCTCTGCGCCAAGGCCGTCGCGCGCTCCACGTCCACGCCGCACGAGGCGGAGGCCCTGCTGGCCCGCATCACCCCGACCGCCGACGCCCAGGACCTGGCCGGCTGCGACGTGGTGATCGAAGCCGTCTTCGAGGACACCGGCCTCAAGCACAAGGTGTTCCAGGAGGTCCAGGACGTCGTCGCCCCCGACGCGCTGCTCTGCTCCAACACCTCCACCCTGCCCATCACCGCCCTCGCCGAGGGAGTGGAGCGGTCCGACGACTTCATCGGCCTGCACTTCTTCTCGCCGGTCGACAGGATGCCCCTGGTGGAGATCATCAAGGGCGGGAAGACGGGGGACGAGGCCCTCGCGCGCGCCTTCGACCTGGTGCGCCGGATCAGGAAGACCCCGATCGTCGTCAACGACTCGCGCGGATTCTTCACCTCCCGGGTCATCGGCCACTTCATCGACGAGGGCGTCGCGATGGTCGGCGAGGGCATCGACCCGGCCTCCGTCGAGCAGGCCGCGGCCCAGGCCGGCTACCCCGCCAAGGTCCTCAACCTGATGGACGAACTCACCCTCACCCTCCCGCGCAGGATCCGCGAGGAGACCCGCCGGGCGATCGAGGCTTCGGGCCGCAGCTGGGAGCCGCACCCGGCGGACACGGTGGTGGACCGCATGATCGACGAGTTCGGCCGCCCCGGCCGGTCCGGCGGCGCGGGCTTCTACGACTACGCGGACGGCAGGCGCACCGGGCTCTGGCCCGGGTTGCGCGAGCACTTCACCGATCCCGCGAAGCAGCCCGCCGACCTGACCGGGATGAAGGAGCGGTTGCTCTTCGTCGAGGCGCTGGACGCGGTGCGCTGCCTGGAGGAGGGTGTGCTGGTCTCGGTCGCGGACGCCAACATCGGTTCCCTGCTCGGCATCGGCTTCCCGCCGTGGACCGGCGGCGTGCTCCAGTACGTCAACGGCTACGAGGGCGGCCTGCCCGGCTTCGTGGCCCGGGCACGCGAGCTGGCGGAGCAGCACGGTGAACGCTTCGCCCCGCCCGAGCTGCTGCTGCGCAAGGCCGAACTGGGCGAGACCTTCACCGACTCCTGACCGTCCCGGGGACGGCGGCGCGCCCACCCCGACCGGAACGCACGAGGGGGATTCCCGCGCCCGCCCACCCTGCCCGGAGCGTCCGGCGGGGATTCCCACGCCCCGCCCACCCCGGACTCTCCCCCCTCTTCCTTCCGACCCGCGGAGGCCCCGATGACAGCAGCACCCCGCACCACCGGCGACCTGCCCGACGCACCGGCCGACCCGACCCTGCCGCAACTGCTGGCCCGCAACGCACGCGAGTACCCCGACCTGCCGGGGATCTCCTGGCAGCCGGCGGAGAAGGACGGCGCCTGGACGACGTTCAGCTGGGCGGAGATCGAGGAGCACACCCGGAGCCTCGCAGCCGGCTACGGGGCGCTAGGCGTCCGCCGGGGAGACCGCGTCCTGCTGATGATGTCCAACCGGCCCGAACACTGGCTGTCCGACCTGGCGCTGGTCCGCCTCGGCGCCGTCCCGGTCAGTGTCTACGGCACCGCGGCCCCCGAGCAGATCACCCACATCGCCCGCAACTGCCGGGCCCGCCTCGCCGTGGTGGAGGGGACGGCCCAAGTGGCGCTGTGGGAACCGTTGCTGACCGACGCGGACACCCCGCTGGAGCGCCTGGTGGTGGCCGAGGAGGGTGCGGAGGGAAGCCACTTCCCGTACGCCGCCCTGCTCCGCGAACCGGTGCCGGAGCGGTTCGCCGAAGGGCTGGACGCCGCCCGACCCGACGATCCGCTGACCCTCGTCTACACCTCCGGCACCAGCGGGGAACCCAAGGGCGTAGTCCTGACGCATCGTCAAGTAATGGCGAATGCACTGGCGTTGGATGCCGTGGTGGAGCTTCCGCCGCATGTCGAGCACATCTGCTATCTGCCCTTCGCGCACATCGCCGAGCGGATGCTGGGCATCTACCTGCCCTGCCACCGGGCCTCGCACGTCTACCTCTGCGCCGATCCGTCGGGCGTCGCCGCCGTGGTGCGCGAGGTGCGCCCCGCGCAGTTCTTCGGTGTGCCGAGGATCTGGGAGAAGCTCTCCGCCACCGTGCGGGGTCTCCTCTCGCTGATGCCGGCCGGGCAACTGGCCGTCATCGAGACGGCGTTCGAGGTGGCCCGGGCGCACGTCGGGTACCGCGAGCGGGGCGATGCGCCGCCCGCCGAGCTCGAAGAGCGGTACGGTCGCGTCCGCCAGGACGTACTGCTGCCGATGCTGGCCGCGGGCGGTCTGGACCGGGTGACCTGGGCGGCCAGCGCCTCGGCGCCCATGTCGGTCGACGTGGTGAGGTTCTGGGCCGGTTTCGGCATCGTCATCATGGACGCCTGGGGGCTGACCGAGACCACCGGCGTGGCCACCAGCAACAGCCCCCGGGCCGGTTTCCGGCTCGGCTCGGTGGGACGCCCGGTGGAGTCCGTGGAGATCCGCCTCGCCGAGGACGGCGAGATCCTGGTGCGGGGCGCCTCCGTCTTCTCCGGCTACCTCCAGCCGGACGGATCGGTACGGTCCGCCCTGGACCCCGACGGCTGGCTGGCCACCGGCGACATCGGCCGGACGGACGAGGACGGCTACCTGTGGCTCACCGACCGGAAGAAGGAGATGATCGTCACCTCCACCGGAAAGAACGTCTCGCCCGCGCTGGTGGAGAACGCGCTCAAGGAACACCCCCTGATCGGCCAGGCGATGGTGCACGGCGACAACCGCTCGTACCTGGTCGCCCTGCTGGTGCTCGACGCGGAGGCCGCCCCCGTCTGGGCAGCGGCCCACGGCGTCGGGACGGCGGGGGGACTGGCCGCACTGGCCGAGCACCCCGCCGTCCGGGCGGAGGTGGACCGGGCGGTGGACACCGCCAACTCCCGGCTCAACCGCAGCGAACAGGTCAAGCGGTACGAGCTGCTCGCCGAGGAGTGGGGCCCGGGAACCGGGGAGCTGACCCCGTCGCTGAAGATGCGGCGCCGGGTCATCCGGGACAAGTACGCCGACTCGCTCCTCGGCCTCTACCAGGGCTGAGCCGGTCACCCAACGCCTTCGGTTCACGCGAACGGGCGGTCCACCCCCATGGGCCGCCCGTTCGCGTATGCCGGGGCCCGTTCAGAGGCCGTAGGTCTTGCCGATGACGTCCCGCTGGATCTCGCTGGTCCCGCCGTAGACCGTGGAGACCACCGCCGCCCGCAGGTGGCGCTCCATGTCGAACTCCGTGGTGTAGCCGTAGCCGCCCATCATCTGCATGCCCTCCAGTGCGGCCCGCTTGGCGAGTTCGGTCGCCTTCAGTTTGGCCATCGACGCCTCGCGCGGGAACAGCTTCTCCGGCTGGGCGTCGCAGTCCAGGGCCGTCTCGCGCACCAGCAGCCTGGTGCACTCGATCTCGGTGGCGAGGTCGGCGATCCGGTGCCGCAGCGCCTGGAAGGAACCGACCGGCCGGCCGAACTGCTCGCGTTCGCGGACGTAGGCCACTGTGTCGTCGAAGGCGCGGCGCGCCAGGCCCAGCATGTTCGCGGCCAGGAAGAGCCGCTCGTGGTTGAGCCCGGCCATCAACTGCCGCCACCCGCCGTCCACCTGGCCCACGACCGCGTCGGCGGGCAGCCGCACGTCGGTGAGGAACACGTCGTTGACCTCCCGGCCGCCCATGGTGTCGATGCGCCGTACCTCCACGCCCGCGGTGCCGGCGGGCAGATGGAACATGGTCAGGCCACCGTGCTTGTCCTCGCCCGTACGCGCCACCAGCAGGATGTGCCTGGCGCAGTGCGCGTTGGAGATCCAGGTCTTCTGGCCGTCGATCACCCATGTGCCGTCCGCCTGCCGGCCTGCCCGGCAGCGCAGCGCGCCGACGTCCGACCCGGCCCCCGGCTCCGACATGGCGATCGAGAGCACGTCACCGCGCACGACCTTGGAGAGCACCTCCCGCCGCTGCCGCTCGGTGCCGAACTTCTCGTACGCCTTCGCGGCGATGACGGTGGTGACGAAGCCCCCGGCCGGAACCATGCCGTACGAGGTCTCCTCCAGCACGAGGCAGGCGTCGGCGATCCCGCCGCCGGAACCGCCGTACTCCTCGGGCAGGCACACCCCGAGCCAGCCCAGGTCGGCGAGCCTGCCGTACAGCTCGGGATTGTGGGCTTCACGGCCGTCCGAGGTCAGCGCGGAGCGCTGTTCGCGGGTCCCGCACTCCCGTTTGGCGAAATCACGGATGGCCGCGACGAAATCGGCCTGTTCTGCGGTGAGGCGACTGCCCATCAGGTCCTCCGGGATTCGTGATGATACTCATTGACGATAGTCGTTTCATCGTCTCCAGGGGAGGGGTTCGCCGGTATCGTGAACGCCATGAGAACCGACACGAACGACCCGGAGCTCGCCCGGGCCGCCGCACAGCCGGAGCCCGAGGACCCCACCGCGCGGCGGATCCTCGACGGCGCGCTGGAGCAGTTCACCCTCCTGGGCCTGCGACGCTCCTCCGTGGACGATGTCGCCAAACGGGCCGGAGTCTCCCGTGTCACCGTCTTCCGGCGCTTCCAGACCAAGGACAAGCTGGTCGAAGCCACCCTGCTGCGCGAACTCGGCCGCTTCTTCCAGCGGCTGGACTCGGCGGTCGCGGCGCTGCCCACCATGGAGGAGCGGGTCGTCGAGGGCTTCGTGGTCGCCCTGCGCCACACCCGCGCCCATCCGCTCTTCGGCGGCCTGCTCCGCCTCGAACCCGAGCTCGTACTGCCCTACTTGACCGTGCAGGGCGCCTTCACGCTCTCGGCCACCGTCACCTACCTGACGGCCCATCTGCGCCGCGCCCAGCAGGCGGAGGGGCGCCCGGAGGAGGACCCGCAGCCGGTCGCCGAGCTCATGGTGCGGGTCGCCGTATCCTTCCTGCTCAACCCCGCCAGCTGCATCGAGATGGACGACGAGGACCAGGCCCGGGCCTTCGCCCGCCGCTACCTGGCCCCGCTGCTGGACGCCTGACCGCCGCGCGGACCGCCGTACCTCCCCCGTACGCCGCACCCCCCGTACGCCGTGCCCGCCCCGTACGCCGTACCCGCCCGGCCGGTCAGCGGCGCCGGTGCAGCGCCCGGGCGAGGCGCACGGCGCGTTCCCTGGTGGCGGCCGGCACGTCGAAGGAGGTCAGGGCGATCGGCGGGGTGAACCGCTGCACCGTCGTCGACTGCACGGAGGTGAAGCCGCGCAGACCCTCCTCGCCGTGGATCCGCCCGAAGCCGGAGTCCTGCGAACCGCCGAACGGCAGCGCAGGCACCGCGGCGAAGCCCAGCACCGAGTTGACCGACACCGCCCCCGCGCGCAGCCGGGCCGCGATCGCCGCGCCCTCCCGCCCGCCGCGGCAGAACACCGCGGCCCCCAGGGCGTAACGCGAGGCGTTGGCCCGCTCCACCGCCTCGTCCACGTCGGTCACCGGGTTGATCGCCACGACCGGGCCGAAGGTCTCCTCCGTCATCGCCGAGGCGTCCTCCGGTACTCCCGTCAGCACCACCGGCGCGACGTACGGCGCGCGGACCGACTCGGGCCCGCCCAGCAGGGCCCGCGCACCGGCCGAGACCGCACCGGTCACGTGACGTTCCACGATCGCGACCTGGCCGGGCAGCGTCATCGGGCCGTAGGCGGCGTCCGCCTCGACGCCCGTACGCAGTGCCCCGGCCTTCTCGACCACCCGTCGGCACAGCTCCTCGTGGATCTCCCGCACCGCGTAGACCCGTTCCACCCCCGCGCAGGTCTGCCCCGAGTTGCTCAGCGCGCCCCACACGATGGCGTCGGCGGCGGCGGCGAGGTCGGCGTCCGCGGTGACGATGACGGCGTCCTTCCCGCCGCACTCGGCGAGGAACGGCGTCAGCGTCTCGGCGCACACCGCCATCACCTTGCGGGCCGTCCCCGGCGAACCGGTGAACGCCAGCTTGTCGACCCCCGCCCTGGCCAGTGCGTCCCCGGTGGCCGCCGCGCCGGTGACGGTGGTGAGCAGCCCGGCGTGCTCGGGCACGGCCGCGTCGAAGAGCCCGGCCAGCAGGACGCCGGTGGCGGGGGTCAGTTCGGACGGCTTGAACACCACGGCGTTCCCCGCGGCCAAGGCGTAGCCGATGGAGCCCATCGGGGTGTACAGCGGGTAGTTCCAGGGGCCGATCACCCCGACCACGCCGAGCGGCCGGTGCACCAGTGAGGCCCGCTGGTGGACGGTGAACAGCCCGGTGCGCACCTTCCGGCGGCGCAGCACGCGTTCCGCGTTGCGGGCGGCCCACCCCAGGTGTTCCAGCGTGAGGACGACCTCCAGCGCCGCGTCGCCGGCCGGTTTGCCGGTCTCCTCGGCGATGGTGCGCGCCATGGCGTCCAGGTCGGTGGCGAGCGCCTTCTTCCAGCGCACCAGGTGGTCGCGGCGCCGGGAGGCCGGAAGTGCGGCCCACCCCGCCTGCACGGCCCGGGCCCGGGCGGTCGCGCGGGAGACCTCTTCCGGCCCGTTCACCGGGTGTTCGGCGAGCGGCTCGCCGGTCGCGGGGGAGTAGGTGGTGAAGGTCGCGGCGCGCGGCGCGGCGGCCGGGGAGCTGTGGGTCATCGGGTCTCCTCAGGGGGAGTACGGGGAAGTGCGCGGGGAGTTCCGGGGGGCGACTGCTCCGGAACGGAGGGCGTTCCGGCGTGTCTCGTACGCGATCGGTGGCGTGTGGTCGTGCCGCTCGCGGCCGGCGGTCCGGAGCCTCAGGGTGGCGGTCCGGAACCTCCGGGCGGCTCCCCATGAGTCGAAGATACTCAAACTATTGAGTTGTTTCATCGTGCGTCAATACTCCGGACGCGGTGGGGCGGCGAGGTGTTCGGCTGGGCCGCACCCGGGAGGTCAACTGCGCTTTTTCGAACGGCTGATGACGGATCGCGCGGGTGTCCGAGGCACCCTTTCCCGGTGAGCCGTACCAAGCCGTCCGCGCGGTCGTGCGGTGCGGCCGGAAGGATGTCGCACCCGGACATTCCAGGCAATTCATCCATCATGGGGCCTATGTCTCCTCCTCCCGGACCGGCTCCGAAGCAGCGCCGCACCGCCCCGGACTCGCTCGGTATCTGGCTGGTGGCGGCGGCCTTCGCCGTGACGATGATGGGCACGACGCTGCCCACCCCGCTGTACGTCCTCTACCAGGAGGAGTTCGGCTTCTCCACGCTGATGATCACCGTCATCTTCGCGACCTACGCGGTCGGCGTGGTGGTGGCGCTGCTCTGCTGCGGCCACGTCTCGGACGAGATCGGACGGCGCCGCACCCTCCTGCCGGGGCTGGCCCTCTCCATGGCCAGTTCGGGAATCTTCCTCGCCGCCTCCGAACTGGCCCTGCTCTTCCCGGCCCGTCTGCTGTCCGGGCTGTCCGCCGGTCTCTTCACGGGAACGGCGACCGCCGCGATCGTCGACCTCGCGGGCGCCCGGAGCCCCGGGCGGGCGACGCTGGTGGCCACGGTCACCCAGATGGGCGGCCTCGGAAGCGGCCCGCTGATCGGCAGCCTGCTGGCGGAGTACGCGCCCGCCCCGCTGCGGCTGCCCTTCGCGCTCGACCTCGGGCTCCTCGTCCTCGCGTCCGTCGCCGTCCGGTTCATGCCCGAACCCGTCACCGTCACCGCACGCCGCCCGCGTCTGCGCCTGGCGCGGCCGCAGGTCCCCGCGCACATGCGCGGCGTCTTCCTGCGGGCGTCCATCGCGGGCTTCGCCGGGTTCGCGGTGCTCGGTCTGTTCACCGCCGTGGTCCCCTCGTTCCTGCGCGAGCTCCTCGACCTACCCGGCCTGACCGTGGCCGGAGTGGTGATCTGCGCGATCTTCTGCGCCTCGGCGGTCGGGCAGGTGGTTCTGGTACCGGCCTTCGGACCGCGCGCCCTCCCCGTGGGGTGCGCCGGCCTCATCCTCGGCATGGTCCTGCTCACCGCGGGTTTCGCCACCGCGTCGTTCGGCCTCCTGCTCACCGGCGGACTCACCGCCGGAGCGGGCCAGGGCATGAGCTTCCGCGCGGGCCTCGCCGACATCAACGCGGCCGCCCCCACCGACCGCAGGGGCGACCTGGCCTCCGTCTACTTCACCGTGCTGTACGTGGCGCTCGCCCTGCCGGTCGTCGGAGTGGGCCTCGCCGCCGACCTGTTCGGGCTGCGCACCGCGGGCATCGCCTTCGGCGTGGTCGTCGCCCTGCTCGCGGCGTGGACGCTCTTCGCGGTCCTGCGCAACGGCCGGACCGGCCACGACCGCGTGGGAAGAGGCTGAAGGTTCCTGGAAACGACGGAACGGTGAAGCCCTCCCAGGGCCTCACCGCTCCGACGTTTCCAGGAGGCGCGCGCCTACGCCGACTCCCGGTCCGCGACGGGACCTTCCTGCCCGGGGACCGAGACCTCCGCGCCGTCCGGGGCCCGCCACGGCGCGCCGGGCACATGAGGGGGCTGCCGGTGACCGGGTCGGGGACGACGACCGGCTCCAGGCCGAAGACGTCGTGGACCAGTTGCGCGGTGACGACGTCACGCGGCGGTCCCAGGGTGGTGCGCGGTCTTCGGCTGGTTCATACGACTGGTGTCCTTCATACGGCGCCACCGTGCGGCGTCGTACCAGCGCGATGAGCAACGGCACCCCGAGCAGCGCGGTCATGACGGCCACCGGCACCTCCCAGGGCGGGTGATGATCCTCGCCTCCGACGTACTCGGCCGTATCGTCTTCCCGGTGCTTGGTTTGCCAGGAGGATTGTGTACGGAGCATTGCATCTTCATGGCGCAACTTCCGATTTCATCGACTTCCCCAGGCGCCTACCGGCAACGTGATCACCGGAACCGCTCACTCGACGCTCCCGCGGCCGGCTCGGAGGAGCGGGGTGCGGGGCGCCCGCCCGTACGGAGGCCTGCCATGCCAGCCCCCGCCAGACGCACCCTGCTCAAATCCGCCGTCCTCGCCGTGGCCGACTCCCCGCTCACCTGGGGCGCCGCCACCTCCGCCCGGCGTCCGGCAGCGAGGCCCCGGGGGCACGCCGGAGTGACCTGGGGGATGCCCTGGGCCAGGGGCGTGTGGACGGACGAGCGGCAGAGGTTCCGGCTCAGCACCGCCGACGGCACGGACGTCCCCGTCCAGAGCCGGCCCGGACACCTACTTCCCCCCAACGACCGGAACCCGGTGACCGTCCGCGTCCCGGCCGTCCTGCGCGAGACCACCGAGATCCCCTGGATCTCCACCAACCCCTCCGCGCAGTGGGCCCTCGCGGCCATCCGGAACCTGGCGCTGATCGGCGCCGACCTCCCCTCCGCCTGATCCCGCCGACCCACGACCCGAGGAGCACCCGCCCATGACCACCACCCGCAGAGCCTTCGCCGCCCTGGCGGCCGGAGCCGCGCTCTCCGCCGTACTGCCCGCCACCGCCCAAGCCCACGCCGCGCCCCACGCCCGGGACCGCGCACCCGAGGGGCGCACGGGCGCACTGCTCGCCCACGACGACTTCCGGCACGGCCTGGACCAGTGGGCCGTCGAACTGGAGAACGGCGGCAGCGTCACCGCACGCCACGGCGTCCTGGACATCGACACCCCGGCCGGCGCCACCGTCTGGTTCCGCAGGCGCCTGAACGGTCCGTACGTGCTGACCTACACCGCCACTGCCGTCTCGGCCGGCGGCGCCAACGACCGGGTCTCAGACCTCAACAACTTCTGGAACGCCACCGACACCCGCTCCCCGCGCGACCTCTTCGCGACCCACCGCGACGGCACCCTCGCCGACTACGACCAGCTGACCACCTACTACGCGGGTTACGGCGCCAACTCCAACACGACGACACGGCTGCGCCGTTATGTCGGCGAGGCCGGGGTCCGCCCGCTCGTGTACGACTACACCGAGCCACTGCTCACGCCGGACCGGCCCAACCACGTACGCATCGAGTCGGACGGCTCGAAGGTCCGCTGGTGGAACAACGGCATCCTGGTCTTCGACTACCAGGACCCCGAGCCGTACACCGCGGGACACTTCGCCTTCCGAACGACCTGGAGCCACTTCCGCATCACCGACTTCGAGGTGCGACGCGGTCGCTGACGGGGGCTCAGCAATGGTCCGGAGCGGTACCCGTCCGCTCCGGACCGACCCGTGCCGGCCGCCAGGCGCGCCCTACTCCGGTGCGTACGCCTCCACTTCGAGGATCCGCGAGTAGTCGGCGCTGTTGGAGGCGTGGACGAGCACCCGGACCGCGTCCGTGGTGACCGGTTCGAAGGTGGTGACGATCCGGTCGAGGGTGTTGCCCCGGTAGGACCCGACGGTCAGCCACTCGCCCCCGGACCGCACCTGGACGTCGAAGTCCTTGATGCCCTGGAGGGCCGCCGGGCGTGCCGGGGTGCCGTAGGTGACGGTCTCGATCCGCCCCAGCTCGACCGGCTGGGGCCACTCGACCGCGAGCCAGTCGGGGAAGACGCCCTTGTCGGCGTCGTTCCAGCCGTACCCGGACCCCCAGTGGAGGTAGTCGCTGTCCCCGTCCACGGCGGCGCAGGTGGTGAAGTTCCCGTGGGTCGAGGAGGCGGTCACCGCCCTCCCGTAGGCCAGGTCGACGCCCGGACCGGGCGCGGGCGGGGCCTGGACCGTGAGGGGGACCACGACGCGCTGCTTGCCCGAGACGGCGGTCAGGTCGTAGGTGCCCGGCGCCGTGCCCGGCGGGACCCGTACGCCCACCGAACGGGTCACCGGCCGGTCGGGGTCGGCGGCCGGCAGGTAGGTCGAGAACACCTGGTCCGAGAGGGTGATCGGCGCCTCCGCGGTCAGCGTCGCGTCGGCGAACAGCGCCGTCGTACCGGTGTTGGTCATGGAGACGCTGAACTTCGTCGGCATGCAGGGGAGTTCGGATCCGGTGAGGCTGGTAGGCGAGGCCGAGAGCACCACGGGGCCCGCGGACGACTTGGGCAAGGACTGCCCGGCGGCGTGGGCCTCGTGGGCCGAGCCGCCGGTGGCGAGGGTGGACGCGGTGATGGCGACGAAGGCGACGGCGGTGACCGTACGGACGTTCTTCACGGCTGTCTTCATGGCGCGCTCCTCAGGCCTGCTGGACGGCGGGAACGCCGTTCTCGACGGCGAGGACGGTCCGGCTGCTCACGGTGCCGTCCGGCACGGTGACCCGGTCGCACACGCGGTGGTCGGCCAGCCAGAGGTCCGGGGTGATCTCGCAACTGACGTAACCGCGCTGGAAGTTGCCGAACTTCATGTGCGGGTTCTCGGAGAGGAGCGCCTGTCCCGTGGCGTCGAGGTCCTGACCGTCGAGGCCGGAGGCGATCGAGGTTCCCACGAACTCGGTCGCCACCACGCGGGAATCGGGGTCGTGGAAGTCGAGCGCCAGATCGCTGGCGACGCTGCGGTGCAGGTCGCCGGCGAGGCTGACGACGTTGCGCACCCCCCGGTCCGCGATGCCGCCGAGCACCCGGTCGCGGGAGGCGCTGTACCCGTCCCAGGTGTCCATCGGGACGGCGACGTCCGGTCCGTACGTCGTGTCGAGCAGGGTGATGGCCGTCTGGTGGCCGAGGATGTTCCAGTGCGCCCGTGAGCCGCTGAGCCCGTCGAGCAGCCAGCGCTCCTGCGGGAAGCCGAGGATGGAACGGGCCGGGTCGGCGGTCGCCGCGTTCGGGGCCTTGGTCCCGTCGCCGTTCGCCTGGTCGTCGCGGTACTGACGGGTGTCGAGCATCGAGAACTCGGCGAGGCGCCCGTACGCGAGCCGCCGGTACAACTGCATGTCCGGGCCCTGCGGGAACTGCGGCGCGCGCAGCGGCATGTTCTCCCAGTACGCCCGGAACCCGTTGGCCCGGCGGATCAGCAGGTCGTCCGGCGTGGAGCCGTCGGCGGCGAGGTTCGCCCAGTTGTTGACGACCTCGTGGTCGTCGAAGACCACGATCCACGGGGCGGAGTGGTGGGCGGCCTGGAGGTCGGGGTCGAGCTTGTAGTACGCGTACCGCTGCCGGTAGTCGTCCAGGGTCACCGCCTGGCGGGTGTTGTGCTCGTCGCCGTCGCCCGGGCGGACGCCCCGGTCGATGCCGAACTCGTAGATGTAGTCCCCGAGGAACAGCACCACGTCGTGGCGGCGGGCCGCGAGGTCGCGGTGGGCGGTGAACCAGCCCTCCCAGATCGCCTGGCAGGAGGCGAAGGCCAGGGAGAGGCGCGGCACGAGCTGATGGGCGGCGGGCGCGGTCTTCGTACGCCCCACCGGGCTGATGAACCCGCCGCAGCGGAACCGGTAGAAGTACTCGCGCCACGGCTCCAGGCCGCGGACGTCGACATGGGCGGTGTGGTTGAACTCGGGGGTCAGCTGGGCGGTACCGCGCCGCACGATCCTGCGGAACCGCTCGTCGGCCGCGACCTCCCACTGCACCGGGTGGGTCCGCCGGTCCATTCCGCTGAACGGGGCGAGGGGATCGGGCGCCAGCCGGGTCCACAGGACGACCCCGTCGGGCAGGGGATCACCGGAGGCGACACCCAGTTTGAAGGGATCGTCCTTGAGCCGGGCGGCGGGAGCGGCGGCGGCCTCACCCGCGCTGGGGAGGGCACCGGACAGGGCGAGGGCGGCAGCGGCGGCCGTGACGGTGACGAACCGTCGGCGTGTGGCTGCCGTGAGCGCCGGAGGTGGAGCGAGTCTGGAAGTCACCTCTTCACCACAACGGAGCGCCGTGAACACGGGGCGTCTGCCGGGAGTCCGTCGACGGGCGATGAGCCGACTCCTTATTGTCAGGGACCCGACAGTCTTGCGGGTGGCGCCACGGGTGCGCCCCCGCGGACCTCGGCCCGCGGCGCGTCGGCCCCCGTGCACTATATGGACGCGCGGGGCGTCCCCGGTGAAGGGCGCGCAACCGGTGGGCCGCGAACTCCACCCCCGGCTCTTCGTGTGCCAGTCCGGCACCGGAAGCGCGTGATCCGGCCCGGTGCGCGCGTCCAGCCCCCGGCGGCCGAGATGCCGGGGGCTGGACGTGTGCCGCACGTGGGCTGGGCGGCCCGCCCGTGGGGTGGGCCGCTCGTGGTCAGGAGGCGACGAACTTGGCGATCTGGCCGAGCACGACCGTGTCCGTCAGGTACCCGATGTGGGTCTGGCAGACCACGTTGTTGTTGGTCGCTCCGTCCAGCTTGGTGCTGGTGTACGGGAGGATGATGCCGTCGCACGCCGAGTACCAGGTGGCGTACTTGGTGGTGCCGGGGGTCTCGTCGCCCGAGGTGATCTGGGAGATGAACGAGGAGCCCGGGTACATCTGCTGGCAGGTCGTGTAGATCAGGCAGGCGCCGGCGTACGTGGTGCCGTGGTTGGCGCCGGCGATCGAGGCGAGGTGGCTGACGCTGGTGTTGCCGCCCAGCACCTTCAGGTAGTACTGGCTGACCAGGCCGCCCATCGAGTGGTTGACGATGGCGACCTTGCTCGCGCCGGTCTGCGCCTTCACGTTGTTGACGAAGGTGGCGAGGCCCTGCGCGTTGGTGATGTTGTTGCCGTACGAGTTGTACTCGTAGGCGAACAGGTTGGAGCTGGACCAGCCGTTGAGCTGGAAGACGCTCTTGGCGGTCACCCAGTTGGAAGCGTTGCCGGTGTACCCGTGGACGAAGACCACCGGGGTGCTGGTCGACAGCACCTGTGCGGAGGCCGACCGGCTCACGGAGGCGGCCGGCGCGGAGGCGGAGTCGGCGGCGCCGGCGGTCGACGCCGAGGAGAACAGGGCGAACGCGGCGGCGGCGGCCGCGAGGACGCCGAGAACGCGGCGGGGGGAACGACGCATGGAATGCTCCTGACAAAGATGCGGGTGGCTCGGTGTCTGGCCCGACCAGAGTCTCGGAGCGGGAGCCGGCCGCCATCGGCGAAATCGCCAGCGTTCGCGGTGGGCCGCGTCGCCGGGGTCTGCGGGAGTGGGCCCGTCGGAGCGAGCGCGCCGTGTCGTCGGCGCGTGCCTCGCCGCGCCCCGAGGGCGGCACCGGGTGATGTGGCGCCCGAGTCGTACAGGTGAAACTGTACAGTCCAAACTGTAGAAGCTACCGTGGGGAGCATGAGCGAGAACCCGCAGCCCTCACCCTCGGCGGTCCAGGCTTCGCACGAGATCCGTGCGGTCATCAGCCGGATCCGGCGTCGCATCCTGAACGCCTCCGCCGTCGAGGACCTCACCCTCGGGCAGTCGTCGGTCCTGGCCCGGCTGGCCGGTGAGGAAGGTGTCACCGCGACCGAGCTCGCCGCCGCGGAAGGTGTGCGCCACCAGTCGATGACGGCCACGGTCGCGGCGCTCGTCGCGAGGGGACTCCTGGTACGCCGCCCCGACCCGGCGGACGGGCGGCGCCTGCTGATCGCACTGACACCCGAGGGCAGGCGGCGGGTGGAGGAAGGCCGGCAGGTCCGTACGGAATGGCTGGCCGAACGCCTGCAGGACAGGTGCACGGAAGAAGAGCGCCAGGCAGTGATCGCCGCCCTGGCCGTACTGGAGCGGTTGACCCATGACTGACGCGAAGACGCAATCCATAGCCGGGACGGAGAAGCCGGCGTTCGACCGGCGGCTGCTGCCGCCGATGATGCTCGGCTCCGTCCTGAACCCGATCAACTCGACGATCATCTCCGTCGCGCTCGTCCCCATCGCCAAGGCCCTGGGCGCCCCGGCCTCGCAGACGGCGTGGCTGGTCTCCGCCCTCTACCTGGCCACGGCACTCGGGCAGCCCGTCGTGGGCCGGCTCATCGACATCTTCGGGCCGCGCAGGCTCTTCCTCGTCAGCACGAGCCTCGTCGGCGTCGCCGGCGTCGTCGGCACCCTGGCGCCCAACCTCGGCGTACTGATCGCCTCCCGGGTCCTGCTCGGATTCGGCACCTGCGCCGGATATCCCGCCGCCATGGCGCTGCTGCGCAGCGAGGGCAAACGCACCGGACAGGACAACCCCGGCGGGGTACTGACCGCTCTCGCGGTCGCCAACCAGACCGTCGCCGTCATCGGACCGCTGCTCGGCGGACTGCTCATCGGAGTGGGTGGCTGGCGTGCGACCTTCGCGCTGAACATCCCGCTGGCCGTCGCCGCCGTACTCCTGGGGCTCTGGCGACTGCCCGAGGCGGGCGTCGAGGACGAGCCGGCCACGGGCGGGTCCCCGCAGCGGGGGAGCGTGGCCGCCCGGATCGACCTGCCCGGCATGGGACTGTTCGCCGCGACGCTCACCTCGCTGCTGCTCTTCCTGATGAACCTGCACCTGCGCAACTGGTACCTGCTGCTGATCGTCGTCGCCGCCGGAGCCGCCTTCGCCGTACGCGAGCTGCGTACCGCCACCCCCTTCATCGACCTGCGGGTACTCGGTGGCAACACCCCGCTGCTGGCCACCTACGTACGTGCGCTCGTCGCGTACGTCGTCGCGTACGCCTTCCTCTACGGCTTCAGCCAGTGGACCGAGGAGGGCTACGGGCTGTCGCCCTTCCACGCCGGGCTGGTCCAGATCCCCATGTTCCTGATGGCGATCGGCATCTCCGTGGTCACCGGGCGGCGCAAGAGCGTGCGCGGCAAACTGCTCGTCGGCGCGGCCGGGCAGATCGTCGCCTGCCTGGTGATCCTGACGCTCTCGGGGACCAGCCCCGTGTGGCTGCTGCTCCTGGTTGCCCTGATCTTCGGCGTCCCGCAGGGGCTGAACAACCTGGCCCTGCAGAACTCCGTCTACTTCCAGGCCGATCCCGAGCGCACCGCCTCCTCGGCCGGCCTGCTGCGCACCTTCGCCTACATCGGCTCGATGGTCGCCTCCTCCGCGACCGCCGCGTCCTTCGGGGAACACGCCGACACCGGCGGCATGCACCAGCTCGCCTGGGTGATGCTCGGTGCCGGGGTGGTCTACCTCCTGCTGACCGTCTGCGACCGCACCCTCGGCAAGGCCGCCGCGGCCACGGACACCGCGCGGACCGGGAAGTAGCCCGGGCGGCGGGAAGCAGCCCCCGCCGCCCGGAGACCCGGTGGTGCGCCCCGCCGGATGCGGGCACACCACCGGGCGGCTCCCCGGGCGAACCGGTCGTCGGGCGGGCGGACCGGCCATGGCGTCGGACGGGCTGACCGGCCATGGCGTCAGACGGGCAGACCGGCCACGACGATCTTCGTCGATCCTCCGTCCGTGAGGTCCATCGCGTAGAACGCCACCTGACCGCGGTTGTTGATGGCGATCCCCTCCAAGGGGGCCCAGTGGGAGCGGTCGACCATCGCGCCCAGGTCGTACATGCGGCCCTCGGGGTCCCACACCACGGCCGTGGTGGAGTCCGGCTCGACCTCCGCGGTGCCGGTGATCCAGCCCGCGTCGTTCACCTCCAGCGCATGGGCGTCGTACCCGAAGTCGGGCAGGCGGGTCATCGTGCCGCCCGGCTTCAGGACGAACGCGTCGTCGCCGCTGGTGCCGACGATCGTCCCGGTGGCGTTGACGGACAGGGCGTAGCTGTCGGTCATGCCCGGCAGGACGCCCAGGTCGGTGATGGTTCCGTCGGCGTCCCACCGGACGGCGCGCCGCGCGCCGTCCTTGGCGGAGTGGCCGACCACCACACCGGCGCCGTTGAGCGCGAGCGGCTCGGTCTGCGTGCGGCTGTCGGTCAGGTGCGGCAGCCTGCGGAAGCCGTCCTGCGCCGTCCACACGAACGGGTCGTTCACCTGGAGGCTGCGGCCGGTCGCCGGGTCCTTCAGGTAGCCGGTGGCGTTGCCGACCACCGACCCCGCGTCGTTGACGGCGTAGGCCCGGTCGAAGCTGTACGCCTCCCAGTCCGGCAGGGGCATGGTCGTGAGCTTCCCGTCCGGCGACCAGACGGCTCCCCGGGTGCCGTCCGGGAGGGTCAGCTGACCGACGGCGTAATCACCCGACGGGCTCTGCGCCAGGACATGGCCGTCATGGGCGTCCGCCTGTTCGAGGAGCGTGATTCCGCTCTCCGGGTCCCAGCGGATCGGCCGGCTTCTGCCGGACACCTGCTGAGAACCCGCCACCCGGCCTGCGTCGTCCAGGCTCAAGCCGATCGCCGGACCGAACGAACCGGTGACCTCGGCCTGCGGCTGGGTCACCTTACCCAGCAGCACGTCGGCGCTGCCCAGCGTGGTGCCCTCGTCCGTGGCCAGCGAGAACCGGCCGACCAGGCGCTTCCCGGCCGGCGGAACCACGTCCGGGACCAGCCGGCCGGCGACCTTCGTCGACTGGCCGGAGCGCAGGTGCACCGGTCCGCCGTCCACCGTCACCGAGCCGAGCGACGCGGAGAACATGGTGTCCTGGATGTCGAAGGTGGTGCTGCCGGAGGGTACGTCGGTACCCGCGATGTAGAGCAGGTAGAACCCCGGCTTCGGGGCGTCGATCGTCAGGGACTCGCGCGCACCGCCGTTGGCCGACGAGGCCACGACCGCGCCGGACTGGGTGAGCAGGTACAGGTCCAGGTCGGCGTCCGGGTCGGAGGCGTTGCCCATCGACACCTCCAGGCGGGTCGCGTCGCGCGGCACCGTCAGGGTCTTGCCGGTCATCTGCTGGTCACCGAGGGTCGGGGTCGCCTCGGACAGCGCCCCGAGGGAACCGCCGACGGGGTGCGCGGTCGCCGGGGCGAACCGGTTGACGACGGTGAAGGACTTCTCCGCGGGGGCGTGCAGCGCGGCCTCGGCGATCACGGACGACGGAGCGTCGAACCCGGCGCCGAGCACGGTGGCGGCCAGCCGGAACGGGTTCTCCAGGACCGGCGAGGTCCGCCGTGCGTCCACCTCGAACTCCCACACCCCGGCCATCGGGTGCTCATAGACCCGTGAGGCCGGGGCGCAGTCTCCGGCGTCCGAGTAGTTCGTGTAGCAGCGGGCCGCGGCCGTGTCCTCCGCGGGCATGCCCTGCGGGTCGATCGCGAGGAACCGGGTCTGGCTCCCGTCGGCGATCCCGCTCAGGTCGGCCTTGAGCGAGGCCGCCCCCTCGGGCACGGACACGAACACCGACCGGGTCGCGTTGCGGTCGACGGCCCCCCGGTCCGACAGCGCGTACGACGGCTTGGCGGGCTCGGCCGCGACGACGACGGTGACCGGTACGAGCCGGTCGACACCGGGCGTGGCCGGGTCGTCCACGCGCAGCAGCGCCGAGTGCGCTCCCACCGACCGGGCGTGCGCGCGGACGGTGACGACGGACGCGCGGCCCTCGGTCAGCCGGACCGAGCGCGGGGCGTCGAACGTACCGTCGTTGCCCACCCACGACAGCGTCGCCGCACCGCTCCCGGAGCCGGTACGGGTCAGCCGGATCTCGTAGTCGCGGGGACGGCCGAGGGTCTGGCCGCCGTCGCCGGGGGCACACCGGTTGTACACACCGGAGCCGGACTTCGGGGTGGCCAGCCGCGAGGCGAGCACCCCGCACACCGGAGCCTCGACGGCGTAGGAGGTCGGCCGGACCTTCTTCGCCAGCAGCTTCCAGGCGTCCGGCACCGAGATCAGGCCGGCGCCCTGCGCGTACGCGGGCGTGTCGTCCAGGAAGCGGGCCGAGCCGGTCAGCGCGGTACGCAGTGCCTCGGGCGTCACCTTCACACCGGAGCCGTACGCGGCCGAGAGCAGCAGCGCGGCGGCGCCCGCGGCCTGCGGCGAGGACATGGACGTGCCGTTGTACATGGCGTACCCGGCGGGGAGCGCGTAACCGGTCTGCGGGACGCTCTCCCCGGGCATCCAGGTCGGTACGGACGACACGGCCGCGCCCGGTGCGACGATCTCGGGCTTCATCCCGCCGTCCTCGCGCGGACCGCGCGCCGAGAACGGGAACAGGCCCTGGCGCGCCGACACACGCGAGCCGTAATCGGCCCACCAGGTGTCCTTGCTGACCGAGGCACCCACCGCTATCACCCGGTCGGCGACGGACGGGTCGGAGACCGTGTTCATGCCCGGGCCGTCGTTCCCCGCCGACGAGACGATCTCCACCCCGTACTCGTCGATCAGCCGGTTGTACAGCACGGCACGGACGTTGGTCCCGTCGTTGAGCGCGGGCAGCCCGCCGATCGACAGGTTGACCACGTCGGCCCCCTTGTCGACGACGACGTCGATCATGCCTTCGGCGAGCGCGTACGACGTACAGCCGGAGGCGAACAGGCAGACGCGTTCCGAGACGACCTGCGCCCCCGGTGCCGCGCCGTCCATCCGCCCGCCGAACAGGCCGTTGCCCGTGGCGATCCCGGCGACATGGGTGCCGTGCGCACCGGAGACGATGCCGATGTTCACGAAGTCGGCGGTCTTGCCGGTGCTCGTGCCGCCGCGCGCCGACAGGTCGACGTCGTCGCGGTGCTCGACCGTGAAGGGCATCGACTCGTTCACCGCGGTGGCGGGGTCGTCGGTCCCGAAGGCGGCCCACTTCCCGCTCTCCGCGTACGGTTCGACGACGTCGTCGGCGCCGAAGACGTGGTCGAGGCCGGCGTCCACCCACACGGTGTGGTCCGACTCGCGGTACAGGACGCCGAAGGAGTCCTTGGTGTCGCCGTCACGGTTGACGTCCCCGGCGAGCTCGCTGCCCCAGGTCTTCGACTCGTCGAACACCGCGAACTCGTAGGTTCCGTCCGGGGCCTTCCAGTCGACTCCGCCGTACCGGAAGCCTCCGTCCACGGCGGTGACCTTGAGCCGCATCTCCAGCCACGTCGGGTCGCCGTCGCCGACCGGGTCGGTCGCCGTCACCCAGTCCTTGATCTTCGGCGCGCCCGTGGTGGTGGTCCGCAGCGCCGGATGGGAGGCGTCCACACCGGTGTCGAGGATGCCGACGGTCACGCCCCGGCCGTCCCACGCGGGGTGGGCCGCCGTGAAGTCCGTGGCTCCGGTCTCCCCGGTCGGCAGGTAGGGGTTGTCGGCGGGGGTGAGCCGGCCCGGTGCGGCGGGACCGCTGCCGGAAGCCGCTCCCCGGGCGGCCTCGGCGTCCCCGGCGCCGACCGGCGAGGGGTCGGGAAGCTCGAAGGTCTCGCTGAGGTCGACGGCGCGGACGGAGGAGAGCGCGGTCAGCCGGTCCACTTCGTCGGTGGGTACGGTGGCGCGCACGTAACCGAGACCGTCGTCGAACATGCCTGTATGGCCGCCGAGTTCGGTGACCTTCGCGCGGAGCTTCGCGGTGTCGCCCTCGTCCGTGGCGAGCAGGACGGTGACGGTCTTCCGCTTCTTGCTTTCGGCTGTCTGGAGCAACGACCGGTCGTGCGCGCCCAGTTTGTCGTCCCCGGACCGGGGCGCCTCCTTGGCGGTGTGGGGCACGGCAGCGCCCAGCGGCTGCGGCACTTCGGCGGCCCGGGCCGGCAGCGTCGAGAGTCCGAGCAGCGAACCGGTCAGGCCTGCGGCGAGGGCGGCCGCGGTGAGCCGGCGTCTGCGCCGGGGGACGGTCGGTGGCATGTTTTCCCCTTCGGTGGACGGGAGTTCAGGCCACGTATACCGATCCCGCGTTGCCGCGAGCGTCGCGAGCCGCTGGCGGGACTGCGACACGGCGTGAAGACGACACGCACCAACCGCGATTGGCGGAGCGGGCGTCGAACGCATCGGGTGAGGGCGTCGAACACCACGAGTGAGCTGGCGTTTTGACGACACGTCGTAATCCCGCCACCTTCCGCGCTTCCGTGCCGGTCAGCCGTACGCCCATGCTCGGACGACTGCCGGCGTCCCACGGCAGGGCACCCGACGGCACGATCCGTCCGGAGAGGAGCAGGAACATGACACACGTACCCAGACGCGCACGCCTCGCCGCGGTCGCCGCTGCCACGGTGCTCACCACCCTGACCGCCATGGTCACGGCGCAGGCCGCGACAACCGCCCCGAAGGCCACGGTGAGCGCGGGCGACGTACTCACGGGCCTGGACGAGCAGGAGATCCAGGCACTGCACCGGATGGCCTCGCTGGACATCGGCGGCCTGCACGTCACCGACAAGACGGCCCTCGGTTCCAGCGAACCCGTCGACGTCATCGTGCAGTTGCGTACGCCGCCCGCCGAAACGGCCCGCCTGCTCGCCGCCGCCGACGGCCGCACGCTCAGCGACGCGGACGCCCGCGGCGCCGTCGGCAAGGCGCACGACACCTTCCGCGCCACCCTCGACACCATGTTCTCCGACGCGGTGGCCGACGCATCGGACCCGGCGGGCCGGAGCGCCGGCAAGGGCGCCGTCGCCGCGCGGGTGCAGCGCAGTTACACCCGGAGCTTCGACGGCGTCAGCCTGACCCTGCCGGGCGACCGCGTCGCCGACCTGCTCGACCACGACGAGGTCGCGGCGGTCTGGCCGGACACCGAGGTCAAGGCGCTCACCGAGGGCGCGGCCACCGGCGCCCCCGCCGCCGACCCGGCACCGGACGCGCCGGAACCGGCGGACGGCGTGGACCGCCTCCACTCCGAAGGCGTCACCGGCAAGGGCGTGAAGATCGGCGTCATCGACACCGGGATCGACTACCACCACCCCGATCTGAAGGCGGTCTACGCCGGCGGCTATGACTTCGTCGACGGCGACGACGACCCGATGGAGACCACGTACGCCGACTGGAAGGCCTCCGGCCAGGCGGAGACGAACGCCGGATCGACGTACTACACCGAGCACGGCACCCACGTCGCCGGCATCATCGCCGGACAGGGCGACCCCGCCGAGGCACGCGCCGCGCACGGTGTGGCGCCCGGCGCCGAGATCCACGCGTACCGCGTGCTCGGCCCCTACGGCACCGGCAACACCAGCGACATCCTCGCGGCGATGGACAGGGCCGCGTCCGACGGCATGGACGTGGTCAACATGTCGCTCGGCGCGGCGATCAACGACCCGCTGAGCCCGCAGGCCGTCGCCGCCGACAACCTCGTCCTCGCCGGGGTCACCACCGTCATCGCCGCCGGCAACAGCGGTCCGGCGGCCGGCACGCTCGGGACGCCGGGCGCGGCGGCCCTGCCGCTGACCGTCGGCGCCCACGACGAGCCGCTGACCCTGCCCGCCTACACGGTGAGCACGGGCGGGACCACGGCCGGGGTCCGGCTGCTGGCCCAGCCCTACGGCGACGCCCTCGAACGGCTGGCCGACCAGCCCCGTCCCGTGGCGGACGTCGGCACCGGCACGGCGGCCGGCTACACCGGCAAGGACGTCACGGGCAAGGCCGTCCTGGTGAAACGCGGTGCGATCAGCCTCGACGAGAAGGTGCGGCGCGCGCGGAGCATGGGCGCCGCGGCCGTTCTCCTCGTCAACGACAACGCCGACGAGGGACACATCCCGTTCTACATAGGTGAGGCGGCTTCCTACGTCCCGGCGTTCTCGGTGACCGCCGCCGACGGAGCGGCCCTGGCCGCCGCGGGCCCCGGCGCCGAGGTGTCCTTCGCGGCCGCGGGCACCTTCCGCCTCGGCGGCGGAGGCCTGGCCGACTTCAGCTCGCGCGGCCCCGTCTACGGCACCGGGGACATCAAGCCCGAGGTCACCGCGCCGGGCGTGAGCGTCCTGTCCTCCGTGCCCGCCGACATCGTCGACCCGGCCGGCGGCGACTACACGTACGCCTACGCCCGCCTCAGCGGCACCTCGATGGCGAGCCCCTACGTCGCCGGAACCGCCGCTCTCCTCCTCCAGCACGACCCGAGCCTCACCCCCGACGACGTCAAGACGGCCCTGATGAACACCGCGGCCCCGATGCCCGGCGACGTCAGCGTCTTCGAGGCCGGCGCCGGCGCTGTCGACCCGTACGCCGCGGTGCACACCACCGCGGCGCTCCAGGTCGAGGGCGACACCCCCTACCTGACGCTCGAAGGCGCGGAGACCCAGCTCGGCCACCGCACCGGCGCCCTGAACCTCGGCGTCCTGCCGCTCGGCCGCAGGACCGACGCCGGGCACACGCTGCGCCTGGTCAACGACGCCGCCCGCCCCGGCACTTACCGGGTGAGCACCGTATTCACCCGAGGCTCCGGAACGTCCCAGGACGCGGCCGCCGCCCACGTCACGCTCAGCGCCGACGACACGGTGAACGTCGGCGCCCGCGGCAAGGCCACCGTACGCACCACGCTGCACGTCCCCGCCGACGCGCCCGCCGGGTACTACGAGGGCTACCTCACCCTGACGCCCACGCGCGGGACGCGGACGCACAGTCTGCGCGTCCCGTTCGGCATGCGGCTCGCGAAGTCCGGGTTCGAGGAGGTCGACATGACCAAGTCGGTCCTCTCGACCGGGCAGAACTCACCGGACGGCGCCGTCGGCGGCGGCGCGGCCACCTTCAACCTGAAGATGGCCGGACAGCTCCGCAGCATCGACATCTTCCTCACCGACAAGCGGGGCAAGGACATCGGCTACGTCGGCGGCATCAACACCGTCGGACTGACCGAGGGCGTCCTCTACGGCCCCGCCACCGTCGGTGCCTGGTACTTCCCGCTGACCGGCGACAAGGCGACCCCGATCGACCCGCGGGGCCGCTGGATGAAGGACGGCGCCTACAAGCTGCGGATCGTCGGCACCGGCGCCGACGGCGGCACCGACACCGAACTGCGCGACGTCTACGTCGACTCCACCGTGCCCACCTACGACGACGCGTACGGCACGTGGAACCCGGCCCACCCCACCGTCGTCGAACACCCGGCGGCCGACACGTCGTTCCCCGTCCCCGGCAAGCTCGTCGACGGCCAGACGGCAGCGATCCGCGCCTCCGGACTCGACATCGGGCAGGACGACAACGTCCTCTACTACTCCTACGCCAACTACAACGCGCCCACCGGACACACCGGAGTCGGCGCGGACGGCACCGTCGACGCCCGGCTCCCGTACAGCGCCGGCCCGCCCACCGCGATGTTCAAGCTGTGGCCCACCGACGCGGCGGGCAACATCGGCGACGTCCGCGTCCTGAACACCATCAAGGAGGGCGTGCCCTACGTCGTCGGCGACGCCAGCGCGGCATCCGCCCGAGCGGGCGACAAGGTCACGTACACGCTCACCGCGCACGACCTGAAGCACTGGAAGAGCTTCTCCACGCAGATCCGCTACCACGCGGGCAACCTGAAACTGCTCGCCGTCGAGCCGACCGGCGAACTCGCAGCCCACGGACCGTCGGACATCCGCACCACGGCCGACGTCTCGGCCGGCGCGTCCTCGTACCGCACCGTGGCCTTCGACGTCGCCGACCCCGAGGGCCTGGACGCGGACTCCATGCCGCTGCTCAAGGTCACCTACGAGGTCACCGGCAACACCTGGACGACCTCGGCGAGCCTGAACACCGGCACCACCTCCGCCACGGACACCTCGGGCACCAAGGTGTCGCTGAACATCCTGTTCTACGGCTCCGTGCGGATGCTGAACCCCACGTCCACCTTCAACGCACGCTCCGCCGCGGAGGCCCTGCTCACCAAGAACTACGCGTACGACAGCGGCCGCGACTACAGCGCCGACGGCTTCCGGGCGACGCTCACGGCGCCGGACGGCACCCGGCGCACCCTGAACGCCGACGCCGCCGCCCGGATGTCCGCCTCCGGGCTCGAACCGGCGGGCGCGCCCTACCGGTTCGAGGTCTCCGTGCCCGGCCACTTCACCTGGTACGAGGACGTCGATCTGGCCGCGCACGGCGACTTCGGCACGGCCGGCACGAGCGCCGCGTCCGACGCCACCCTCGTCGCGGGCGACGTCAACGGCGACGACGTCATCGACGTCCGTGACGCCGCCGCCGTGTACGCGGCCCGCGGCACCGCCGAACGGTCCGCCGACATCGACCACGACGGCACGGTCGACGCGCGGGACATGGGCTGGGTCGTCCAGAACTACCTGGCGCAGAACAGCACCGCGGACCACTGGACCGACCCGGTGAAGCGGCTGCACGGCCGGACCCTGGAGTACTACGTGGACCGGATGTGACCGCCGGCGGGAGCGCCGGGGGCGCTCCCGCCGTCACACCCAGTTGTTGCGCATCGCGTACCAGCCCAGCTGCACACGCGAGGAGACGGCGGCCGCGTCCATCAGGGCACGCACCCGCCGCTGGATCGTCCGCGGCGACGCGCCCAGTTGATGGGCCGTCGCCGTGTCCGTCAGCCCGGAGAGCATCAGCTGGAGAATTCTGCGGTCCGTGGGGCTGAGGTCGCCGTCCTCACGCAGATAGGGACGCGAGCGCCGCCAGACCGACTCGAAGAGTTCGGTGGCCAGCAGCACCAGGGGCGGCCGCAGTTCCAGCGAACGCCCTTGGTCGAGCTGGACCATCGCCGTCTCCCCGTCCGCGACGACCAGCTTGAGCAGGGGCTGGTCCACCACCCGCACCTCGTTGCCCGCCGACACACGTTCGTCGAGCGCGCGGACGGCCGCCGGCTCGGACAGGAACGCCCGGTCGACGACCACACGGTAGGAGACATCGGGGTTTCCGTCCTTGCGCGCCGGTTCCCCGGCGGGCTCCCGGGCCGGCTGGGGCGGGTCCTCCCCGGCCGTGTCCGGCCGGCCGTCGTCGTCCGGACGCCCGTCGTCGTCGGGCAGTGTCGTCGGGACGGGAGCGACCGTGTTGGCGCCCGACTGGAAGACCAGCAGCGACGTACGCGCCCCGTACTCCAGCTCCAGCAACCGGCGGGCCTGCGCCTCGCGGCCCTCCCACGCCACCACGAACTCCTCCGTCGCGCCTCCGCCCGGCCGCCAGGCCGCGAGGAGCTGGGTCAGCGCGGCGTCCGCGTCGCGCAGCTCCGCCCGGAGACCGGCGAACCGGGAGCGCAGGGAATCAGCCTCCCGCGCCGTGTCGACGGCGCGTTCCGAGGCGGCCGAGGCCGGGGCGAGCGGCTGTCGGGATGATGTTCCAAGATCGGACGACATGGCACCAGTGTCGTCACACCACGACCCGCTGTCACTTCACCCTCTGTCGTCACCAGGCTGACGCGACGGCCCGCGCCGTGCTCCACCGACTGTCGGAAACACGTCATGGCGACGGCCCGCCACCGCCATCTTCCCTACAGGGCAACCGTGTTGGCCAGTCTGTTCTTCCAAGCGACGCATCACCTCCCGTCCCTCTGGAGAACACCTGTGAGACGCAGAAATACCCCTGTGCGGCAAACGGCCCTCGGGCTTTTGTCCGTTGCCCTGCTGGCCGTGGGCACCCACGCCGCGTCCGCCGCCGAACCGGCTCACCCCGGTACGCCCTTGGCCGCCGACGCGGCAGCAGCCACCCGGACCGTCACGCTCGTCACCGGCGACGTGGTCGACGCCCGACTCGACGCACACGGCCGTGTCCTCTCGGCGGCGCCGCGCACCGCCGACGCCACCGACCATCCCGCCGCCACCTGGCAGGACGGCAAGAGCACCTACGTGTTCCCGCAGGGCGTCGAGGAACTGGTGGACGCGGGACTGGTCGACCCCGCGCTCTTCGACATCGGCAAGCTCATCGCCGACGGATACGACGACGCCCACTCCGAGACCGTCCCCGTCGTCGTCGAGTACGAAGGCGGGCGCGCGCCCCGCAGTTCCGTCCCGGGCGTCCGGACCACCGCCGGCCTGGACTCGATCGGCGGCGCCGGACTCACCGTCGACAAGAAGTCCGCCCGCGCCGCCTGGCCGGGCCTCGCACCGAAGTCCGCCGACGGACGGTCCCGGGCCGCCACCGGCGGTGTGCACAAGATCTGGCTCGACGCCAAGGTGCACGGCAGCGCGGTCACCGGCCTCGGCAGCCCGACCGTGCCGCTCACCGGGGCGACAGCCGCCCGTCGCGCCGGACTCGACGGCACCGGCGTCAAGGTCGCCGTCCTCGACACCGGCGTCGACGCCGCCCACCCCGACCTCGCCGGACGCATCGCCGAGACCAAGGTCTTCGTCACCGGCGCGGACGCGCAGGACCGTACCGGACACGGCACCCACACCGCCTCGACCATCGCGGGCACCGGGGCCGCCTCGCACGGAAAGTACGCAGGCATGGCGCCCGGAGCGGAGCTGCTCGTCGGCAAGGTCCTCGGCGACGACGGCTCCGGCACCCTCAGCGGCATCGTCGCCGGCATGGAGTGGGCCGTGGCGGAAGGCGCCCAGGTCGTCTCCATGTCGCTGGGCGCCGACGGTTCGGCGGACTGCAGCGGCCCCGACGTCGACGCGGTGGAACGCCTCAGCGGCCAGGCCCTGTTCGTCATCGCCGCCGGCAACGCCTCGCTGCACGGCACCGTGTCGACCCCCGGCTGCGCCCCGAGCGCGCTGACCGTGGGCGCACTGGACCGGAAGGACCGGACGGCCTCCTTCTCCAGCCGCGGCCCGTCCGTGGACGGCAGGACCGCCAAGCCCGACATCGCCTCCCAGGGCGTCGAGGTCGTCGCCGCACGGGCGGGCGGGCGCGGAGACCTGGCGTACCAGGAGATGTCCGGCACCTCGATGGCGACCCCGCACGTGGCGGGAGGCGCCGCTCTGCTGTTCCAGCGGTATCCCGGCGCCACCCCGGCCCGGGTGAAGGCGCTGCTGACCTCGTCCGCCGCCGCCACCGGCGTGCCCGTCCTCGAACAGGGGGCGGGGCCGATGGACGTCGCCCGGGCGGTGACACAGCCCGTGGTCGCCGGACCTGCGCCCCTGCTGGGGGACTTCGCCTACCCGCAGTCCGGCCTGGCCCCCGTGGACGAGCCGGTCACCCTGACGAACGTCACCGGCAAGGACGTCGTCCTCGCCCTCACCGTCCAGGACGTACGCGGCGACGACGGTTCCCGGCTGTCGGGGTTCGCCTCGCCCGTCCGGCGTACGGTCACCGTGCCCGCGAACGGTTCCGCCGACGTCTCGCTCCGCATCGACCCCGGCGCGCGCCTCGACGCGGGCGACTACGGCACGGTCACGGGCCGTCTCGTCGCCGTGGGAGCGCACGGCGTCCGGGTCACCGTCCCGTTCGGCGCGCACATGGAGGAGCCCTCGGCCGACCTCACGGTCGAGGGTCTCGACCGGCACGGCGACCCGACGGTCACACCGTCCGCGTTCCAGTTGTTCGACGAACACCGGGACACGGCGAAGCGGTACACCCTCGGCTATCCGCAGCCGGGCAGCACCACGATCCGGGTGCCCCTGGGCGCGTACTCCCTGAGCGGCATGATCATGACGCGGGACGAGCCCGGCAACATCGGCAGCGTCGCCTCCGTCTCGCAGCTCTACGACCCGACCGTGACGGTCTCCGGCGACACCACGGTCACGCTGGACGCGCGCGACGCGGAGGAGATCTCCTGGAGCACCGACCGGCCCAGCCGGGCGAACGGCTTCGCGATGGGACTTGCCGTCGGCCTCGACGACAGCGGGCAGCTCAAGGCGGGCTACCTGACCTCGGTCCCCAGCTACGTGAAGGGCGTCTACGCGCAGCGGATCGGCCACGCGCCCGGTCTCACCTTCCTGGCCGCGGCGCGGCAGACCGCCCCGCAGGCAGCCTTCACCACCGGCGGCGGACGCACCCTCGACCCGCTGCCGGTCCAGAAGGCCACCGAGTTCGACGGCACGGGAACGGCCGAGGTCGTCCCCGTCGGCAAGGGCACGGACGCCAACTTCGCCGCCCACGACCTGACCGGGAAGATCGCCCTGGTGGACGCCGGTACCGGCGGCGGCAACGGCTATACCTGGACGACGGCCGCGGCCCGCGCCGGAGCGGCCGGAGTGCTCGCGGCGGTCCCCGACAGCCAGGGCCGCTTCCAGGTCACCGGATCGGAGGGCGTCCCGCAGGCCACCATCACCTGGGCCGACGCCCTCGCCATCAAGGCGGAGGCCGAGCAGGGAACGGCCACGGTCTCCTGGTCCGGCACCGCGACGGCGCGGAGCCCGTACGTCTACAACCTCGCCTCCACGTCGCAGGGTTCGATACGGCCGGGCAAGATCCGCGTCCACGACTCCGCACTCGCCCGGACCGACGCCCGGTACCACGTGCAGAGCGCCGCGGACACGACGTACTGGTCGGACGTGCAGGTGGGCCTGCCCGGCATGGGCTCGGTCTGGGCGGGCGGCACGACGCTGCCGCTGCACGCGCCGCAGCAGCGCACCGAGTTCTTCACCCCGTCCGGCGACGAGGGCCTGGCCTGGACGACCCTGATGCGCCGCGACCTCGGCCCGTACGCCAGCACCGGCTACGACGGCCCGCACACCGTCGGCCGGGGGCGGACCACCGCCCAGTGGTACAAGACGCCCTACGGCCCGGTCCGCAACACCTACGACCGGGCGCTCATGACCCGGAACAGTGACCGCCTCACCTTCGTCCTCGCGCCGTTCGGCGACGCGGGCGGGCACGACAACACCGGCGGCTACAGCGACTACGGCACCCGTCAACTTCTTGTGGACGGCCAGCCGCAGCCGATGACCGCGGGCATCTACACGCTCCCGCAGGGCAATGCCGAGGTGACGTTCCGGCAGACCTGGCGTCGCCCCGCCTCCGCGGCCGACCGCCTGGGACTCGCGTACGCCACGGAGTGGACGTTCCCGTCGAGCGCCGCCTCGCAGGGCGCACAGCGACTGCTGGTCCCGGTCGTGGACGTCCCGTCGGACCTGCGCAACACGCGGCCCGCGGGCGAGGCGACGACCGTCGGCCTCAGCGCCGTCCTCGACGGCGTGAGCGGCACGGTGCCGCTGGACGGCGTACGCCTGGAGTACGCGTACGGCACCGAGGCCACCGTGGACGCCGTCACGGACTGGCACCCGGCGGACGTCAAGCGCGCCCACGGGGCGTGGCAGGGCGAGATCCCGGCGGGGATACCCGCCGGCGCGTTCGTCCACCTGCGGGTGACCCTCGCGGACACGGAGGGCGCGACGGTGAGTCAGAGCACCGTCCGGGCGTACGAGGTGCGCTGAAAAAGGGCGTTGGCCCGGTCCGGCTCCGCACCCGCGGACGGCCGGACCGGGCCGGCGGTCCGGCCGCATGCGCGCCTCGCCCGGACCGCCCGGCGGCGGGGAGCGACGATGTCCGACTTCCGCCATGTCGGTAAGCCGACATGAACATTCGACGTCCGGGCGCTGTTCCGCCGGTTGAATCCGTCCATGAGATCGATAACCAGCCGCCGGTTCCTGCCGGCTGCCACCGCGCTGACCATGGCGCTCACCGGATGGACGGGGGTGTCGGCCGCGACGGCGGCCCCCGTCGCGGTCACCCCGGCGAGCAGCCTCCCGGGCAAGGCGTACGACATCACCCTGATCACGGGTGACGTCGTCCACTACACCGACCTGCCCGGCGCCCGGGACGTCGTGACCGTCGACCCCGCCGACGCGGACAGCGGCGTGCAGGTGGAGACCCGGGGCGACCACACCTACGTGGTGCCGACCCGGGCGATGCCGCTGCTGGCCGCGGACAAGCTGGACCCGCGCCTGTTCGACGTCACCGAGCTGGTCGCGATGGGATACGACGACGCCCGCCAGGACTCCGTACCGCTGATCGCGACGGCCTCGGAGCAGAGCCGTTCCGCACGGCCCCCGGCGGCGCCCGACGGCGCCACGAAGGTCCGCACGCTCACCTCGATCGACGCGTCCGCGCTGCGCACCGACAAGGACGAAGCCCGCACCTTCTGGCGCGACATCGCCCCCGGCACGTCTCCGCGCACACTGGACGACGGCATCGGCAAGCTGTGGCTCGACGCGCGGGTCGAAGCCTCGCTCGCCGACGACACCGCACAGATCAAGGCGAACGACGCCTGGCAGCAGGGCTACGACGGGCAGGGAGTGAAGGTCGCGGTGCTCGACACCGGCGCCGACCTCGACCACCCCGACCTCGTGGGCCGGATCGAGGAGTCCAAGAGCTTCGTCGCCGGTGAGGCCGTGGACGACGGCCACGGCCACGGAACCCATGTCGCGTCCACCATCGCGGGTACCGGCGCCGCCTCCGACGGCAAGGAGAGGGGCGCGGCGCCGGGCGCACGCCTGCTCGTCGGCAAGGTGCTCGGCAACTCGGGCTCGGGCAATGACTCCGACGCGATCGCGGGCATGGAGTGGGCCAAGGAGCGGGGCGCCGACATCGTGTCGATGAGCCTGGGCTCCAGCGACCCGTCCGACGGCGACGACCCCATGTCGCAGGCGGTCGACGCGCTGTCGGCCGACGGCGGTCCGCTGTACGTGATCGCCGCGGGCAACGCCTACGACCCGGGCACCATCGGCGCACCGGGGGCCGCGGCCGCCGCGCTCACCGTCGCCGCCGTCGACGGGAACGACGAGCGGGCCGACTTCTCCAGCCAGGGCCCGCTCTCCGTCAGCCACGCGCTGAAGCCGGACGTCTCGGCGCCAGGCGTGGACGTCACCGCCGCCGCCTCCCAGTCGGTGCCCGGCTGGACCGGCGGCCTGTACCGGACCATGAGCGGTACGTCGATGGCCACCCCGCTGGTCTCCGGCGTCGCCGCGATCCTGAAGCAGCGTCACCCGGACTGGAGCGGTGAGCGCATCAAGAACGCGCTGATGACCACCTCCGCCCGCACCCGGCCGACACCGTACGAGGCGGGCACCGGCCGGGTCGACGCGGCCGCCGCCGTGGACGCCACGGTCGAGGCGACCGGTTCGGTGGCGGCCGCCGCCTACGACTGGCCGAACGCCGACGCGAAGCAGGCCGTCCGTACGATCACCTACCGCAACGACGGCGACACCGACGTCACGCTCGACCTCACCACGGGCACCGACGACGACGCCTACACCCTGTCGGCCCCGCGGGTGGTGGTCGCGGCGAACGGCACCGCCGAGGTCACCCTCACGCTCGACCCGTCGAAGGCCGCCGCGGGCACCACCTTCTCCGGCCAGGTCGCCGCCACCGACGCCGCCACCGGCGCCGTGGTCGCGCACACCGGCTTCGCTCTGTTCAAGGAGCGGGAGATGTACGACTACACGATCAAGGTGAGCGACCGCGAAGGGAATCCGGTCAGGGACAACGTCGCCCTCTACGACCCCACCTCGACGGAGCCCGCGTACCTCGACGTCTCCGGCGAGCGGACGCTGCGTCTCCCGCCGGGCCGCTACTCCGTCTCGTCGTACGCGGACATCCCCGGCGACGACCCCGACTCCCTCGGCAAGGCGTTGCTGCTGGCACCCGAGGTCCAGCTCGACGCGGCACACCCGCGGGCGACATCCACCCTCGACGCGAGCACGGCGCGCAAGGCGTACGCGCTCCCGCAGCGGGAGAGCGAGACCACCACGGCGGTCTTCGGCCTCTCGCGGGACTACGCCGATCCGGCGGACCACGACTGGTCCAGCTCGATGATGCTGCCGGCCGCGTACGACTCCGTCTATCTGACGCCGACGGAGAAGGTCACCAACGGTTCGCAGGACGCCTTCCTGCACTGGCGGATGCGGCAGAAGACGCTCGACGCGCGCACCGGGAGCGGACAGGACGTCACCCTGACCGCCCAGCCGAACACCTCCCTCCACGACGGCACCACAACCCTGCGGACCGTGTACGCGGGCCGGGGCGCGACAGCCGACTACGCCGGGCTCGACGTCCGCGGCAAAGCCGTGGTGATCGACCGCAGCGACGCGGTCACGGCGAGCACGCGAGCCCAGGCCGCGGCCGACGCCGGAGCGGCGATGCTGCTCGTCGTCAACGACGCGCCGGGGAAGCTGTACCAGAGCTACAGCGGCGGCGGTGACGTCACCGTCGCCTCCGTGGGGCACGCGGCGGGCGCCCGGCTGATCGCCGAGGCACGGTCGGGACGCGGCACACTGAAGGTGACGCAGCAGCAGTACCCCGACTACACCTACGACATGGTGCAGAAGTTCGACGGCCGCATCTCGGCGAAGGCGCTCCGCTACGAGCCCCGCGACAAGGACCTCGCCCGGGTGGAGAGCAGCTTCTACGCGGCACCGGGCACCCCCGGCTTCGGCGGACGCTACTTCGTCCCGACGTGGGGCCCCGCCCTGGGCGGAGACTCGTACGAGCGCTACGGCCGTACCGTCACCGAGTACGTCACTCCGGAGACGGATGAGCTCGGTACCTGGTGGGAACAGCACGAGGGCCTCGGCGCCGCGGCCGGCTACCGCGAAAGCGGCTACTCGGCCCCCTACGCGCCAGGGCGTTCCTACGACGGGGCATGGTTCAAGCCGGTCCAGGCGCCCCGGCCCGGCCGGGACTTCGCCACCTACTTCACCAGCTCCAACACGCTCCAGTGGAACATCCCGATGCTCTCGGGCGGCGACGACGGACACACCGGGTTCGGCGGAACCGCCAGGACCGCACTGCTGCGCGGCGACACCCAGGTGGCGGCGTCCAACTCCCGCTCGGGCAGGGCGTACAACCTGACCCGGGGCGCGTACCGGCTGGTGGCGACCGGGGCACGCACCGGCTCGGCCTGGACCACCTCGACAGCCACGAACACCACGTGGGGATTCGACTACCAGCCGCTGCCCGCAGCCCCGGCGGCACGCGCGAACCTGCCCCTGCTCGACCTCGGCTACGACGTCGACACCGACCTGCAGGGCTCGGCGCGGGCCGGCAAGAAGCTCGACATCGGCCTGCACGCGGCCACGTTCCCCGGTGACGTGACGGCGGACGCCGCAACCCTCCAGGTGTCCTACGACGACGGAGCGACCTGGCAGGACGCGAAGCTGAAGCGGGCCGGCGACGGACGCTGGACGACGACGCTGAGCACGCCGCGCCACGCCGGGTCGGTGTCCCTGCGCGCCGGTGCCACCGCGCCGGGCGGGCTCTCGGTCCAGCAGGACGTCATCAGGGCGCTCACTCTGCGCTGACCGGGAGGACGCCGACAGAGGAAGAGAATGACGGGGGCCAGGTGTGACAGAGACGCGGGTGGCTCGGCACGCCGGACCGCCCCGCCTCCGTCACACCCAGCCCCTGTCCCTGGCGTGCCAGCCCAGCTGGAGACGCGTGGTCGCGTCGGCCCTCGTCATGAGCGCCTGGAGCCTGCGCTGCACCGTCCGCACCGACATTCCCAGCTGACCGGCGACGGCCGTGTCCGTGAGGCCCGCGAAGAGCAGCCGCAGGATGTGCGCGTCGACGGAGTCGATGTCCGCGTGCGGCACCTCTCCGTAGGGACGGGCACGCTCCCACACCTGGTCGAACAGCTCCCGGGCCACGTGCGCGAGTCCACCGCGCAGCACGACGGCCGGGTCGACACCGGCATCCCTTCCGCGCAGCGGCAGCATCGCCACCGCCCGGTCGCAGAGGATCAGCTTGTAGGGGACCTCGGCGACAGTACGGACGTGGACGCCGTCGGCGAGGGACTGCGCCACGTGGACCGCCGCACCCTCCTCGCCCAGGAACCCCTGGTCGATGACGGCCCGCACCCGCACGTCGCGGGAGAGGGCCGTCACCTCCTGGCTGTCTGCCGGGACGACGGCCTCCGGCGCGCCCGCGGAGAAGATGTCGAGGGAACTGCGGGCGGAGAGCTGGAGCTGGAGGTAGCGGGCGCGGATCGCGGCGGTGCCCTCGACGATCTCCACGAGATCGCGCTGGGTCGGATCGGCCGTCGCCAGACGGTAGGTCTCCGCGAACCGTGCGACGGTGAGTTCGGCACGGTGAAGGCGTTCGCGCTGGGCCGCGAGTTCGGCGCCGAGCGCTACGGCGGGCGGAGCCGCCGTCCAGCGCGGGCCGTCGGCCGCCCGTACGACCAGCCCCCGGTCCACCAGGGTGCGCAGTGCGGCGCCGATCCGCCGCGTCGACAGCGCGACCGCGTCGGCCAGCTCTTCGTATCCCGACGAGGGACGCTCTATCAACACCTCGTAGACGGCGTTCTCGTCCGCTTCGAGTCCGAGATCCTCCAGGCCCATCGCAGCACCCGCCTCCGCTCTTCTTCCACGTGCCGAACCTCAGGAACCCAAGCGCCGCACGTCGCCGCGTGGGCCCCGTGACGGAGGCCGACGTCCCGGTAACCGCATCGGTACACGGGATCAGGAGCTCAGACGGCCCCTGCGCGCCGCTTGGATGCCCGCCTGGAAACGGGTCTCGGCGCTCAGACTCGCCATCAGGCGGCTGATCCTGCGACGCACCGTGTGCACATGCAGGTCCAGACGTCTGGCGATGGCCTCGTCCTTCAGCCCGGCGGCCAGCATCGTCAGCAGCTCAGCGTCCTCGTCGGTGACCGCGTCCGTGCCACCGGCCCCGATCGGCAGAGCGCGTTCCCAGATCTCCTCGAACAGGGGCACCAGGGCGTTGCTCAGGAGAGAGTCGGTGGCCACCACGGCCGCCTGGGAGGGGTCGGCGACATCGTTCGGGGGGAGGAGGGTGACCTGTCGGTCCACGGTGATGAGTTTGGTCGGCAGATCCGGCGCCACGCGTATCTCCACCCCCTGCTCCGCCAGTTCGCCCAGACCGCGAGCGCGCCCGGGGAATTCCAGGCCCGTGCGGTCCACCACCACACGCACCCGCACACCACGCCGGACGAGATCGCCGACCGCCAGCGGGGTCGGCACACCGTCCGGAGCGCTCCTGGCGTAGGGCGGCCGGTCGAGCAGGCTGACCTCGGTCTGTGCGGAGGTGAGAAGGGCGGTCACCCTTTCGGATATGGCCTGTTGGCCCCTCACCGTCTCGATGCCCGCGCCCCGGGGCGGCGCCGCCCGGCCCAGCACCTCGGCGGCCAGGCGGTCGACCGAAGCGGTGAGCACCTCCAGTTCCGAGGAGGCGTCTAGGAGTTGTGCGCGGCGCAGGTGGATCTGGTTGCGGATGGCGGTGGTGGGGTTGACCGCGACGGGAAGCAAGCCGTCGGCAGAGCTGGAGCGGACGAATCCGTAGATCTTCAACTGGGTCAAAGACACGTCGAGTCGACGCGACGTCATGTCGAGGCTCCGGGCGAGCTCCATCCGGTCCTCGTGCTGTGTTGTCCCCAGCAGCACCTCGTAGACGGCGAGTTCGTCGTCTCCGAGGCCCAGGGACCGCCACAGATCCCGTGTCTGCTCCATGCCTTGATCACATCCTGACTTCACCGGCCGCTCGTGAGCGGCCGCCGTGCTTGTCGTGCCGTCCGGCGCGGGGGCAGGCGCGGGCCGAGGGCTCCGCCACGCGGACCGGCGCCGCAGGGCCCGTAGGCAGAGCCCGGTGCGACGATCCGGGCCGATGCGCGGAGGTGCTCTCCCGGGAACGGCGACGGACCCCGGACGCTAGTCCGTCGCCGTTACTCGGGCATTACACGCCAACCCGGTTCCGGAGCAGGCAGGTTGGTTATGCGCCGGTTCGCCCGACAGCTCCGGCCACACATGTGGGCACGCACACAAGTGTGTACAGGGAACGCATTGTTCATCCTCCGTGCCGGTACTTGCATGGCCGCATCGGAAAGCGGTTCACACACTCGTGCCACTGGAGGGAAACACCGTGCGGAGCTCAGTACGCAGGAGAGCGGTCAGACCGACGAGAGCGCCCGGCAGCACAGGCGTCGGCCGGGGCACGGCGGCGCTTCTCGCCGCTGCCGGGCTGCTGGTGACCGGCATACCGGCCGCGGCCGCTGCCACCGCCGATGTCCCGGCCGCGGCGAGCGGGGTGACCTCCGGCGCCGACACCGACACGCCCGCCCTGGTCGCCGGCCTGCACGAGGAGGTCCCTGCCACCGGCAGCGCCGCCGACGCCGCGCGTACCCACCTCAAGGGGAAGCAGAGCCGCTACCACATAGCGGACACCTCCTCGAAGGACCTGTCGACCGTCAGCACGCAGAGCGAGGGCGGCCGGGAGACCGTACGCCTCCAGCAGAAGTACCAGGGTGTCCCGGTCCTGGGCGGCGAGTACGTCGTCCGTATGGAGAAGAAGAGCGGCAAGCGTGACGTCACCGGCACCTCGGGGAAGTACTTCACCGACCTGAAGCTCGACACCGTCGCCCCCAAGGTCTCGGAGCAGACCGCGATCGACCGTGCCGTCGGCGCCGTCGTCTCGCAGCTGGGCCAGGCACCGCTGAAGCGCACCGCGGCGGGGGAGGGGCCCGTCAAGGCCGGACTGAGCGGCACCACCGACGGCCTGACGATCCTCCCGCAGGGCACCGGCGTGCTGACCCGGCACGTCACCGTCACCGGCGTCAGCCCGGTCGACGGGCAGCCCGTGAAGCAGGAGGTGTACGTCGACGCGCACTCCGGCTTCCCGCTGCTGCAGTACAGCGGCATCAAGACGTTCGGCGCCACGGGTACCGGCACCGCCGCCACGGGGGCGACCGGCGAGGCACCCGAGGCGTCCACGGCAGCGGCCGACCAGCTCGTCGTCAAGGGTTCCGCCGTCCGCTACAACGGCGAGAAGACCGAGGTGAACCTGTACAAGGACACCAAGGGCATCTACCAGATGATCGACTACAGCAAGCGGGCCGCCGACTCCCCGTACGTGGGCCCCATGCTGGCGACCTACGACGCCCGAGGCCGCGAGGTCGCCTCCGCGTCCGGTGCCTGGCCCACCGGGATCAAGACCTTCCAGTCGACGACCCCCGAGCTCGGCGAGGACTTCACCAACTCCGGTGCGGTGGACGCCCACTGGGCGGCGGGCAAGGTCTACGACTACTACAAGAACCACTTCGGCCGGGACAGCCTCGACGGCAAGGACGGCTTCATCTACTCCCTGGTCGGCGTCGTCGCGAACGGCCAGCCGTACAACAACGCCTTCTGGGACGGCACCAAGATGGTGTACGGCCAGGGAGGCGGCGACTACCGCACCTTCTCCGCGGACACCGACGTCGTCGGCCACGAGATGACCCACGGCGTCGTCGAGAACACCGCGAACCTCGTCTACGCGGGCCAGTCCGGCGCCATGAACGAGGCCCTCGCCGACTACTTCGGCAACGCCATCGACCTGGAGGCGAACAACGTCTCCATGGACGACCCGGACGCCGGCCTCCTGGGCGAGGACCTCTGCACCACGCTCGGCCCGCGCGAGTGCGCCCTGCGTGACCTCAACGACGGCGCCACCACCTCGAAGGACTTCGTCGGCGTCACCTACCGCGGTGACAACGGCGGCGTGCACCTCAACTCCACCATCTTCTCCGGCGCCCTGTGGGACATGCGCCAGGACCTCGGCGGCGACCTCGCCGACAAGATCGTCTACCGCGCGCTGTCCGCGTACATGACGCCGCTCGACGGCTTCACCGAGGGCCGCGCCGCGGTCATCGCCGCCGCGCAGGAACTGGGTGTCACCAAGGCCCAGCTGAAGATCGTCAAGCGGTCCTTCGACGCGCACGGCATCGTGCCGGGCTGGGAGAAGGCGCTCGGTGTCGACACCGACACGATCCTGTCCAAGGTCAACGTCTACAACACGGGCGTCGGCGCCGGCGGCGGCAAGTACGCCGTCTCCCGCTCCAACGAGGACGGCAGCGAGCCGTACTCGGTGTGGGTGGGCAACACCTCAGGCCAGGGCACTCCGCAGCTGATGAGCGCCAACAACGGCGACTACAACGTCTACGCGGACACCGACGGCAAGACGGTGGTCTGGGCCGACTACAGCAGCAGCGGCATCAAGATCATGGCGCGGCCGGTCAAGGGCGGCGTCGCGAAGATGGTCGACGCCATCGGCAGCGACGTCTCCGGGCTCGTCGTGGACGGCGACTACGTCGCCTACACCGCGTTCAACCCGCAGTTCGGTGTCACGAACGTCCGGTACGTCAACATGAAGACCGGAGCGGCCGCCCTGGTCGACGGTGGCCGCCCCTACAACGTCTCGGGGCTGCCCTCCGTCGGGGACGGCAAGATCGCCTACGCGAGACTGGCCCCCGACGCGTACGGCAACTTCACGCTCGGTGTCGAGGTCCTCGACACGGCGACCGGCGCCAAGACGGAGATGCCCGTCGCCGACAGCGCCAACACGGTGAGCATCGGCCAGACGGCCATCACCGACGACGGCGTCTACTGGATCGAGGACAACGACGCCACCGACACCGGACAGGCCGCGGTGCGCCGCGCGGACCTCGACGGCTCGAACCCCGTCACCATCACCCCCGAAAGCGGCGACGACTCCCTGTACGCGTACACGCTGACCGCCTCGGACGACGCGGTCACCGTCACCACGCTGCCGCCGGCCACCACGTGGGCCAACGACACGCTGCCGAAGCTGTACCAGGCGGCCCCGGACGGCAAGGGCGGCGTGCAGCGCGTCTCCTGCAACCGCGGCGACCAGGCCTACGCCATCGCCGACGAGGGGCAGCGCGTCCTGTGGCTGGACGGCACCACCGGCTACACGAACCTCGTGAAGCGGGACCGTCCGGCGGGATCCTGCTGACCAGGACCCACTGACCGCACGACGGCCGGACCCGAGGGGGGTCCGGCCGTCGTGCGTGCCGGGGAGCCGCGCAGGAGAGATCCCGTGCGGCCGCTCGGCTCAGGCGTCGGCGAGCACCCGCGCCTCCGGGGCGAACGCGACGCCGAGCAGCGACTCCACCGGTGCGTACACCTCGGGCATGTACATCGTCGTGGAGAGGAGCAGGTTCGCGGCCGGGGCCACCAGGACGCTGACCTGCTCGCCGACCGCGACGTCGGCGGAGGCGAGCGGCTGCCCCGCCTCGTCGAACGTGGTGATCAGGTCCGGGAAGGAGGCCCGGCGGTCGCCGGCCAGGTCGAGCGCCATGTACTCGTTGACGAAGTGCAGCGTGGTGCCGTCGGCGTCGTCGAGGACGGCGACCCCGACGTCCAGGCCCTCACGCTGCTCGCAGCGGTACTCGCGCACACGGCCCTTCGCGACGATCTCGCCGCCGAGGTGCTGCGCGGCGCCGACCGGGCCGTCCGCCAGGAAACGGTGACCGAGCTCGATGGCGAAGCCGATGGCGCCGGGAGCGCCGTTCTTCACCGCGTAGCCGATGCCGACCGGGTTGCGGGCGACGCCCACCCAGCCGCCCGCCTCGACGGAGGCGCGCCGGACCACGTTCGAGGTGGCCTCCAGACGTCCGGAGACAGCGCCCTCGACATAGGCGTACGGCTTGCCGCCCGCGTACCCCTGGCTGGAGCGGTAGTCGTCCATCAGGTGCAGGCCCATCGCGCCCATCACGCTCGACGGGTGGGCACGGCCGTTGCAGGCCAGGTCGATGACGGGCAGGCCGGTCATCGCCGAGTGGAACCAGCCGTTGATCGTGGTCTCGGCGCCGTTCTCGTTGGTGTGGATCGCGACGAGCTCGCCCGGCAGGTCGCGGCGGAGCAGCTCCAGCGCGCGCAGCAGGTGGGTCGGCAGCACCTGCGGGTCGGGCGCGGCGGGGGCGCCGACGAGGGCGACGGTCGCGGTCAGGTCCTCGGCCCGGAACTCGTCGGCGGTCCACAGCTCGGGCGTGCCCACCTGGAGGGCCAGCTCGGCGGTGCGCAGGCCCCGCTCGACGAACCCGCCGCCGCCTCCGCCCAGTACGGCACCGCCGTACACGGCCGCGCGGATGTCGTCGTGGGTCAGCTGTCGCTTCACGGGGTCTCCCAGGGTGGTTCTGTGCGGTACGTACGAAAGGACGAGTGGGTGTCCGGTTACTTGGCGGCCTTGAACAGGCCGTTGCCGAACGAGTAGAGGGCGTCACCTGCGATGGCTCCGCCGGCGAAGACGTCGAGGTCCTCCTTGGCCTTCGGCCCGAGCACGCGCGGGGCGAGGATCCGGACCGCGATGCCGGCGGCGACCATCCAGCCGGCCATCGGCGTGGTGATCAGGAGGCCCGTCGCGAGCAGGATGCCGAGCTGGCGCTTGGACCCGCCGACGAGCTGCACGAGCGCGCCGGGGATCGCCCACAGGGCGAGGTGCTTGGCGGTCTCCACCGACGGGCCCGCCTTGATCGCCGCGACGTACGCGGCGTCGATCGGGGCGGTCTGCCCGTTGTCGAAGAACATCCGGTAGGAGACGACGACGACCACGATGGCGACGCCGAAGCCGATCATCGCGGCGATCAGCTGCTGGCGGCGGCCCTCCAGCTCGAAGGCCGGGTCGGCGTTCTCACCGCGCAGCAGGTGGCCCGCCTTGAGGTCGTACCCCATGTCGGCGAAGGCCGGACCGGTCGCGGCGGTGAAGCCGGACAGAACGACGAGCGCCTCGGGCGGGAAGCCGATGAGGATGCCCAGCAGCAGCGTGATCAGGGCGATCGCGAAGGCGGGGAACCAGCCGGAGTGCATGGAGGCGATTCCGACGAGCAGTTCGTGCAGGAACGCGGCGACCGTGGCGTAGAAGAGGAAGCCGATCAGCATGCCCGGGCTCATGTGCGTGGCGGCACCCGTGCCGAACGCCAGCAGGACGGAGATCACCAGGTAGGCGCCGAAGCCCAGGCGCATCGAGCGGCCCAGGCGCTTCGCGCCGTCCGTGGTGTCCTCCGGAGCGTCGGCCGTCGCGGCCGCGCGGGCGGTCCGGGACTCGTCCGCCGCGCTCCGGCGGGTCTTGACGATGGTGCGGCCGACCTGGACCAGGGCGACCAGACCGGCGCCGATCATCATCCCGTGCGGCAGATACATCGCGTTGAGGTCGAGGCCGAACAGCGGGTCGGCGTACTGGGTGAACAGCAGGCCGACACCGAAGGCGGCCATGGCGCCGAACCCGCCGATGAGCGCCACGCCGAAGGCCGACATGGGCAGCGCGAACGCGGCTCCGACCATCCCGGTGAGCAGCCCGAGGCCGAGCACCTTGGCGCGACGGCCGCCCTCGTCGCCCGCCTTGATGGCCTCGGCGGCGGCGATCCCGGGCGGCCAGGGGTTCTTGGCGGGGAAGGCGGGGGTGTCGTACATGCGGTAGAGCAGCCAGGCGTCGACCAGCATCGCGGCGGAGACCCCGATCAGCATCGGGACGATCATGTTGTCCATCCCGAAGAGGAACGGGATCCCGATCGGCAGGAAGAGGCTGTTCGCGGCGCCGAAGGTGGCCGAGGAGATGCTGGTCTGTGCCAGGTTCTGGGCGTGCACCGAGCGGAACCCACGGAACCAGACGAGCGGCACCCGGGCGAGCGTCATCGCGGCCAGCGCCCCGATCAGCGAGGTGCTGGGGGTGACGCCGAGCGTGGCGAGCAGCTGCACGCCCACGACGGCGCCGAACACGCTGAGCACCACGGTGAGGATCAGGTTGCCGGGCGCGAGGGCGCGCGGATGGCGTCGGGTCTCGCCGGCGCTGGGCGCATCACCCGAGGTGTGCGAAGTGTCCGTGACGGCCTGGGGAGCGGCGTCGGTACTCATGGTTCTCCCGTGCTCCTGATCGGGCGGCGGACTGTTTCGGCCACCGAAAGGTTCCATAATCTGGAACCAGGTCTTAATATGTAGATCTCTGGATCATCCATACGGCGCAGTCAGCCGTCAAGGGAGCAGCCGGATTTCTCGACATGCGGGCAGTCCGCGACAGCGGACGAGGGGCGGTCACGAGTGCGGTCCGGCGCCCCTTACGATCGGACGACACGACTCGGGGGAGCTCGGGGGAGGCGGAAAAACCGGTGAGCACACTCGCCAACGCGCGCGACGTCCTGCGCCTGATGGCGCGCCTGCAGCGCGACCTGACCGTGACGGATGTCGCAGGGGCGCTGGACCTGCCCAAGAGCTCGGTGTCGAGGACGCTGAGCATGATGGCCGAGTACGGCTTCCTCGACCGCGACCCGATGAGCCGCGCCTACCGCCCCGGTGAGCTCGTCATGGAGGCCTCCTACCACTTCCGGGTCTCGCGCAGCACCGCCTCCCTCCTGGAGGAGGAGCTGGCCAGGCTGGTCGCCGACATCGGATACACCGGGTACGTCGACGTGCTCGACGGCGCCGAGTCGCTCGTACTCCACATGCGGATCGGTACGGTCGGCGCCCTCCAGGCGTACACGCCGGCGGGTACCAGGGCGCCCGCCTACGCCAGCTCCATGGGCCGCGCCCTGCTCTCCCGCCTCGACGACGCGCGGGTGCTCCGGCTCCTGGACCCCCGCCTCGAACAGAGCACGGGCACCGCCCCCCGTACCCCCGGTGAGCTGGTCTCCTGTCTGGCCCGCGTGCGTGCCGACGGCTGGGAGTCCTCGCGCGGCGAGTACGTGCCCAACGTCGCCGGGATCTCCGCCGCCGTCCTCGACGGCGACACGGGCCAGGTCTTCGGCATAGGGATCGCGCTGCCCGCCCCCGAACTGCGCGACGAGAACGAGGCGCGCTTCGGCCGGGCCGTACGGGACGCCGCCCTGCGCGTCGGCAAGCGCATCGGCGACCCGTACTGGCTGCGCTACGCGGAGAGCGGCGCCACCCGCTGAGCGGGAGTGCCGGTCAGCTCAGCAGCGGTCCGAGGGCCGCACCCACCACCGCACCCGGTGTGAGGACCGGCACCGTGACCCCGGCCGCACGGAGCGCCCGGTGGTGCCGGTCCCCGTAGCCCATGCAGTCGAGCATCAGCGCGCTCGCGCCCGCTTCCAGGTGGGCGAGAGCCGCCGAGCGCAGCGCCGAAATGTCGTCGGCGTACGGCGAGGCCGTGGCGAACAGCGGCGCCGGAGTGACGGCCCGCCACTTCTCGCGGGCCTCGGGCACCTGCTCGGGCAGCGGCACGACCATCCCGACCTGACTGCCCCGCAGTACCGTGGACACGTACCCCGTCACCAGCGCGTCCGGCTCGACGAGCCGCGCCCGGCGGGTCCGGAGACCGGGGAACACGCCGGTGCACAACAGCACCACGACATCGGCGCCCTCCGTCTCCACCTGGTCCACGCGGGTCTGCAGACCCGTCCCGACGGCCGCGGCGTCCAGCGTCACCGGGCCACCGTCGGCCAGCCTGCTCAGCAGCGTCGCCCCGCCGTCCACCGGCGCGAAGCGCGCTTCGACGTCCGCCCGGGTCAGGCCGTCGAGCACTCCGGCGTGCCGCACCCGCGTCGCCGGCGGCAGATGCGCCTCGATGGCGCCGGACAGGTCCGGGCGTGGTGCCTGACCGATGGTGAGGAACGTCAAGGTGCGCATGATGCCTCGTTCTCCCGGGAGTTCCGGATTATGGACATGGGTTCCGGAAAACGTTAGCCGCATGCGGTGGTGTGCGGTAGGCCCGATCCGGAGAGAACCGTTTTCTTGCCGGTCACCGCGACGAGGACCGTTCACGTGCCGGGCACCAGGTCCGCCCGGCCCGGGGTGCGTGTCCGGTTCGCCGGGCGTCGGATGTCTGCGGCGTTCCTCGGGGCACTGCGAGAATTCGCGGTGACGCCGTCCGCGCTCCGCCGGACGGGCTGACCGGAAGGCGCACCCGAACATGACTGGGCAACAAGACCGCTGGGCGGAACTGACCGGCGGACAGGCCGGAGAGGAGTACGCCCGGCGTTTCGCGCGGCTCGCCGAATCGGGCCACGACATCCACGGCGAGGCCGCCTTCTGCGACGCACTGCTGAAGCCGGCGGCCCGTGTGCTCGACGCGGGCTGCGGCACAGGGCGGATCGCGATCCGGCTCGCCGAACTGGGCCATCACTGCACCGGCGTGGACGTCGATCCCTCGATGCTCGCCGTCGCCCGCCGCGACGCCCCTTCGCAGGAGTGGCTCCTCGCCGACCTGGCCCGTCTGAGCGCCCTCGGGCTGAACCCGGGCTTCGACCTGGTGCTCGCCGCCGGCAATGTCATCCCCCTGCTGGCCTCCGGAACCGAACAGGCCGTCGTCCGGCAGCTGGCCGCCGCGCTGCGTCCCGGCGGCCTGCTGGTGACGGGAATGGGACTGGACGCGGCGCACCTGCCCCTGCCGGAACCGCCGCTGACCATCGAGGAGTTCGACCACTGGTGTGCCGAGGCCGGTCTGGTCCTGCGGCAGCGCTGGGCCACGTGGAGCGGCGACGCCTATGTCCCGGGCTGCGGATACGCCGTCAGCGTGCACTCTCTTCCCGCCATGTGAGTCCGCGCCGTTCCGGCAATCAGGTCACGGGGCGGTGTCCGACGGCTCCCGTCGGCGTGTCCTCGCCGGCATGCGGACGCCGTTCACGGCGAGGCGCGAGCGTACCCGCGCGAGCAGGGCCGCCGGATCGGGCCGGGCCTGCAACGCGCCCAGGACCAGCAGCCACCACTGGTTCAGCCGGGCGCCCAGCTCCCGCTCGCCCGCCACCTCGTCCGTCAGGGTGTAGAGCCCGAAGAAGGAGCACACGAGGGTGGTGGCCGTGCCCGACGGGTCGATTCCCCCGGCGAGTTCGCCTCTCGCCCGCGCCTCGGCGAGCAGCCGCGTCACGGCGGCGGTCCAGCCGGCGAACGGTGCGGGCACGGCCGCGTCGATGCTGCGGCGCTCGTTCCACAGACGGGCGCCGGCGCGGGCTATGACGTCCTCGCGCAGGGTCTGGGCGACATCGAAGCTGAGGGCGACCAGCTTCTCCAGCGGGGGGATGCCCGGAGCGGTGTACCGGGCGTTCAGCTGTGGCCAGCTGGCGAACTGCGCCCGGACGACCGCGAGGGCCAGCTTCTCCTTGCTGGAGTAGTGGAAGTAGATCGCTCCGCTGGTCCGGCCGGAGCGGTCACCGACCTCGTTGATGCTGGTGCCCGCGTATCCCTGTTCGACAAAGAGGTGTGCTGCGGATTCCAGGAGCACTTTCCTGGTTGCTTGCGCTCGGTCTTGCACGGATGTTCCATTCTCGCTCGTCTGTCTGATTGTGCAGGGCGCGGAGCTGCGCCTGGCCCCGGTGCCGGAGGATTCGACGCGCGGAGATTTTATTATTCTTCGACTGTGCCCGCGCGTGGGCGGCATTGATGAATTCGCAAACCGGTTCGCAGCCGGGCCGGCGGGTGCGCTCCTGCGCGTCACTCCGTCCGTGCATTTCTGTTCCGCTCAACCCGGCCTGTTTCAGGCGTGGTTGAGGGCGCGGCTGGAGCTCTGTCGATGGCTCGGCGCGGTGCGCTTCCAGGTGCTCTCGCCGTCTCTGATCGGCTGTCAAACACTCGAAGTAGTGATTGCGTGACGCGCGGCCCGAAAATTAACGTAGTCCCTACGATGTTTCTGGGATCACCTCGGACAGGGCGGAAATCCGTCCGCCGTGGTGTGCCCGGGAGGCGACCTCATTCGTCTTCGCGTGTGTTCACCGAGATCGTTTCGCATGGCGATCTCAGCAGTCGAGTGCGCCTTTCCCGCAGCTTTACGTCACTGCACCCGCCGACCGGGCGGGGTCGGCGCGCTCTCCGAGAACGGCAGAGAAATGACAGCTCATCGCATTTTCTCCTGGTCCCCGTCGGCCATCGTCTTCGATTGCGACGGAACCCTCATGGACACCGAAAGCCACTGGCAGGACGCCCGTCAGCGGGTCTTCAGCGAGTTCGGCCTCCGTCCCCCGGCCGGTTTCGCCGAACGGGCCAAGGGCGTTCACTACACCGAGTGCGGCGCCCTCATGGCCGAGGAGTGCGGGAAACCCGACTTCGTCGACGACATGACCGACAGCCTGCTCAGACACTTCACGGCACTGGTCGCCGACGACCCGGTCACCATGCCGGGAGCGACGGCGCTCGTACGGCTGGCCGCCCGGCACCTGCCGCTGGCGGTGGCGAGCAACTGCCCTCTGGACATGGTGGAGTCGAGCCTCGAACGGGCCGGCCTGCTCGACCACTTCGACCATGTGGTCGTCGCCGGCGACGGCGTACGGCCCAAACCGTATCCGGACGTCTACACGGTCGCCGCCGGACTCTGCGGGGTCCCCCCGCAGGAGGCGCTCGCCGTGGAGGACTCCGTCACCGGCATCGTCTCCGCCCGGAAGGCGGGCCTCCGCGTCCTCGGTACCGGACCGTTCCCCGACGGGCCGGGTGCGGAGCACGCCGACTCCTGGGTCGCGAACCTCGCCGATCCGGACCTGGTGGCCTGGGCGCAGACACGCATCGCTGGGGAGGACTGACACACTCCCCGGACGGACCGGCGAACCGACGGACGGACCGACGGACCGACGGACGGACCGACGGTTCGGCGGACGGACCGGCGGCCCGGCACCGGGTCCACCGTGCGGGTGCCGCCCCGCGGAACGGGGCGGCACCCGACGGCCTCAAGGCCCGCGAACGCTGGAAGACGCATACGGTCCTGGGTCGCGAGGCGGGACGTCCTGCCGGCAGCTCGTGCCGGGCAACGGCGACGCTTTACTGCCGTTCGCCGCCCATCCGTCCCGACGCGCTCTGCCGGATGTCGTCCGCTTCCCCTCACCCGGTGATGCGCAGATGGGGTCCCAGCGAGCGTATGGTGTCGGCCGCCGAGGCGAAGAGCAGGGCGACGCCCACGGCTCCCGGATCGGGTATGCCGGACGCGCGTTCGCCGACGTAACTGGCGCGGCCCATCCGCGCCCGGAGCGCGGCCGTGTCCCGCACGCCCTGCCAGGCGGCATCGGCCGCGAGGGCGAGCGCGTGGTCCGGCGGGGTGCCGTCCGCGGCGCCCCGCAGCGCTTCGGCGGCCGGCGTCAGCGCGTCCACCAGCGTCTTGTCACCGGGCTTCGCGTCACCCACCCGGCGTATCGCGGCGAGACCGTTCTCCGTCCCCGCGGCGAGACCGGTCGTGGTGAGGGCGGGGCCCTCCGCCGCGACGGCCGCGCTGAGCGCCTGGAACAGCAGCCCGAACAGCGGACCGCTGGTGCCTCCGATCTCGTCCAGGAAGGCGCTGGCCGTGCTCCCCAGGGGAGCCGAGGGATCGCCCGCCCCGGCGTTGCCGCCCTCGCTCCGCAGGCGCTGCGCGGCCCGTACCCCGGCGCTGAGGTTCACGCCGAAGTCGCCGTCGCCGACCTGCTGGTCGAGTGTGGTCAGCTCGGTCTCGGTGGCATGGGCCGAAGCCGCGAACCGGTCCATCCAGCCGTTCGTGAACGTGCTGTCGAAAGCTGTAGCCATGGCGTTCTCCTCCAGATCCACGCGTCCCGGTCACCGATCGCCCGGTCACCGCTCACCAGCGCAGTGCCGCGGTGTGTACCGGTGCGTCGTAGTAGCCCAGCGTCCGGGAATCGGCCACCAGCAGAGTGAGGGAGAACCCCCGCATGTCCAGGGCCGTGACGTAGTCGCCGACGAGATGGCGGGCGAGACGGACGCCCCGGTCGTCCAGCACCCGGCCCAGCTCGCCGAAGATGCCGTACAGCTCCAGCGGAGTGACCGCGCCCAGGCCGTTGACCAGTGCCACGACCGGTTCCTCCGGGCCCGGGCGGATCGCGGCCAGCAGGGTGTCGGTCATCTCCTCCACCAGCGCGGAGACGGGGCCCTCCTTCCGGGTGCGGTCGGCGCGCTCGCCGTGGATGCCTACGCCGTACTCCAGCTCTCCGGCGGCCAGTTCGAACGCCGGACGGCCGGTGGTGGGCGCGGTGTGCGCGGTGGACGCGACGGACAGCGTCCGGCAGCGGCCGGCCAGCGCCGCACCGAGCGCGGCCAGTTCGTCCAGGCCGAGGCCCGTGTCGGCGGCGCCGCCGAGGATCTTCTCCACCAGGACCGTGCCGCCGGTGCCCCGACGCCCGGCGGCGATGTCCTCGGAGTCGGACGCGAGGTCGTCGTCGACGAGGACGCGTGCGCAGGGGACGTCCCGGTGGGCGAGGCGCTCGGCGGCGATACCGAAGTTGATCCGGTCGCCGGTGTAGTTCTTCACGATGTGCAGGACGCCCTGCTCGCGGGCGACCGCCAGCGAGGCCTGGTACACCTGCCGGTTGTGGGGCGACGCGAACACCCGCCCGGGGCAGGCGGCGTCCAGCATCCCCGCTCCCACGAACCCGGCGTGCATCGGCTCGTGCCCCGACCCACCGCCGGAGAGCAGTCCCACACGCCGGGACGGTGCGGTGTGGCGAGCGGCGAGGTAGCCGTTCTCCACGTCGTGGACGACGAGATCCGCATGGGCCCGGGCGAAGCCGGCCAGCGCGTTCGGAACCAGGTCGTCGGTGCTGTTCTCGAAGTACGCGGCCATACGTGGCGCCCTTTCGTCCCGGGGCCTTGTGCGGCCGGGTGAGACGACCCTCCAGACAGGTCACTTCATGCTGAAGGGAGGTGCCCGATGTGGCAACTCGCAGAGACGAACTCAGCCCATTACGTGACGGCGCACAGCAGCACGATCGATCACTCCTGTGCGCCCTGCGCCGGATCACGCCCCGGCGGACAGCCCGATCGACTGGGCGGCGTGCTTGTCCAGGGCCGCGCGCACCAGCGCCGCGGCGAGTACCGCCGGTGAGGTGCCGCGGGCGAGGCGCAGCAGGGCGTCGGCGGAGGCGGGCAGGCCCAGGCGCTCCGCGCCCTGCAACGCCTTGGCGTCGACGTACGGACGGGTCTGCGGCCAGACGGCCTGCACCTCGCGTACGAAGATGTCGGCCCCGGTCGGCCCCAGCCCGGGCAGGCGCCGCAGTCCGGCCCACAGCACCGCCGTGTCGCCGTCCGCCTCCCGGCGGAGTTTCCGCAGGTCACCGGCGTAGTCGTCGAGGAGCAGCAGCGCTCCGTCACCGAGCTGCGTCGCGGTCCGCTCGTCGTACCGCCGGTAGCCACCCTCGCCCAGCGCGTCGACGCGCTGCTGCCAGGTGGCGTCCGCCATCCGACGGGGGGTGCGCATGCCGTCCGCGAACAGCGCCCTCGCCGCCGCCACCGCGACGGAGGCCCGGATGCGCGCGCTGAGCAGCAGGCTCAGGACCAGGAGCTGGTAAAGGGGCTGAGGGGTGTCCCGCAGACGGATGCCCGCCTCCTCGGCGTACGTCCGCCCGTACGTGTCGAGGAGGAGGCCCATGGTCCTGCGATCGCCCATGCGCCCACCGTCCTCCCCTCCGTACGGGAACGCACGCGGGGGCACGGAGTTCCGGCAGCCGGAACTCCGTGCCCCCGCGTGCGTCCGAGCGGGACCGGCCTCAGGACGCGGTGCTCGCCGCCCCTGCGGCGGCCGGCGAGGCGAGGGCCTGCTCGCTCCGCCGGGAGCGGTGCGACATCCAGGCCGCCACCAGGGCGCCGGAGATGTTGTGCCACACGGAGAAGACGGCCGCCGGGAGCGCGGCCAGCGGGCTGAAATGGGCGGTCGCCAGGGACGCGGCGAGACCGGAGTTCTGCATGCCGACCTCGAAGGCCATGGCACGGCTGGCGGGCGGGCCGAGACGGGTGAGCTTGCCCGCGCCGTAACCCAGCGCCAGGCCGAGTCCGTTGTGCAGGACGACGGCGATCAGCACGGTGGCGGCCGCCGACTTGATCGCGCCCGCGCTGCCCGAGACCACCGCGCAGACGATCGCGGCGACGGCCAGCGAGGAGAGCCAGGGCATCGCGCCCAGCACCCGGTCGACGAGCTTGCCGGCGACGAGCCGTACCACCAGCCCGCCGATCACCGGGAGCAGCACGGTCTTGAGGATGTCGGTCACCATGGAGCCGGCGTCCACGGGCAGGTACGCGCCGGCCAGCAGCAGGGTCAGCGGGGGCGTCACCAGCGGGGCGAGCACGGTGGAGACGGTGGCCACGGAGACCGAGAGCGCCACGTCGCCGCGGGCCAGGAAGGTCACCACGTTCGAGGCGGTGCCACTGGGCGCGCAGCCCACCAGGATGACGCCCGCGGCCAGTTGCGGCGGGAGCCCCAGCAGATGGGCGATGATCCAGCCGAGGCCCGGCATGATCACGTAGTGCGCGACCAGCCCAATGGCCACCGCCCAGGGGCGCTTCGCCACGCCCTTGAAGTCGTGGGGCGTCATCGTCAGCCCCATGCAGAACATGACGACGCCGAGCAGGTACGGCACCGCCTTCGTCCAGCCCTCGAAGGTCCCGGGGGTGAGGAGGCCGGCCGCGCCCGCCACGAGGACGAGGACGGGGAAGACCGTGACGGCGCGCCGCGCCGCCTTGCTGTCGGTGCCCGTGCCGTCGGTGGCCGTGTGATCCGGTGTCGTCTGTTCGCTTCGCACAGCCGCGATGAGACTCTTTTTCCGTGTGCTGCCGCAAACCTGTCTCGATATGTGGGCACTACATCCATCATGTGTCCACCCGGGGGCCGGTTGCGGTCCGGGGCCGTCGGCCGGTACGCCCGCGAGGCGTACCGGCCGACGGCCGCAGCAGCCGGGCCGCTACCGGCCGGACGCGGCGGCGGTGTTGGCGGTGCCGTTGATGACGAACTGTGATCCGGGTTCGATCAGCACGTCGCCCTGGGCGGAGCCGGTGATCGTCACGTTCGTCAGGGTGGCGCTGCCCCTGGCTCCTCCGTGCGCGAGGATGCCCGAGCCGTTGGGCGAGTTGGTGATCCGGACGTTCGAGATCTGCGCTCCGGGAACGGAGCCCCCGCCCGTCTTGAACTGGATGCCGTCGTAGGTCGAGTCCTGGATGTCCGTGTCCCTGATCGTGACACCGGGAATGTCGGGACCGGCCGCGAACAGGGTGATGGCACCGAACTCCTGCGCCTCGCCCCAGAAGGCGCCGCCCGTCCGGTAGAGGGCGTTGTTGGCGATCAGGGTCTGCCCGGAGAAGGGCAGCGGGTCGTGGTCGGTCGCCAGCATGATGCCGGGGTAGTTCATGGTGTCGGAGACGATGTTGTTCTCGATGGTGTTGCCGTAACCGCCGTAGACCGCGATGCCGTTGGCCCGCCAGGGCAGGGCGATCGTGTTGTTGCGGAAGTGGTTGTCGTGGCCGATGTCCACCGACTGGTTCTTCACGTACTTGTTCGACCAGACGGCGAGCGAGTCGTCCCCGGTGTTCCGGAAGGAGGAGTTGAAGACCGTCGAATTGCGGGTTCCGTTGGAGAGGTTGATGCCATCCGCATATGTGTTGCGAATGCGCATTCCGGTGAATTCGACACCGTCTCCGGGGCCCCAGAGCTCGGGAATGTTGTCGTAGTCGCGGCCCACCCACACCCCGACGTTGGAGTGCTCCAGCCAGACATTGGTGATCTTGGTGTTGGTGCCGAAGCGCCCGTTGAGGCCGACTCCGCCCTCGGCGTTGCCGTCACCGCCCCGGATCGTGCCGGAACCGAAGATCGCGATGTCGGAGATGGTGGTGTTGTCGTCGATGTCGAAGCCGAAGTTCCCCTCGTGCGGGTGGTTGATGCCGCCCGCGTTCTGCGGCTGGATGAGGGAGTAGAGCTGGGAGTGCCACATGCCCGCACCGCGGATCGTGACGTTCCGGATGCCCACCTGGTTGTACTGCCCGCGGTTGAGCGGGTCGTCGGTCAGGATCTTCTGCTCCTGCCGCCACTGCCCGGCCGGAATCCACACACAGCCGATCTCGCCGTTCTGGTCGGCCGTCACCGCCCGCTGGATGGCGTCGGTGTCGTCGATGCCGTCGTTGGGCACGGCCCCGTAGGCGGTGATCGAGACGCAGCCGGCGGGCTGCGCCGTCGGCGCCGCCACCTGCTCCAGGTCCACGAGGTCGATGATGTAGAAGGACGCGGTGTCGCCCGCGTCGCGCTGGAGACGGAACTTCGTACCGACCGGGTAGGTCTGACCGAGCAGCGCGTTCGACTCGTCGAAGAGCCTGCGCGCGTCGGCCTGCGGCTGGTTGGTCAGCCCCTCCGGGCTGTCCGTGTCGCCGTACAGCCAGCTGTGCTTGGAGGAGAGGGTCAGCTTCCGGGCGAAGGTGTTGTTGACGTAGAGGCTGATCGTGGCCTCCGCACCGCCGCCGCCGGGGGCGTCGGGGATGGAGTTGCGGACCACGAGGGAGTTGGTGGGCACGGTCGAGGTGATCTCGACGTACTGGCCGGTGGAGTTGAGCCGAACCGACTGCCGGCCGGAGGACTCGGTGGCGAAGTTGGTGTGCCCGAAAGTGCGTTGCTGGTCGGAGGTGAGCAAGGTGCCCTGGTAGGAGCCTTGCTCCGCCTCGTACTCGGTGTACGGCACCGCGGCACCGCGGCCCACCACGATGGCGCGGGAGAAGACGTTGTTGTTCTCGTTGGTCTCGGTGAGGACACCGGTCGCGTCCGCGGTGGCGGTCAGATTGGCCCCACCGCTCTTCGCGGTCCACGTGCCGCTGATCGGCACGGTGACCGTGCCCCCGGCGGGAACGGCCCCGGTGGTTCCGTTCAGCGTGGTGCTCTCCACCTGGAGGCGAGTCACCGTCGAGGAGCTCACCGCTGTGGTACCCCGGTTGTTCACCGACACGGTGAAGGTGACGGCGGCACCGACCGCCGGGCTGGACGGGCTGGAGGAGATGCCCGTCACCTGGAGGTCGGGCCCGGGGCTCTGGGCGACCACGAGCTTCGAGGCGGCGGTGCGGCTGTTGTTGCTGTTGTCCTGCTCGACGACGGTGTCGGTCGGGTCGACCACCGCTGAGACGGAGTACGTACCCATCGGACGCTTGCCCGCACTCACCGGGACGGTGGCCGAGGCGCCGGCCGCGAGCGCGCCCACCGAGGCGCTGCCGACGACCTGGCCCTCCAGGCTGACGTCGACCGTCGTCGCGGGGGCCGCCGCCGAACCCGCGTTGCGCACCGTGGCGTTCACGGTCACCGCGTCGCTCTCGGAGGGGGAGGAGGGCGACCAGGTCAGGTCGGAGAGGATCAGGTCCGGGTTGGGTGCGGCCGTGCCGACCACCTGGACCTCGGCGACCTGGGCGCCGGGAGCACCGGTGTTGGAGAAGAACTTCAGTTGCACGTCGGCGTACCGCCCGCTGACCGGGACCGTCACCGTGTTTCCGTTGCCGGACGGCGAGAAGGCGTAGTCGGCCTGGCTCTTCAGCGAGGTGAACCCGGTGGCGGACTGCGCCCGGCCCAGCACCTGGAGGCTCTGGGTACGGGCTCCCCACGCCGCGTCCGGCGAGAGCTTGACGACGACGGCCGAGAGATCGGCGTCGGAGCCGAGCTTCACCGTCAGCGTGGCGGGATAGCCGTTCGACTCCCAGTAGGTGTCGCGGCGGTCGTCATTGGCGTTGGTGCCCAGGTACGTCTGCGCGTACGAGGACGCCTCGATCGGCTTGTTCAGCGCGAGGTTGGTGCCGGTGGGCGTCGGCGTGCCGGGGTCCGTGCCGCCCGCTGCCTCCCCGTAGACCTCCAGCTGGGAGAGCTGCGCCGCGTTCCAGCCGGTGTTCGCGGTCACCAGCACCCGTACGTACCGCACCTGCGCCGCGGTGAAGCCGACGGTGACGGTGTTGCTCGCGGCCGGCGTGAACGACCGGGCCGCCGAGGCGGACAGAGTGTTGAAGCCGGTGCCGTCCGTGCTGCCCTGGACGGCGAGCGTCTGGGTGCGCGCCTCCCAGGTGTTCGGCAGCTTCAGCACCACCTGGTCGACGCCGGACGTGGCGCCCAGATCCACCTGGACCCACTGCGGGAACGTTCCGGGGCTCTCCCAGTACGTCTGCTGACTGCCGTCGGTGACGTTCGACGCCGGGTAGGCGCCGATCGAACCGCCGGCCGACGCCGGCCTGCCGAGAGCCAGGTCGGTGGTCCGTCCGGCCGCCGAGGCGGTGGCGGCCGGCAGCAGTCCGACGGTCATCAGTGCGGCTGTCACCGCACCGATGACGAACCGCCGCCATCCGCGTTGCTTCCCTCTCATGCTGTCCTCAGTTCCGTGGGCCTGCGGCGCCGGCCGGACACGAGGAGCGCATGCGCCGGGGGTCCGACGCGCGGCGTCGGACCCCCGGCGACGGCCGCGTGCGGGCTGCCGGTACGCCGGGTGGGGGTCGATCGGGACATCGGCAGGAGCGAGGAGCAGGTCGCCTGCCGCGAACTCGCGTTCCCTGCTTGGTAATTTGAGAGATCTAGTTGATTTTTTGCGGTGTCGAGGTGACAGGTTTCTAGCAGGCCCTGCTTTTGTCAACGGTTCTCGCACCGGCTTGACGGCCGCCGGTGCGTTCGCGCAGCTCGGCGGCGCAGGCGGGCGGGCCGCAGGCGGATCATGATCAGCGCGCAGGGGGGTGCGGAGAGCGGTGCGGAAGTTGCGCGGGCGGCACGGCGAAGACGGCCCGGCGGTGGTGGAGGCGCGCGCCCTCGGGGGAACCAGGCGGTGGTGGAGACACGCCCTCGGGGGGAACCGGCGGGGCGCGCGTTTCCTGGCGTCGGCTCAGAAGAGGCGGCCGAGTGGGCGCACGCCCGTGTGTGTCGTCACCGAAGAGGCCCCCCGGCGGTCCGGGGCAGCCTCTCCGGGTGGTGGCGGCCTCCGGCGGGACCGCCTTGCGCGGCACCCGTACGCCACCGCGCCCCGTCCGCCGCGGCACCCGTAAGCCCGCCGCGCCCCGGCACCCGTCCGCCGCCGTGCCCCGGGTGGCCCCGGGGTGGTGCCGCGCGCGGGGGCGCCCGCCTACCGGCCGCCCGCGGGGGCGCCCGCCTACCGGCCGCCCTCGCGCGCGGTGGGCCGGGCCCCGTGCCGGCGTGCCGTGCTGGCCCGCACGATGAGCTCCGGTGCGACGGTGAGGTGCTCCGTCCCCGTCGCCGTACCCTCGATGTGCTCCAGCAGCAGCGCGATGCTGTTGCGGCCGAGCGCGGCGAAGTCCTGGCGGACCGTGGTGAGTGGCGGAGGGAAGAACTCCGCCTCCGGGATGTCGTCGAATCCGGCCACCGCCACGTCCTCGGGGGTCTGGAAACCCGCCTCCCGCAGGGCGCGCAGTACCCCCAAGGCCATCTGGTCGTTGGCCACGAAGACCGCGGTGAGCCCGGGGCCCTGCGGCGACGAGGCGACACGCCCGGCGAGCTGCTGCCCGGCCCGGTACCCGGACATCGGGCTCCAGTCGCCGCGCAGGGGGGTCGGGATCTCGGCCCCCGCCGCGCGGAGCGCGCCCTCCCACCCGGCGGTCCTGCCCTCGCTCTCCAGCCAGTCACGGGGTCCGGCGACGTGCCAGACGGTGGAGTGGCCGGAGGCGAGCAGGTGTTCGGTGATCATGCGTGCCCCGAGCTCCTGGTCGAGGGAGACTCCCGGCAGGTCGAGATCGTGCCCGCCCTCCACGGTCACCACCGGACACGGAGCCTGGAGCGTGGTGAGCGCGCGCACCGCGTCGCGCTGCGGCGTGATGGCGATGATCCCCTCCACGCCCCATGCGCTGAGGTGCTCCATCGCCTCGGTCAGGGCCGCCCGGCTGGCTACCCGCAGGGTGACGGCCGAGACGAGGTACCCCCGGTCGCGTGCGGCCTCCTGCACTCCCGCGAGGGTGCTCGCCGGCCCGTGGAGCGTCGTGTTGACGGCGATGACACCGAGTGTGTGGGTGCGCCGGGTCGCGAGCGCCCGGGCCGCCGAGTTGCGGCGGTAGCCGAGCCGCTCGATGGCCTCGGTCACCTGGGCTCGGGTCTTCACGCTCACGTTCGGGTGGTCGCTGAGGACCCGCGAGACGGTCTGGTGCGACACGCCTGCCACGCGTGCCACGTCCGCCATCGTGGGTGCCCTCGCGGCGTCTGCGGGCCGGGGCAAATCCGTTCCTCTCTGTGGAGTCCGGAGCGTCGGAAGTAGTTCGACCTCAAGGTACCTGCCTTGTGCGGGTGTACGAAGGTCGCTGCCGTCGAGCGCTCGTCCCGGGGAGTGTGCGCTCACATCGCGACATCTCCCTTTCGCCTGGTTCCTTGTCAGTTACCGCGTGGGGCTTGAGTTCGTGTCATGTTAGCGCTCACAATCTAGCTGCGTCAGTACGCGGGACGTCATGGCGTACGGGCTTCGCGGGCGTTCGGTCGGTACCCGCGTGCCCGCGGTACACGGTCGCCGCGGCACCCCGGTCGCCGCGGCGGACCCGGGCCGTGGGGCTCCGATGCCGTGGCGCCTCCCGCGACGTGCCGGGCCGGGTCCCCACGCCCGTGGGCGGGCTCCGGGGAGCAGTTGCTGTTGTCCTTGCCAGAGAGACGGTCCAGAGAGACGGTGAACGTGTCATGAGCGAGACCACACTCCGCGAACTGCGCAGTGAGGTACTGGCCGCCAACCTGCGGATTCCGCAGGCCGGCCTGGCGACGCTGACCTGGGGGAACGTCAGTGCGGTGGACCGTGAAGCGGGGGTTTTCGTCATCAAGCCCTCGGGCGTCTCCTATGCCGAACTCACCGAGAAGGACCTCGTGGTGGTCTCGCTCGCGGACGGCGGCGTGGTGGAGGGGAGGCTGCGGCCGTCCACCGACACCGAGACCCACCGCTGTCTCTACCGGGCGTTCCCGTCCGTCGGCGGGGTGACCCACACCCACTCCGAGCACGCCGTCGCCTTCGCCCAGGCCCGCGTGCCCATACCCGTACTCGGCACGACCCACGCCGACACCTTCAACGGACCCGTCCCCGTCACCGCCGACCTCACCGCCGAACAGTGCGCCAGGGACTACGAGTACAACACCGGTCAGGTCATCGTCTCGATGCTGGAGGGCGACGACCGCCGCGCCCGCGAGGTGCCGGGCGCGCTCGTCTCGCGCCACGGTCCGTTCACCTGGGGGGCCACCGCGACCGCGTCGCTGGAGAACGCGATCATCTGCGAGGCGGTGGCCAGGATGGCGCTGCACACCCTCGCCCTCCGGCCGGGCGGAGCCGGCGCGACACCTCCGCCGCAGCATCTGCTGGACCGCCACTTCACGCGCAAGCACGGGCCGGACGCCTACTACGGCAACGCCTGACCCCCGGGCGACGGAGGCCGCGCCGGTCCGGTGGATGCCACCGGCCCGGCGCCGGCCCGTCACACGAAGCGCCACAGGTGGTCGTCCGTGCCGTTGTCGTCCCACTGCACGAGCTGCGCACCCTGGGCGGTCGACGCGTCGAGCACCCCCAGGACCCGGCCGCCGTTGGCGTTCCGGATGCGGAAGCAGCCGGCCGAGCCGTAACGCAACTGCCACAGGTGGTCGGTGGTCCCGTTGTCGTCCCACTGGAGCACCCGTGCCCCGGCCGCCTGGGAGGCTCCCTCGACTCCCAGGACCTTGCCGCTGTGGAGGTTGCGCAGCCGGAACCGCCCGGCGGTGTCCCGTACGGCCAGCCAGAGGTGGTCGTCCGTGCCGCTGTCGCCCCACTGGACCGCGAGCCCGCCGTTGGCGGTGGACATGCCGTCGATGCCCAGCAGCAGCCCGCTGCGCAGGTTCTGGATGCGGTGGTACCCGCTGGGGACGAACCACCAGGCGTTGTCCGCGCCGCCGTTGTCGCTGTCCTGGACGGCCTGCGCCCCCGCGGCGGTGGAACCCGCCCTGATGCCGAGGACCTTGCCGCTGTTGGTGTTGCGGAGCCGGTGCGTGCCGTCCCCCGTGTCGAGCGGGGTCCAGAGGTGGTCGGCCGTGCCGGAGTCGCTCCACTGCAGCACGTCCGCGTCGTCGGCCGTGGACATGGACCGTACGCCCAGCACCTTGCCGCTGTTGGCGTTGCGGAGCTTGAGCGCACCGCCGTCCGCGACGAGCTGCCAGTCGTGGTCGGCGGTGCCGCTGTCGTCCCACTGGAGCGCCACGCCGCCGTCGGCCGTCGACATGTCCTGGATTCCCAGGACGAGACCGCTCCGCGCGTTGACGAGCCGGAAGCCGGAGACACCGGCCTTGCCGTCGGCGTCCCAGTAGACACTGGCGTTCTGGTGGTGGTTGTCGTAGAAGGGGATGAGGCTCACCGAGGCGCCGTTCGCCCGGGCGGTGAACGTCAGGGGCGTCGTCGTCGCCGCGATCGACGAGGTGGTGAGCAGGGGGAGCACACCGCCGAGCGCCGTGCTGCCGAACGCGCCGCTGAGCACCACCGGACCGTAGGAGACCGCCTGCACCTGCGGCCGGTCGGGGGTGCCGTTCAGCGCGAGCCGCATCGGGAACCGCAGGGTGACGGTGTCCCCGGAGGCCCAGGTGCGGTCGAGCGTGGCGTAACTGCCCGGTGTCAGGGCCAGGTTCTGGGCGGTTCCGTTGACGCTGACCGAGGCACCCGAGGTCCAGCCCGGTACGCGCACCCGCAGCGACCACCGTCCCGCGGTGCCCGTCACCTTCAGCACGGTGGTGTCGGACGCGGGGAACGCGGTGGTCTGCGTGACCGTGACACCGCGCTCGGCCCAGGTCAGGACCGAAGGGACGAAGAGGTTCACCCAGAGTCCCGCGGAGTCGGAGAAGTACACCGAGTCCATCAGCTTGGTGTGGGTTTCGAGGCCCGTGCCCTGGCAGCAGGTGAAGGTGTCGTAGTCCCTGCTGTACGTGCGGCGGCCACCGGGGTTGAGCGGCGTGAAGTAGCAGACGTGCCCGTGCGGATCGGCGGGGTCCTGCTGCCCGACGAGCTGGTTGGTCAGCGCCCGCTCGTAATAGTCGCCGTACGCCGCCCGGTCGGGATCGAGGGTGAACAACTCGCGGGTGAGCTTGAGCATGTTGTACGTGTTGCAACTCTCGCAGGTGTTGTCGGTGAGGTACTGGCCGATGGCCCCCGGCGCCTTGAAGAACTCACCGACGCTGTTGCCGCCGATCGCGTAGGAGTGGTTCGTCGTGACGATGTTCCAGAAGTTGACCGCGATGTCCCGGTAGCGTGTGGTCCCGGTCGCCTTGTACTCCCGGGCGCTCCCGACGATCTTGGGTATCTGCGTGTTGGCGTGCAGTCCGTCCAGGCTGTCGGTGCCCGCCGCCAGCGGGTCGATGACCGCCGTGTGGTCGAAGCGCTGCGCCACGGTCAGCCAGCGGCTGTCGCCCGTCTGCTGGTACAGGTCGGTGAGGACCGCGTTCATGCCGCCGAACTCGATCTTCATCGTGGTCTGCATCTGTGCGGTGGTCAGGCGTGCCGTCCGTACGTCCACCCACCCGGCGAGGGCGAGCAGCACGTCCCGCGCCTGGGTGAGCCCGGCCAGCCGCCAGACGTCCAGCAGACCCGCCAGCGTCTTGTGGACGCAGTAGTAGGGCACACCCTTGCGTACGCCCGTCTCGACGGTGTCGAAGTCCGACTCCGGGAAACCGGAGAGGTATCCGGCGCGGTAACCCTTCGGCGCGGCCTGGCACTTGGCGAGTTCGGCGACCATGTACACGAGCCGGTCCAGGAAGACGCTCTCCCTGGTGACCGCGTACGCCTGTGCCCACGCGCTGAGGAAGTGCCCCTGACTGTGGGTGCGGAACTCGAAGTCCGGGGCCTCCCAGCCGTAGCACTGCTCGGCACCCTTGGTCGAAAGTCCGTGATTGGAGCGGAAGTTGTACAGCAGCCGGTCGGGGTCGATGAAGCGCAGGTAGGCGAGCGTGCGGTCCATGTTCTCCCGCCAGCGGCCCGCCGTGAGCTGGACGCTCCCCAGCGGGAAGGGCTGCACGAGTGCGCCGGTCTCGGCGCGGACCGGGGCGACCGCGTCGGCGGCCGCGGTGGCCGCCGCTGCCGGGGAGGCGGCGAGCGCCGGGGCGAGCGCGGCGAGCGCCACCCCTCCCGAGGCGGAGATGAAGAGCCGGCGGTTCATGGCGGTCATGGGGCGGTCGTCCTTCCGAGGGGGAGTGGGTGCAGCGGCACGGGGTCTCCCGGCCCGCCCCCGGGCGACGCGTCGTACGGGGGCTTACCGGGCGGGCTCAGCTGGTGACCAGGAAGGTCGCGTCCTGCCGACTGCCCGGGGTCACTCCTCCGCGACGGAGAAGCGCAGCGCGGTGCGGGAGCGGTACACCTCGCCGGGCCGGAGGAGGGTGCTGGGATCGTCGGCGCGGTTCGGGGAGTCCGGGAAGTGCTGGGTCTCCAGGGCGATTCCCGCGTGCGGACCGTAGGGGCGTCCGCTCTTGCCGGTGATCTCGCCGGCGAGGAGGTTGCCGGTGTACACCTGGATCCCCGGCTCGGTGGTGTGCACCTCCAGGCGCCGCCCGGAGGCGGGCGCGCAGAGCACGGCGGCGCAGCGCGGATCGGCGCGGGGCGCGTCGCCGAGCACCCAGTTGTGGTCGAACCCGCCACCTGCCAGGCGCAGTTGTTCGTCCTCCCGGGCGAACGCCGCGGAGAGAAGGCGGGGGCGGCGCAGGTCGAACGGCGTCGACTCGACCGGCCGGTGCGGGCCGTCCGGGATCAGTGCCGCGTCGACGGGGGTCCAGCGCGGTGCGTGGATCTGGAGCTCGTGGCCGAGCACGTCACGGCTGCCCTCTCCCTCCAGGTTCCAGTAGGCGTGGTTGGTGAGGTTGACGACCGTCGGCGCGTCGCTCACCGCGTGGTAGTCGAACGTCAGGGTGTCGTCCCGGTCCAGCGTGCAGGTGAGCCGGACGCTCAGGGCGCCGGGAAAGCCCTGGTCGCCGTCGGGGCTGCGCAGGAAGAGCCGTACGCCGGTGCGGTCAAAGGTGTGGACCGGCTCGGCGCGCCACACCCGGCGGTCGAAGCCGTCCGGCCCGCCGTGCAGGGTGTGGCCGGTGTCCTGGGTGTCCAACTGCCGGACCACACCGTCCACCACGAGCCGGCCGCCGGCGATCCGGTTGGCGTAACGGCCCACCGTCGCACCGAAGTAGGAGGCCGGCCCGCGCACCGCGGACGCGTCGGACGCCGCGAGCACCACGTCGGCGAAGCGGCCCCACCGGTCCGGGAGGTGCAGCGAGTGCAGCCGGGCACCGAGGGTGTGGACCTCGGCGCGGGCCTGTCCGGGGAAGCCGAACACCCAGCGGTCGCCCGTACCGGTGTCGGGCAGCCGGTACGGGTGGCCCGTCGGGTCCGGACGCTCGTCGGGCGCCGACGGCGGGGCGGCCGGTGACTCGGGCGGGTGGTGCATGTGTGTCCCTCGGTGTTCGGTGTGGGTTCGATGGTCCGGGCGGTGGGGCGGGGTGGGGTTGGGTCGGGTGGGCCGGCGGACCGGCGTCCGGGTCAGCCCGTGGGTTTCCGGTTTCCGCCCAGGACCCGCTGGAGCACGATGAAGACGAAGAGCAGCGCGCCGATGACGATCCGGGTCCACCAGGAGCTCAGCGTGCCCTGGAAGTTGATGACCGTCTGGATCATGCCGAGGACCAGGACGCCGAGCGCGGTGCCGAGGACGAAGCCGGAGCCGCCGGTGAGCAGGGTGCCGCCGATCACGGTCGCGGCGATGGCGTCGAGCTCCATGCCGACCGCGTGCAGCGCGTAGCCGGAGAGCATGTAGAACGTCAGCAGCACACCGCCGAGCGCGGAGCAGAGCCCGCTCACCGCGTACACCGCCACCTTGGTGGAGCCGACCGGCAGCCCCATCAGCCGGGCGGAGGTCTCGTTGCCGCCGAGGGCGTGGACGTTGCGGCCGAACCGGGTGTGGTGGAGCGCCACGAAGGCCACGGCGAGCACGACCAGCGCGATGACCACGGCGGGCGAGACGAACAGCCCGCCGGGCATCACCAGCCGGGTCTGCGCGAGGGTGACCGTCGTCGGGTCGCTGATGGAGATGGACTCGGTGCTGATCGTGTAGCAGAGGCCGCGCGCCAGGAACATGCCGGCCAGCGTCACGATGAAGGGCTGGATCTCGAAGGTGTGGATGACCCACCCCATCAGAGCGCCACCGCCCGCGCCCACCAGCAGGACCAGCGGGATGGCGGCGAAGAGCGGCCAGCCCTGCCGCTCCACCAGCCAGGCGGTGAGCATGGTCGACAGCGCCACCACCGAGCCCACCGACAGATCGATGCCGCCGGTGAGGATGACGAAGGTGACACCGATGGCGACCACCAGCAGGAAGCTGTTGTCGATCAGCAGGTTGAGCAGGACCTGGGCGGAGAAGAACCCGTCGTAGCGCGCCGAACCGACGGCGAACATCGCCACCAGGAGGACCGCGGTCACCACCAGCGGGACGCGGGTGCGGGCGCGGGGGGAGAGGGGGGCGCGGAACGGCCGCGCGAGGGTGCCGGCGACACCCGCGATGCCGGTGCTCATGTACGTACCTCCTGCGGGAGCGGGTTGTCGTCCGCCTCGGCGGGCTGTCGGGAGGGTGCCGGTCCGCGGCGGCTCAGCACCTTCGCCCGGAACACGGGCGACTGGATGAGGCAGACCGCGATCACCACGAAGGCCTTGAAGACCAGCGTCGTCTCGGGCGGGACACCCAGGGTGTAGACCGTCGTGGAGAGGGTCTGGATGATCAGGGCGCCGAGCACCGTCCCGCCGAGGGAGAACCGGCCCCCGGTCAGCGCGGTGCCGCCGATGACCACGGCGAGGATGGCGTCGAGCTCGATCCAGAGCCCCGCGTTGTTCCCGTCCGCGCTGGACACGTTGGAACTGATCATCAGACCGGCGACGGCGGCGCACAGGGCGCAGAAGACGTAGACCACGATCAGCAGACCCGCCGCCCGGATGCCCACCAGCCGGCTGGCGACCGGGTTGCCGCCCACCGACTCGATCAGGAGCCCCAGCGCGCTGCGCCGGGTCACCAGCGAGGTGAGGACCACGATCACCGCCGCCAGCAGGACGGCGAAGGGGAACATCAGCCAGTAGCCGCCGCCGATCATCTTGTACGGGCTGCTCGTGACGGTGATGATCTGGCCGTCCGACACCAGCTGGGCGATGCCCCGGCCGGCGACCATGAGGATCAGGGTCGCCACGATCGGCTGCACGCCCAGCCGGGAGACCAGCGTGCCGTTGACCAGGCCGAGCACCACGGCGACGCCCAGCGCGACGCCGACGGCCCCCAGCACGGTGGCGACGCTGCCGGGGTTCGGCGAACCCGCGATGTGCTCGCAGGCCAGCGCCCCGGCGATGGCGACCGTGGAACCGACCGAGAGGTCGATCCCGCGGGTCGCGATGACCAGCGTCATGCCCAGCGACACCAGGATGAGCGGGGCGCCGAACTGGAGGATGTCGATCAGGCTGCCGTAGAGGTGGTCGCCCCGCACGTGGACGGCGAAGAAGTCGTGGGTGAAGGCGAGATTGCCGAGCAGCAGGGCGGCCAGGACGGCCGCCGGCCAGAACAGCCGGTGGCGGAGCAGCCGTTGTCCGACGCCGCCGGCCGACGGGCCCTTGGCGGGGTGCGGTGTCATGAGTCCTCTCCGGTGGCGATGGTGGCCAGGATGCGTTCGGGGGTGACGGTGCCGTCGTTGGTCAGGGTGGCGACCACGCGGTGGTCCCGCAGCACGCCGATACGGTGGCTCAGCCGCAGGACCTCCTCCAGCTCCGCCGAGATGAACAGCACCGCGGTGCCCTCCGCGGAGAGCCGCGCGACCAGCCTCTGGATCTCGGCCTTGGCGCCGATGTCGATGCCGCGCGTCGGTTCGTCCAGGATCAGCAGCTTGGGGTCGGTCAGCAGCCAGCGCGCGAGCAGCACCTTCTGCTGGTTGCCGCCGCTGAGGTGGCGTACCTGTGCCTCCGGGGCGGCGGGACGGATGTCCAGCGCGGTGATCCACCGCCGCGTCAGCTCCTCCTGCCTGGTCCGGGAGATCGGCCTCGTCCAGCCGCGCGCCGCCTGCATCGCCAGCACGATGTTCTCGCGGACCGTGAGCTCGCCCACCAGCCCCTCGGACTTGCGGTTCTCGGAGCAGAAGGCGATCCGGCGGGCGATGGCCGCACGGGGGGTGCGCAGCGAGACCGCCTCGCCCTGGACGCGCAGCTCCCCGGTGTCCGCGCTGTCGGCGCCGAAGAGCAGCCGCGCCGCTTCCGTACGGCCCGAGCCCAGGAGCCCCGCCAGCCCGATGACCTCGCCGGGCCGGATGTCCAGGTCGTACGGCTCGATGAAGCCGGTCCGGCCCAACTGCCGTGCCTCGACGAAGGGTTTCTCTGCCGCGCGCTCCTCGGCCTCCTCGTGCGCCGCCTGGGAGAGTTCGTCCAGGGTGGCCAGTTCGCCGCCGATCATGCGCTGCACCAGGGAGACATGGGTGAGTTCCCCGATGGGGTACTCGCCTTCGAGCCGGCCGTTGCGCAGGATCGTCACCCGGTCGCAGATCTCGAAGACCTGGTCCAGGAAGTGGGTCACGAAGAGGATGGCCACGCCGCGGTCGCGCAACCGCCGCACCAGGGTGAAGAGCTGGGCCACCTCCTCGCGGTCGAGGCTGGAGGTGGGCTCGTCCAGGACGAGTACCTTCGCCGAGACGTCCACCGCCCGGACGATGGCCACCAGTTGCTGGACCGCGAGGGAGTGCGAGTCCAGCGGACCGGTGACGTCGAGATCGAGCTCCAGCTCCGCCAGCAGCTCACCCGCCCGGCGCCGCAGCGCGGACCAGTGGATCAGGCCGAATCTGCGCGGTTCGCGTCCGATGAGGATGTTCTCCGCCACCGAGAGGTTGGAGCAGAGGTTCACCTCCTGGTAGACGGTGCTGATCCCGGCGTTCTGCGCCTGGAGCGGATCGCCGAACGCGCGGGCCTCACCGTCGACGAGGATGGTGCCGCCGTCCGCGGGATGCACCCCGGTGAGCACCTTGATCAGGGTGGACTTGCCGGCGCCGTTCTCCCCCATCAGGGCATGGACCTCACCCGGATAGAGCCGCAGGCCGACCCCGTCCAGGGCCAGCACGCCGGGGAACTCCTTCCGGATGCCGTGGGCTTCGAGCACCGGCCGCGGACGGTCGGCGGGGTTCGTCTCAAGGGTGGGTGGGGCTGCCATCCGCCCTCCTCTCGTCGGGTGTGGCCGGGGGAGACGACGAGGCCGGGGCCTCGTCGCGCATCCGCCTCGCAGGTCGTCAGTACTTGCGGGTGGGGAGGGCCGCCGCGGCCTTGTCCTGCGGGAAGACGCCTTCCACGGTCTCGACGCGTGCCGGGACGCTCTCGCCGGCCGCGACCTTCTTCGTCAGCTCCATCAGCTGGTCGCCGAGGAGGGGGTTGCACTCCACGACCACATTGATCTTGCCCTCGGTCATGGCGGTGAAGGCGTCCTTGATGCCGTCCACCGAGATGATCTTGATGTCCTTGCCCGGCTTCTTGCCCGCCTCCTCGATGGCCTGGATCGCACCCAGGGCCATGTCGTCGTTGTGGGCGTACAGCACGTCGATGTCCTTCTGGGACTTGAGGAAGGCCTGCATGACCTCCTTGCCCTTGGCGCGGGTGAAGTCGCCGGTCTGGGAAGCGACGATCTTGAACTTCGGGTCGGCCTTGATGACCTCGCCGAAGCCGGCCTTGCGGTCGTTGGCCGGAGCCGAGCCGGTGGTCCCCTGGAGCTCGACGATGTTCACGGGGCCCGTCTCGTTCTTGTACTCCGCGGTCAGCCACTCGCCCGCGGACTTCCCCTCCTTGATGAAGTCCGAGCCGAGGAAGGTCTTGTAGAGCGAGGTGTCCTGCGAGTCCACGGCCCGGTCGGTCAGGATCACCGGGATACCGGCGTCCTTCGCCTCCTTGAGCACGGTGTCCCAGCCGGACTCCACCACCGGGGAGAAGGCGATGACGTCCACCCGCTGCTGGATGAAGGTGCGGATCGCCTTGATCTGGTTCTCCTGCTTCTGCTGCGCGTCGGAGAACTTCAGGGTGATCCCGGCCTTCTTGGCCGCCTCCTGGACGGACTTGGTGTTGGCGGTACGCCATCCGCTCTCCGCGCCCACCTGGGCGAAGCCGAGGACGAGCTTCCCGTCGGACTTGTTGCCGCCGGCGCCGCCGCCGGAGGGGGTCGTCTCGGCGGAGCATGCGGTCATCGTCGACGCGGCGAGGATGCCGACGGCGAGGGCGTGGGCGATTCTGCGGGCCATGGTGGTGTGTCCTCTCGGAGGGATGTCTTCGGTGCCGACGTGGTGCGATCCGGTACGCCGCACGTGGAGTGGGCCCGGCCGGAGACAGTGCGGGGCTCCGGCGAGGCCGGAAGCCCGGGTGGTGACGGCGGGAGGTTCATGGGGTGCGCCGCGAGCAGTGTGAGCGCTAACACTGCGGTATCTCAAGCCCTGTGCGTGAGTTACCTATTTGTGACATGAGGGGGTGTGGCGGACGCGGTCGCGGGCCGGGAGCGAACCGGTCCATGCGTCTCCGGGTCCTGAACCGGAGACGGCAACTCTCTTGGTTTCGCGCCCAGTTGCGGATCAACCGGTTTGGGTGCCCCGGATGGGGCGGCCGCCGCCCCGCCCTCCCGGGCGGTTCCGGCGCGGTACGGAACCAAGGGGTGCGGCACGGTCGCGCACCACGCTCCGTGCGGACTGCCCCGAAGGGGTTGACGCGGAACACGGAAGGCGAAGCGGCTGCACCGCTCTTGATTTCACAATTGTTAGCGTTCACACTTTCGGCTGTCGGCGGTCCCGCTCATCCGGCTCCGCACATCGCTGCCGCTGGTGGGCCGCCTGTCGGCCACCTTTCCCGAAGGGCAACCCTGGTGACTTCCCAACCGACCCGCACGCCTCATGACCCGTCAGGTCCGGCCGGTGCCGAGCAGTACACCGTGGGCGTCGACTTCGGCACCCTGTCCGGACGTGCCGTCGTCGTCCGGGTGCGCGACGGTGAGGAACTCGCCTCCGCCGTGCACGAGTACCCGCACGGAGTGATGGAGCGTCAACTGTCCGACGGAACGACGCCACTCCCACCGGACTGGGCCCTCCAGCATCCCGAGGACTGGTGCGAGGTACTCCGCCGGGCCGTGCCCGCCGCGGTGGAGGCGTCCGGCGTCGACCCCCGCGACGTCGTCGGCATCGCCACCGACTTCACCGCCTGCACCGTGCTCCCGACCCTGGCCGACGGCACCCCCCTCGCCGCGACGGAGCTCTCCGGCAGGCCCCACGCCTGGCCGAAACTCTGGAAGCACCACGCCGCGCAGGACCAGGCCGACCGGATCAACGCACTCGCCCACGAGCGGGGCGAGAAGTGGATCGCCCGCTACGGCGGAAAGATCTCCGCGGAGTGGCAGTTCGCCAAGGCGCTCCAGGTGCTGGAGGAAGACCCCGAGGTCTACGCCCGGTGCGCCCGCTGGATCGAGGCCTCCGACTGGATCGTGTGGCAGCTCACCGGCACCGAGTCCCGCAACGCGTGCGCCGCCGGATACAAGGGCATCCACCAGGACGGCTCCTACCCCACCGAGGAGTACCTCGCCGCCCTGCACCCGGACTTCGCGGACTTCGCTCGCACCCGCCTGGAATTCCCCCTGTCGGCCCTCGGCTCACGCGTCGGCTCACTGACCGCCCGGGCGGCACAGTGGACCGGCCTGCCCGAAGGGATCGCCGTCGCCGCGGGCAACGTCGACGCGCACGTCGCCGCGGCCGCCGCCCAGGCGGTGGAGAACGGCCGGCTGCTGGCCATCATGGGCACCTCCAGCTGCCACGTGGTGAACGGCCCCGCCCTCGCCGACGTACCCGGCATCTGCGGGGTCGTGAGCGGCGGCATCGTCGAGGGCGCGTACGGCTACGAGGCCGGCCAGAGCGCGGTCGGCGACATCTTCGGCTGGGCCATCGGCCAGGGCGTCCCCGCCGACTACGCGGCCGAGGCCGCCTCCCGGGGCGAAAACCTGCACACCCTGCTGACCCGCAAGGCCGCCGCCCAGCCGGTCGGCGGCCACGGGCTGGTGGCCCTGGACTGGATGAACGGCAACCGGTCCGTGCTGGTGGACCACCACCTCTCGGGTGTGATCGTCGGCCTCACCCTGACCACCCGCCCCGAGGACGTCTACCGGGCCCTGCTCGAAGCCACCGCCTTCGGCACCCGGGTCATCGTCGAGACGCTGGAATCCGGCGGAGTGCCGGTGCACGAGTTCATCGTCACCGGAGGGCTCAAGAAGAACACCCTGCTCATGCAGATCTACGCCGACGTCCTGCGCCGCCCCGTCTCCCTCGCGGCCTCCGAGCAGGGCTCGGCCCTCGGCTCCGCCATCCACGCCGCCGTCGCCGCCGGAGCCCACCGAGACGTCCGCACCGCGACCGCCGCCATGGGCAGGCTCCACCGGAACGTCTACGTCCCCGACCCCTCCCGCGCCGACGCCTACGACGCGCTCTTCGCCGAATACCGCCTGCTCCACGAGGAGTTCGGCGTCCGGGACGGCCTCCTCCACCGCCTGCGCCGTATCCGCAACCACGCACTCACCAGCACCCCGGCCGACTGACCCGCCGGACACCCCGCCACCCCGCCCGCCACACTTACCCACCGGGAGTCCCCGTGCCCAGCCAGGCCCACTCCGTCCGCGAAATATGGTTCCTCACCGGCAGCCAAGGCCTCTACGGAGAGGAGACGCTCCGGCAGGTGGCCGAACAGTCCGGCACCATCGCCGCCACCCTCGCCGACTCCGCCGGGCTGCCCGCCCGGATCGTCTGGAAACCCGTCCTGACGGACTCCGCCGCGATCCGCGCGATCTGCCTGGAAGCCAACACCGACGAGCGGTGCATCGGCCTGATCGCCTGGATGCACACCTTCTCGCCGGCGAAGATGTGGATCTCCGGCCTGGACGCGCTGCGCAAGCCCCTGCTGCACCTGCACACCCAGTCGAACGTCGCCCTGCCCTGGGCCACCATCGACATGGACTTCATGAACCTCAACCAAGCCGCCCACGGCGACCGGGAGTTCGGATACATCCAGTCCCGCATCGGTGTCGCGCGCAAGACCGTGGCGGGACACGTCACCGACCCGGCCACCCGGGCGCGGATCGCCGCCTGGGCGCGGGCCGCGGCCGGACGCGCCGAACTCGCCACCCTCAAGGTCGCCCGCTTCGGCGACAACATGCGCGACGTCGCCGTCACCGAAGGCGACAAGGTCGACGCCCAGCTCCGCTTCGGGGTGTCCGTCAACACCTACGGAGTCAACGACCTCGTCGCCCACGTCGACGCCGCCACCGACGCGGAGGTCGGCGAGCTCGTCAAGGAGTACGAGGACACCTACCGGCCGGCCGCCCCGCTGAGGGCAGGCGGCGAACGCCACGAGGCACTGCGGTACGCGGCGCGCATCGAAGCCGGCCTGCGCACCTTCCTCACCGACGGCGGATTCGGCGCCTTCACCACCAACTTCGAGGACCTCGGCGGACTCCGGCAGCTCCCCGGCATCGCCGTGCAGCGCCTCATGGCCCAGGGCTACGGCTTCGGCGGCGAGGGCGACTGGAAGACCGCCGTCCTGCTGCGCACCCTCAAGACGGCTGCCGACGGCCTGCCCGGCGGCACCTCCTTCATGGAGGACTACACCTACGACCTCACGCCCGGCAACGAACTCATCCTCGGCGCCCACATGCTGGAGGTCTGCCCGTCCCTCGCGGACTCCGTCCCGAGCTGCGAGATCCACCCGCTCGGCATCGGCGGCCGGGAGGACCCGGTCCGCCTGGTCTTCGACGCCGCGGCGGGCCCGGCGGTCGTCGTCGGGCTCACCGACCTCGGGGACCGGTTCCGGCTCGTCGCCAACGAGATCGACGTGGTCGCCCCCGCCGAGCCGCTGCCGGCCCTGCCCGTGGCCCGCGCCGTGTGGCGGCCCCGGCCGAATCTGCGGACCTCCACCGAGACCTGGCTCACCGCCGGAGGCCCGCACCACACGGTGCTCACCACCGCCCTGGGGGCCGAGCACCTGGACGACCTGGCCGAGATGCTGCGTACCGAACTCGTCCTCATCGACGCGTCCACCACACCGCGGCAGTTCGCCCGTGAACTGCGCTGGAACCAGGCCTACCACCGGCTCGCCGGCGGTCTGTGACCCACCGCGCGGGCCCGGATCCGAGGAGGGGCACGGCAGGGCGGGCCGGCCAATCCTCGGGCCCCTCTCAGCCCCGCGGCGTCAACCCGTCCACGAGGTCGCGGAGTTCCCGCATCAGCAAGGAAGCCTGCTCGCGGCTCCGGGCGATGCACAGGGCACCGAACTTCCCGAACTCGGTGACCGGGCTCATCAGATGCAGCACCACGCCCGTTCTGCGCACGGGGTCGTAGCCGATCGGCGAACCGGTGACGGCCTCGATGAGCTGGGCCGGGCGCAGTCCCCGGTAGCGGCGCTCCATGATGACGTCCGACGCCTCGTAGACGTACTCGACGCCGTCCACCTCGAACCGCCCGTCCGGCGTCGGCTCCTCGCCGAGCAGGCCCACCGCCATGGTGAAGGGGTGCTTGGTGGCGGTGGCGCGCAGGTTGATCTCGCAGCCCAGCAGGCGCCATCCGTCCCCGGACCGGGTGGCGAGGAAGTCCACCCCGAAGTCACCGCTGCCGACGCCGCGCTCCCGGAGCACCTCGCCCACCCGCAGACCGTGGCCGATGAGCAGTTGCCGGTAGCCGGAGGCGGCGGGGAAGGTGCACCCGTGATAGGTCTGCCCGTCGTCGGCGAGGACCTGGTCGTGCGTGGACACCGCCTCGACGGTGCCCCGTTCGGTGATGCGCCCCTGGAAACTCGGGCTGAGCAGGGGCACTTCGCCGATCATCTCCTCGACGATCACCCCGTCGTCCTTCATCAGGGTGACGTACTCCTGCCAGGTCAGCTTCGGGTCCATGAGCGCCGCCCCGGGCAACGCCCGCGCGACCCGCTCCTCCACGGTGTCGCCGCCCGGCGAGGTGATGTCGCCGTCCAGCGTGAGCAGGGCGTTGCCGAGGCCCCCGCCGAACGCCGTGCTGTCCAGCTTCAGCACCAGCTCGCGCAGCCCGGTCGCGGCGAGGCCGGCGACCGCCGAGGCGAGTGCCCCGGGATCGTGGCACACCCCGCTGCCCGCCGGTACCGGTATCCCGGCGGCGGCGAAGATCTCCCGGCCGGAGTGCTTGGTCCCCAGCGGGATGTGGGCCGAAGAGGGCTGGGTTCCGGGCAGCTCCAGCTCGCGGGCCAACTCTTCGAGCGGCTCGGACGGTTCGAAGTAGCTCAGCCGTACGTCCGCCCCGGAGCTCCGGTGAAAATCGGCGAACTCCCTGAGGACGGAACGCACTTCGGCCGCACGCGGGCTGACCGGATCGAGCACCTTGGTACTGAGCCAGCGGGTGGTGGCGTCGTCGAGCGGCAGTACGCGTACGAGTTCACGCCGGCGCCGCACGCTCTCCTGGTCCGCGTCGGGCCCACCGCCGTGGAGGAGGCCCAGGTAGTAGTCCACCTGTTCCTCGCCGTCGATCACACTCGGCGCCGTCACGTAGAGAAGGTGGCCACCGGCACGGCAGACCGTGGTGACGATCGCGGGGCCCAGCAGCCGTTCGGGGAAGTACGTCGCGCCGGTCAGTCGCTCCAGCACCTCGGGGCCGCATTCCCGGCTCTCGATGTGGATGCGGGCCGTGGGGCGTCGATACGTTTCAGTCACAGCGTCCTCGAAGCTACGGGTACCGGATGGGACGTGGGCCTTTCGTGTGGATCCGGCCGTGCTCCCCGGCCGGATCCACACGAAAGGCCCCGCACGGGCGACAACTCGGGTGATCGCCTCGGGGTCACGGTCGGTGAAGCAGGTGAGGTCGGCGACGGAATATCCGTGTTCGATGATCGAATGTCCGGATGTCATTCTCGGCGGACGCGGGAAATTCCCTCGGGACGGGTTCCGTGCCTTGGAGTCGTGCCGCCACGAGCGGCATCGGGCAGGTCGAGGCAGGGTGTGAAACGGGCGGGAAAAGGCTCGGAGACGGAGGTGGAGAACCGGAACGAGAACGTGAACGATGGTTCCGTGATTTTTCTGTCCCTTCCGTGAAACGGAGGAAACAACCACTCAACTTTGCCTCAGGGCTCCGGTGTGTACAAGACTGCTTTTCGCCGACTGTTTCCTCGGGAATCTTGAAGGAGCGCAAAGGAAACAGGGCCGGCAGACATGCTGCCGACCCTGTCCGGATCTGTTCGAGTGCACGCGTGGCCTCAGGAACCCTCAGAGCTCCGTGACCTCAGGAGGAGCGACCGCCCCGCCCCTCAGCAGGCGCCGAGATCCACCCACACGCCCCACTGCCCCGTGGTGCCGGGCACCTCGCCCTGGGTCCACCACTGGGCCTTCCAGGTGTGGCCCTGGTACGAGACGGTCTGGCCGCCGGTGTAGATCGACGCAGCGGCCCACGGGGTGGCCGTGCACTGGGTCGTCGTACCGCCGGTGACCTTGAGCGAGTAGGTCGCGGTGTGGCTCCCGGACGCGCCGGTGCCGGTGACGGTGATCGTGTACGTGCCCGAGGCGGCGGCCGACGTCGTCGCCAGGGTGAGCGTGGAACTGCCGCCCGCCGTGACGGAGGCGGGGCTGAGCGAGGCGGTGACGCCCGCCGGGGCGCCGGTGACCTTGAGGCCGACCGTCTGTGCCGAGCCCGCGGTCACCGCCGTCTTCACCGAGCTGGTGACCGAGCCGCCCGCGGTCACCGAGCCGGAGGCCGGGGTGGCGCTCAGCGAGAAGTCGTTGGCCGGGGTCGTGGTGGTGCCACCGGTGAAGGGCGCGAAGATGTGCGAGAAGTCCCAGGTGTTCTGCTGGATTCCGGAGCAGCCGTCCGCGGCGGCGCCGCCGGGGCAGCTCCCGTTGTCACGCTGGAGCGCCCAGAAGGACAGGAAGTTGATGCCCTTCGAGACGGCCCAGTTGTAGACCTGGGTGGCGTTGGCGAGGGTGAAGGTCTCCGCCGGGCCGAAGTCGTCGACGCCGGGCATCTCCGTGATGCCGACCATGTTCCACAACTGGGCCGAGGTCTTGGTGGGATAGAGGACCGCGAGCTGGTTGACGAGTCCCTGGGCCGCGGTCTGGGTGTCGTTCGCCATGTTGTGCGTGGCGTTGTCGTAGTAGTCGAACGTCATGAGGTTCGCGACGTCGACGCGCGCCCCGTTCTTGACCGCGTTCTGCAGCACGGCGAGCGCGTTGGATTCCAGGCCCGAGGTGGTGGTCGGCAGGGTGTAGGAGATCTCGACCTTGCGCCCGTTGGCGGCGGCCCAGTCCTGGAGGACCTTGATGGCCTTGTTCCGGCGGTCGATGCCCGCGGTGTTGCTCAGCGAGTCGACCTCGATGTCCATGTCGAGCCGGGTCACGTCGTAGGTCGTGACGACCTTCTCGTAGGCCGCCGCGATCTGGTTGACGTCGGTGCAGCTCTCGGCGATCTCGGTGCCCGTGGTGTCGGCCGTGTACCCGCCGAAGGACGGGATGACGTCGCCGCCGGCCGCCTGCAGGGTCTTGATGTCGCTGCCGAACGAGGAAGCGGCGACCGGCATACCGGTGTCCCCGCTCCAGTACGGCGTACACGAACCGGGCGTGGCGGTCTGGAGGAACGCCATGGTGAGGTGCTTGGTGCCCGACTGCGCCGCCAGCGCGGCGGGGCTTTCGCCGGTCCATGTCTCGAAGAACGGGGCGAAGACGTGGGAGGGGAGAGGCGTCGCCGCCTGGGCGGGCCCCCCGATCAGCGTGAGGCCGGCGGCGGCCACCGCCGTGACCGTGGCGGTGACGACCGTGCGGAACGAGCGCGTGAGTCTCATGGATGTCCCAGCTGTGGAGGAGGGGAGGAGCCGCCGACTGCCTTCCGGTAGTGGCATGGTGCATGGAATCGGCGGTGGCAGATGCACGTCAATGGTCTGGACCAAGCCGGGAGTGAACCAATTCCCCCAGGGCTGAGGTTCTTTGCTGGTGGGAGATGCGTGGTGGACTGGACCACTCGACCGCTTTTTTACCGGCATTTGGCCAACTTGGACTGCGTGAGGGCTGGTTCGCGGCCCATGTGTCCGTTCCGGCCACGGCGGGCGGTGGTGCTCGGAGAGCGGGCTGGGGCGGGAAGCGAGGCGTGCGACGTGAGGCCATCGGCAATCGGCCCGAAGCCCCGGCGCGCGCGGCGGTCCACGGTGCGGGAGGGGTCACCGGGGGGCCTGGGGCGGATGCGCGGGCGCCCAGAACGGCTGACGCGGCAAGGCTCGGGCGGACCGTTCTTCTGGCACCTTGAGCGCCGGGCTTCGAGCGGGTGACGCACCGTCCGGACGCCGACGGGCGCGGAGCCATGCCGCGTTCGCGGCGACGCGCCGGCGTACGCCCGACCGGGCCACAGCACGGACCGCGCAGGCAGCACCGACCTCACCCACAGGGGGTACGCCCATGCACGCCCGCACCGCAGCACCGAAGAACAGACGGGTCCGCACCGCGGCACCGACGAACAGACGGATCCGCACCGCGGCACCGACGAACAGACGGATCCGCACCGCGGCACCGACGAGCCGACGGGGTCGAGCCGTTCTGCTCATCATGGGGATGCTGGCCGCCCTGCTGGCGGCAGCCCTTCCGACCGCGGGAGCCGCACAGGCCGCCGTCCCCGACCGCTGGGGGTTCGCCTACCTGGACAACCCGACGCCGCCCTCCGGCTACGTGCCCGACCCCACCCGCCAGTGGGGCAGCTGGACCTCTCCGTCGGCCAACCCCGTCAAGGTCGACCAGCTCGGCCTCGGCTCCTACGTGGCGCACTTCCCGTTGATCGGCGGCACGGGCGGGATCGCCCACGCCACCGCGGTCAACAGCGCCGCCCACTGGTGCCAGATCGCCGACTGGAAGCAGGTGGGCAGCGGCGAGGACGTGTTCGTGAACTGCTACCTCCCGAGCGGCGCACCCGACAACTCCCGCTTCACCGTCCTGTACACCACCAGCAGCGGCACTCCCGCCGCGCCGGCCGGGTCGTACGGCTACATCTACTCCGACAGCAGTGGCATGGTACTCACCCAGTACAACTCCACCACCGCGGTGAACTCGGTGAGCAAGGGCTCGACCGGCATCTGGAAGGCGTGGCTCCCCGGGCTCGGACTCTCCAGCTACGCGGGCGACTTCCAGGTCACCGCGGTCGATCCGCAGCAGGGGGCACACTGCAAGGTCGCCGACTGGGCACCGGGCGCCACCGGGCAGACGGCGGTGGTCGCCTGCTACGACGCGTCGGACGCCCCGTACGACGCCAAGTGGACGCTGAGCTACTCCTACCTGCGGGCGGTCCACGGGCCGGCCTTCCCGCCGAAGTCGTTCGGCTACCTCTGGTACAACGGCTCGCTGCCCGCACTCACCAACTACAACTCCACCGGCGCCACCAACGCCCTCAGCGGCTCGGGAGCGCCCTTCGTCGTCACCCTCCCGTCGGTCGCCGTCCCCTCGGACACCGCGCACGCCACCGCCTACGGCAGCGGGCCCGGATACTGCGGTCTGTACGCCCCCTGGGTCAGGTCGAGCGGCACCGTACAGCTCCCCGTCAACTGCTTCGGCCCTGGCGGAACTCCGGTGAAGGCCCCGTTCTTCACCGCGTACACCTCGGCATTCTGACGCCGTAGGCGGTGTCCGGAGGATCAGGGCCTTGATCCGCCGGACACCACCAGGCCACCACGTCGGTCCCGGGAGCGGTCGGGCTCCCGGGACCGACGTCGTGCCGTGCGCGTGAGCCGTCGTGCCGCGCGTGAGCCGTCGTGCCGTGCGCCCGCGCCGTCGGCGCGGGCGCGGGAAGCAGGTCGCCCGCCGGGTGCGCAACAGGTCGCCCGCGGGGTGCGCGCTTTCCCTCGGCCGGGGGCGGCGGACGGACCGGACGGTCCTCGGGCAGTGTCCCCGGCGGCGATCGCCGGGCCCCCTCGTGCGAGCCGACGGGAAAATCTCGGGAGCGCGGGATCTTCGAACGACTGATTCCGGGTGATCGCCCACGTGTCCAGCGGGTGGTGCGGAGGCGTTGATTCCGGCCACCGGGTGTGGTGTCGTATCCCTTCGGGTGAGGCCTTCGGTGTGCGGTCGTGAGCTGCGGGTATGTCCTCCGTCGCCGTTCCGGGGAAGATCGGTCGGCGCCGTGCGCGCGTTCAGGGGTGTGAACCTTGTTCGTGGTGCGGGACGACCTCGTGCGGGCCCGCCGGGCGGGGCGGCCGGGGTCGCCCGGCGCGGTGGCGCCCATTCCGTACGTGTCCAGAACCTTGCCAGCCTCGCGACGGCCGCCCTATCCTCACGTTCAGAAAGCGCTTTCCCCCTCCAGGGCCCCGCACCGGTGAACGTGAAGTCACCTCATCCGAAGGCGACTTCACCGGCGAGCCGCCACCGATCCGGAACGGTGCCGCATCCAGGACATCGCCGCGCCACGGAGTGAAGGGTGTACGTCATGGTCCACGCTCGTCACGCCGTCCGTCATGGTTCCGACGGCGACGACTTCCTGTAGCGGATGGCCGGTCACGCCGTCGGGGTTCCCGGCGGTGGTCCACCGGGCGGTGTTCTCGCCCCGGTGTGACGCGAGCGGCGGGAGTGGGCGGCGGTGCCGACGCGGAGACCCCGCGACCGGGACCGCCGGCAGTGCAGGCTTTGGGTCGCGGCAGGACGGCCGAATCGATCCGACCGGCGCGATCGAGCCCGCGCCAGGGGTGGTCGGAACGTAACCGGTGTGTGTCGGCGGGCTCGGTACGACTTCATGAATGGCATGAGCATGTCATTCGCTCAACCCCGTATTCGAAGACGAACAGGGAGACACGAGCATGAGGAAAGCAGTCGCACTGCGACTCTCCGCGGCAGTGGCCACGGCGGCCCTGGCGGCGGCGACCGGCGTCATCGTGTCGATGCCCTCGGCATCGGCCGCGACCGGCGGCGTCACCGGCTACGCGACCCAGAACGGCGGTACCACCGGCGGGGCCGGCGGGCAGGTCGTGAAAGCGACGACGGGTACCGAGATCCACCAGGCCCTGTGCGGTCGCGCCACCAGCAGCACCCCGATCACCATCCAGGTGGAGGGAACGATCAACCACGCCAACACCGCCAAGGTGTCGGGCGACAGCTGCAACACCGCGGCCGGCGTGATCGAGCTCAAGCAGATCAGCAACGTCACGCTCGTGGGTGTCGGAAGCGGCGCCGTCTTCGACCAACTGGGCATCCACATACGCCAGTCCAGCAACATCATCATCCAGAACGTGACGGTCAAGAACGTCAAGAAGTCGGGCTCGCCCATCTCCAACGGTGGCGACGCCATCGGCATGGAGAGCGACGTCCGCAACATCTGGGTCGACCACTCCACCCTGGAGGCCTCGGGCGGCGAGGCCGAAGGGTTCGACGGTCTCTTCGACATGAAGGACAACACGCAGTACGTGACGCTGTCCTACAGCATCCTGCGCAACTCCGGTCGCGGCGGCCTCATCGGATCCAGCGAGACCGAACTCTCCAACGGCTTCATCACCTTCCACCACAACCTGTACCAGAACCTCGACTCCCGTACCCCGTTGCTCCGTGGCGGCATCGCGCACATCTACAACAACTACTACGTCAACCTCAACGAGTCGGGCATCAACTCCCGCGCCGGGGCCAAGGCGAAGGTGGACAACAACTACTTCAAGGACTCCAAGGACGTCCTGGGCACCTTCTACACCGACGCGGCCGGTTACTGGCAGGTGAGCGGCAACACCTTCGACAACGTGACCTGGTCCGCCCACGCCTCCGACAACAACCCGGCCGGGCCCAACCCCACCTCCAACACCACCGTCAGCATCCCGTACTCCTACAGCCTCGACGCGGCCAGCTGCGTGCCGAACATCGTGACCCAGACGGCGGGCGCCAACAAGGGCCTCCAGGTCTCGGACGGCAACTGCACGCCGACCACCCCCACCGGCAACCCCACCACGCCCACGCCGAGCCCCACCACGGCCACGCCGTCGCCGACCACCGGACCGACGCAGCCCAGCGGCACCAACCTCAGCCTCTCCGCGGGCGCCGACGGCTCCAGCAAGGCGAGCGGAACCAGCTACGGCAACGTCAAGGACGGCAACCTGAGCACCTACTGGTCGCCCTCCGGCTCGACGGGCTCCGTCTCGGTCAAGTGGGACGCCGCGACCACGGTCTCCTCGATCAACATCCGCCAGGCGTCCGGCTCCAGCATCGGCTCGTGGCGGGTCCTCAACGGGGACACCGGCGCGGTCCTGACCTCCGGCAGCGGAACGGGCACCATCTCGTTCGCCTCGACCTCACTGCGCAAGGTCACCTTCGAGATCACCAGCTCCAGCGGCACCCCGAAGGTCGCCGAGTTCGAGACGTACGCCTGACCGAGGTACCGGTGGGGGCCGGGGCCGTCGAACACGACGGCCCCGGCCCCCACCGGCGTCTCCCACCGGCGTCTCCCACCGGCGTCTCCCACCGGTGACGTCGGCCCGTGACTGCGCGGGACGGCCAGGGCTCAGCCCTGCGACGGGACCGGACGCGCGTCGGCGGGCACCCGGTCGTCCTCCGGCAGGCCGAGCCCGCGCAGCCAGTCGTCGTCGAAGACCTTGGAGAGGTAGTTGCGGCCCGAGTCCGGCAGCAGCACGACCACCAGGTCGTCCGGACCGAGACCGGCCGCCACCCGCAGGGCGCCGGCCACCGCCGTACCGGCGGAGCCGCCGACCAGCAGCCCCTCCTCCCGCGCCAGACGCCGGGCGGTCAGCAGCGAGTCCCGGTCGCTGATCCGCTCGAAGCGGTCGACCACCGAGGGGTGGAAGGACTCGGGCCAGCTGTCGTCCACCGTCTCCGGGTGACGGAAGTGGCCGATGCTCTCCACGTGGTACGGGCCGCCGTCGCCGCCCGAGTAGACCGACGCCTCCGGGTCGGCGCCCACGACCGTCACCCGCCCGCCGCTGACCTCCTTCAGGTACTCGCCGGTCCCCGTGATGGTGCCGCCCGTACCGACCCCGCAGACCAGATGGGTGATCCGGCCCTCCGTCTGCCGCCAGATCTCCGGCCCTGTCGTACGGTAATGCGCCTGCGGATTGGCCGGGTTGTCGTACTGGTTGGCCAGCCAGCCGCCCGGAGTCCCGGCGGCGATGCGGACGGCCGTGGCGTGCACATGCTCGGGATGCTCGCGCGGCACGTTGCCCGGGCAGACGACGACCTCTGCGCCGTACGCCCGCAGCACCGCGACCTTCTCCGCGCTGCTCTTGTCCGGGATCGCGAAGACGCACCGGTAGCCCCGCTGCGCGGCGACCATGGCCAAGCCGACCCCGGTGTTGCCCGACGTGCCCTCGACAATGGTCCCGCCGGGCGTCAACAGCCCCTGCTCCTCGGCCGCTTCGACCATGGAGAGCGCGATGCGGTCCTTCACGCTCCCGCCGGGATTGACGTACTCCAGTTTCGCGTAGACCGGTGCGAGAGCCGTGCCGGTGACGCGGTTGAGGCGTACCAGCGGGGTGTTGCCGACCGCGTCGGCCAGTGAGGCGTGGACGTCCATGTGCGGTGCTCCTTGCGTCTGCTGAAGCTGATGTCACCGGATGATCCGGGAAGGCGCGGACGGCGGACGGACGCCGCGCCGGACCTCCCGCGCCGCGCCGGGCACGCGGGGGCCGGGGCGGCGAGCGGCCGCGGAACGGGCCGCCCGTCGAAGGACCGGGAGCGCGGTACGCACGCTCCTCACAGGAGCGGGGTACGCGGACACGGGCCGCGACGCGGGGGCGCCGGGCGGGACATCAGACGGCCTGTCCGCCGCGTTCCAGGGGGATGCGCTCGCCGGCCTCGACCGCGACCGGCAGACGGTTCTCCTTGGGCGGCAGCGGGCAGGTCGCCAGGTCGGTGTAGGCGCAGGGAAGGTTGGCGGCACGGTTGAAATCAATGCGGACGGCGCCCTGTTCGTCGGGAGCCCCGATCTGGACGGAGCGGTTCGCCGCGTAGGTCGTCACACCGGAGGTACGGTCCGTGAACAGCGCCATCAGCGATCCGGGACGCTTTCCGTTGAACGTCGTGAGCCGGTACGTCTCGCCGTCCACCTCGAACTCGACCTGGCCGGGGGAGTCGTAGACGTGCTCCAGACCCTCGACCGCCGCGCCGACCGTCACCGGACGCGGCTCCTCGAAGGGGAGGAACCTGCCGGGGCGGACCCAGTGCGGGGCGGGGGCGTAGGCGGGAGTTCCGGTGAAGGCGGTGCGCAGGGCGTTCTCCGGGTGGCGGGGGCGCACGATGTCGTGCCCGCCACGCTTGGCGACCTCGATCACCGCGTCGCCGTACGCCGGATACAGGCTGTCGCGTTCGGCGATGACTCCGAACGAGTGACGCCCCGTCACCGTGACTCCTTCGATGGTCAGTTCCTCACCTTCCGCCAGCTCCACCACCACACCCTCGGCAGAGGTGGACCACGCGCCCGGGGCGTCCTCGAAGCGTTCCGGTTCGGCGCTCAGCCAGCGCAGACTCGTGATCGCGAGGAACCCGTGGGCTCCGGCGAGCTGCTCCTCCTTCTCGCGGTGCCACAGTTCCCACTCCTTGGCGAACGTCTCCGGGTCGGTCTGCGGGACGGTCATGTGCACTCCCTCGTGCTGGGCGGCGGGCAGGGCCGGCGGAGCGGCCGTGCGGTTCTCCAGAGCGCAACTCCCTTCGGCGCGCGCTTCATTCCCGACTGCTGTGAACGGAGTATGAAAGGATTCCGCGAGCGGAAGCGGCGCTCCGGGACGGCATTGTCCGACGATCCTCCAGGGGCTAGCCTGCAACGAGATCAGCCGCGTCCCGGCGTGGTGATCGTGCGCATCGGCGGCCGGGACCGGACCGCCGACCGACCCGAAGAGTGCGAGGTGACCGGCGTGCGGGCGCGACCCTTCAGCGAGCACGGCAGTCATCTTCCGCACCACGGCGGGTCGTTCGCGTTCCGTGTCGTCCGGCGCCACGTCGATCTGCTCAGGGTGAGCAGCGCGCTGTGTACGGACACCGCCCCGCGCCACTGAGCGCGCACCCTCCGCTCTCCCGCCCGCGGTCACAGCGCCGCCGCGGAACGCGCGTCCGCTCCTCCTCGTACGTCCGGCGACCGTGAGGCCCCCGGGCCGAGGGCTGATCCCGCCCACGCCGGTGCCCCCGCGTGACCTCCCCGCATTCGTGACGCTCCGTCACTTTTTACACGTCCGCGCTGAAGCGCGACCGTCGATCCCGGCTGCCCGCGCCCCCGAACGAGAGGATCATGGTGCCCAGGAACACCGCACGAACAGGGGTGTTCACCGCGCTGCGCGTCCGCGACTACCGGATCTACTGGAGCACCGGCCTGGTCTCCAACATCGGCTCCGCGATGCAGGGCGTGGCCCTGGACTGGTTCGTCTTCGACCTCACGCACAGCGGAACGGCGGTCGGCTGGGCGGCCGGTCTCCAGTTCGCCCCGGTGCTGCTGTTCGGCCTCTGGGGCGGAGTGCTCGCCGACCGGTACGACCGTCGCGCCCTCCTGCTGTGGGCGCAGTCCCTGTACGCGGTCCAGGCGGTACTCCTCACGGTCGCCGTGCTGTCCGGCCACGCGCCCCTCTGGTCGGTCTACCTGCTGTCGTTCGGCCTCGGCTGCGTGTTCACCGTGGAGAACCCCGCACGGCTCTCCTTCGTCTTCGAGCTGGTCGGCCCCGCGCTGATCCCGAACGCGGCCGGACTCAACATCCTGTCGCTCAACGCGGCCCGGCTGATCGGGCCCGCGATCGCCGGAGTGCTGATCGGGCTCATCGGTCCGGGCGGGGTGTTCGCGGTGAACGCCGTCTCCTTTGTAGCCGTGACCCTGGGTCTGCTGACGATCCGCCCCCGCACACCCACGCCCGGCACTTCCGGGGCCGGAGCGCCGAGTGGGCAGAAGCCCGGGAGCGAACCGGAACCCGTCAGACGGTCGCGGTGGGCGGGCGCGGGCGCCGAGGGCCTGCGGTACGTCGCCGCCCGCCCCGAACTCGCCGGGGTGCTGGCCCTCTTCGGCCTGGTGGCCACCTTCGCGGTGAACTTCCCCACGACCCTCACCCTCTTCGCCGGGCGGGTCTTCGACGTCGGCTCCAGCGGCCTCGGCTTCATGTCGACCGCACTCTCCGTGGGCACCGTCGCCGGAACGCTCGCCGCGACCCGCCGCGCGGCGCCCCGGGTACGGACCGTGGTCGTCGGCGCCGTCCTGTTCGGCATGAGCGAGGCGGTGGCCGCGCTCATGCCCTCCTACACCACCTTCCTGATCCTGCTGCTGCCCACCGGGTTCGCCCTGATGACCCTCAACACCGCGGTCAGCGCCTTCGTCCAGTCGGAGGTCACCGACGCCATGCACGGCCGGGTGATGGCCATCTACACCGTCGTCTCGATGGGCGGCGCCCCGCTCGGCGGCCCCGCGATCGGCTGGATCTCCCAGCACGCCGGGGTGCGCTGGGGGCTCGCCTCGGGAGCCACGGCCGCCGTGCTCTCCGCTCTCGCGGTGGCGCTGCTGCTCTCCCGGCGGCGCGGAACCACCGCCCCCGGCCGGGCCTCCCGGGCGTGGGTCGCGGCCGGTCCGCCCGTCGCACCCCTCCGTACCCGCACCACCTCCCCGCCGCCCCGGGACCCCGCCCCGTCCCTCTCTTCGGCGCACGCCGACCCGTGCGTCCCCAGAACCCCTTCGACCGGAGGCAATCCTCATGACTGATCACCACACCGGCCCCCTCGGCCTGCACCTCGCACTGGAAGCGGACGGCGACGGTGCCCACCCCGCGTCCTGGCGGCACTCGGGACGTCCGCCGGGCGCGGTCCTCGGCCCACGGGCCCTGCGGGACGTGGTGACCGCGGCCGAGAACGCGGGCTTCGCCCTCGTCACCTTCGCGGACTCGCCGCTGCCGCCCGGCGCCCCGGGCGGCCCGGCCGGCCGGGTGGAGGCCGGGACCCGGGCCGCGTACGTCTCGCCGCTGACCGACCGGATCGGCCTCGCGCCCACCCTGCACGTCACCACCACGGAACCGTTCCACCTCGCCACCCAGCTCGCCGGCCTGGACCACGCCTCGCACGGCCGGGGAGCCTGGGTCGTCGGTGCGGCGAACGGCGCGGACGACGCCGCCACCGTCGGCGAGCCGGTACGTTCCCCCGCCGAGCTGGCCCGCGAGACCGCCGACGTCATCGACACCGCCCGGTCGCTGTGGGACTCCTGGGAGGACGACGCGGTCATCAAGGACCTGGCCACCGGACGCTTCCTCGACGCCGACCGGGTGCACGCCATCGACTTCGAGGGCCCCTCCTTCTCGGTCAAGGGCCCCCTGATCACCCCGCGCCCCCCGCAGGGCGGACTCGTCGTGCTGGTACCGGACGAGCTGGGCGCGGACGCCCGCGCCGACGTCGTACTCGTCGGCCGGCCCGGCCTCCCCGCGATCGGCGAGCGCGCAGCCGCAGCCAAGGAGGCCGGAGCACCGTTGGTGTTCGCCGAGGTGGAGGTGGTCCTCGACGCGGACGCCCCGGCGGCCGACCGGCTCGCCGCCCTGGACGAGGCAGCCCCCTGGCCGGAGACCGGGCGACTGCGCCACGTCGGCTCGCCCGAGGCCCTGGTCGGTCTGCTGCGTGAACTGTCCCGTCTGGTCGACGGGGTCAGGCTGCACCCGGCCGTGCTCGCCGTCGATCTGCCGGTCCTGACCGAGCGGGTGCTGCCGGCCCTGGTGGAGACCGGGGAGCGGTCCGTGCCGCACGCCGGCGACACCCTGCGCGACACGCTCGGCCTTCCCCGCCCCGCCAACCGGTTCGCCGCCGCCCCGGCGACCACGAAAGCCTGAGGTGACCGACATGACCGCACCGAACCCCCGACCCCAGCTCCACCTCGGCGTGTTCTACACCGGGGTCGGACCCCAGCTGATCTGGTCCGACCCCGACGCCCCCTCGCACACCGCGATCGAGACCTTCGTCGAGATCGCGCAGATCCTCGAACGCGGCCTGTTCGACGCGTTCTTCCTGGGGGAGGGGCTGCGCGTACGGGAGAACAGGGGCCGCGTCTTCGATCTGGACGTGGCCGGACGGCCCGACGCGATCACCCAGCTGTCCGCGCTCGCGGCCGTCACGACCCGCATCGGACTGGTGGCCACCCAGAACACCACGTACAACTACCCGGCCGACCTGGCCCGCCGCCTGGCCGGCCTCGACCTGCTCTCCGAGGGCCGCGCCGGATGGAACATCGTCACCACCGACAACGCCTGGACCGGAGCCAACTTCCGGCACGGCGGCTGGCTGGAGCACGAACGCCGCTACGAGCGCGCCGAGCAGTTCGTCGAGGCGGCCAAGGAGCTCTGGGCCTCCTGGGCGCCGGACGCGATCGCGCGGAACGGGAGCGCAGAGCACTGGGCCGGGCCCGGCGCCATCGGTCCGGTCGAGCGCGACACCGACCTCGTGAGGTTCCGGGCCACCGCCACCGTCCCGGGCAGCCGCCAGGGCCGGCCGGTCCTCTTCCAGGCCGGCGACTCACCCGGCGGCCGTGAACTCGCCGCCCGCCACGCCGACGTGGTGTTCTCCGCCAACACCGAGTTCGGCAAGGCCACCGCCTACGCCTCCGACCTCCGCGACCGGCTGGCCCGGCACGGCCGTACCCCCGACTCGCTGCGCATCCTGCCGGGCGCCAGCGTCGTCATCGGCGACACCCCGGCCGACGCGGAGGAGAAGGCCCGCTGGATACGCGGCGAACAGATCAACGGCCCCCGGTCGATCGCCTTCCTGGAGCAGTACTGGGGCACCGACCTCTCCGGCTACGACCCCGACGGCCCGCTGCCCGACATCGAACCGAGCGACCAGGAGCTCGACCCCTCCCGGGGAACCCTCGCCGTCGAGCAGCGCAGCGGCAAGCTCGCCACCATCCGGAAGTGGCGCGAGATAGCCGCCGAACGCGGACTTTCCATAAGGGAGTTGGTGACCGAGGTGTCACCGGGGCACCCGTCCTTCGTGGGCACCCCCGCGTCGATCGCCGACGAGTGGAGCCGGTACGTGCGCGAGGGGGTGGCGGACGGCTTCAACCTCCTGCCGCACCTGCTTCCGGCCTCCGTCACGGACATCGTCGACAAACTCGTCCCGGAACTCCAGGAGCGAGGCGTCTACCGCACCGAGTACCGGGGCACCACGCTGCGCGAACACCTGGACCTGCCGCCGCTCCCCACGACCGGCGGCTGACCGGTGCGGTCCCGCCCGGCCCGTGAGGGTTCGGGGCGGGCGGGACCGCGTGCCGGCGTCATCCCTGTGGCGGCCCGCCCGGCGTCCACTCAGGTCACTGGACGGTCTGTTCCGAGGGTTCGTCGGTGGTGGGTGATCAGCAGACGGTTCGCGGGAGTTGATCAGTCGGCACCGGTCTCTTGCCCTGGTGTCCCGGTGTCCGGTTCGACGGTGGTGGACGTGCGGTGGTGCAGGCAGGCGCGGACGAAGTCGCCGATGACGGGGTCGTTGTCGCCCGCGGGTGCCCATGCGACCCCGACCTGGCTGGAGCTGACGCCGGTGACGGGACGGTAGGTCACCCCGGGGCGCTGGTAGAAGCGGGCGGTGGCCTCGGGGGTGAGGCTGACGCCGTAGCCATTGGCGATCGCGGTCAGCCATTCGTCCGGGTTCTTGGCGATGGCGCCTATCTTGACGGGGCGGCCGTCGCGTTCGTCGGTGGCCAGCCAGTAGTCGCGCCACCAGCCCGACTCGGTCGGGGTGGCTACGAACGGCTCGTCCCAGAGCTGACGGAAGGGAATCTCGGCAAGCTCCGCGAGCGGATGCGTGCTGGGGATGCCGACCCACCGCGGCTCGGTGACCAGCACCTCGACCCGTAGCGCGTCCTGGCCGGGGAACGGCAATCGCAGCAGTGCCGCGTCCACCTGCCCGTCCGCCAGTCCTGCGGTGGGGTCGGACCAGTCGGTCTGCCGCATTTCCACCCGCCAGCCGGGGCGGTACCGGGCGAACGAGCCGATGATCTTCTGGGTGCTTTCATTGGCGGCACTGGCCACGAACCCGACTCGCAGGACGTGGGTGGCGCGGCCGGCGGCGCCGCGCGTCTCGCGCAGTGCGACGTCCCAGTCCTCCAAGACGATCGGGACCCGCTCGGCCAGCACCCGCCCGGCGTCGGTGAGGGACATGCCGGTCCGGGAACGGGTGAACAGCTCGACCCCCAGTTGGGTCTCCAACTGCTTGATCTGTTTGGTCAGGGCCGGTTGAGAGATGAACAGCCGCTCCGCGGCCCGGGTCAGGTGCCCTTCCTCGGCGACGGTCGCGAAGTAGCGCAGCAGCCGGGTGTCGATGTCCATGCCGTCAGGTTATGGATGCGGGTATTGGACGGTCACGGCGGGGTCCAGCAGGATTGATCACGCAAGCAGGAACCAGCCGGTCAACCGAAAGAGCGGACACCATGAGCGACAAGACCTCGAAGCTCGACGCCATCAACGCGTTCTTCGCCGCCTACGCCACCTACGACCTCGACGGCATGCGGGCGGTGCTGACGGACGATGTCGAGTGGACCATCCCGGGTCACCACGCGCTGTCGGGGACCAAGCACGGCGTGGAGGAGGTCGCGGCGTTCTTCACCCAGCTCGGCAAGGCCGGTTTCCAGGCCGAACCGCTGTTCCTGGAGGCCAATGAGGAGTACGTCGTCGACATCCACCGCGGCTGGACCACCGAGGGGACGGGCAAGGTGGATACCACCTGGGCCCTGGTGTGGCACTTCAACCGCGAGGGCAAGGTCGACCGGGTCGTCAACCTCTCCGGCGACCAGCACCAGATGGACGCGTACGTCTGGAACAACTACACGCTGGCCCCGATCCCCGACCGGCTGGCATGAAGCAACCGCCCAGAAAGCGCCCCCTCATCGTCCCTCACCGGAGTCCTTTCTCGGACTGACCGTCGCGCCGCAGAGCCCATCCTGGGGTTGCCCCGACGGCCAAGCCCACATCAGGAGCGGGGCGAGAGTGGCGGCTGCTTGGCAGGACTCGGCAGTCGTGTCGTAGCGGGTGGCGGTTCCGCGCCGGTGATGTCGGATGGATCGTGGTGACCTCCTGAGGTGAGACCGCTGGAGGCTTCCGGTTCGGGCTCACGAGGGTGGCCGCAGCCACCGACGCGCTGCGACCAGATTCACTTCGACCTCGTCGCTCCATGAGCAGACCTCCAGCCACGACAGGTAGCCGCTTTGTGCGAAGACCAGGACCTCACCAGGGCACTCGCCGTTTTCGGTGAAAAGCTGTACATCGGCGGCCATGACGGTGCCGGAACCGGTCTGAGCAGGCTCCACCTCGCTGGTGTCGAGTTCGAAGTGGGCGGTGCCGCACCCGCAAGTGCAGCGGGATCGCACGCTGAGGTGCGGGACCTGCCTCCGGAGCGCGATGTGAACCGGCTCGTCGGTGTTCAGGGCGAACTCGAGCACGTCGGCTACGTCATCGGGCAGGCTCTCGGTCATTCCACCACCGTAGCTGGCCAGTAGCTTTGGGCTTCGACCACTCCCGGTCCGGTTCGTCGCGCGTGGGGCAGCCGAGGCACTCGCACGTCCAGGACCAAGGCGGTGCCCGCGAGACAGCCACTCGATGGCAGCGAGGCGGTTCTTGAGGCGATAGCTGCGGCCATTGATGGAGATGACGTCGCAGAGGTGGAGGAGGCGGTCGAGGATGGCGGTGGCCGGGACCTCGGCGGTCGGCCCTGTTGCGGATGCGGGTGGAGACTAAGTGGTCGAGTTCGTAAGTCCTTCGGGGGTTGATCACGCCGCCAGCGAGACGGAGGATTCTTCTCGATGATCGGCGGTGTGCCGGTCGAGTCTGGCCAGCAGATCGTCCAGGCCGGAGGTGGTGAACTTCCACTGGAACGGCTGGGCTGTGGCGTTGTAGCGGTCTTCGAAAGCGCGGAGCCGGTCCTCGACCTGGGCAAGGTCGGTGAAATCGTTGGGCGTGACCACCTTGCGCTGGACGACGGAGAAGTAGATCTCCACCTGGTTCAGCCAGGAGGCGTGCACGGGGGTGTGGATCATCACCGCGTTCGGGAACGCCGCCGAGAGGCGGTCGGCGGCCTTCTGCCCGCGGTGGGAGGAGCCGTTGTCGACGATCCAGAACACTCGCTTGGCGCTCTTGTAGGGTTCCTGACCCATGACCTGGGTGACCAGGTTCATGAACGGGTCGATGCCGGTGCGCGGCTCGGTGCGGCCGGACACCTTGGACTGGTGGACGTCATAGGCTGCGAGGTAGGCCAGGGCGCCGCCGCGTCCGTAGGCGTGGTTGACGCGCATGGCGCGGGCCTGGCCCGGGGCGAGGGTGGGGTGGCAGCGGCAGTGGGCCTGGATGGAGGTCTTCTCGTCGGCGCTGATGACGTACTCGTCGGCGTCGAGCGCGGTGCCTTGCCAGGTGAGGGCGTACAGGTCCAGCACAAGCTGGGCTTTGGCGCGGAAGTCGGGGTCGGTGACGAAGATCCAGGAGCGGTGCTGCCAGGGCTTGAGCGCGTCGTCGGCCAGCCAGCGGCGCACGGTGGACGCCGACACGAACGCGGCGATGCCCCGCTGGGTGTCCCCATAGGCCAGTTCCGGGCATGACCAGCGCGACAGCGGCACTCCGCTCTCGGCGGGCAGCCGGCAGGCCAGTGCCTTGGCCTCGGCAACCTGTAGCGATGTGAACACCGGTGGGCGGCCGCAGCGTTGACGGTCTTTGAGCCCCGGCAAGCCCTGTTCGGCGAACCGGCCACGCCAGCGGCGCACGGTGTCCAGGTGCAGCCCCGTCTCCTGGGCGATACGCACGTTGGAGCGTCCGCGCGCGGCGTGCAGCACCACCTGTGCACGCACCCGCAGCCGGTGCTCGGTCTTGTGGCCGTAGGCCATCGCCTTCAGCCGTGCGCGTTCGGCGGCACTCGGGGCTATCGGGCAGGCAATGCGGAGGGGCATGGCGGGAGAGCCGATCGGCCGAAGTGGATCACTGGCAAGCCGCAGCCTTCCCCGCCCGCGTTGGCAGTGGAGCCCAGGCATCGCGGCGGTCACCGGGCGTCCGAGCTTGGACTGACCAGATCACTCCATCACGGGCAGACATTCGGCGAGCAGGCCGACGACGTCGCGCCAGGCTCGCTGTGCGTGCCGTGGGTGGTAGCCGACGCCGGGGCGCACGGTGTGGTCGACCGACGGGTGGTGAAAGGCGTGAAGGGCGCCTCCGTAGACCGCCAGGCGCCAGTCGACGCCCGCGGCCTGCATCTCGGCGGTGAATGCCTCCCGCTGCGCGGGGGGCATGATCGGGTCTTCCGACCCGACCCCGGCCCATACCGGGCAGCGAATGCGCGCCGCCTCGCCCGGTCGGCCCGTGATCAGCCCGTTGACTGTCGCGATCGCGCGCAGGCTGACGCCGTCGCGCCCGAGTTCCAGCCCGACGGCGCCCCCGGTGCCGTAGCCGACGGCGGCGATCCGGTCGGGGTCGGTCCGCGGTTCGGTGCACAACACGTCGAGCGCCGCGTGGCCGATGCCCCGCATCCGGTCGGGGTCGGCGAGCAGCGGCACGCAACGAGCCATCATCTCCTCGGGGCCTTCCAAGTAGCGTCCGCCGTGGAGGTCGAAGGCCAACGCTACGTATCCCAGCTCGGCGAGGGCATCGGCCCGGCGGCGCTCGACGTCGCTGAGCCCCGTGCCCTCTGGTCCGAGCAGCACCGCGGGTCGGCGGTCGACACCGGCCGGGAGCGCGAGGTGCCCGATCATCGTCAGACCGTCGGCCGGGTACTGGACCGTGCGCGTGGTAAGCGTCGTCATGAGACTGGACCGTAGTGATCGTCGAGTCCGATCGGGCCGGGATTCGCCGCTGGCAGAACAGCGCGGGTGTCCCTCTGAAATGCGGCGGCGGCTCACAAGATCCGTCACAACTCCCGTTCCCACGGCAACACCTGCCCCGGCACCACGCACGACACAGGTTCCAGAGTCAACCCCCGAAGGATTTACAGAGCTGACCACTAACAGCGCCTAACAGAATGAGGTGACGTTGCTGTCGCTCCAGGCAGGAGATGAGTGTCCGGTCCCTCGACGTTGAGCTCTATGAGTATCTGTACGGGTAGCAGCGGTCCGTGCAGCTAGCGAATCATGGCCGTCATGACGACCACCTTCTGGATCGTGATACTCGTCCTGGCTGTTCTTCTGGCTACCATCGCTGCGACCTGGCCCGGTTCGCCGACTCTGAGCCGACAGCGGAGACCCTGGATACGCCGCGTGATCGGCTTACCTTTCACTATCGTCTTGGTGCTTGTTCTCGCAGCGTGCGGGCGCGCGACCAGCGAGAAGACCGTGCGCAAACTGGCTGGCAGCCCAGAAGCCCTGAAGGCGCGGCAGGAGGTGGAGTTGGCCAGCCGGGACGTCATCGCCGTCTGGGACGCCGAAACGCCGCTCACGCTGGGGCTGGTTGTTCTGGAGGACGTGTGTGTTGGCGGGAGCGCGAAGGAACTGTTCTTTCCGACAGGCTCCGACAGGTACAAGATCAAGTGCACCATGTCCGTTGCTGCCTACTTTGGGGCAGATCCCCGCAGGATGGCCGACACCATCGACGGAGTGCTCAGCGCAGGAGACCGTACGGGACCTCCCATCCCCTTCAACCATGAGTTCCACTACGCGCGCACAGTCGTCGACTACTACCGCGGGAAAACAGGCAATTCAGAAGGACCTGGGACCTGGGAACCAATGCAGTTGTCCCGCGGCATGACTCTCACTCTCAGCTGGGACCAGGTGCGCAGCGGGCACACAGGTCAGCTGATTGAAGAGCCACGCCCGTGCAGCCCTCATGAGCCGCCGGTGCGACGTTGCCTCAGAGAGCCTGCCTCGACCAGCGTGGCGGATCTGCGACGCGAGTACGGGATGGTTTTCAAGATCACTATGCCCGTCAAGGACTACTTCACCGTCTGGAAGTAGCCGGATTGGTCTCACGGGCCGGCATCGGCCTTCGCAGTGAGCCGATCTGTCGGTGGGTGATGAGGCAGCAGGCGAGTTTGAGGAAGGCTTCGTGGATGTCGGCTCGGCGTTCCCAGCGGATGCGGAGGCGTTTAAAGCCGTGGAGCCGGGCGAAGCTGCGTTCGACGACCCAGCGGTATTTGCCCAGTCCGGTGCCGTGGAGGGTGCCGCGGCGGGCGATTGCCGGGACGATGCGGCGTTGCCGGACCTGGTCGCGGTAGATGTCGTGGTCGTACCCGCGGTCGGCGAAGAGTGAGTCCGGCTTCCGTCGCGGATGCCCGACCCGGCCCCTGATAGGTGGGATGGCGTCGATCAGCGGCAGGAGCTGGGTGACGTCGTTGCGGTTGCCGCCGGTGAGGATCACGGCGAGCGGTGTGCCGTGTCCGTCGGTGATCAGGTGGTGTTTCGATCCGGTTCGGCCACGATCGACCGGACTCGGTCCCGTCTGGCTCCCCCTTTTACGGCTCGCACGTGGCTGGAGTCGACCACCGCACGCGACCAGTCGAGACGGGCCGCCGCGTTGAGCTCGGCCAGCAGCACTTCATGCAGCTGCTGCCAGACGCCGGCCTCGTTCCAGTCCCGCAGTCGACGCCAGCACGTCATGCCAGACCCGAAGCCCAACTCCTTTGGCAGGTACTCCCACTGGATGCCGGTGTGCAGCACGAAGAGGATGCCGCGCAACACCTGCCGGTCGGGCAGCGACTTGCGTCCAGGGTGCCGAAACCGACGCTTCTTGCGCGGCAGCAGGGGCTCGATTCGCTCCCACAGGTCATCTGACACGATCCACGGCGAAGTCCCCATGCCCGGACAACGCCCAACTCCTGACGCGGACACGGTCAACAGCGCCGATCCGCGTCATTGTGTTACTGAGGTTTAACTCGTGGTGTCGTTACGCAGATCTGATGGTCAGGCCGGTCTCGGCGAGGCAGCCGTCAATGAGGTTGCTGCGGTACTGGATGTGCCGGAGACCGCTGCGGACCGTGCGGATGAGATGTTCTGGCGTGGAGAAGGCGACGTTGGAGAGCCAGCCGCGACGTAGCAGGGACCAGATGCCCTCGACGGGGTTGAGGTCGGGGGCGTAGGACGGCAGGTAGAGGATGGTCAGCCAGTCACGGGATTCGGCGAACTCCCGTAGACCTGCGGCCTTGTGGACGTTGAGGTTGTCCCAGATGAGGATGATCGGGCCGCCGAGTTGCTGGTGGGCTGCGATCAGCAGGTCGCGGTAGTCGCGCCAGGAGAAGCTTTTGCGCCCGTCACGGTTGCCACCGTCCCGTCGCGGCCGGTAGATCAGCCGGGAGCGGTGGCCGGGCTTGTAGCAGGTCAGGGCGGCGATCGATATCCGTCTGCGCGAGCGGCCACGGACCCGCACCACCGGGGTCCGCCCGCGCTGCGACCAGGTCCTTGCGTGCGACGGCGTCATGGAGAAGCCGGCTTCGTCCTCGAAGACCAGCCATGCTCCACGGGCCGCCGCTAGCCTTCCGCGCGGGGCCACACCTCCTTGACCCACCCGGCCACCACCTCGTCGTCCCGCTCCATGGCACGACGGGCCGGGACCTGGCAGGACCAGCCGTTACGCACCAACAGCTTGCGGACACCTTGAATCGTGTACGTGAGGTGGAAGCGCCGTCCGATCACCGTCTTCACACGGTTCAGAGTCCAGCGCTGGTCCTCCCAGCCGTGCGCGGCCGGTCCTTTGGCCAGCTCGGACTCCAGCTGAGCGAACTGCTTCTCACTCAGTCGCGGCAGCGACGCGGGCCCCTGCGACCGCAAGGACCGTGGGCCGCCCTCGGACCACGTGTGACGCCACCGCTGCACCGATCGGACACTGACCCGCAGATCCCTGGCGATCGCCGTACTGCCCTCGCCACGAGCGAACCGCTCAGCCGCCTGGAGCCGTAACTCCTCGCGCCTGCACTGCCGTTCAGCGGTCAACCCGCCACCCTGTGGATACCTCATCCTCCCGTCATACCGCAGGCAAGCACCCCCCGTCAGCCCCTACGACTTCACGAATTCAATCTCAGTAGCCGTTGTAAGCGCTCTTTCCTCCGCCTTGCGATGCACCGCATCTGACGCCGTACACTGGTCCACCACAGATTACGGGCCAGCCTTTAGCTGTCGGCGTATTCCTCTGGCTGCACCACGGAGTACAGAGGTGTGTGTACCAGTGCTTTGGTCGAGTTCTGACCTCCGCCGCCTGCCGGCCGGTCTGCCGGTGCCGTAGGCCAGGCTGTCCGGGGGCCGTGGACACTGTGCTCGCATCATCGGACGACATGCGTAACTACCTCGTCGATCAGTTCAACCTTGTGCTGCGCAGGCCGGGGATGTACGGCGATGTAGAGCTCGCCGCTCGGACGGCGATGGACCATCTGCTCTTCCTTGAGCAACGGCCCGAAGTTTGGGGTGAACAGAAGCACTCCTGGGGCGAAGTAGGCCTTTGGCCCCCCACTGGCGTGAAAGGCGCCATCAGCCGACTGCTTGCATCCGACCACGATGGCGGCGTGGCCTCCGTATATGCGGAGTTCGCATGGCGACAGGGGTGGCTCAAGCCCGACCGGGTGCTGGATGCCGAGACATACGCGTCAATGCGGAGCGTCATCAGCCCGTGGGCAGAGCACGACCGAGTGTGGGCAGATGTTCTTGCTGCTTTCGGTCCTCCGTCGGTGCTGTTCGGCGGAACCAACCCGCTTTACGGGAAGACCCTCGGTTATGTCACCAACGACATCGCAGAGCCGATGATCTCCTTCCACCTGTGGAACAGCACCGAGCCTGGATCTGACTCGTCATGGCCCCCGGATCGGGAAGCGCCGTTGCTTCTCGCGGTCCGCTGTGGTGATGGCCCGTTCGCCGATCGATTCACGTTCACACCGGAAGGTCAGCGCCGGCGCCCGGAGATCGCTTGATACCAGTGACGCGCGAACTCGATTTCAGCCCGGTTTCCTTCGTGATCTCCCGCGGGCTCATCGCGCCGGACTCTCGCAGCCCGCGAAACCGCCTCAGCTCCAACCAGCGATGCGGATCCAAGGCCACTTTCCGCCTTCCACAAACCGACCAGGACGACAGAAGACTCGCGCGACACAGACCTCACCACATCAAGAACGGTGCACTTTCATTCGTACGCGGAAGTGCGCGTTCACGTGTACGCCGACAGCCCTTGCCGGCAGGGGCCTGGCCATCCAGTTCGGTGATCGTTTCCGCCTACGACTCCAGGCTGGCACGGACGAGCCGGAATGCGGCCGCCGGGTCTGCGGCACGGGTCACCGTCCCGCCCACGACAACATGTGACGCGCCGGCGACAATGGCACCACGCGGTGTGCTCGGCCGGGCGTGGTCACCTGGGGACTCACCCGGAAGCGCGACTCCCGGTGTGACGATCAGTGTGCCGGCTCCCAGCACCCCACGCAGGGCCACGGCTTCCTGCGGCGATGCGGTGACGCCGTGGCAACCAGCGCCTTCCGCCAGCCGGGCCAGCCGCAACACCTGCTCCTCGGTCGAGGTTGAGCCGGTGACGCCGATGTCAGCGAGATCGGAGCTCGTCATGCTGGTGACGACGGTCAGAGCCAGCACACGAAGGCGTGGGAAGTCACGGGCCGCAGCGACAGCGGCGGACATGATGCCGACGCCGCCCATACTGTGGACGGTCACCATGGAGGCACCCAGGGCGCCGGCGGCACGGACCGCGCCGGCCACGGATTTCGGTATCTCGAAGAGCTTCAGGTCCAGGAAGACCTCCTTGCCCTTGGCTACGAGGTGCTCGACCAGGCCCGGCCCCGCCGCGGTGAGCAGCTCCATCCCGACCTTGTAGAAACGACACTCCTCACCAAGCGTGTCGACGACTTCGTCGGCCGCTCGGCGATGGTCAAAGTCCAAAGCAACGATGATCCGACTGTTTGACTCCACAAGGTCATTGTCACCCAAGCGGAGTTGGAGGCGTCAGCGGCCTGCGTCGCGGCCACCGCCCGCCCGGCGGCCACTCGGGGATCACCAGCCGGCGCCGAACCTCGCCATCGGCTCGATCAGTTCGGCTTCCTCGTACGCGAGATGGGAGAGGAGCGCATCCGTGAGCAGGTCCACCACGGCCTCCAGCTCCTTCCCGTCGGTCTGCCCTCCCGCATGGTCGACCAGTTCGCGGTCGAGACGCTCGATCACCCCCTGGATGGCGTGGTGTTCCCCGGCCAGCCGGTCCAGCACCGGCCCCAGCCGCGGATCGGCGCGGCGCAGGTGGGGAAAGAGGTCCTGGTCCTCGCGCGTGTGGTGCAGGGTGGTCACCCGGCAGTACGAGGCGCAGAACGCGCCGAGTGTCCAAGCGTTCTGACGCAGACTCAGCCGCTGGATCTCGGAGCGGACCTCTCCCGGGTCCCTCGCCCCGTCCCTCACCTCGCGCACGACCTGCCTCAGCCGGTCGAGATCCGCGCGGAGCTGGTCGTGCGCGGCGACGAGGTTTCGCGCCGCCTCCTGCCCACCGGCCGCGTACCGCCGGTCCGGGCCGGCGGGCGGCGCGGAAGGGCGGGTCGCCTCGTCCCACGGGCGCTCGGCGGACCGCCGCTCCCCGGGGGGTTCGGTGGCCCGGACCGAGAGCCGGGTGCCGGAATCCAGCGGCGTACCCGCCCCCGAGCCCGTACCGCTCTCCGCGACCACCGCACCCCGCCCGGTTCCGGGTGCCCCCGCCGCACCGGAACGCGCGGCGGCCACCAGCTCCCGGGTCGCGGGCGCCACCTCGGCGGCGAACCTTTCGATCAGCCCCGGCTCCCGTACGGGCAGGAGGAAAGCGCTCGTTCCGTGTTCGAGCGTCAGCGCGGCCAACTGCTCCGGCCAGGCCCCGGGCGGTCCCGTCGGGAAGCCGTCCCGGCCCGGGGAGAGGTTGTAGAGACGGCGCACCGCTCCCGGATCGCGGCCCGCCCGCTCCGCCGCCTCGTCGACGGCGCGGTGACCCGCCGCGAGCCGGGCCGGGGGCACGTGGGGAACGCTCGGCAGCCACCCGTCCGCCGCCGTACCCACCAGATCCAGCATCCGGGGGCCGATCGCCCCGACCCAGATGTCGATCGGGTGCGCGGGTGCGGGGCCGGAGACGGCACCGTCGAGTCGGTAATGGGCGCCTTCGAGGTGGACCCGTCTGCCCGGCGTCCAGAGCGCCCGGATCACCTCGATCGCCTCCCGGGTGGCCCGGAGCGCTTCCCCCGGGGTGCGGCGGGGGCCGCCGTCGGCGGCGACGGACTCCCAGTAGGCCCCCGCGCCCAGCCCCAGTTCGACCCGGCCGCCGGTGAGGAGGTCCAGGGCGGCGGCGGTGCGGGCCAGCATCGCGGGGGGACGCAGCGGCAGGTTGGCGACATTGGGGAAGACCCGCACCCGGGCGGTGGAGGCGGCGACGACCGCGAGCGTCGCCCAGGCGTCGAGCAGGTCCGGGCGGTAGGGGTGGTCCGGGACGCTGACCAGGTCGAGCCCGGCCAGGTCGGCCGTCCGGGCCAGCTCGACCGCGTCCTCGGGGTGTTCGGACACCGGCACCAGAATGGTGCCGAAGAGCAGGTCGTGTCCGTAGTCGGGCATGGGAAGACTCCGTTGCGATGGTCGGTCCGGCCGGACACGGCCGGGGCGGGGGCGGGGGACTGCGGTCGCGTCAGGTGCCGGACACTTTCCCGGCGGCGGACGCTTCCCCGGCGGCGGGCTGTCCACCGGCGGCGGGTGCGGTGGCTCCGCGCCACAGTCTCCCCGGACCGGAGAGCGCAGCGACCGCGGCCACCGCCAGTGCGATCGCCGACATCACGAACGCGGTCGTGTAGCCGGACTCGGCGGGCAGCCGGCTGCCGGGCACCGCGTGGGAGGCCACCAGGGACGCGGCGATCTGCGCCCCGAGCGACCCGCCGATGGTGCGCATGATGGTGTTGATGCCGGTCGCCTCCCCGGTCCGGCCGCGGTCGACCGCGCTGACGACGAGGTTGGCGAGGGCCGCGAAGGCGAAGCCGACGCCGACGCCGAGCACCGCCGAACCCGCGTACATCGCCGCAGCGTCGGCATGGGCGGTCGCATAGACGACGAAGCCAGCCATGCCGATGAGGCAGGCCAGCACCAGCGGCAGCTTCCAGCCGGCGGCCGCGCCGATCCGTCCGGCGAGCGGGCCGGCGATCAGCATGGTCGCGGCCATCGGCACCATGAACAGCCCCGACCCGGTGACCGAGGCGCCGAAACCGTACCCGGCCGAGGAGGGGGTCTGGGCGAGCATCGGGACCAGGGTGAAGGCCCCGTACATCCCGAACCCGATGACGAGAGCGGTGAGATGGCTGGTCAGCACCGCCCGCCGGCGCAGCAGCGCGAGGTCGATCAGCGGCTCGCGCACCCTCGACTCGACGTACGCGAACACCGCGAGGAGCACGACCGCGGCGACGAACAGGCCGACGATCCGGCCCGACGCCCACCCCCAGGACCTGCCCTGGCTGATGGCGGTCAGCAGGGCCACGATTCCGGCGCTCAGAAGGACGACTCCGGACCAGTCGATGCGGCCGGGGGAGCGGACCGGAGACTCCCGGACGAACGCCACGACGCCTGCGACGCCCGCCACGACGACGATCAGTCCGTTCCAGAAGATCCAGTGCCAGTCCAGTGCGTCGACGATGGGGCCCGGGACGACGAGCCCGACGCCGAAGCCGATACCGAACGTGGACGAGATCAGACCGATCGCGACGGGCACCCGCTCACGCGGGAACTGGTCGCGGACGATGCCGAACGCGAGCGGGAAGGCGGCCGATCCGACGCCCTGGACGGCCCGGGCCGCGATCAGCAGAGCGAGCGAGCCGGAGAGCGCGGCCAGCAGCGTACCGGCGGCGAAGACCGCGAGGCTGGCGACGAGCACACGGCGTTTGCCGAACATGTCGCCCACCCGGCCCAGCAGCGCGGTGGCGACGGAGGCGGTGAGCAGGAAGGAGCTGAGCACCCAGGACACGGACGTCGTGGAGGCCCCGAACTCCCGCTGGAGTTCGGGGAGTACCGGCACCACCATCGTCTGCATCAGCGAGAAGGAGAGCACGGCGAGGAGCAGGGCCGCGAAGGGCGCCGTGGTGCCGCGGGGCGGGGTGGAGGCGGGAGCCCCGGACGCCGGAGCGGGGATGGCGCTCATCGAACCTCCCTCTGGCGGACCGGGCGGACCGGGCGGAGCAGGTGTAGCAGGTGGACGGGGCGGACCGGGCGGGCGGGAGGCGCCGGGAGCAGGGCGGGGCTGCGGCCGGGCAGGCAAGTTAATATCACCAGGGAATCATTACATGACGTCATCCTTACGTCCAGCAACTGCCGCTGTATCGTGGACACATGAGCGAAATCCCCGCGTGCGGGACCGGTGGAGACTCCCCGGAGAAGAGAGCGGCATCCCTGTCCCGGCCTCCCGGCCTCCTCGCGCTGCCCTCCTATCTCGTCAGCCACGTGGCGCGCCTCGGGCACGAGGCTCTGGTGGACGCGGTGGGCCAACACGGCCTGCGGCTACCGCACTTCGCCACCCTGACGGCGCTCGCCGACTTCGGCCCGCTGCCCCAGCACGTGCTGGCGGAACGGCTCGGATTCCAGCGCAGCCACCTGGGGGGCTACCTCGACGCCGTCGAGGAACGCGGGCTGGTGCGCCGGGAGCGGGACCGGGCCGACCGCCGCCGCCAACTCGTCGCGCTGACCGAGGGAGGGACGGACCTCCAGCGCCGGGTACGGCTCGTCGCCGACGCGTCCCAGGACGTCTTCCTCGCCTGCCTCACCCCCGCCGAACGGGAGACCCTCACCACGCTGCTCCGGCGCGTGCTGGACGCCTCGGAGCAGAACTCATGAGAAGCGGTACGGCGCTGGGCGCCGACAGTACGGGCTCCGCGAACGCGGATCGCTCACGCCGCCCCGGTGGACGCGGCCGGCGGCGCGTGGCGCGCGGCCGGTTCTGGGGGCTCGCGGCCTGCGGGCTCGTGCTCGCCGTACCCGCCGCCCTGCTCCTCGTACGCCTGACGGGGAAGGACGCGGGCACGCCACTGGCCGTACCGATGGTGCTGTTCCCCCACACGGCCGTCCTGGCGCTGCTGGTGCTCGGCCTCACCACCGTCGTACGCGCGTTGCGGTCCTGGAGCGTGGCAGCCGTGGCGCTGCTCCTGATCATCGCCCAAGTGTGGCTGGTGGCACCGAGGTTCGTCTCCGACTCCGTCACCGTCCCGCCGTCGGCAGCCCGCTTGCGGGTGGCGACCCTCAACACCGACGAGGGGGCGGTCGACCCGGCGGCGGTGGTGGAGATGGTCCGGTCCGAGCGGATCGACGTCCTCGCCGTGGAGCAGACTCCCGCGCGGGGGCTCGACGCGCTCGGCGGGGCGGGCCTCGACGCCCTGCTGCCGTACCACGCACTGCACCCCGAGTACGACTCCTCGATCTACTCCCGCACCCCGCTGACCGGGGCGGACACCACGGACATCGACACCGTGTGGCCCCAGACCACCGCCGGAATCACGGTCGGTGGACGCACCGTGCGGCTCGTCGCCGTCCACACCTACTACCCGCTCGGGAACCCGGGGCGGTGGAGCAGGGACATGTACTCCCTGGCCGTTCTGGCACAGGACGACGGACCCGACGCCGTGTTCCTCGGCGACTTCAACGCCACCCTCGACCACGCCCCGATGCGCTCCCTGCTGGCCGCCGGTCTCACCGACACCCACGCCGAGCTCGGCGAGGGCTGGGCGCCGACCTGGCCCGTCGGCGCGGGGCTCGCTCCGCCCCTCGTCCAGCTGGACCACGTGCTGCACGGCTCCGGGCTCGCGGGGGTCTTCCTCCGCGAACACACCCTGCCCGGGACGGATCACCGGGCCGTCGTCGCGGAACTCGCGGTCCTTCCGGAGCAGGCGGCCGTCCTGCTGACGGACTGACCCGCCGCTCCGCCCCACCCCAGGGCCGTGCGGGCGGGTCCGGGGGTAGGTCACCGGGGCGCCAGGACCCGTACCTGTGAGCCGGAGAGCTTGGTCCACCAGTGGCGGTAGCGGCTGTAGGCCAGGGGGTCGCGGTCCGTCAGCAGGATGCTGAGGGAGCGGGCCTCCTCGGCGAGCCCCTCCCAGGCGGCCGGACTCAGGTCGCGGAAGGCCGTCACCTCGACACCGCCGTCGACCGGACGCCACACCCCCGCGACATAACCGTCGACCAGTACCGTCGGCAGCACGTCACCGTTGATACGGATCACCTCGCGCCGGTACTCCTCGGGGATCACCCGGCTCCGGTCGGCGTACGCCAGCAGAACGCTGTCCCACATCGCCATCAGCCTGGGCGGGGAGGGGACTTCGGCCGCCGGACGGCCTGCCCCGACGGTGTCGAACACCACCGTTCCGTCCGGCCCTTCGAGCTGTTCGACGACACCGTCGAGAGCCCGCAGCGCCTCGCGCACCGGTCCGCGCCGCACCATGGCGAACTGCGCCACGTCCGCCACCGAAGCGGGCCCGAACGCCTTCAGGTAGCGCAGCACGAGGTGGCGCATGGCCTCCGGCACGTGTTCCCGCCCCGTGGCCGCCGGGAGGGACGCCGCCGCCACGTAAGACGTTCTGGCCCCGAACGACCACGGCCCGCCCGCCGGGGCGTGCAGCAGGGGAGCGTATCCTCGCAGCCCCCACAGCGCCCCGGCCTTCTTGCCGGCGCCCACCCGCGCTTCGAGCCACGCGTCCAACTCCTTCACAGTGCGGGCCCGTTCGGCGAACTCCAGCAGTTCTGGCACCAGTCGGAAGGCGTCGTTCGGGGTGAGGCCCGCCGCCGCGAACCGGAACCCGAGCCGCGAGGCGTGCAGCGTCTGCTGCATCGCCTCGCGCAGCACCCGGTAGTCCTCGGCGTGCACCGCGTGGAGCGTGATCCGCATCAGCGTCGCCTTGACCACCACGCCCTCCGTGAACGCCGCGTCCAGCTCCGCCGGATCGAAGCCCGCCAACCGGTTCCACAGGGCGACGTACGGCGAGGCGGGCTGCTGCGCCTGCAGGGCGAGCACCCGGCGCACCCCCTCGGCGGCGTCCAGCGGCTCCCGCCGCAGCAGCAGTTGGCGGTCGAGGGTCGCCCGGTTCAGTTCGCGCGCGGTGATCTTCATGGCGGGCATTGTGCCGGGTTCCGCCCCGGCACGGTCTCGTGGACCGTCACGGCCAGGTCCGCCGGACCCCCTACCGGTGAAGCCGGCCCCGCGCGGACGCGAGCAGCGCACCGATCTCCCGCAGGCGCAGCGGGCGCGCCAGCAGAGCGACCACCGCCGCCAGGGCCGCCGCTCCGGCCAGGGCCGCCACCGGATCGCCGGCCCCGGCGCAGGCCCTGGCCGCACCGAACGCGAGCGCGGCGGCGGGCAGACAGGCCACGACCAGCCGGACCTGCGCCCACAACGCCGTTGACCGCCAGGGCGCTCGGCGCCGCCCGCGCGGCCCGGTCAGCCTGCGGTGCAGGACGTACCCGGTGACCGCGAACCCCGCGAAGAGGGCCAGGGTGTACGCCCCTGCCATCCCGGTGACCGCCCAGCGCGCGGGCAGCAGCAGATAAGCGGCCCCGGCGAGGCCCGCGTTGAGACCGGCGATCACCAGATTGAGCAGGAACGGGGTACGGGTGTCACCCAGCGCGTAGAACCCCCGGGAGAGCACGTACTGCCCCGAGAACGCGATCAGACCCGGCGCGAACGCCCGCAGCATCCCCGCCATCACGGTGACGTCGGCCCCACTCGTACGGCCGTACCCGAAGACCGAACCCATCACCCAGGGGGCGAGTGCCAACAGGGCGAAGGCCGCCGGCACCACGACCGCCGCGGAGGTGCGCAGCGCGTACGACAGGTCCCGGCGCACCCCCGGCAGGTCGCCCTCGGCCGCCGCCCGGCTCATCCGGGGCATCAGCGCGGTGACCAGCGAGACCGTCACGATCCCCTGCGGCACCACCCAGAGCAGGTAGGCGTTGCTGTACGCGGTGTACCCCGCGCCTCCGGCCACCCCCTCGTCCACCGCGTGCTGCCCGGTGAGGGTGGAGAGCCGGGTCACCAGCCAGTACGCGGCCTGGTTCGTCAGGACCAGCATCACCAGCCAGCCGGCCGACCGCAACGGCCTGGTGAGACCACTGCCCCGCCAGTCGAAGCGGGGCCGCCAGCGGAACCCGGCCGCCCGCAGCACCGGCACCAGGGCCAGCGTCTGCACCACGATCCCGGCGGTGGTGCCCCAGCCGAGCAACCGCGTCTGCGCGGCGCTCGGATCGCCGCCCGCGTCCGCAGCGACGGCGAGGTACAGCCCGAAGACGGCGGTCACCACGAGGTTGTTGAGGACCGGGGCCCACATCATCGCGCCGAACCGGCCCCGGGCGTTGAGTACTTGACCCAGCAGGGTGAAGAGCCCGTAGAAGAGGATCTGGGGCAGGCAGCAGCGCGCCAGGGCGATCGTGAGGTCCGCCTGCTCGCCCGAGTAGTCGGTGTAGGCGGCGACGATCTGCGGAGCCCCGACGACGGCGAGGGCGGTGAGGGCGACCAGACCGGCCGTGCAGACGGTGAGGAGCCGCTGGGTGTACGCGACGCCCTCGTCCGCGTGCTCTTTCGCCGCCCGCACGAGTTCGGGGACGAACACCGCGTTGAGCGCCCCGCCGATGAGCAGGATGTAGAGGATGTTGGGCACGGTGTTGGCGACCGTGTAGCCGTCGGCCCGCAGACCGGTGCCGAGCGCGGCGACGACGACCGCCGAGCGTATGAACCCGGTGGCCCGGGAGACCACCGACCCCGCCGCCATCACGGCCCCGCTCCGCAGCGTCGACGCGGGCTTCGAGGGCCTTTCCGCTTCCGGCCCCGGGCCCGGGGCCTCCACCGGGCCCGCCGGCGCGACCGGCCCGGTCGCCTCCGACGCCGTCACCGGTGCGCCGGACAGGCGTGGAACGCCCGGTACAGAGTGTTGTCGGCTGCTCCGCCCATCGATGTCTCCCGTTCTCCGTGCGTCTCGATCACCTGGCCGCCGGTGCAGAGCTTCCGGCGCAGCAGACCGCAGGTGCGCGCGGCGATGATCTCTACCTCGTGGACGGGCGAGACGGAGTCGCATCCGTTCCGAGCCGCCCGTGTCGAGTGCCTCCTGCCGACGCCGACAGTACGCGAGGCAGCGGGCGATCCTGCGCCCCTTCCCGGCGCACCCCGCGGTGGCGGGTCTGCGACGCGTCGCCAAGTCGCCACCCGAAGAACGGAGTTGCCGGTACCCCCGCTGTCACGATCGGACGCGTCCCGCTTCCGCGATCTTTGGGGGTCCTCTCCGTGCATGTCAGATCCATCGCAGCCGCCGCCGGCTTGGTGGCGGCGCTCATACCCGCCTCCGCCGCCCACGCGGCGGATCCGGCCGCTCCGGCCGCCGGTCCCCGCACACCCGCTGTCACCACCCTCACGGTGCCGCTGCCCACCGGCGACGCCGTGACGGTCGAGCGTTCCGGTGCGGAGATCCGCTCGGCCACCGTCACCCCCGCACCCGGGCGGGCGAACGTCACCTTCACGACCAGTTCCACGGGGTCCGACGATGTCAGCGTCGTGCCGGCCGACGCCGAGCCATTGCTCGCCGCCGGCCGGCTCGACCCGCGGCTCTTCGACGTCAAGGCACTGCTGGAGGCCGGATACGGCACCCAGGGCACCGGCGCGCGCGGCGCGGTGGGCCTGATCGTCCAGCACGCCAAGGGCTCGGGTGCCGCGGACAAGGCCCGCGCGGCGGCCGGCAGCGCGGCACGCCCGGGGAGCGCGATCTCCCGCCTCGGCCTGACCGCACTCGATCCGCGCGGCAGCACCGACGCCGCCACCACCTGGAAGCGCCTGACGTCCGGTACCGGCCGCTCGCTCGCGGGAGGGGCGAACAAGTTGTGGCTGGACGGCCGGATGCACATCGCCCTGGACAAAAGCGTCCCCCAGATCAACGCTCCCCAGGCCTGGGGCGACGGATACACCGGCAAGGGGGTCACGGTCGCGGTCCTCGACAGCGGCTACGACTCCGACCATCCCGACCTGGCCGGCCGGGTGACGGTCTCGGCCAACTTCCTCGGCGGCGCCACCGCCGAGGACGACAACGGCCACGGCACCCACGTGGCGTCCACCATCGCCGGTGTCGACAGCACGTACCGCGGTGTCGCGCCGGACGCCTCACTCGCCGTGGGCAAGGTCTGCGACAGCACCGGCTCCTGCCCCACGTCCGCGCTTCTCGCCGGCATCGACTGGGCCGTCAACACCGTCCACGCCAAGGTGGTCAACCTGAGCCTGGGCGGCCCCGCGGACGAGACGGATCCGGCGATCGCGGTCATCGACGACCTGTCGGCGAGCACCGGCACCCTCTTCGTCGTCGCCGCGGGCAACGACGGCGAGTACGGGACCGCCACGGTCGGCGCGCCCGCCATCGCGAACGCGGCGCTCGCCGTGGGCGCGGTCGACGCCGACGACCAGCTGGCCGCCTTCTCCAGCCGGGGTCCGCGCGTCGGCGACAACGCCGTGAAGCCCGACATCACGGCGCCCGGCGTCAACATCGTCGCGGCCAAGGCGGGTGGCGGTCACACGGCCAAGAGCGGTACGTCGATGGCGACGCCGCACGTGGCGGGCGCCGCCGCGCTCGTCGCCCAGGCGCACCCCGGCTGGAGCGGTGAGCAGATCAAGACGGCACTCATGAACAGCGCCGAACCGGACGCGAAGCGTTCGGCCTACCAACAGGGCACCGGCCGGGTGGACGCGGGCCGCGCCGTCCGGCAGACCGTCCTCGCCTCTCCCGCGAACCTGACGACCACTCCTGACTGGGCGGAGGGGGCAGGCAGGAACGCCGAGCACACCGTCACCTTCACCAACTCCGGTGACAGCGACACGACGCTCGACCTCACCCTCGACAGGCCGCTGTCGCCCACCGCCCAGCCGGGCAACGCCGAACAGTTCGCCGTCGACCGCGACAAGGTCACCGTCCCCGCACACGGCACCGCGACCGCGACCGTCACCACCCGCGCCGCTCTGCTGCCGCACGGCCCGTGGTCCGCGATCCTCACCGCCTCGCAGGACGGCACGCCCGTCACCCGTACGATCCTCGGCGTCGACAGCCCGATACCCACGCACCAGCTCACGCTCCACGCACAGCAGCGCGACGGCACCCCGGCGACCGGGACCGCCCTGGTGGTCAACCGCTGGACCGGTGACCGCTACCCGGTCCGTATCAACGCGGGCACCGGATCGGTTTCCGTACCCGAGGCGCAGTACTGGATCGGAATGACCATCAGCAGCGGCACCGGCACGGAACGCACCACCACGATGGCAGTCACCTCGGTCACGCCCGTCACGGACACCTCGGTCGACCTCGACGCCCGCACCGCGGCCCCGGTCGGCGCGGACGTCCACGATCCCCGGGCCCGGGCCACGGCCGTGCAGGCCGCGCTCGCACTGCCCGCCGGCGCCGGAACGTACACGCTGAGCGTGGTCACCACCGGTGCGCTCGCCGGACAGTCGCTGTACGCGACACCGTTCGACGAGGCGGACGCCCGATACCGTACGTTCGCCGTGTTCGCGGCCGAAGGCGCCTCCTCGTCGGCGCCGAGCCCCTTCTTCTACCACGTGGCGCGCGACTGGAGCCACGGCGTCCCCGCCCGGCCCTCCTTCTCCGTAGGACGCCGCGATCTGACCGACGTGCGCGTGCACCTCGACGCCCAGGGCACCCCCGCCGCGGGCACCACGGCGGCCACCCCCGACGACGACAGCTTGCTGCCGCTCTTCATCGACCAGCAGGTCCGCTTCCCCTCGACCGTGCACGACTACCGTACGGCCGGCGAGTGGCTCGACCGGGCCACGATCGCCGGCCGCCAGTCCATCGCGACCCCGGCGCGGGCCTTCGGCCGGAGCGCCGTGGACCGCCTGGACTTCGCGGCCGCGGTGGTCGGACCGGCGCTCCCGGCCGCCCCCTTCTACCGGGTCGGGGACAGCATGGTGTGGACGGCGACACCGTGGTTCGTGGACGGCGACGGCAGCAGGGGCGGCAGCGACTGGGGTGCGTCGGGCACGCTCACGCTGGCCAGGGACGGCGAGAAGGTGAACGCCTGGAACGCCGTCGGCACCGGCAAGTCCACCGCCGCTCCGGCCGGTCCCGGTCACTACACGCTCACCGCGGACCTCACGCGTGACCAGTCCTATGCCGCGCTGTCGACGCGTGTGCGGTCGGAGTGGACCTTCGATTCGGACACCGACGACGGCGCGGGAACCATCCTGCCGCTCATGGCCGTCCGCTTCACGCCGCACGGTCTCGACGCGTCCGGCGGCGCGGCCCGCCACGCCACGACGCGTGTGGACGTGGCGGTCCAGCGGGCCCCGGGGGCGACGGCGGCCACGGTCGGTCCGGCACAACTGGAAGTCAGCTGGGACGACGGCGTCACCTGGCGCCGCGTCGGGCTCACCCGGGGTGGGCACGGAACACCCGCCCACGCCGACCTGACCGCACCCGCCGGTGCCGCGTACGCGACGCTGCGCGCGACGGCCGCGGCGAGCGACGGCAGCGCGGTGGAGCAGACCGTCACCCGGGCCTTCCAGGTCAACAAGTCCGGCCGGTAGGGCGACGAGCGGGCCGGTGTCCGAAGGACCCGGCCCGCTCGCACCGACGGAGCAGGAACAGGCGGCGCACCCCGTTGCTGATACCGCCGCGGTCCGACACGGGGTGTGGCCGATGCCGGAGCCCGCCGGCCGGTCAGCCCTTCGGAGTACGCAGTCCCAGGTGGTCCCGGAGCGTCGTCCCCTCGTACTCCGTACGGAACACGCCCTGCTCCTGGAGGAGCGGGACCACCGTGTCGGCGAACTCGTCCAGGCCGCCGGGCACCAGGTGCGGGGCGAGGATGAAGCCGTCGGACACCTCGCTCTGCACCGAGTCGTTCAGCGCCCGGGCGACCGTCGAGGGCGAGCCGATGAAGGTCTGCCGGGCGCTGGTCTCGATCACCAGCTCACGGATCGACAGGCCCTCCGCCTTCGCACGCTGCCGCCACTCGGCCGCGGTCGCCAGCGGATCGCGGACCATCCGCACACTCGCCCGGCCCCGGGTCACCGTGTGCTCACCGGTGTCGGGGTCGATCTCGGGCAGCGGCCCGTCCGGGTCGTAACCGGACAGGTCCCGGTTCCACACGTGCTCAAGGAACTTGATCGCGGTCTGGCCGCTGACCTGACTGCGCCGCACCTCGTGCGCGCGCTCCTCCGCCTCGGCGTCCGTGTCGCCGAGCACGAAGGTGGCCGCGGGCAGGATCAGCAGGTCGTCCCGCTCGCGCCCGTGGCGGGCCAGCCGGCCCTTGACGTCCTGGTAGAACGCGCGGCCGGGCTCCGGGGCGGAGTGCCGGCTGAAGATGGCGTCCGCGGTGGCCGCCGCGAACTCCCGGCCCTGGTCCGAGTCGCCCGCCTGGAAGATCACCGGGCGGCCCTGCGGGGAGCGCGGCACGTTGAAGCGGCCCGCGATGTCGAAGTGCTGGTCGCGGTGGGCGAACGTACCGGCGTCCGCGCTGCGCAGGAACTGCCCGCTCTCCGCGTCCGCGAGGACCTCGTCCTCGGCCCAGGAGTCGAACAGCTCCCAGGAGGTCCGCAGGAACTGCTCGGCGCGGGTGTAGCGGTCCTCCTCCGCGAGGAAGCCGCCGCGGCGGAAGTTCTCGCCGGTGAACGCGTCCCACGAGGTGACGACGTTCCACGCCGCACGGCCCGCCGAGAGGTGATCCAGGGAGGCGAACTGCCGTGCCACCTCGTACGGTTCGTTGAAGGTGGAGTTGATCGTGCCGGCCAGGCCGATCCGCTCGGTGACCGCCGCCAGCGCGGCGAGGATGCCGAAGGTGTCCGGGCGGCCCACCACGTCCAGGTCGTAGATCGCACCGCCCTGCTCGCGCAGCCGCAGCCCCTCGGCCAGGAACAGGAAGTCGAACTTGGCCCGTTCGGCGGTGCGCGCGAAGTGGCTGAAGGAGGCGAAGTCGATCTGGCTGCCGGCCTCCGGGTCGCTCCAGACCGTGGTGTTGTTGACCCCGGGGAAGTGGGCCGCGAGGTGGATCTGCTTCAGGTTGTCGCTCATGACTGTCCTCCGGCCCGGACCCGGGCGTAACGGTTGGCGGGACGCGAGAGGCCGAGGAGGCCGCGCAGCGAGTCGGCTTCGTACGCGCGACGGAACGCGTCACGGCTCTGGAGCTCGGGCACCAGGCCCCGGCCGATGGCCGGCAGGTCGTGGGCCGCGACCGCCGGACGGAGCCGGAACCCGGTCAGGCCCGCCCGCTGCCAGTCCAGCAGCAGATCGGCCAGCTCGGCGGGGGTGCCGGTGAAGATCTCGGCGTCGCTCGTCAGAGGAGCGCCCGCCACGTCGTCGAGGCGCCGGCGGCGTTCCTCCGCCTTGCCCGCCGTCTCGTCGAGGAAGACCACCAGGTCCCCGAAGACGTGGACGGTCTCCCCGCCCCGCCCGGCCGCCTCCTGGGCGGCCCGGATCTCCTCGGTCACCGCCCGCGCCTCGGCGGCGTCGTGCGGGGTGACGTAACCGACGTCCGTGGAGCCGGCCACCAGCTCGTACGGAAGGGTCGCGTGGGCCAGCGAGGTCACCAGCGGCTGGCCCTGCGGCGAACGCGGAGTGATCGAGGGGCCCTTGACGCTGAAGTGCTTGGACTCGAAGTCGATGTAGTGCAGCTTCTCGCGGTCGATGAACCGCCCGGTGGCGGCGTCGCGGATCTCCGCGTCGTCCTCCCAGCTGTCCCAGAGCCTGCGGAGCACCTCGACGTAGTCGGCGGCCTCGGTGAACAGCTCGCGCACCAGCACCTGCGTCTCCGGCAGCAGATAGTCCTGCGGACGGAACGGCGGCAGGTCCCGGCGGCCGAAGTGCGCCGCCTCGTGCGGCGAGGCGGAGACCTTGACCCGGACCCCGGCACGGCCACCGCTCACGAAGTCCAGCGTCGCGATGGCCTTCGCCAGGTGGAACGGCTCGGTGTGGGTGGCCACCACGCTCGGCACCAGTCCGACGTGCCGGGTCGACGGCGCCACCCGGGAGGCGATCAGCACCGCGTCGAGACGGCCGCGCACCTGGTCGGTGCGCCGGTCGTCGGCGGTCGGGTCGGTGGACTGGAGCGACAGCGCGTCCTCGAAGGTGACGAAGTCGAGGAGGCCGCGCTCCGCCTCCTTCACGGCGTCCAGCCAGTACCCGGCGGAGAAGAGCTCGGAGGCGCGGGCCCCCGGCTCGCGCCAGGACGCGGGGTGCCAGCCGGTGCCGTCGAGCGCCACGGCGAGATGGAGGGGTTCGGGAGGTGAGGAGGGGGACTGCGACATGGCGGGAAGTGCCTTTCCTGATCGGCTGTGGAGTACGGGGAGACGCGGCCGGCCCGCTCCGGGGTCAGTCGGCCCCGGCGGGGTCACCGCCGGGGGCGCGGACCACGGCGAAGAGATTGCGCCGGCGCAGGGCGAAGCCGATCGAGAGATAGAGGCGGATGGCGTTCTGGTTGGTGGCCGCCGCATGCAGGAACGGAACGTCCCCGCGGTCCCGGATGCCGTCGGCCACATGGCGGACCAGCCGGGTGGCGAGCCCCTCGCCGCGGTGCTCGGCGTCCGTGCAGACCGCGCTGATCTCGGTGTGGCCGGGGGGCCGCAGCCGTTCGCCGGCCATCGCCACCAGCTTTCCGCCGCGCCGGATCCCGAAGTACGCGCCCAGCTCGATGGTGCGCGGGAGGAACGGCCCCGGCCTGTTCCGCCTCACCAGGTCCAGCATCTCGGGGACGTCGGCCGTGGTCAGCCGGACGGCCTCCGGATCGGAGCGCGTGACCAGGGTGTCCGCGACGAGCTGCACGCCCCCCGCCTCCTCCACGGTCTCCCAGTGGTCCGGCACCCTGCTGACCCCGGTCACCGCCGTCTGCGCGCCGGGCCCGAGGAGCACCGCCAGATCGTCCCAGGCACGCGCGTCCCCGGAGTCGCGCAGCGCCACGAAGGGGGCGACGTCGCTCTGGTAGCGGGCGGCGGAGCCGACGATCTCCGCGAAACGACGGTGCGCCCCGGTCAGAGCAGCCCAGGCGGCGTTGTCCAGCACGTGCGGTTCGGGCCCCGGGGGCCGGGCGGAGACGGGGTCGGTCCTGGGGAGGGAGTGCGGTGGCTGGACTTCGGTGGACATGTGAGGCCGTTCTTCCTTCGGTGGGACCGTGCCGTACGCCGGCACGGTGGGCGGGGACGGGCCGGGTCAGCCGGCGGTGGCGGGCAGGGGGCGCCCGAGGGCGAAGCGCCGGGCCCCCGGCCGGCCCTCGACCAGGTCCGCCGCCAGCTCCCCGACGGCGGGGGCGAACTTGAATCCATGACCGGAGAAACCGGCGAGCACCGTCACCGGGCCGCGCCGGTCGACCACGAAGTCGTGGTCGGGCGTGGACGTGTAGAGACAGGTGACCGGCTCGGGGACGGCCGGGGCCAGACCGGGCAGCCAGGTACGCACGTAAGCCTCCAGCCGCTCGACCGCCACCGGATCGGGGGTACGGTCACGGTGGTCGGGGTCGACGACCGGCCCGACCGCGTGGAACCCGACCTTGACGCCGTCCGTGCTGCCGAGCCCGTACACACCGCCCGGTTCGTCGAACCCGGCGCCGGGATGGTGCACGAACGCCGGCCACTCCAGCGCACCGTCCACCGCGAAGTGCAGCGGCTGCTCCTGGGTGACCCGCAGCGGCGGCAGCCCGTCCACCAAACCGGGCAGCACCGACGGCGACCAGCCGCCGACCGCGACCACGGCCGCGTCCGCGACGAGGGGGCCGCCCTGGTCGGTCTCGACGGTGACGCCGCTCCCCGTCGGGCGCAGGCCGCGCACCCGCACCCCGTGGCGGACATCCGCGCCGAGGCCCGAAGCCGCCGCGAGCAGCGCCGCCACGGCGGCGTCGGCGTGCAGCCGGCCGCCCTCCGCGTGATGCAGCACGGTCGTGTCGGCGCGCAGCCCGGGCCAGCGCTCGGCCGCCCGGGCCGGGCTGAGCACCAGCCCCGGACGGCCCGCCGCCGCCAGCGTGGCGGCGAGCTCACCGACGGTTCCGGGCGGCCCGTGGTCGACCGCCCCGGTGACCGTCAGTACCGGCCGGCCGGACTCCTCCTCCAGCCGCCGCCAGAGCGGCAGCGCCCGCAGGGCGAGCCTGACGTACCAGGGATCGGCGTACGTCAGCCGGAAGATGCGGGAGCTGCCGTGCGAGCTGCCCCGGTCGTGGCCGGGCCCGAACCGCTCCAGCACCGTGACCCGGTGGCCGCGGGCCGCCAGCCGCCAGGCCGCCGAGGCGCCCATGACCCCGCCGCCGACGATCACCACACTGGGTGCCATGACGGGTCTTTCCTCTCTGCTGTCGTGCGTCCGGCCGCACCCCGGCCCGGCCGAGGTGCGGTCCGGTGGATCAGGAGTTCGTGATCGGCAGGCCCGGAGGGTTGACCTCGGCCTTCTGCACGGCCTCGTCCTTGAGGTTCCACGCCTCCAGCCACTTCGCGTACTGACCGTGCTCGATCAGGTAGTTGATGGCATCAGCCAACGGCTTCGCGAGCCCGCTGTCCTTCTTCGCCGTGGCGCAGATCAGCCCCTGCAGCGACGCCCCTGCACCCGAGTACGTACCGCCGCTGCGGGTGGGCTGCGGGGTGCTCGCGGACTGGGTGATGTGGTAGGCGATGGCCGGGTTGGGACCGAAGTACCCGTCGATCTTCTCCGAGTTCAGCGCCAGATACGCGCTGTTGTTGTCCGCGAAGTACTTGACGTCGAGCTTCTTGCCCTCGGTCTTCAGCTTGTCCCGCCACTCCAGCAGGATCTTCTCCTGGTTGGTGCCGGAGCCCACGGCGATGGTCTTGCCCGCCAGGTTCTTGTAGTCGCCGCCGAAGTCCCAGTCCGCTTCCTTGCGCACCTCGAACCCGAGGTTGTCCTGGCGGTAGCAGGCGAACTCGTACTTCTTCTTCCGCTCCTCGGTGTCCGTGATGTTGGAGAAGCCGGCCTCGGTGCGCCCGCTGTCGATCCCGACGAACAGGTTCTCCCAGGTCGCGTTCTTCGGCTCGGCCTTCAGACCGAAGACGGCGGCGACCAGGCGGCCGAGGTCGGGCTCGGATCCGGTGATCGTCTTCTGGTCGTCGCCGACGTAGCCGAGCGGCGCGGAACCGGCGGGGAGCATCCCCAGACCGATGGTGAACTTCCCGTCCTCGATGACGGACTTGGGCAGCTGGGCGCGGATCGAGGCGACCTCGGGGACGTCCAGCGTGATCTCCTTGGCGGCCCCGTTCGAGGCGGCGCCGATGACGACCGATCCCTTGGCGGCGGCCGAAGCGCCGGCGGAGTCCTCGGTGTCGCTGTCACCGCAGGCGCTGAGCCCGGCGGCGAGGGCCAGGACGGTGCCGGCGGTGGCGAGGGTGGACAGACGGGATCTGCGGCGGGACATGTCGGTTCCTTGTGGGTGATGGAGCACAGGTGAGAGGACGTGTGGGGGAGAAGAGCCAGGCTGAACAGCCTCGCTCCAACAGGTGGCTGACCGGTGATCAGGCAGGGGTCGGGGAGTCAGAGGACCTTGCCCAGGAACTCCCTGGTGCGGGCCTCGCGCGGGTTGTCCAGCACCTCTGCGGGCTTCCCCTGCTCGACGATCACGCCCTGGTCCAGGAAGACGACCTGGTCGGCGACCTCCCGGGCGAACCCGATCTCATGGGTCACCACGATCAGCGTGGTGCCTCCGGTCGCCAACTCCTTGATGACGGAAAGGACTTCGCCGACCAGTTCCGGGTCGAGCGCCGAGGTCGGCTCGTCGAAGAGGATCACGCCCGGTTCGAGGGCGAGCGCCCGGGCGATGGCGACCCGCTGCTGCTGGCCCCCGGACAGCTGGCGGGGGTAGCTGTCCGCCTTGTCCGCCAGTCCCACCCGTTCGAGGAGGGCACGGGCGAGCTCGCGGGCACCGTCGCGGTCCGCGAGACCGATGGCGGTCGGCGCGGCGGCCACGTTCTCCAGCACCGTGAGGTTGGGGAACAGGTTGAAGTTCTGGAAGACGAAACCGATCCGGCTGCGCTGCGCCCGGATGGTGCGCTCCGGCAGCTCCTTCAGCCGGCCGCGGTGGTGCCGTACCCCGATCGGCTCGCCACCGACCGTCACATGGCCGATGTCCAGCTTCTCCAGGTGGTTCACCGTACGCAGCAGCGTCGACTTGCCGGACCCGGACGGCCCGAGGATCACCGTCACCGAACCCGGCTCGACCGTCAGATCGATGCCGCGCAGGACCTGGTGTTCACCGAACCACTTGTGCGCGCCGTGGATCTCCACCGCCACCGGCTCGGCGCGTACGGGGCTCTTCGTGCTCTGCGGGGCGATGACGCTCATGTGCTCGATCCGATCGCGGTCCTGGAACGGGCGGCCCGGACGGCGGCCCGGAACTTCTGCAGCGGGGTCGGGGGTACGGTGCGCAGCGCGCCGCGCGAGTAGTGGCGCTCCACGTAGAACTGGATCACCGAGATGACGCTGGTGAGGATGACGTACCAGAGGGTGGCGACCAGCAGCAGCGGGACGATGTCCCCGGAGTAGGTGGAGCCGAGGCTCTGGACCGTGCCGAACAGATCGAGCAGCGAGACGTAGAAGACCAGCGAGGTGCCCTTGACCAGGCCGATCAGCTGGTTGACGTAGGAAGGCACGATCACCCGGAGCGCCTGCGGGAAGACGATGCGGCGGAACTGGTATCCGCGCGGCAGCCCCAGTGCCGAGGCCGCCTCGTGCTGGCCCTGGTCCACCGAGAGCACGCCGGACCTGACCACCTCGGCCGCGTACGCCGCCTCGTTGAGGCTGAGGCCGACCACGGCGACGGTCATGTCGGTGGCGAGCCGGGACTCGTCGAACTCGAAGAAGGCCGGCCCGAACGGAACGCCCAGGCTCAACGTCTGGTACAGCGCGCTGAAGTTGTAGAGGAAGAGCAGCACGACGATCAGCGGTACCGAGCGCAGCAGCCAGATGTAGACCCAGGAGACGGACCGCAGCACCGGATTGGGCGACAGCCGTCCCAGCGCGAGGATCACCCCGCCGATCAGACCGAACACCGCGCTGAGGGCGGCGACTTCGAGCGTGATCAGCAGACCGTCGAGGACCACCGGGCGGAAGAACCAGTACGAGAACCGGCTCCACTGGTAGAACGGGTTGCTCACCAGCCCGTGGACGAACTGGGCCACCAGGACGACGACCACCGCGGTGAGCACCCACCGCCACGGGTGGCGCAGCGGCAGCACCCGCTCGGCCGCCGGACGCGGATCCTGTGCCGAGGCGGCGCGGGCGGCGGGCTTCGGCGCCGGGGGCTCTCCGGGCGGGGCGGAGGGAGAGCCGGCGGCGACCGGGTCTTCCGGGGGCGCGGACGTCTCGGGCATGGGTACTCCAGCGGTCAAAGGGGGCCGGGCGGCGCGCGCGGCACGCGGTCGGGCCGAATCGGGAACCCCGGCCCGAGTCCGGGCAGGGTTGCGGGGGAACGCGAGACGGGCGGGGCGGACGTGGTCCGGCCGGTCAGCAGCCGCAGTGCGGTGCGCAGGCCGGCAGCCCGCAGGTACACGAGCGGCAGGCACCGCACTCGTGCGACGACGTACGCGGGGAGGAGGGCGACAGCGTGGCGGACGGCGCGGCGGAGCGGAGGCGGCGGACGCCCGCCGTCCTCTCCGGTGCGCTCTCCATGCTGGTCATCCTGGTCTCTCTGCCGCAGTGAGCGAGCCGCTGGGACACGCTCGGTGGAACGGGCGGCACACGGGCTCGTGGCCGCCGGACCGCCGGGGAATCACCGGGCCGGTCCGGCGTCAGTTAACCCATGCGGGGGAGAAAGCGTCAATGTCCCCCGAAGCTGTGTGAACGGGTGTAGAGGGTCGGCGCGACGCCCCTGGGGCGTGCCGCAGCCACTGGCCTGACCAGCGAGAATGTCATCAGGGCGGTGGCTGGGTACGGCGTCCGGGCAGGCGCGGGACATCTCGTGGGGCGGCGTTCATTTCGTGATCCTGTAACACCGGCTTCACACCCGGTCATACGGCGCACACGGTGGCCGGAGCTCCGCCCGGTGTGCGCCGGGCGGGTCGTCCTATCACGTCCACCTCCTGGCCACGGCCCTCTCCACCGCCCCGAGCACCGCGTCGGTCGCCTTGCCGAGCAGGGCCAGCAGCACGATCGCCAGCAGCAGGACGTCGGTCCGCCCGGTGTTCTGACTGTCGATCAGGAGGAAGCCCAGACCCATGGACGAAGCGATGAGCTCGGCCGCGACCAGGAAGAGCCACCCCTGGGCGAGCCCCAGCCGCAGCCCCGACAGCACCGACGGCGCCGCCGCGGGGATCAGCACCTGGGCGAGCAGCGCGGGGCCCCGACGGCCGTAGGCGTGGCCCAGCTCGTGGAGACCGGGATCGGCGTGGTCGAGCGCCGAGGCCACCGTCGTGTAGACGGGGAAGAAGGCGCCGACGGCCACCAGCGTGATCTTCGGCGTCTCGCCGATGCCGAGCCAGAGCAGCAGCAACGGCACCCACGCCAGCGACGGTACGGCGCGCAGCGCCTGGAAGGTCGGGCCCAGCAGCCGGCGCACCGCCGTCGAGAGCCCGACCAGACCCCCCAGTACGAGTCCGGCCCCGGCCCCGGCGGAGAAGCCCAACAGGACCCGCTGCACGCTGATCGCCACGTGGTGGAGGAGTTCGCCCCGCTCCCAGAGCACCCGGGCGGCGCGGGCCACCGCCGACGGCTCGGGCAGCTGGCTCGGCGAGTAGGCCCCCGACCGCGCCGCCGTGTTCCAGACGACGAGGAGCGCCACCGGCACCAGCAGCCCCACCGCCACGCGCCCGGCCGCCCGCCCGGTGGCGGCGAGCCGCTCACCGCCACCGCGCGCACGCCGCCCGGAGACCGACGAGGTGACCGAGCCGGATGCCGGAGCGTCCCGGCCCGTCACCGCCTCCGCCTTCTTCCCGGTCCGGGAGGTGGCCATCTCCGTGGTGTCGGCGCTCACGAGGGGTCCGCCTTCCGCGCGTACTCGGGGAGGAAGAGCGAGTCCAGCGCGCCGTCGACGGCCTCGCGGTCGGGCACCAGGTTCTCCTCCACGAGGACCGGCGCGATCCGGTCGAGGACCGCGCGCTGCTCGCCGCCGGGGACGGGGGAGATGTCGAGCTCGGTGCGCCCGGTCAGTTGCTGCCTGGCGACGGCCTCGCTCACCTTGGACTCCTTCGCCAGCAGGCGCACGGCCTCGTCCGGGTGGGCGATGATCCAGGCCCGGGCCTTCTCGTAACCGTCCACGACCGTCTGGACCAGCTCCGGGTGCTTCTGTTCGAAGTCCGCGGAGACGTTGAGGAAGCCGTACGAGTTGAACGCGAGGTTCCGGTAGATCAGCCGGGAGCCGCTGTCGATCTGGCTCTGCGAGAGGTACGGGTCGAGCCCCGCCCACGCGTCCACGTCTCCCCGCTCCAGTGCCGTCCGGCCGTCCGCGTGCTGCAGGTTGACGACCGTGACGTCGTCGGCGCCGAGACCGGCGCTCTCCAGCGCCTGGAGGAGGAAGAAGTAGGGGTCCGTCCCCTTCGTGACCGCCACCTTCCTGCCCTTCAGCTCCCGCACCGACCGGATCGGCGAGCCCTTCGCCACGACGAGCGAGGACCATTCGGGCCGGCTGTACACGTCGACCGTGTGCAGTTCGGTCCCGTTGGCACGGGCGAGCAGAGCGGGTGTGCCCGCCGTCGAGCCGAAGTCGATCGCCCCCGCGCGGAGGTTCTCGTTGGCCTTGTTGCTGCCGAGGGACTGGGTCCAGGTGACGGCGGCGCCCTGGCCGGAGAGCGTCTTGCCGAGCCAGCCCTTCTCCCGCAGGACGAGGCTCTCCGGGTTGTAGTACGCCCAGTCCAGCCGGACCGTCACCGAGGCGCCGCCGGCCTTGGGGCCGGCCGCGGCGGAGCCGTCGGCGGACTCGCCCGACACACAGGCGGTGGCGGTCAGCAGCAGACCGGCGAGGAGAGCGGTTCCCGCGGCTCGTCGTACGGCGGTTCGCACAGTGGTGCTCACGGTGGTCCTCACGGAGGTGTCTCTCATGGCCTGTCTCTCAGGGCTGGTGGGGACGGTCGGGGGTGCCGACGCCGAGCCGGCGCAACAGATCGGCTCTCAGCGGCGCCAGTTCCGGATGGCCACGTGGCCGGGGACGGGCGACGGGGACGTCGATCCGGGCGGCGATCGTGGCGGCGGGGCCCGACCCGAGCAGCACGATCCGGTCCGCGAGTTGCAGTGCCTCGTCCACGTCGTGCGTGACCATCAGCACCGTGGTGCCCGCCGCGCGCTGCATCGTGTCCAGCAGGTCCTGCATCCGCATCCGGGTGAGCGCGTCGAGCGCCGCGAAGGGCTCGTCGAGCAACAGCACGCCCGGCTCCCGCGCCAGGGCCCGGGCGAGCGCGGCCCGCTGCGCCATACCGCCGGAGACCTGGCCGGGGCGGTGGCCGCCGTACCCGTCCAGGCCCACCTCGGTGAGCCGCCGCGCGACGGTGGCCCGCCCCTCGGCCCGGTCGGTGCCCCTCGGCAGACCGAAGGCGACGTTGGACGACAGGGTGCGCCAGCGCATCAGGCGCGGGTCCTGGAACACCACCGCCGTGCGCGGATCGCCCGCGACGACGGGCCTCCCGTCGACCAGCACCTGACCCGACGTGGGTACGTCCAGCCCGCCGATCAGTCTCAGCAGCGTCGACTTGCCGGACCCGGACGGCCCCAGCACCGCGACCGTCTCGCCCGCCGCCAGATCCAGGTCGATTCCGGCCAGCACGCTCCGGGCCCGCCGGCCCTGCCCGAAGTCCCGCCCGACACCCCGCAGGGAGACGGCGGCGGCACCCGTACCGGACCGTTCCCCCGGGCCGGGCGCCTCCGGCGCCCCCACCCCCGGCCCGGCCACATCGGCTGTGGAGCCGGCCCGGCTCACCGCCGCCCCGCGAACGGGACGATGGCCGAGGGCGCGGCGGCGCTCGCGAACGGGGGCTTCCACAGCCCGCGCCGTGCCAGCACCGGCAGGACGCCCTCGCCGAACCAGTACGCCTCCTCCAGGTGCGGGTATCCCGACAGGACGAACTCCTCGATGCCCAGGGCCTGGTACTCGGCGATCAGGTCGGCGACCTCCTCGTGCGAACCGACCATGGCCGTGCCCGCACCCCCGCGCACCAGCCCGATGCCGGCCCACAGGTTCGGATGGATCTCCAGCCCGTCCCGGCCGCCGCCGTGCAGCGCGAGCATCCGGTGCTGCCCCTCCGATTCGCTGCGCGCGAGGCCCTCCTGCACGGACCGGATGGTCTGCTCGTCGAAGCCGTCCAGCAGCCGTCCGGCCTCGGCCCACGCCTGCTCGGAGGTGTCCCGGGTGATCACGTGCAGCCGGATGCCGAACCGCACGGTCCGCCCCTCCTCGGCGGCGAGCTTCCTGATCCAGGCGATCTTCCCGGCGACGGCCGCGGGAGGCTCGCCCCAGGTCAGGTAGACGTCGCTGTGCCGGGCCGCGACCACACCGGCGGCGGGGGACGAACCGCCGAAGTAGATCTCGGGGACCGGGTCGGGCACCCTCGCCAGCCTGGCGTCCTCGACCCGCAGGTGTTCGCCCGCGTGGTCGACGGCCCCGCCCTTCCACAGCTCCCGCACGATGTGCAGGAACTCGCCGGTGCGCGCGTACCGCCCCTCCTTGTCGAGGAAGTCGCCGTAGGCGCGCTGCTCGTGGCTCTCACCACCGGTGACGATGTTCAGCAACAGCCGGTTTCCGGTGAGCCGTTGGTACGTGGACGCCATCTGCGCCGCGAGGGTCGGGGACACCGATCCGGGCCGGAAGGCCACCAGGAACTTCAGGCGCTCGGTGTGCTGGCTGATCAACGCCGTGGTGAGCCAGGCGTCTTCGCACCAGGCGCCCGTCGGGGTGAGTGCGCCGACGAAGCCCAGCTGCTCGGCCGCCAGCGCGATCTGCGTGAGGTAGGGGACGCTCGGCGGGCGGTCGCCGCCCGCCGCCGTGACGGGCGTCCCGTGACCGCCTCCCACGACGTGCCGGCTGTCGCCGTTGGTGGGAAGGAACCAGTGGAACGTGAGAGACATGAGGGAGAGTCCTTTCGGTGCGGGAAGCAGGATGCGGCGGAGTGGGGACTGCGACGGAACGGGGAACGGGCGGCGGTCAGAGGAGCCCGTGGCGGGGTGGGCGGGTGCCGTTGAGCGTCCAACGGCCCAGGTGCTGCACCTTCCAGCGCGTCGGGTCGTGCAGAGTGTGGGTCCGGGCGTCACGCCAATGCCGGTGCAGATTCAGGGAGTCGAGCGCCGCCCGGGTGCCCGCCACCTCGAAGAGCGCCGAGCCGGTCTCGACCGCCGCCTCCGCGGCGACGACCTTCGCCGCCGCGACCGCCAGGGAGGCTTCGGCGGCGGAGTCGTCGGTGAGATCGGCCTCCGCCCGGTCGACCGCACGCGCCGCCTCGGCCAGCAGCGCGTCGGACGACCGTACGCGCAGCGACAGTTCACCGAACCGCTGGATGAGGAGTGGGTCGTCGGAGGCCTTCTCCACCCCGCTCTCGAACCAGGGACGGCTCTTGGTGCGGACGAAGGCCGCGGCTTCCTCCAGAGCCGCCGCCGCGATGCCCGCGTCGATGGCGGCGTGCAGCAACTGGGCGACGGCCCCGTGCAACTGCGGTCCGCGAAAGGTGAGATGGTGCGGAACCACCCGGTCGGCCGGTACGCGGACGCCGTCGAGCCGGACCGTCCCGCTCGCGGTCGTGCGCTGCCCCATCCCGTCCCAGTCGTCCACCACGGTGACGCCGCTCGCGGAACGCGGCACGTAGGCCACCCACAGCTCCTCGTCGTCACCCCGGGCCAGCACGGGTATCCAGTCCGCGTAGAGAGCCCCGGTCGAGTAGTGCTTCTCCCCGGTCAGCAGGAAGCCGCCGCCCTCGTCGGAGGTGAGCCGGGTCCGGATGTCCTGGACGTGCTTCGTCCCCGCTTCGGACTGGGCGTTGCCGAAACGGCGGCCCGCCAGCACCTCGCCGAAGAAGAACCGGCGCTGTTCCTCGCTGCCCCGGGCGCGCAGCACGTTGACGTACACGAAATGGCTCTGCGGGATCTGCGCGAGGCTGGCATCGGCCGAGGCGAGGGTCCGCACGACCCGAGCCAAGGTGGTGTGGCGCACCCCCGCACCGCCGTACGCCCCGGGCACCGTGACGCCGAGGAGACCGGAGGCGGAGAGGCGGTCGAGTTCGGCGTGCGGCAGACGGCGCTCCGCGTCCCGCGCGGCGGCGCCCGTGCGGAACTCCGCGGCCAGCTCGGACGCGAGGGCGAGCGCCTCCGCGTCGTCGCGGACCACATGGGCGGCGGACGGATCTCCGGCGGAGAGGGAGGGAGGGACGGCGGAAACGGTCATCGGTACTCCGGGGGTCGGGCGGGGGCGTGAAGGGCTGCGGGCGGGAAGGCAGGAGTGGGTGCGGGCGGGCGCTGGTCCCGGTCCGCGCACCGGTCACCCGGTGGCGTACAGGGTGGGGCGCGATCCGGCCGGGGACAGCGCGGCGGAGAACCGGCCGAGGACGTCGTACAGGGGCGCGGCGGCCGAGGCGGCCACCGTGACCTGGCCGTCCGCCGAGACCGTGATCTCCTTGTCGACGACGAACCACCCCTGGGTGATGTGGCCGGCGCCCATGGAGTTGAGTACCGGGCGCAGGGCGTAGTCGACGGCGAGGACGTGCGCGACCGACCCGCCGGTGGCCAGCGGCAGGACGGTCTTCCCGGCCAGCGCGTACTGCGGGAGCAGGTCCAGCAGCGCCTTGAGGACCCCCGAGTAGGCGGCCTTGTAGACGGGTGTGCCGACGACGAGGCCGTCCGCCCGGTCCACCAGCGCCGCCACACGGGCGATGGCCGGATGGCCCGGATCGGCCCCCAGCAGGGCCTGAGCGGGGAGATCGCGGACGTCCAGCGGTACGACCTCGTGCCCGTCCGACTCCAGGCGTGCGTCGAGATGACGCAGCAGCCGGGAGGTGCGGGACGTGGCGGAAGGACTGCCGGACACGGAAAGGATGACGGCCATCGGAACTCCAGAGGTCGGCACCGGGCACGGGAATCAGCCGGGGCAGGGAAGGCAGGCAGAGGGCGGGGAGGGTGCCGCGGGGCGCAGGGGGCAGTCACCGGCTACAAGCCGACGCATCGGCAGACGGCAGACGGCAGACGGCAGACGGCAGACGGTCCGGCGGCCGGAGGGTCCGGCGGTCGGCGGCACACGGGCCGAGGCGGCCGGGTTCCCGTACGGCGATCGGGAAACCTGTGCACCTACGGCATGTCCGCGGCGAGGATGGGGAGGCGTCGCGGCGCATCGGCCGACACGAGCCACCTCGTCGCCGAGGCCGTCACCGGACGGCGCTCCCGGGTGCGACGGGCACACCACGCCCCCTTGCACCACTCGTCCGTCCCACCGCGCGATGGTGTGGTGGGACGGACGGGCAGGGTGCGGCAAAGGAGCGGAACGGGCGGGACGAGGCTCCCGAGACGCGCTACGGCGGGACGGTCAGCGGCCGTGGCCGGGGCGACAACCGTGGCAGGGGCGACAGACGGCGCTGGAGACACGCGCGAGGTCGACATGGCGCCGCCGCGTGAGGTCCACTCGCTTGTCCATGGTCACCGATCCGCTGGGAGGGGGTGGAGCTGTCCGGCCGGGCCCGGTCCACCCGCCGAGCGGGAAAACCGTGCCACCGGGGAACGCGGTCCGCGCGGCCTTCCCGGCCGCCCGCTGTCCGTTCCCGTCAAGGAGCGTACCGGCAGCCGGGCCCTCGGTGGGAGTCGGTATCGGCGAACCGTTGATAGGGTTTCCCTCTCACCTTTCCCTCCGGCCAGGGCGGTTGCCGCCCTCCGCGGGGGCGCCCCTTCCGGAGGACGAGCCATGCGCATCGAACAGCTGGAGTGCATCGCGGCGGTGACGAGAACCGGATCGCTGCGCCGCGCCGCCGGTGAACTCCACCTCTCCCAGCCCGCGTTGAGCGAGACGGTACGCAACCTGGAGCGCGAGCTCGGTGTCGATCTGCTGGACCGCCGCCGCTCCGGAGCCCGGATCAGCGAACAGGGCCGGGAACTCCTCCCGCACATCGTCGACGTACTGGAGTCGGTGGACCGGCTGCGCCGGGCCGCCCACGACCAGCACCACAGCAGCCGGACCGTGCGGGTCGGCACGGTGAACGCGGCGACGGTGCCCCTGCTGATGCCCGCGATGCGCGACTTCCGGTCCACCCATCCGGCCACCCAGGTCGAAGTGATCGGCACCCAGCAGGAGGACATCCACCGAGGGCTGCGCGAAGGGGCGTTCGACCTCGGTCTCGTCAACTACCTGCTGGGGGACGACACTCCGCCGGACATGGAGACCACCGAACTGCTGCGCGGCCGGCCCGTGGTCTGCATGCGGCCGGACAGTCCGCTCGCCGACCGGCAGGTGGTGACCCCCGAGGACCTGCTCACCGAACCGCTGATCGGTATGCGCCCCGGCTATGTCATGCACCGCTACACGCACCGGCTGCTGGGGGAGGGGCGCGGGCCGTCGTTCAGCTACACGACGGACGGCGCCGAGCTCGGCAAACTGATGGTCGCCGAGGGCCTCGGCGTCACCGTCCTGCCCGACTTCAGCGTCTTGGGCGACCCGTTGGAGCGAGCCGGAGTCCTGGTCTCCCGCCCGCTGTCGGACGACACCACGAGGGTCCTGGTCGTCGTCCAGCGGCCCCGCAGCGGCTCCTTCCCCCGCGCGGCCCGCGAGTTGCGGTCCACCCTCGTCGTACGCGCCGCGCAGCAGGCGCGGCTGCGGGCGGGCGGCGAGGAGAGCGGCCACCCGGTGGTGGAGCGCGACAGCCACTGACGGCCGGAACGCGGCATGGGCCGCCTCAGGCACGCAGAGGCCGTAGCACGCCCCCGGAGGTGGATGCCGACGCCGGCATCGGCATCACGCGCGGGATCCACGGTCCGCCGACGGCCCGGCAGCGGGCCCATCCTCCCGCCTCCAACGCCGCCGCCGGGTATGGGACTTCCACCGGATGGGCGGCGGGCTCGCCGAGGCCGTGGGCGGCGGTGAAGCCGTCGTCGTACACGGTGTCGAGGTACCGTTCGGGTCCGTCGGGGAAGACGGTGGCGACGACCGCGTCAGGGTGGGTACGGGCCGCCCAGGCGGACACCAGGGCGACGGCTCCGGTGCTCCATCCGCCGCTGACGAAGTTCCCGGAGGCGAGTCGGCGGCAGGCGTGCACGGCTTCGGCCGGACCGATCCAGTGGATCTCGTCGAACGCCTCGTAGGCGACGTTGCGCGGACGAATGCTGCTGCCCAGGCCCCGCATCAGGCGCGGGCGGGCCGGTGGGCCGAAGATCGTCGACCCCGCCGCGTCCACCCCGACGAGCCGCAGGCCCGGCCGGCGCAGGCGGAGCGGGCCGGCGATGCCGGCGCTGTGTCCGCCCGTGCCGACACTGCACACGAGGATGTCGATCCGGTCGAGCCGGGCCGCGAGTTCGGCCGCGAGCGAGGCGTAACCGGCCACGTTGTCGGGGTTGCCGTACTGATCGGGCCAGTACGCCCCCGGCGTCCGCGCCAGCACTTCGCGGAGCCGCAGGAGCCGGGCCGTCTGCCAGCCGCCCTGGCGTGCGGGACGGTGCACGAACTCCAGCCGGGCTCCGTAGGCGCGCAGCAACTGCCGCATGGAGGGTTCGAGTTCGGCGTCCACCACCAGGGTCACCGGATGCCCCAGGGCCTGTCCGGCGAAGGCCAAGCCGATTCCGAGCGTGCCGGAGGTCGACTCCACCACCGGCGCCCCGGGCGGCAGTTCGCCGCGCGCCCTGGCGCCCAGCAGCATCGAGACCGCGGGGCGCGCCTTCATGCCCCCGGCGCCGAGCCCTTCGAGCTTCGCCCAGAACCCCGGGTGCGGCCCGGCGAGATCGGTGGTGACGCGGGCCAGCGGGGTCTGCCCCACGAGGTCGAGCAGTGCGCGGTTCTCCACCGGAGCGCGGACGGCCGTGGTCACGGAGTGCCTCCGGCGTGCCCACCGTAGAGGTGCAGGGAGCCCGGACCGCCGTCGAGCCAGAAGAACGGGTACGGCTCGGCGCACACCGCCGTGACGCCCGCCCCGAGGAGCCTGGGCAACACCGCGCTGCCGGTCTGGGCGAACATCACCAGCGGCATTCCCCGCCGCGCCGCCTGGATGCGCAGCTCCTCGAACGTACCGTTGCCCAGGGTCATTCCGGACGCGAGTACGGCGTCGCAGCGGTCCAGGGCCTCGACCGCGTCCGTCGTCACGGGCTCGCCCCACTCCGTCGTGCCGCCCTTGAAGTCGCACGGAACATAGGACAGTCCACGTGTACGCAGCTCCTCCAGAAGCGAGTTGACGACCCCCACCACCAACACCGTGCTCGTCGGCGGAAGTCGCAGCAACCCCACGGCGGCCCGGGCCCGCGCCCGCGACCTGAGCAGCGAACTCCCGCCGGGCAGTGGGCAGGTCACCGCTCCGGACGCGGTTCCGTGCGGACGGACGTGCATCAGGTACGCGTCCAGGGCGGCCACCCGGACCGGCAGCAGCCGGTGCCCGAGCAAGCGTCCGGCGTCGGCCCCGGCGCACTCCGCCACGACGTCGCCGGGCAGCGAACCCGGCTCCACCGCGCACGAGCCCACCGCCCCGGCCAGCCGCAGGCTCAGCACCTCGTTGCGGTAGCCGGTGTGCCGTCCGTCGTGGCGCACGGCCTGATGGGTGGTGAACGCCGAGGAGATCCGGAGGGTCTCCGGGGGAGGGCCGAACGCCCCGGCGGCGACCCGCCCGGCGAGTTCGGGGTACGAGCCCGCGTCGGCCGCAGGGGTGTTCGCGTGCGGCCGCGCCCCTCTCGCGTGCATCAGGGGGGCCATGGTGTCTCCTTCGCGGTGCGGGGCGTCCGGGCGCGACGGCAGAACCCCGCGCTCGGAGGCGGGCACCCGGAGGGATCACGTTATCGACAATCATTTTCATTGTCACTCGTGCTGCCGGTGGGAGCCGTTGCCGTGTCGGGCCGCACCGGACGGGCCGACACGGCAACGGGGGCCCTGTGGGCTTCGTCGAGCCGTCAGCTAGTCCTTTCCGGCCTCACGTCGACGGCTACGAGGCGGAGGAAGGCTTCTGCTTCACTTGGGAACGGCCACCGACCCCGGGTGCAGGCGGTCTTCCAGGTGGCGCCCAGCGATGGGAGGTCCGTCACCGCGGAGAGCCTGCGGTCCGTGCGCGTGCCGGTGCGGATCCGGTGGGGCGGAGCCGACACCATCGTTCCCTTTGACGACACCAGGCCGTATCTCGAACACATTCCCACCGCGAGTGGGTGCTCGGTCGGTCCCGAGGCCCGCCACCAGGGCTTCATCGAGCCGGAGCCGGCAGATCCGAATGCCCGGGCCCAAGTGGGCCAGGAAACGGCCGACTTCTTCCTGCGGTACCTCCGCCGACTCCGGATCCGCCGGCTCATGAGCTCACCCGCCAGCTGGAGCACCCAGTCACGATCACCCGTGAGCCGAAGCGCGACAGCTGTCACCCAAGCAGTTCCATCGGCACCGAGACCGATGGCGTCGGACCCGTCACCGCCTGATACGTGTGTGCAGGGCAAGTGCGCCGACAAGGGCGAGTACGCCCGATCCGACCAGTGCGAGCGTGCCTCGCGAGCTGATCACGCGGTAGGACCCGGCGGCCAGTACAGAGCACCGTCCCTGGATGGACAGCGCACTTGCGGTGCTCTGAATGGACCCCAGCGAAACGAGGGACATCGCAGAGCCGATCGAGCCGACGGACAGGGAAGAGCCGATGGACCCGACGGACAGAGCGCTGCCAACCGAACCGATGGACAGCACGGACCCGACGGAGCCGATGGACAGGAACGAGTCCTTCGACCACAGAGAGAGCGAGGAACCCCCGACGGTGCGGGAGGGAATATGCGCCATGAGGGTCATCATGCCGCGAGAAGGACCGGCGTACCCAGTGAAACAACCTCGTCAGTCTCCCCTGTGACAGGCAGAGTGCTGATCCGATGGCAACACGCCTGCTTCGCCGCCGTGGAACCGCAGGTCAACATCGTCCTCGGTGGGACTTGTCGAGCTTCGTCGCACGCCTGGCCGACGACGACCTCGGTGTACGCGTCCTGCTGGCCCAGAACCATGGTGGACCGTCCGGTGGAGGAGAGCGGCCGAGGGGTGCGGCCGGTGGCGCCGTAGAACTTCTGCGGGCGTCTGCGAAACGGCCCGGAGGGGCAGCGTGTGGTGCCCGCTGCCCCTCCGTCGTGCCGTGCAAGCGCCGTGCTCAGGCCGTGCTCCGGCGTTCGCCGGCCGCGCCTCAGTCCACGTAGGTGATGTCGGACGAGCTGTAGATGCAGTACGTGCCATCGGCGCCCGAACCGGTCTCGGACGGCTCTCCGCTCGTCGTTCCCTTGTACTTCTTGCAGATGTCGATGTCGCGGTCCGCGTCGTCGTAGATCGTGACGCCCGAGATCTTGGCGGTGTCGCCGTAGTTGGTGTTGATGCCCACCACGGACGTGCCAGGTGCGGTGATCCAGACGTTCGAGATCTCGACGTGGCGGCCGTACTGCGTCGAGCAGTTGCCGCAGGAGCGGTACAGCTTGCCGAAGTCGTCGACCTGGAAGTTCTTGATGACGACCGTGCCGGCGCCGTTGTGCTGGAAGACCTTGTCGTCCGCCAGCCGCGCACCGCCGCCGTCGACCGTGGCGACCTGCGAGGAGGAGCTGCCGCGGAAGGTCGCCGCGTCCTCGCCCACGTCCTCCCACCAGACGTTCTTGAGCGTGCAGGCACCGGCGCAGTGGACGCCGTCAGCGGCGGGGGAGCCGAGGATGACGTTCTGCAGGGTGGCACCGGCGGCCAGTTCGAACATCGCCGGCTGGTCCTCGTCCTGGCCGTCGCTGCCCAGGTCGCCGGTTCCGTAGAAGCGCTTCAGGCCGCCGTCGTAGGTGCCGGACACCTGGATGCTGGCCGAGACGGCCTGGCTTCCGTTGGCGGTCGGCCAGGCGGGCTTCGACCCCGAGCTGGGCGGCGTGGTCGTGGGCGGGGTCGTGGTGGGCGGGTCGGTCGGGGTGGTCGTCCCGGCCGCGGTGAAGGTCCAGCGCTTGCTGGTCACCGAGTCGCAGGAGTTCTGCTGGATCAGGGTGCCCGCGGCGGTGGCGGAGTCCTTGGTGTTGAGGCACTTGCCGCCGTTGCTGTTGATGACCTGGTAGATGTTCCCGCTCACCTGGGTGAGGGTCCACACCTGGGTCGCCGCGCCGCTGCACGTCTGCTGCTCGACGGCCTTGCCGGCGCTGGTGGAAGCGTCCTTCACACCGGCGCACTTGCCGCTGTTCGAGGCGATCAGGGTGTAACCGCTGCCGGAAGCCGTGAGCTTCCAGGTCTGCGCCGCGCTGCCCGCGCAGGTGTTCTGGGTGAGCTGGGTGCCGGCCGAGGTGCTGGCGCCCGGGACTTCCAGACACAGTCCGCTGCCGGCGTTCTTCAGGGTGTACGAACCGGCTGCGGGTGCGGCCGAGGCCGAGCCGGTGGCGAAGAGGGCGGTGAGCGTCGCCGCTATCAGTGCGGCGACCGCGAGGAACGAGGCGGCTGCCCTGCCGCCCCGCCTTCTGGCATGCTGATTCTCCGTGCGCATTCGAGGGTCCTTTCACCGCCTGCGGCGTCCTCCGCAGGCACCAGGAAGTGTTGGTGCGGTGGTAAAGGCAAGCGCTCGGCCGGGAAAGCGAGAAGAACGGTGTTCGTTCTTCTGAACCGAGTTCTTGTATGCGAACGCCGGTGACGGTACGTCAACCGGAATCGGCGGTCAATGGGTTGCGCGCGAACCGATACGAAGGGGCCCCCGGGCTGTCGGCCCGGCCCGGCGGACGAGCCGGAACCGGACCCGACGGCCCCCTGGACGGACGGACCTCAGGACTCCTCGACCGGCCGACGGCCTCGTCAACCGGCCTCGGGACTCCTCGGCCGCCGCCGTCGCGGTCCGTTGCTGCTCAGCCTCCGGATCAGCCGGCGCAGCCGGGGGTGGCGCTCGTGCAGCTCGGCCGACCGGCGGTCGAGTTCCTCGCCCAGCCGCTCCGTACGCTTGTCGATGTCGAGCTCGTCGAGGACCCGGTCCACCTCGGCCAGCAGGGCGCCGTGCAACTGCCACTGCCGGGGGTGCTCCTGCACGTCCTCCAGCAGCAGATCGGCGATCCGGTCGCGCGTCTGGCGGCCCCGCGCCAGCGCCTCGGCGAGGCGGTCCTCGGCCTCCTCGCCGCTCGTCGCCAGTGGCGAGGTGATCAGCCGGGCGAACGCCTCGATGGCCTCGGCCATCCGGTCGAAGAGTTCGGTCAGCCCCTCGCCCACGTCGTCCGGGAACATCTTCTCCTCGGTGCGCTGCTTGGCCAGATCCGTCAGGGTGCGGGTGAGCACGCGCAGCACGACCGCGCAGATCTCCAGGGTGTCCAGACCGGTACGGAGCACGACCCGGTTCAGCAGCCCCTGGCGCACCCGTGGGTTGAGCATGAGGCTCTCCTCGGCCTGCCTCAGCGAGGCGTCCACCTCCACGATGTCGTGGTCGAGGCGGCGAGCCTCGTGCAGCCGGGCGGCGGCCTCCGGTACGGGGATGTGGCCACCGATCTCCTGCCCCATGGCGCGCAGCATCGAGCCCATCCGGGTGGCCAGCCCCTCGATGGAGGCGCCCGCCGTCTGCACCCACACCGGTGGCGCGAAAAGGAGGTTGAAGAGCAGCCCGACCCCGGCGCCGATCAGCGTCTCCATGATCCGGTCCCAGGCGGTGTCGGCGACCTGGGAGACACCCAGGACGAGCATCGCGCTGATCGCCACCTCGGGCACGAACTCGTTGACCCGCACGACCCGGCCGATCATCAGGGCGGTGAAGATCGTCAGCCCGAGGCTCCACCAGTTCAGGCCCACCAGCGCGCTGAAACCGATCGCGATGAGGACACCGACGATCACCGAGTTCACTCTGCGGATGCCGGTGGTCAGGGTCGCGTAGAGGGTGACCTGCACGACCAGAAGCGCCGTCAGCGGAGCGGTCAGCGGCGCCGGCTGAGGCAGCGTCGCCTGGGCCACGGAGAACGCGATGACGGCCGCGGCCGTGGAGCGCAGGGTCTGCACGACCACCGGTTCGGTGGTGCGCCGGACGAGTTCGAGTACGGGTGCGGAAACTCCAGACATTCCTACAAACTGCCCCGAAGATCGCGTTCGCAGCACCCCCGGTTCCAGGTGCCTCCGTACGGACGCAGCACGGCCCGCGCCGGTCGCCACCGGACACGGGCCGTCCGGTGCCCGGTGGCGACCGGCGCGCCTTCGGGCGCTGCCTGCCGGCGCCTACCAGGCCATCCCGTCCAGAGCGGCCCCGATCCGGTCCCGCCCCCAGGCGCCGTCCGCGATCAGCACCCGGTAGCGCCGTTCCAGGGTCCGGCCGGGATCGAGCACCAGCTCCTCGTGGAACGCGAACGACGGGGCCATGCCCGCGTAGGAGTCGTTGCGTACGAACCAGTGCGCCGGATGCGTTCCGCGCGCGCCGGTGTGGTCGTTCTCGGGCGCGTGGGCCATGACGACCGTGGCGTACCCGTCGAAACCGTCGTGCTCCCCGGTGTACGCGAGCCAGTCGGACTGCTGCCCCTTCAGGTCCGGGCCCTCGCCGTCGGCGGAGAACACCCGGCCGCCCCGGAAGGCGCGGGGGCCCCGCCAGAACAGCCCGGTGTACCCGGCGCCCGTCCGCCCGTGCGTGGCCGGGCTGCCGAACCGCAGCGGTTCCGCCCGCCGGTTGGTCACCGCGCTGGACCACGTCAGGGCCCAGCTCCCGCCCGCCGGGTCGATGTCGTGCACCTCCACCCGCCGTACCTCGTCGGCCCAGTGCTCGCCCGAGTACGGATGCCAGGTCAGCCGCTCCGCGAGGGTGACCCCGTCCTCCCGCGCCGAGACCTCGTCGAACCCTGCGTGCGCCATCGAACCGACCCGTTCCGGCAGCGGCTGGTAACCCTCGCCGGGCACGTAGGAGTTGCCGCCCCAGAGGTTCTGCCCCGACAGGTGCGAGGCGGTCATCGACAGGCCCTTGTGCCAGCGGTGGTCGTTCGGGCGGTAGTCGGTGACGGTCCGGCCCGCGAGGGTGCGCAGCGGGTGGACGTAGGGCTTCGGCGCCTCCCAGGCGGCCTCGGCCCGGTAGACGTACCGCAGGAGCTCCACCCCGGTGGAGGCGACGGAGACACGGACGTCCTCGCCGTGCCGGTGGACGAGGACGGGCTTCGCGGTCATGCGGTGATCTCCGTAAGGGGTCCGTGGGGCCAGTGGTGTTCATGGGGCTGTGGGTGGTTGTGGGGACTTGTGGGCTGTGGTGTCCGCAGGTACGGGCTCGGGTGCGCCGGGAGCGGGCATGGCGGGGCCCCGGCCTCGACGGCACGGCGCGCCCAGCGGTGTAGCAAGCGCTTTCTATCCGAACTTAGGCGCCCTGCCGGGAGTCGGTCAAGAGAAGCGGCACAGGGGCCGCCGGAACCGGTAAGCGGCTCGGTGCGGTGCATCGCCGCTGGTGAGCGGCGTGAAAGCGCCCTGCGCGGCCGAAGGGGGCACTGGTGCGGGCGGTCGACCAGCACTCGCGGGGGGAACGCTGCCGGTGTGCGGACCGGCATGCGGAGGAGCCCCGCCGCCTGACACCGGCCCGGAATCGCCCCCGATGACCCGGGGCGGAACGAGCCACGTGGAGGCCGTGTGCTGAACTGTCCGGAATCCGACTGATTCAGGAGCAGTGCTGTGACCAGTTTCCGCCACCCCGGTGTCGTCTTCACGGACCGCAGGTTCACCGTCCCCCTCGACCACGACGACCCCGAGGGCGAGCGGATCGAGGTCTTCGGCCGCGAGGCGGTCGCGCCGTCGAAGGCCGGCGAGGACCTGCCGTGGCTCGTCTACCTCGAAGGCGGCCCGGGGTTCGGGGCGCGGCGCTTCGTCGGTACGGAGGCGTGGCTCGGCCGGGCCCTCGAAGACTTCCGCGTCCTCCTCCTCGACCAGCGGGGTACCGGACTCTCGACCCCGGCGAACCGGCAGACCCTGCCGCTGCGCGGCGGTCCCGCCGAACAGGCCGCGTATCTGGGCCATTTCCGGTCCGACAGCATCGTGCGGGACTGCGAACTGATCCGCGCGCAGCTGACCGGCGGGCGCCCCTGGACGGTTCTCGGCCAGTCCTTCGGCGGGTTCTGCGCCGTCCGCTACCTCTCGGCAGCCCCGGAAGGCCTGGCCGCCGTACTCATCACGGGCGGACTGCCCTCGCTCGACGCCCACGCGGACGAGGTCTACCGGGCCGCGTACCCGCGCATCGAGCGGAAGGTCGCCGCCCACTACGCCCGCTACCCGCAGGACGTCGCGCGGGCCCGGGAGATCGCCGCGTACCTCGCGTCGCACCGCGTCGAGTCCGCCGGCCATCTCCTGACACCCGAGGGCTTCCAGTCGCTCGGCATCATGCTCGGCGGCGGTCAGGGGAGCCACCAGCTCCACTACCTGCTGGAGAACGCCTTCGTCACCACTGCGGACGGCCCCGCGCTCTCCGACACCTTCCAGGAGGCTCTCCGTACGGCGAACTCCTTCGCGGGGCACCCGCTCTACGCCCTGATGCACGAGGCGATCTACGGCCAGGGGGAGCGGCCCACCGGCTGGTCCGCCGAACGCGTCCGCGCCGAGTTCCCGCAGTTCGACACCGGGACGGCACTCGCCTCGGACGGTCCGCTGCTCTTCACGGGCGAGAGCGTCCACCCGTGGCACTTCGAGACGGATCCCGCGCTGCGCCCGCTGCGCGAGACCGCCGAGCTGCTGGCCGCGCGGACCGACTGGCCGGAGCTGTACGACAAGGAGCGGCTCGCCGCCAACGAGGTCCCGGTCGCGGCGGCCGTCTACCACGACGACATGTACGTGGACACGGCCCACGCGCTCGCCACCGCGGCGGGCATCCGCGGGCTGCGGACCTGGGTGACCAACGAGTTCGAGCACGACGGCCTGCGCGCGGGGGGACCGCGCGTGCTGGACCGCCTGCTGGCCATGGTCCGCGACGACGTCTGAGCGCCGACCCGGGGAGACGGGGGCGGAGACGGGGCGTGGGCCCGTGGGCCCGTCCCGGACCGGTGCCGCGAGCGGGGAGGCGAGACGAGCCCCTGCCGCCTCGCCCGCCTCCCGCCCGCGGAACAGGAGCGGACGCGCCTCACTCCAGCGGAGCGCTCAGCTCGATGGAGCGAGCGCAGCGCCGCCGCGAGGGCCGGTTCGTCGCCGAAGTCGAGGGCCGTGTCCGTCAGCTTGATGACGTGTTCGTCGCCGTGCGCCAAGGCAGCGCGGCCCACCCCCGCCGGCTCTTCGCTTCCCCGCCTGCCACCCGCTCGCACGCGGGCCGGTCGGTGCCGCGCGGACGCGCCGGGTTCAGCTCTGCAGGGCTTCCAGTGTCTCGTTCAGGTCCGGGGCGGCCTGCGGGGCGCGGTTGTGCGGCAGCTTGGAGAGCGCCGCCGCCATGCCGCAGGTGTTGCTGACCGCGGAGAAGACGAGGCCCGAACCGATACCGGCCGAAAGCCAGCGGGCCGCGGGGAAGCGGCGGCCCGCCAGGATCCCCGCCACCACGAGGGAACCCGCAGCGAGGCGGACCTGGCGCTCCATCGGCCAGACGGCCTTCGCTCCGGCCGGACGGTCCAGCTCGTGCCCGGCGCCTTCCCAGGCGGAGGTGCCGCCCGTCAGGGTCGTGGACGCTATGTCGGCGTCGGCGAGTATCTCGGCCGCGCGCGTGGAGCGGACGCCCGAGGCGCACACCACGAGCAGCGAGTTGCGCGCGGCGGCTGCCTTCAGCGCCGGAAGGGCCTCGGCCATGCGGTCGAGCGGGACGTTGTGCGCGCCAGGTACGTGCCCCGAGGCGTATTCGCCGGGACCCCGGACGTCGATGACGGTGAATTCGTCCAGGCGGGAAGCGGTCTGGTCGGGGGAGAGGGTTGCCGGGCTGGTCACGAGCAGGGTGTCCTTTCGGTCGAGAGCAAGTGGAACGGGTTCCTCCTGCCCCGGCGAGGATAAAATACCCCTGGGGGTATTCGGAGGGGTGTGTGTGGAACTCGACATGGCGGCCGACGAGCTGAAGGCCGTGCTCAACCGCCTGCGCCGCGCGCAGGGACAACTCGGTGCGGTCATCCGGATGATCGAGGAGGGCCGCGACTGCGAGGACGTCATCACGCAGATGGCGGCCGTCTCGCGCGCACTGGACCGGGCCGGCTTCGCGATCATCGCGACCGGGCTCCAGCACTGTCTGGCCGAGGGTACGGCGGAACCGGAGGACCGGGAGCGGATGCGGGCCCGGCTGGAGAAGCTCTTCCTCTCCCTGGCCTGAGAAGCCCACTCGCCTGAGGAGCTCACTCGCCTGAGAAGCCCGCCGGCCTGAGGAGCCCGCTGGTCCGAGGAGCCCGCTGGTCCGAGGTGCCCGCTGGTCCGAGGCGGGCCCGGGACGCCCACGCGGCGCCTTTCGCCGACCTCGGCCGTGGCTCGCCGAACCCGCTGCGGTCCGTCGGCCACGGTGCGCGGTTGACAAACGCCGTTGCCGATTCCGCACACTGGTCGGCATGAAGGAACAGGCGCAGGGCGACCCCGAGCTGGACGCGGTGATCTCCGGGGTCGGCCCCCGGCTACGCCGCCTGCGCAAGGACCGCGAGGTGACCCTTGCCGCCCTCTCGGCGGCCACCGGCATCTCCGTCAGCACCCTCTCCCGGCTCGAGTCCGGCGGTCGCCGCCCCAGCCTGGAACTGCTGCTGCCCATTGCCCGCGCCCACGAGGTCCCCCTCGACGAACTGATCGGCGCTCCGCCCGTGGGCGACCCCCGGGTCCGGGCCGAACCGGTCGTCCGCCACGGCCGCACCATGTTCCCGCTCACCGCCCGGCCCGGCGGACTCCAGGCGTACAAACTCGTCCAGCAGGGCGGTACGGGCGAACGCCCCGACCTGCGCACCCACGAGGGCTACGAATGGCTGTACGTCCTCTCCGGGCGGCTGCGGCTGCGCCTCGCCGACCACGACCTGGTGATGGGCCCCGGCGAAGCCGCGGAGTTCGACACCCGGCTGCCGCACTGGTTCGGCCCCGCCGGCGAGGAGACGGTGGAGTTCCTCTCCCTCTTCGGGCCGCAGGGGGAACGGATGCACGTCATCGCCCGGCCCAAGGCCGACTGACGCCACCACCGCGGCTCACCCCCGACGCCCCGGGCCGCCCGTTTCCGGGTCCGCAGAGTGTTCCCAGGGAGCAAGCGACCGCTTAGTATGCGCCGGAGCAGGAGTTACGCCGACAGGTTTGTGGAGGCCTTCATGCAGGCATGGCGAGTGCACCGGAACGGCGAACCGAGCGAGGTGATGACCCTCGACGAGACGGACCGCCCGGTCCCCGGCGAGGGCCAGGCACTCCTCGCGGTGCGTGCGGCCAACATCAACTTCCCCGACGCGCTGCTCTGCCGAGGCCAGTACCAGGTCAGGCCCCCGTTGCCCTTCACGCCCGGGGTCGAGATCTGCGGCGAGACCGAGGACGGACGCCGGGTGCTCGCCACCCCCGCGCTCCCGGACGGCGGCCTCGCCGAGTACGTCGTGGTGGACGAGGCGGCCCTGCTGCCCGCCCCCGACGCGCTGGACGACGCGGAGGCCGCCGCCCTGCACATCGGCTACCAGACCGGCTGGTTCGGCCTGCACCGCCGGGCCCGTATCCAGCCCGGCGAGACCCTGCTCGTGCACGCCGCCGCCGGGGGAGTGGGCAGCGCCGCCGTCCAGCTCGGCAAGGCCGCGGGCGCCACCGTGATCGGCGTCGCCGGAGGGCCCGAGAAGGCCGCCGTCGCCCGCGAACTCGGCTGCGACCTGGTCATCGACCGGCGCACCGAGGACATCGTCGCCGTGGTGAAGGAGGCCACCGGCGGGCGCGGCGCGGACGTCGTCTACGACCCGGTCGGCGGCGACGCCTACGCCAAGTCCGTCAAATGCATCGCCTTCGAGGGGCGGATCGTCGTCGTGGGCTTCGCCGGCGGCACCATCCCCGCCCCGGCGCTCAACCACGTCCTCGTCAAGAACTACTCCGTCCTCGGACTCCACTGGGGCCTCTACAACACCAAGGACCCGGCCGCCGTCCGCGCGTGCCACGACGAGCTGACCAAGCTGGCCGACCAGGGGCTCGTCAAGCCGCTGGTCAGCGAGCGTGTCCCGATGTCCGCCGCGGCGGACGCCGTCCAGCGGGTCGCGAACGGCACGACCACCGGACGCGTCGTCGTGCTGCCGACCGGAGGCACCCGATGACCACCACCGTCGACGCCGCCGAACTGCTCCGCCGCACCCGCGAGCTGCTCGCCGCACACCCCCCGGCCACCACCGGCCGCACCGAGTTCCTGGGCGCACGCTTCGACGCGGGGCTCGCCTGGGTCCACTACCCGGCCGGCCTGGGCGGCCTCGACGCCCCCCGCTCCCTCCAGCCGGTCGTCGACGCCGAACTCGCAGCCGCCGGCGCCCCCGACAACGACCCCCGCCGGATCGGCATCGGCCTCGGCATGGCCGCCCCCACCATCCTCGGCTTCGGCACGGACGAGCAGAAGCAGCGGTTCCTGCGCCCGCTGTGGATCGGCGAGGAGGTGTGGTGCCAGCTCTTCAGCGAGCCCGGTGCCGGCTCCGACCTGGCCGCGCTCTCCACCCGGGCGGTCCGCGACGGCGACACCTGGACCGTCGACGGGCAGAAGGTCTGGACGTCCAGCGCCCACCTCGCCCGCTGGGCCATCCTCATCGCCCGTACCGACCCCGACCTGCCCAAGCACCGGGGCATCAGCTACTTCATCTGTGACATGACCGACCCGGGCGTCGACGTGCGCCCGCTGCGGCAGATCACCGGCGAGGCCGAATTCAACGAGGTCTTCCTCACCGGTGTGCGCATCCCCGACAGCAGGCGCCTCGGACCCGTCGGGGAGGGCTGGAAGGTCGCCCAGACCACACTCATGAACGAGCGCGTCTCCATCGGCGGAGCCCGCATCCCTCGTGAGGGCGGGATGATCGGCCCCGTCTCGCGCACCTGGCGCGAGCGCCCCGAACTGCGTACCCCCGACCTCCACCAGAAACTCCTCACCCTCTGGGTGGAGGCCGAGGTCGCCCGGCTCACCGGGGAACGGCTGCGCCAGCAGCTCGTCGCCGGGCAGCCCGGCCCCGAGGGCTCCGGCATGAAGCTGGCCTTCGCGCGGCTCAACCAGGAGATCAGCGGGCTGGAGGTCGAACTCCTCGCCGACGAGGGCCTGCTCTACGGCGACTGGACCATGCGCCGCCCCGAGCTGGTGGACTTCACCGGGCGGGATGCCGGCTACCGCTACCTGCGCTCCAAGGGCAACTCGATCGAGGGCGGCACCAGCGAGGTGCTGCTGAACATCGTCGCCGAGCGCGTCCTCGGCCTGCCCGCCGAACCGCGCACCGACAAGGACGTCGCCTGGAAGGACCTCGCCCGATGACCGCCCCGAACCAGCCCGCCACCCCCGACCTCCTCTACTCGGAGGCGGAGGAGGACCTCAGGTCGGCCGTCCGCGCCCTGCTCGCCGACCGGTCCGGCGCGCCGTCCGTGATCGCCCGCACCGAGTCCGACACGCCGTACGACCAGCACCTCTGGAAGACCCTCGCCGCGGACATCGGTGCCGCCGGACTGCTGGTGCCCGAGAAGCTCGGCGGCCTCGGCGCCACCCACCGGGAGGCCGCCGTCGTCCTGGAGGAACTCGGCCGGGCCGTCACCCCGTCCCCGTTCCTGACCAGCGCCGTCGTCGCGACGGCCGCCCTGCTCGCCCTCGGCGTCGAGAACGGGCCCGCGGCCGAGCTGCTCGGCGACCTCGCGGCGGGACGGCACACCGCCGCGCTCGCCGTACCGTTCGCCGCCGCGCCCGGCGCGGACCACACCGCCGACGTGACCGCCGACTGCGGCGCGCTGACCGGCACCGTACGGGGCGTCGCCGACGCGGCCCTCGCCGACGTGCTCCTGGTACCCGCCGCCACCGGGCTGTACGCGGTCGAGCGTGCCGCCCGAGGGGTGGTCCTGGAGGTGCTCGTCCCGCTCGACCTCACCCGGCCCCTCGCCGGGATCACCCTGGACGGCGCCGCCGCCACGCTGCTCGCCGGGCCGGACGCCGGCGCCGCGGCCGTACGGCACGGGCTGCTGACCGGCGCCGGTCTGCTCGCCTCCGAACAGCTCGGCGTCGCCGAGTGGTGCCTCGCCGAGACCGTCCGGTACACGCGCGAACGCCACCAGTTCAACCGGCCGGTGGGCTCCTTCCAGGCGCTCAAGCACCGCATGGCCGAGCTCTGGCTCCAGGTCGTCTCGGCCCGAGCCGCCGCCCGCAACGCCGCCGACGCGCTGGCCACCGACGCGGCCGACGCGCCCCTCGCGGTGGCCGTCGCCCAGGCGTACTGCTCCGGGGTGGCGGTGCACGCGGCCGAGGAGTGCGTCCAGCTCCACGCCGGGATCGGCATGACCTGGGAACACCCGGCCCACCTGTACCTGAAGCGTGCGAAGGCAGACTCCCTCGCATACGGAACGGCCGGCCGCCACCGCGAGGCCGTCGCCGACCTGGTCGAGCTCCCGGCCCCCTGACGGCGCCGGGACGGGGCGGGAGGACGCGTTCCGCCCGCCCCGTCAACGGGACGCCGACCTGCCGCCGTCACCTCTCCGGGCGACATCGTCACAGCCAGTCAACACCCGTTCGGCGGACACGCCAGTCCGCCGAACGGCGCTCGCGCTCCGCCACACTGGCCGCGGCATGCCGCACACCGGGCGCGGCGGAGGAGGCGGGGCATGGTCATTTCCATCTCACTCGTGGTGTTCCTGTTGATCATCGCGATCATCTTCATGCGCAACGGCGGACTGAAAATCTCGCACGCCATCGTCTGCGCCCTGCTCGGCTTCCTCATCGCCGGCACGCGGATGGCACCCACGATCCACGACGGCATCGCCTCCACCGCCGAGATCGTGAGCGGGCTCAGACCCTGAGACCCGACGGCCGCGCGCCCGCCACGCAGGGCACCCGGCCCCTCCCGCCGACCTCGCGCACCCGGCCGCCCGCCGCGTTCACCCGCGGCGGGCGGTAACGTCGTCTCCAGGTCCCCGTCCGATTTCCGGCGACCCGGAGCGACACCGTGCCGCTCCCCGTCGCGCGTCTGGAGCACTCCGTCATGTCCTTCCCGCCCTCCGGCCGTCACTCCGGCGCCGCGCACCACGAGTACTGCAACAGTGCCCTGTGCTGCCGGTGCCAGACGCGGACCTGGTCCACGCACGTGGCCGGAGAGCGGCTCTGCGGACCCTGCAGCTCCTGCTGCCGCGAGTGCGGACGGGCCCCGGCGCCCCACCTGGACGGTCTCGACCAGGGACTCTGCGCCGACTGCCGGGGACTCTGCGGGCGCTGCCACAACCCGAAGCGGCCGGACGGTTCCTGCGGCTGTGAGGCATGGCACCGCTTCGCCGGCAAGGACCCCTTCGGCTACGTACTCAACGCCCTGCCGCAGCCCCTCGTCCAGGGATTCGGCCGAGGGCTGCCCGCCGAGATCCACGACCTGATCCGCCAGGAGCTGGGACGGCGGACGGCCTTCGTCCTCCGGGAGCGGATCGAGCGCCGCTGGAACCTCCGCTGGGCACACGCCCTGCACGAGAAGGACGAGGACGGCCGCCGCCGGTGGACCCCGCTGGAGATCGCGGAAGCCCTGCTGACGCGGGGCCGCTGCCCCGACCCCGACTGCGAGGACGGCTACCTCGTCAGCACCGACCTGCCCTGCGGACGCTGCCGGCAGCCCACGTACCGCTTCGTGCCGTCCGTCTCCGAGCGCAGAGCCACCACCGACCATGCCCGCCACACCGCGGCCGAGATCCGGCGCAGCCTGCTGGAGAACCGCACCCGCACCCGGCGCGCCCCCCGCGGCTGACCCGGGCAGCCGCCCGGGTCCGGGCCGCGGCGCGTACGTGCCATGGCGTGTGTCGAAAGTAGCGCCGTCCGCCCGGACATCGCGGGACAGGCGGGACTTTCGACACACGGCCTAAGCCGCCCGGGACGGGTGCAGACCCGCGTACACACCGCCGCGGCGCATCAGCTCCTCGTGGGTGCCGATCTCCGCTATCCGGCCGCCTTCCATCGCCACGATCCGGTCGGCGGCCCTGATCGTGGACAGCCGGTGGGCCACCACGAAGACCGTCCGTCCCCGCACCAGCCGGGCCAGAGCCTCCTGCACCAGCGCCTCGGAACGGGTGTCCAGCGCCGAGGTCGCCTCGTCGAGAATGAGCACCTTCGGGTCCCGGATCAGCGCGCGGGCGATGGCCAGGCGCTGCTTCTGGCCACCCGACAGCCGGGCCCCGCGCTCGCCGACCACGGTGCGGACGCCGTCCGGAAGGGCTTCCACGAACTCCAGCGCGTTCGCGTCGCGCAGCGCCCGGCGGACCGTGCCCTCGTCCGTGTCGCCGAGACCGTAGGTGACGTTCTCCTCCACCGTGCCCTCGAACAGGATCGACTCCTGCGGGACGACGGAGAGGAACCGCCGGTACGTACGCAGGTCCAGCGAGGCCATGTCCCTGCCGTCGAGCAGAATCCGCCCGGAGGCCGGCCGGATGAACCCGATCAGGAGGTTGAGGACCGTCGACTTGCCCGCCCCCGACGCACCGACCAGGGCGACCGTCTCGCCCGGCCGGGCGGAGAGCGTGAACTCCTTCACCGCGTCGCCGGAGGCCGCGTCGTAGGAGAACCCGGCGCTCTCGAAGTCGATGCGCCCCTCGACGCGCTCCACCCGCTCCTTGCCCGCGTTGATCTCCAGGTCCGGTGCCTGGAGCACCTCGCCCGCCGAGCGGACCGACTCCAGCCCCTGGCTGATCACCGGCGCCAGGCTCAACAGGGTGGACACCGAGCCGGTCAGCGTGGTGAAGAAGGCGCTCAGCATCACGACGTCACCCGCGGTGATCGCCAGCCAGCCGTGGTAGGCGACCAGCGCGGAACCGGCGAGGCAGCCGACGCCGAGCGAGTTGAGCAGGATCCAGGCCATCGCGCCGAACCGCCCGTTGAGCACGTCGAGGCGCAGCCCTGCCGTCAGCACCTGGCTCAGCGGACCGTCCACCCGGCCGAGCGCGGCCTTCTCCAGGCCGTGCGCCCGGGTGATGGGGATCAGGCTCGTCATCTCGCTGACCCGGGCGGAGAGTTGCTCGACCTCTTGGCGGAACGACTCGTTGTGGGTACGCAGTCGGGTACGCAACTTCATGACGAGGAACGCGGCGGCCGGCACGACCACGAGGAACACCGGGAGGAACGACGGCACCCGGACGGCTATCACGGCGAGGCCGCCGATCAGGGTGACGATCCCCGCGAGCCCCATGTCCGCGCTCTGCTGGACCATGTGCTCGACCAGTTCGACGTCCCGGACCACCTTGGCCTGCAGGACACCGGCGCTGGTCCGCGCGTGGTAGCCGATGGAGAGCTGCTGCATGCGGCGGCAGAGCGCCTGCCGCAGGGACGTGCCCATCCGGCGCACACTGCCGTTGAGGCAGCGCACGTACAGCAGGTGCATGGGGTAGTTGAGGACGAGGACGAACAGCAGCGCACCCGCGTTGAGCCACAACTCCCTTTCGGGGCTGTGCCGGACGACGATGTCGATGATGTTGGCGGTGATCAGGGGGAGCAGCCAGATCGGGCTGTGCTTGACGATGAAAGCCGCCACGGCGAGCACCAGCCGGGCCCGGTCCGGGCGGAGCAGGTAGCCGAGGGTGCGGATGGGATGTTCGCCCCGGTAACGGTGGTCGAGCGCGGAGAGCCGCGGAGGAAGGGCAAGCGTGTGCTGCATCCGACCAGCCAAGCCGCCCGCCCTCGACCGCCGCAAGACCCCATCCGCATCGTGGGCGCGCGTCCTGCGGAAACCCCGCTGGTCACGGGTGCGGCGCCGGTCCCGCCGAAGGGCCGCCCACCTACTCGCCGACTTCCCCGTCGATCGCCTCGCGCAGCAGGTCGGCGTGGCCGTTGTGGCGCGCGTACTCCTCGATCATGTGGGTGAGGACGTAGCGGAGCGAGATGGTCTCGCCCCGGAAGTCCACCGTGTCGTCGAGGGAACCGACGGCATCCGCGGCGGCGCGGGAGGCCTCGCACGCCTCGCCCCAGAACGCGAACGCCTCGTCCGTATCGGCGTCTTCCACCTGGAAGTCCGCCAACTCGCCGTCCACCCGTGGCCAGAGGGCCTTCAGGTCCTCGCCGTTCACCACCATCCCGAACCAGCTCCGCTCGACCTCCGCCGCATGGCGTACGAGGCCCAGGAGGGACAGGCCCGAGGTCGGCACCGCCCGCCGCTTCAGCTGATTTCCGGTCAGCCCCCGGCATTTCATGGCGAGGGTCGCGCGCTGGTAATCGAGGAACGCGGTCAGGGAGGCACGGTCGCCCGCGGTCATGGACGGCGTCGTACGCGAGTCGTCGGTCATCCGGCGATCATCGCAGTACTGCCGTGTACGAGCCGGACGGGGCCGCGGCGAGGGGTGGCGGGAGGGACGACCCGCTGGGATTCACGGGTTCCCGGGCGGCCTCCCACCGGGCGGAGAGGCCGGTGACGGCGAATCCGCGTCGTCCGTCGTCACCCGGGTCCCCGGGTGAAAGCGGGAGCAGAGGTACGCGATCACGAGCGCCCCGGCCATCCCGTAGAAGACCCACTGGTTGGCCTCCGCGAAGTCCACCCGGATCGCGTGCATCGAGTCCCGCGTGATCTCGGCCGCCCGGCCGTCCCCGGTGGGCTGCCGCGCGTCCGAATTCCCGGTCACGGACTCCGCGATGCTCTGTGCCGCGTCGTGGGCCGTGCCGCTCGGTACCCCCGCCTCGCGCAGGGTCTCGCCGACCCGGCTCACCGTCACATGCGTCAGTACGGTGCCGAAGACCGCGAGGCCGATGCTCGCCGCGAAGTTGCGGATGGTCTGCGTGACCCCGGTGACCTCCCCGTACGAGGCTCCGATCGAGCGGTTCACCGCGTCGGTGGAGGCGGGGGCGAGCAGCAGGCCGATTCCGGCGCCGGCGACGGCGGCGTAGAGCCACTGGTCGTGCATGGAGAGCTTCGTGAGGTTGGCGGCCCAGAGGGCGAAGCCGACGGCACCGACGGCGGTGCCGAGCCTGATCGCCGGGCGGGCGCCCCGTTTGTCGAGGATGCGACCGCCCCACTGCGAGGCGAGGGCGAACCCGATGAAGAAGTACAGGAGGTAGAGCGCGGCCTGGTTCGGGGACGCGCTCAGGGACACCTGGGCGTAGACCGACGCGAAGAAGAACACGGGTACGAAGGCGAGCATGGCGAAGAAGAGCACGGCCATGTCCACGCTGAACGCCCGGTCGCGGAAGACCTGGAGCCTGACGAGCGGGTGCGCGGCACGGAGTTCGAAGCGGCAGAAGACGACCAGCACCACCAGCCCGGCCGCGATGCACGCCCAGGTCGCGGGGGAGTCCCAGCCCCAGGTGGCCGACTGCTGGAGCCCCAGCACGGTCAGCCCCATGCCGAGGGCCATCAGTACGGCGCCCGGCACGTCCAGCGGCTCACGGCGGGAGCGGTCCGGGATGTGGGCCAGCAGGGTGAGGACGATCGCGATCACCGCGACGGGTACGTTGACCCAGAAGATGGCCCGCCACGTCCACCCGGTCAGCCAGCCGCCCAGCAGCGGCCCGACCGCGGTGAGCGCGCCCGAGACGCCGAAGAAGAGGGCGAGCGCCCGCCCCCGGCGTTCCACCGGGAACACGGCGATCACCACGGCGAGCGCGGCCGGGAACATGAACGCCGCGCCGATGCCCTGCACCGCGCGGAACCCGATCAGCCACGCCTGCGCGAAGTCGCCGGAGGGCACCGCGCCGCACAGCGCGGAGGCGATGACGAAGATCAGCGTTCCGCAGAGCATGACCCTGCGATGGCCGTACAGGTCCGACAGCCGGCCGCCGAGCGCGAAGAACGCCGCCAGCGTCAGCAGATAGGCGTTGACCACCCACTGCATCTGCGAGGAGGTGAGGCCCAGTTCACGGACGATGTCGGGTGCGGCGATGGCCACGATGGTCTGGTCGATGAAGGTCATCGACACGGCGAACAGCATCGCCGCGAGGGCGAGAGCCTGGTTCGGCGCCGCGCTCGCCGACGTCCCTCCGGCCACCTGTGGACTCTCCGCACCGCTGGTCGTGTCACCCATGCGACCCATGGTCGCTTCGGGGAAACGAGCCCGCACTCCGGGCGTCAGGCGCGGCGGCAGAGCAGGAAGAGGTGCGGTTCGGCCGTCGCCTGCGGATGCGCGGGGGTGAACAGCGAGCTGCGGCCGGAGACGACCGTGAAACCGGCGTCCGTCACCAGCGCGGTGAACGCGGGCCCGTCGAAACTGGTCACCCGCACCGGGCGGCCCATGAAGAGACCGTCGACGCCCTCCACGTCCAGCGGAACCGTCGCCACGGCCAGCAGACCGCCCGGCCGCAGGGCCCGGGCGATCCCGGCCAGCAGCGCCGCCTGTTCGCCGCGGGTCATCTGGAGCAGCGAGAAGTAGACGCAGGCGGCGTCGAAGGACTCCTCCGCCAGCGGGAGTTCGCGGATGTCGGCGCGTACGAAGGACGCCCCGGGGACCTGCCGGGCCGCCAGCTCCACCATCACCGGCGAGACGTCCACCCCGTGCACCTCGTGGCCCGCGGCCACCAGCACCGCGGCCGTCGGACGGCCGGTCCCGCTGCCCACGTCCAGCACCCGGCTGCGCGGCGCGAGATGCCCGGTCAGCTCCCGCAGGGAGTCCAGGTGCGCCGGCGAGCCGGCGAAGGCCCGCTCGTACTGGACGCCCAGCGCGTCGAACACCGCAGCCGCCGAGGTGCCGCTCACGTCGTCCATGGGTGCGTTCCTTCCGCGGGCCGGCCGGGTCACCCCGGATCGTGCCACCCGGTGCGCCCGCCCACAACGGGGCGCGGGCCGGCGGCCGGTCACCGTGGGAACGACGGCGTCCCCGGCCTCCGCGCGTGCGGGGACCGGGGACGCGTACGCCGTGCGGGGATCAGGCTCCGGAGGCGTCCAGCATCGCCGAACGCTCCACCACCTTGATCCGCTCGCGGCCCTGCTCGGCACCGAGCGCCTTCTCGTGCGCGTCCAGGCGGTGCCAGCCCTCCCACGTGGTGTAGCGGACCCCGCGGCCCTCCAGGTGGGCCACGACCGCGTCGGGCTCGGGCTGCGCCGGTGCGGGCAGACGGCCCTCGGCCCGGTCCTCCAGCAGGCACTCGACGGTCTCGTTGGCGTCACCCTTGGTGTGGCCGATGAGACCGATCGGACCGCGCTTGATCCAGCCGGTGACGTACACCGACGTCATGTGCTCGGAGCCCGCGATCACGCGCCCGGCGGCGTGCGGAACCGTGCCGGAGGCGGGGTCCCACGGGAGCTTCGGGAGCTCGTCGGAGTAGTAGCCGACCGCCCGGTACACGCTCTGCACGTCCCAGTCGGTGAAGGTGCCGGTACCGCGCACGTTGCCCGTGCCGTCCAGCTCCGTGCGCTCGGTGCGCAGACCGACGACGGAACCGTCCTCGCCGAGCACCTCGACCGGGGACTCGAAGAAGTGCAGGAACAGCTTGTGCGGGCGGTCGCCGACATCGCGGATGGCCCAGTTCTCCAGCGTCTGGGCGACCATGTTGGCCTGCTTGTTGCCCCGGCGGGTCTCGATCGAGCCCTCGTCGTAGTCGATGTCCTCGGGGTTGACGATGACCTCGATGTTCGGCGAGTGGTCCAGCTCGCGCAGCTCCATGGGGCTGAACTTCGCCTGGGCGGGACCGCGGCGCCCGAAGACGTGCACCTCCAGCGCCTTGTTGGCCTTGAGGCCCTCGTAGACGTTGGCCGGGATCTCGGTGGGCAGCAGCTCGTCGGCGGTCTTGGCGAGGACGCGCGCGACGTCCAGGGCCACGTTGCCCACGCCGAGCACGGCGACCTTCTCGGCCGTCAGCGGCCAGGTGCGCGGAACCTCGGGGTGACCGTCGTACCAGGAGACGAAGTCGGCGGCACCGTAGGAGCCGTCGAGTTCTATCCCGGGGATGTCGAGGGCGCGGTCGGCCTCGGCGCCCGTCGAGAAGATCACCGCGTCGTAGAAGGAGCGGAGCTCGTCCAGACCGATGTCGTTCGGGTAGTCGACGTTGCCGAAGAGCCGGATCTGCGGCTTGTCCAGCACCTGGTGCAGCGCGGTGACGATGCCCTTGATCCGGGGGTGGTCGGGGGCCACGCCGTAGCGGATCAGACCGAAGGGTGCGGGCATGCGCTCGAACAGGTCGATCGAGACACCCGGGTCCTTGGCGGCTTCGGATTTCAGCAGCGCGTCGGCCGCATAGATTCCGGCGGGACCGGCTCCGACAATGGCGACGCGGACGGGGCGTGTCATGGGGCTGTAGTTCCTTCGTTCCTCGGGGCGGGCGAACGCGGGCAGGGTGCCGTCAAGGTAAGGCTTGACTTACTACACCCCCCTACACGCTATGTCCTCGCCTTCCCGGCGCTGTGACCGGGGTCGCCGGGAGGTACGGCGAAGACGTGGACGGCCCGCTCCGGACGCCGCCGGGCGTAGTGAAAATGGTTTCAGTACTTTTCCGCAAGGCGTTGCGGGCGACTGTGGACGGCTGCTTGACTCGCTCCGTCCCGCACGAGCCGCTACCGGGGGAGCCGCATGAGCACGGAGAACGACGTACTGGTCCTGGGAGGAGCGGGAGTCGACACCATCGTGTACGTCCCCGAGCTGCCGCTCCCGTACGCCGACAGTCACATGATCCGCCCCGGCATCACGGCGCGCGCGGGGCAGACCGGCGACTTCGTCGCCCTCTCGCTCGCCTCCCTCGGCCTGCGTACCCACCACATCGACCTGATCGGCGACGACCACGAAGGCGACCTGGTCCGGGCGTTCCACCGCGACCGGTCCCTCCCCCTCACCGAGGTCCCGCAGCCGCTCGGCACCAAACGCGCGGTGAACCTCGTCGGCCCGGACGGCCGGCGGCTCTCCCTGTACGACGACAGCCGCGCGGCCGAGAGCGACCGGCTGCCGGAAGCCACCGTGCGGGCACTGGCCGAGAGGAGCCGCCACGCGCACGTCTCGATCACCTACCCGTGCGCCTTCACCCTCCCGCTGCTGCGCGAGGCGGGCCTGACACTCTCCACCGACCTGCACAACTGGGACGGCGTCAACCCGTACCACGAGCCCTTCGCGTTCGAGGCGGACCTCGTGTTCCTCTCCGCCACCGCCCTGGCGGACCCTGGGGCGACCCTGCGCAGGATCGCCGAGCACGGCAGGGCCCGCGTCGCGGTCGCCACCGACGGGGCCGCCGGTGCCCACCTGCTCGTCGACGGCGAGCTGACGCACGTCCCCGCGATCGCCCCGCCCGAACCGGTCGTCGACTCCAACGGCGCCGGCGATGCCTTCGCCGCCGGCTTCCTGCTCGGCTGGCTGGCCGGCGAGGAACCCGCGCGGTGCGCCCTCTTCGGCGCAGTCGCCGGGGCCTACGCCTGCACCGTGGAGGCGACCCGCGCCGACGCCATCGGCCGTGAGCTGCTGCTCGCCCGGGTGGCGGAGTGGGAGGCGAGTGCCGGGACGGCGCCCGGCGCCTCGACGGGGGCGGCGCGCGTCTGAAACCCGGCGCGGCGCTCGGCGTGCGTGCGGTCCGGACGGGGACCACCATCGAGTCAGGTGTCCGCCCGGGCCGTACGCCCGTAGACCCGCGCGGCGGACCCCGGAAGGCGGTCCCCGTGCCGGAAACACCTCGTGCCCCCTGCCGCGTCACGCTCACCGAGGACGGACCGCTGCTGCTGGAGGGGCCCGTGGAGGTGACCCTGCCGGACGGCGCCACGGTGGTGTCGGACCGGTTCGTGGTCGCCCTGTGCGTATGCCGCAAGAGCCGAATCCACCCCTGGTGCGACACCAGCCACCGGCGCCGGGTGAAGGACGAGGAGGGCGCGGGCGAGGGGGGAAAGGGGCGAGGCTGACGGGGCGGGCGGCCGGTACGCGGGATCAGAGCCGTGCCACGGGCCATGCGGCCAGGGCGAGTTCGGCGGTTGCGGCCAGCTCTGCCGCCGTGGCCCCGTCGCGGGCGCGCTGCGACAGGCCCTGGACGACCGCCGCGAAGTACGCCGCCAGCGCACGGGGGTCGGCGGTGTCGGGAAGTTCGCCCGCCTGTCGCGCCTCGCGCAGCCGGACCTCGAAGACGTCCAGGCTCCGGTTGCGCAGGTCGCGCAGGAACTCCTCGACCTCGGCATCCTGCGCGGCGACGTTGGTGGCCGCGCAGATCGTCATGCACCCGGCCGGGTGGGCGGGGTCGGGATAGATGACCGCGGCCTCGCGCAGGATGCGGGCGAACGCGGCGTACGCGGTGGGTTCCTCCTCGAGCGCGACACCCATGAAGGCGCCCACGGGCGAGCGCCCGTAGCTGTGCACCGCCTCCTCGAACAAGGACTTCTTGTCCCCGAAGGCCGCGTACAGGCTGCCGGGCCTGATGCCCATCGCCTCGGTCAGCTCGGCGACGGAGGTGGCCGCGTAGCCGCGTTCCCAGAACAGACGGGTGGCCGCGGCCAGTGCCGCGGTCCTGTCGAACGTCCTCGGCCGTCCTCGCTCAGCGCGCGTCTCAGTCACCCCTCCATTTTAGAGCGCTCACTCAAGAAGGCGTGCTAACTTCTTTGTTGAGTGTTCGATCAACAAATAGAGGGTGGTCAACAGCCATGGAAACACGGGCGCTTGAGGGCAAGACGGCACTGGTCACCGGCGGTGGCCGAGGCATCGGACGGGCCGTAGCGCTCCGTCTCGGCCGGGACGGCGCAACCGTCGCAGTCGCCTACGCCCGCGACGAGACGGCGGCGCACGAGGTCGTCGAGCGCATCCGCAAGGACGGCGGCCGGGCCTTCGCCCTCCACGCGGAGCTGGGGCGGCACGGTGACGCCGCCCGCCTGTGGGCTGCCTTCGATGCCCAGGCCGATGCGCTCGCGCCCGGGGGAGCCGTCGACATCATCGTCAACAACGCCGGCATCGGCCGCAGCTCCGACCTGGCCTCGCTCACCGAGGACGGTTTCGACGAGGTCTTCGCCGTGAACGTCCGCGCCCCGTTCTTCATCGTGCAGCAAGGGCTGGAGCGACTGCGCGACGGCGGGCGGATCATCAACATCTCCAGCGGCGCGGCCCGCCTTGCCATGCCGGAGATCATCGCCTACGGCGCCACCAAGGGCGCGCTCGACACCTTCACCCTCACCCTCGCCAAGGAACTGGGACCCCGGGGCATCACCGTGAACTCGGTGGCGCCCGGCGTCATCGACACCGATGTCAACGCGAGCTGGCTGCGTGGCAATCCGCAAGCCGAAGCAGACGCGGCGTCCCTGGCCGCGCTGGGCCGGATCGGGCAGCCGGAAGACGTGGCCGACATCGTGGCCTTCCTCGCTTCCGACGACGCGCGCTGGGTGACCGGCCGGGTGATCGACGCGACGGGGGGCTCCGGGCTGTGACACCCCCCGGGGCCGCACCCCGCGGTGGTGTTCCTCCCGAGGGGATCGGCAGGCGGAACGCGTCCGAGGGCCCGGTTTCCCGGCCGCGGACCTCACACGGCAGGGCCTGCGGCCGGAGAACCGGCGCGTACGCCACGTACGACCACCAGCTCCTCGCTCTCCGCGCCCCGCCCGAGCAGGCCCCGGTCACCCAGCCACGCCCGACGCGAGCGCAGGACCGGCCCCAGCGGAACCCGGGCCCGTTCGCGCACCTCGGCGGGCAGCCCCGCCCGTTCCAGGCGCTCCACGGTCAGGTCCGGGTCGCAGAGCGCCGAGTGCACCATCAGCAGCACCCCGCCCGGCCGCAGCGCCTCCCGGGCCCCGTCGCAGACGCGGTCCAGGACGACGCGCCCGTCCAGGCCCGCGTCCCAGGCCCTCGCACGTCCGTGCCCGGGGAGCTCGGGCGCGGGCGAGGGCACGTAGGGCGGATTGCACAGCACCAGGTCGTAGGTATGGCCCCGGACGGCGGCGGTCAGATCGCTGCGCCGCACGTCGACGCGGTGGCGGTGGAGCCGGGCGTTGGCCCGGGCGGTCAGCACGGCCCGGCGGGACAGGTCGACCGCCGTGACCGAACCGCCGAGCTGGGCGGCGCGGATCGCCAGCGCACCGCTCCCCGTGCCGAGATCCAGCACCCTCGTACCCGGCGCCAGCGCCTCGCGTTCGAGCGCCCGCATCAGCAGGCGGGTGTCGTGCTGCGGCGCGTAGACACCGGGCAGGGTGAGGACGAACGGCGCGGGCGACGCCACATCGGTGGCCATCGGGGCTCCCTCGGACGTAAGGATGAGCGGTCTGTCCCAGGGTGGGGCGGAATCGCCCCGGTCACCACTCGGCGCCATCGGTGCCGGGCCCCCCGCGGAAAGCCCCTCTCAGCGGGCCGGCCGGCCGCGCCAGCCCGCCAGCAGCCGTTCCCCGAGCCGTTCCTCCAGGAAGCCGGTGGCGGTGACGCCGAACGCGACGTCGGCCGCCAGCTCCGGCTCGTCCGCCAGCAGTCCCGCGACGACCTCGCGTCTGACCACCTGCTCGTGCACGGCGTCCGCCTCGACGTGCTCGACGTAGAAGAACTCGGCGGCGCTGCCCGCCCCGACGCGCCGCATCGCCTGGGCGAGTCGACGCGAGGCGGGCGACGAGGTGATCTCCACCGCCGCGAAGTGCCCCACCAGAGCGCCCCGCAGACGCCGGTGCAGCCCGAACAACGACATCAGATTGACCAGAGCCAGCATCTCGGCGTGACCCTCGTCCACATAGTGGCCGTAGGCGGTCTCCAGCCCCAGGTCCGCCATCAGATCGGCGAAGAGGCGCGCGTGGACGCGCTCCGCGCGCCCGGCCCCGAACTCGTCGTACTCGATCGCCGCCATCCCCGCCTTGGCCCGTCCGCCGAGTCGCGGCAGTACCCAGGCGTGCGGGTCGGCCTCCTTCAGGTGGTACAGCGACCGCTGGACGGCGTACTCGCGGACGTGCCGCAGCTCCCCGTGGTCTTTGAGGAAGTCCGACACCCCCTGGCCGTGCACCGGTTCCACCAGGAGCCCGGCCAGGACGTCCTCCAGGGAACCGGTGCCCGTGGCGTCGCGCCGCAATGCGGTCAGGAAGGAGTCCTCGGCACCCTTGCGCACGGCCAGCAGGTCCGGGTCCCACTCCAGATCCGGGTCCACCCCCGCGAACCCCCGGTAGTGCAGCTCGTAGCACGCGTACAGCGCCAGGTGGAGATCCTCGCCGTACGGATCGGCCGCACGGGCGTCTCCGGGCCGCGGCAGACCGCCCGCACCCCGCAGACGAGCGAGTACGCCTTCCGAAAACGGCCCCCGGGCGCGGGGCAGTTCCGGTGCAATGTGCGCTCCGCCGCCGTACGCGTCCATCGTCAGTCCCGGGGCAGCAGGGACCCGAGGGGCCCCAGGTCCAGGTTGAGGTCCTCGGGGCGCACGCCGTGCTGCTCGCAGAGTTCGGTCATCCGCTGGTCGAGCATCATCAGGGTGGCGCCGATCTCGTCGGCCTGCTCGTCGGTGAGATCGCCCTGGTCGACCCGGCGGATCGCCTGCCGCTCCATGAGCTGACGCAGCAACTCCACCACGGTGAGGACGAGCGTGACCAGGTCACGGCCCATCCGCTCACGGTCGAGGTCGAGCCGGGCCCCGGTCACAGCGGTCCTCCGTCGGCCCAGGGAGCGGGCACGCGTTCGCTGACCGAGGACAGCAGCGCGTGCAGCGACAGCCGTACCAGCGGAACGTCCGCGATGGCGATCACCAGATCCCCGCTGATGACGACTCCGGTCGCGAGCACCCGGTCGAGCAGATCGACCAGCGGCACCCCGATCGGGCCACTCAGCGGCTCGGCGGAATCCCAGGGCACCACCTCGCGGTTCATCCCTCCACCTCGCCCACGAACGAGTACGGCACCCAGGGACCCGACAGCGCGACCTCCACGTCGCCCGGCTCCCGCAACGACTTTGCCAGCCGGTGCAACTCGGCCGACCTGGCCTCCGCCACCAGATAGGTGGCGTTGAGGACCTGCACGCCCTGGTCGTCGCCGGAAGGGGCGGAGTGCAACCGCAGCCTGCGGGCCTCCGCCGCGACCCGGCGGAACGCCTCGTCCACCGCGTCGGCCCTGAGTCCCGCTTCGACGTGACGGCGCTGCCGGCTCTCCTGGATGTTCCTGCGCCGGTTCAGATAGGCGAGCCCCGAACCCGCGGCGGGCCTGGCCCGGTCCGACGGCGCGGCAGCCGGTTCCTCCCGGCTCGTGGTGTCCTGGGCCACCGAGGGGGACAGGAAAACCTTGACGCCCCACTCCGCGTGGTGGGCGACCCGGTCGAGTGCGCGGTCGAACCGCGCCACCTGCGACCCGAGCGCCGCCCGGGCGCTCCCGTCACCGTGGTAGAGCGTCGCCATCGGGAGCGGCACGGTCGGCGTGCCACCGGCGACCGCGGTGACCACACCATGGTGTGCCCGCGCGTACCGCTCCAACTCCTCCTGGTCGGCCAGCCGTTCCTGCCACACCTCGTCGGTGAAGTCCTCTGCCCGCACGGTCTGCACCACGGCCGACAGATGTGATCCGAGGGGCAGCGCGCGTACGGGCTCCTCGCCGGTGAGGCCGGGCAACCGCCCGAGTGCACCCGGGTCGGGATCGCGGCACACGGCGAAGACATAGAGGGCGCCGCCCCCGGAAGCGGAGCCGGTGCGAAGGGTACGGGTCATGTGCGTGCGCGCTCCCTGGATCTCTTCCGTTCGTCGGCGTCGGCTTCGTCGGGGGACTCCAACGCCTTGATGCGTTCGCGCAGTTCGCGGTTCTCCTCCTGGAGGGCGCTGCGCGATGCGCGTGAACTGAGTGCGGGATCGGTCTCCCACCAGTCGATTCCGGCCTTCTTGGCCGTGTCCACCGAGGCCACGAAGAGCCGGAGCCGGATGGTGAGCAGCTCGATGTCGAGGAGATCGATCTTGATGTCTCCCGCGATGACGATGCCCTTGTCGAGAACCCGTTCCAGGATGTCGGCGAGATTGGTCGTCTGCGGACCGGGAATGGTGTCAGCGGCCTGCCGGTACGTCATGTCCGTCACCGTCGTCCGCCCCCTCTCCGCTTCCTGGGACGAGGCGCCTCTTCTTCTTCCTCCTCCTCTTCCTCGCCGTCCTCGTCGTCGTCCTCCTCGCCGTCCTCGTCGTCGTCCTCGTCGTCTCCCTCTTCTTCCTCCTCCTCTTCGTCCTCGTACTCGCCGTCCTCTTCTTCGTCCTCGTCCTCGTCTGCGTACTCGCCGTCGTCCTCTTCGTCGTCCTCTCCGTCTTCGGCGTCCTCGAAGTCGCCGTCCTCTTCCTCGTCGCCTTCTTCCTCGTCCTCCTGGCCTTCCTGCTCCTCCGCTTCCTCTTCCGCCACCGCGTCCTCGTGGGAGACGACGACCTCTCCGTCACGGATCTCGCCGCGCCAGCCCTCGGGGGGTTCGGCGCTGAGGGTGACGTAGCGCTGGAAGTGCTTGAAGTCCAGGCGAATGCGGCGCCCCTGGACACGCCAGAGGTTGCCCGTCTTCTCGAAGAAGCCCGCCGGGTAGTACTCCACGACCAGGATGATCCTGGTCAGGGAAGGTGCCAGCTCATGGAAGCTGACGGCGCCGCGCGTGCTGCCCTTGGCTCCCTCGGACGTCCACACGATCCGTTCGTCGGGAATCTGTTCCTGCACGGTGGCCTTGAAGCCGCGGGAGGAAGGGCCGATCTTCACCTTCCAGTCGCTCTCCATCTCGTCGCCCATCGAGACGCTCTGGACGCCCTTGGTGAAGCTGCTGAACTGGTCGTACTGCGTCCAGTGGTCGTACGCCTCGCGCAACGGCACGCCGACGTCGAGGACTTCGATGATGTTCATGGACTTTCCGCCCGACTTGCTTTTCCCGCCGCCCTTTCCGCCGCCGCCGCCGCCGTCTCCGCCGCCTCCGCCGCCTCCGCCGAAGGCGTCCTTCGCCTTGCCCACGACGTTGTCCTTCACGCCCTTGGCCTTCTCGGAGACGAAGGCCTTCAGCGGTGATTCCCCTTGCAGGACACGGGATCCGATGGCGGGGAGGGACCCGCCGTTCGCGACACCGGTCAGCTGACTGGTGACGTCCGTGAGTTTCTCCCCGGCCTTCCCGGCCAGTCGCTCCACCTGACCGGAGAGGTAGCCCGAGAGCTCCTCGCGCAGCCGCTCGACACCTGACACCTGGTCCTCGGGACCGTCCTTCTCGTTGCTGGCCATGGCTCGCTACCTCCGGCGATCGGCGCGCTTGGAAGCCGTCCGCTTGGACGACGACGTCTTCTTGGCCGCCGCGCTCTTCTTGGCAGGCGCTTTCTTCGCGGCGCTCTTCTTGGCCGGGGCCTTCTTCGCGGCCGTCTTGCCCGCGGACTTCTTGGCGGGAGCCTTCTTGGCCGCGCTCTTCTTGGCGGGAGCAGCCTTCTTGGCGGGCGCCGACTTCTTCGCCGCCTTCTTGGCGGGAGCGGTCTTCTTGGCCGGGGGAGCCTTCTTCGCCGCCTTCTTGGCGGGCGCCGACTGCTTGGGCTCGGCCTTCTTGGCAGGCGCCTTCTTCGCTGCCGCCTTCTTGGCCGGGGCCTTCTTCGCGGCACCCCGTGAGCGGGAGCGCGGGGCGGGCTCCTCCTCGGGCTCCTCCTCGGGCTCTTCGTCCTCCTCGGGCTCCTCTTCCTCGGGCTCCTCCTCGGGTTCCTCGTCCTCCGGCTCTTCCTCTTCCTCTTCCTCTTCCTCCTCCTCGTCCTCAGGCTCTTCCTCGGGCTCCTCGTCGTAGCCGTCCTCGTCCTCCCCCTCGAACTGCTCTTCGTCCTCGGGCTCTTCCTCCCAGGGCCCCTCGTCCTCCTCCTCCTCCTCGTCCTCGTCCCCGCCCTCGATCTCACCCTCGATCTCCTCGGCCGGGCGGCCTCGCTCGCCGAGGCGGGCCGTGCGCTCGCCGATCGCCTCGGCCAGCGACACCATCCCGCGGTTGGCGGCCGCCGAGACCGCCTCGCGGCCCGCGTCGAGCACCTCGCCCCGCAACTGCTCCTGCAACTCGGCGATCTGCGGCACATCGCTCAGCCGCCGCATCCCCTCGGCCGCGAGTTGCTTCGGTTCGAGACCGAACCGCCGTCCCGCCAGGTAGGTCGCGACCGTGATCGCGAGCCTGCCCTTCTTCGTCCGCCCCAGTACGTACCCGCCCACCACCGCGGCAGCGAGCGTCACCTTGGCCGTATCGTCCATGGGTCAGTCACCTTCGATCGTCCGGTTCGCCGCCACGCCTTCGGCGTGGAGCCGGTCGAGCAGCAGTTCCTCTTGACGTTCGAACTCTTCGATGTCGATGTGGCCGTCCTCCAATTCGCGGTTGAGCGCGGCTAATTGGGCCCTGAGGACGGTCGGGTCGTTCAGTTCGCGCTCCGCCGCCCCGTGCACCTTGTCCGCCACCCACACCACCCCGCGCACAGGGGCGAGGGGGAGCAGGAGAATCCCGGTGATCAGCCCCATGCCGCACCCGTCCGGGCCGGCGCGAGCGAGGTGGCGCCGGTCACGAAGCTGTAGCAGGGCAGCGGGCCCACGACCCTGAGGTCGACGTGGTCGGGTCGCGCGTCGGCAAGACGCCGTGCCGCCGTGCGGAACTCGCTCTCCCGGGCCCGGTCGACGAGGAACGACACGTTGAGCGCGCAGTCGCGCACCTCGGGCCCTCTCGACACCGCGTGGGCCATCGCAGTGAGCTCGGTCAGGATCTCTTCCCCGGCCTCGGCCGCCCTGCGCGCCAGCGCCTTGGCCACCGCCTCACCCAGCCGTACGGAAGCCTCGTAGCCCGGCGTCCGGCGGGCGTCCTGGCGGAGCCGGCGTACCTGTGGCTCCTCGGCGACCACCGCGGCGAGCGAGTCCTGCGCCGGGAACGCCTTGACGTTGATCTCCACACGTCCGGCCAGTTGCTCCAGGGTCTCCAGGCAGGCCTTCTCGGTGGCGGCCAGCTGCTGGAGCACGGTCTGCTCGCCCGTCGCCACCATGCCGAAGCGCATGGGCAGCACGGAGTCGACCTCCGCGAGCCTGAACAGCAGTTCCTGGTGCGCCATGAGATCCCGTCGCCGGGCGCGCAGCCGTGCGGGCGCCTCGCTGACCACCGCACGTACCGCTCCCCGCCCGATGGCCGTGAGGCGCGCGGGAGGAGTGCCGACGCCGCTCAGCCCGGTCGGCACGGCCGTGGTGTGGCGGACGATGCCGTACACGTACACACCTTGCGTCGGCATGGGTCAGGCCTCCACGGGACGACGGCGACGGGCGCCGCCGGAGCGCTCGGGAGCCCGCCGCTTCTTGGGGCGTACGGGCTCCTCCGCCTCGTCGGTCTCGTCGTCCCGATCGGCGTCGCGGTCGTCCGCGCCCACGGCCTTGCGCACGGTGTCCCCGACCGTCGAAGCCGCCTTGCGCACCTTGCGCTTGCCGATCGACTTGGCCGCGGTCCCGCCGAGCAGTTCGGGGATCGTGGTGCTGCCGGAATCCCGCTCCAGGTCCAGACGGTTGCACGCCTCCGCGAACCGCAGATACGTGTCCACACTCGCCACGACGATGCGGGCGTCGATCTTCAGGATCTCGATCCCGACCAGGGACACCCGGATGAAGACGTCGATCACCATGCCGCGGTCGAGGATGAGTTCCAGTACGTCGTAGAGAGTGCCGGAACGTGGCGGGCATGTGACTTCGTCGGAGTAGGAGGTCGTGGCCATGGGGGTCCTTCCGGTTCTGGGGCCGCCGCGTCACTCGTCGGCGGAACCCCGTCGGTAGCGGCGCACTCGGCGGTACTCCACGAGTTCGCCCTCCTGGTCCAGCCGCACCTCGTAGGAGGCGAGCAGGCTCGTGGTGTCAGGAATGCGGGGCACCTCAAGGACGTCGACGACGACGCACCAGCCGTCGTCGTCGGAGCGCCGGACGGCGGAGACGCCCTCCAGCGGATGCGCGATCAGGCCCTCCAGGCTCTGGCAGGCAGCCCGGGCCGCTTTCTGGGGACCGCCGTCCGAGGAGCCCTCGCGTACGGCGGACGGGGTGTGAGCGGCCCGCTTGCGACGTGTCTCTGCCATGGTTCCCAGTCTGGGTGCCACCGCGTTCGGTGCATCTTGGGCGGAGCCATCGGCGCATACCCGCTGGTCCACCGGACGCGACGGTGATTCTGTCCCCACAAGCCCGAGAGGGGAGAGGCGCGCATACTGGATTCACTACGGGACGGAGAATGCCATGATCGTTCTCGGCGTGATCCTGCTGGTGATCGGTCTGATCACCGGGCTTTCCATTCTGTGGACCATCGGCATCGTGCTGCTGGTCGTCGGGGCTGTGCTGCTCCTGCTCGGCGCCACCGGGCGCTCGGTGGGTGGCAGACGGCACTACTGGTAGACGCGGCATCCATGTCGTGCGTGGCCACCGGGTCCCTGCGGGCTTCCGGTCGGCACCGCCGCGGGGCGGCGCCGGACTCATCCGCCAAGGCACGCAAGGCTGTTGCCGAGTGGTCAACGGGGTGACACCTGCCTCACCAGGGCCGGGTGTCGACCCATGTGTGCGCCAGCACCGCACACATGGGACAAAAAACTTGAAATATGACAAAGCGGTCTAGTGGCACTAGATTCCCGTCGCAATGAACGTGTGTCAGATAGACCGGAGCGCATCGTCCCCGCGTGGACCGGAAGAGGCACCTCGCGGAGGGGAAACATGACCAGCGCCGAGGCCGGTACCGACACTCCCGCTGAGGCGTCGTCGCCGGCGGCCAAGCTGACCCTGCTCACCCTCACGACGATGGTCGTCGGCTCCATGGTCGGAGCCGGCGTCTTCTCGCTGCCCCGGCGCTTCGCCGCGGAGACCGGTGTCGCCGGAGCCCTGATCTCCTGGGCGGTCGCCGGCATCGGCATGCTGATGCTCGCGTTCGTCTTCCAGAAGCTCGCGGTCCGCAGACCCGACCTCGACGCGGGTGTGTACGCCTACGCCAAGGCCGGGTTCGGCGAGTACCTTGGTTTCTTTTCGGCCTTCGGCTACTGGGCCAGCGCCTGCGTCGGCAACGTGACCTACTGGGTCCTCATCATGTCCACCATCGGGGCGATCGCCCCGGCCCTCGGAGACGGCGACACGGCACTCGCCATCGTGCTGTCGTCGGTGGGGCTGTGGGGGTTCTTCCTCCTCATCCGGCGGGGAGTGAAGGAAGCGGCGGCGATCAACCGGATCGTGACCGTGGCGAAGGTCGTCCCGATCCTCGTCTTCGTGATCCTCGCCCTCTTCTACCTCGACGCGTCCGTCTTCGCCGACAACTTCGCCGGGGCCGACTACGCGGGCTCGCTCTTCAACCAGGTGCGCGGCACCATGCTGGCCACCGTCTTCGTCTTCCTCGGCGTCGAAGGGGCCAGCGTCTACTCCCGCCACGCCAAGCGGCGCGAGGACGTCGGCCGGGCCACCATCCTCGGCTTCCTCAGCGTCTTCGCCGTCTTCGCCTCCGTCACCATCGTCTCGTACGGCATCCTGCCGATGGCCGAGATCGCCGAACTCCGCCAGCCCTCCATGGCCGGGGTCCTGGAAGCGGCGGTCGGCACCTGGGGCAAGGTCTTCGTCAGCGTGGGGCTCATCATCTCCGTCCTCGGCGCCTACCTGGCGTGGACACTGATGGCCGCCGAGGTGCTCTTCGTCGCCGCCAAGGACGAGGACATGCCCCGCTTCCTGGGCCGGTCCACCGCCGCCGACGTGCCCGTACCGGCCCTGCTCATGACGACGGCACTGAGCCAGCTGGTCCTCGTCATCACCGCCTTCTCGGACGACGCCTTCAACTTCGCGCTCGACCTGACCAGCGCGCTCACCCTCATCCCGTTCCTGCTGGCCGCCGGCTTCGCCCTCAAGATCGCGCTGAGGCCCGAAAAGGAACGTGCCGAGGGCCGCGTCACCCGGGGGGAGCTGGTGGTCGCCGCGCTCGCGACCGTGTACACGGCCTTCCTGCTCTACGCGGCGGGGCTGAAGTTCGTCCTCGTCTCCTTCATCCTCTACGCCCCGGCGACCTTCCTGTTCATCAAGGCCCGGCGGGAGCAGAACCGCCGCCTCTTCTCCCCGGTCGAAGCGGTCATCTGCGCCGTCTCGATCGCGGGCGCCGTCATGGGGGTGATCGCCCTGGCCGCCGGCTGGATCGAACTCTGACCCGTCCCACCCCGGCCGACCCGCCGGTGAACCGCGAAAGGCTTCCCCCCCCATGACTGACACGACCGCCCAGAGCCCGGCCCTCGGCGTCCACTCCGAGGTCGGCAAGCTGCGCAAGGTCCTGGTCTGCGCACCCGGGATGGCCCACCGGCGGCTCACCCCCACCAACGCGGACGACCTGCTCTTCGACGACGTGATGTGGGTGGAGAACGCCCAGCGCGACCACGCCGACTTCGTCGACAAGCTGCGGCAGGCGGACGTCGACGTCGTCGAACTCCACGAACTGCTCGCCGAGACCATGGCGATCCCGGCGGCCCGGGACTGGCTGCTGGACCGCAAGATCACCGCCAACGAGGTCGGCCTCGGGCTCATCGAGAACACCCGTGCCTTCCTGGAGTCGCTGGAACCCCGCCGGCTCGCCGAGTACCTGATCGGCGGGCTCGCCACCGCGGACCTCCCCGACGAGTTCCGCTCCGGCTACCTGGCACTGGCCCGCGAGTCGACGGCCGCCCGCGAATACCTCATGCCGCCGCTGCCGAACACCCTGTACACCCGGGACACCACCTGCTGGCTCTACGGCGGCGTCACCCTCAACCCCCTGTACTGGCCCGCCCGCCACGGCGAGACCCTCCTGATGGCCGCCATATACGCCTTCCACCCCGACTACCGGGGCGCGAAGGTGTGGTGGGGCGACCCCGAACAGGACTGGGGACAGGCCACCTTCGAGGGCGGTGACATCATGCCCGTCGGCAACGGCGTCGTCCTCATGGGCATGAGCGAGCGGACCTCCCGCCAGGCCATCACCCAGGTCGCCGCCTCCCTCTTCCGCGAGGGCGCCGCCGAGCGCGTCATCGTCGCGGGCATGCCCAAGCTGCGTTCAGCCATGCACCTGGACACCGTCTTCACCTTCGCCGACCGCGACATCGTGACGCTCTATCCGAGGATCATGGACGCGGTCCACACCTTCTCCCTGCGCCCCGGCGACAAGGCGCCGGGCGTCGAGATCACGGATGAGGGCGCCACCCCCTTCGTCGACGTCGTGGCCGAGGGACTCGGCCTGCCCGCACTGCGGGTCATCGAGACGGGCGGCGACGTGTACGCCTCCGAACGCCAGCAGTGGGACAGCGGCAACAACGCCGTGGCACTGGAACCCGGCGTGGTCTTCACCTACGACCGCAACACCCAGACGAACACCCTGCTGCGCAAGGCGGGCGTGGAGGTCATCACCATCGTCGGCGCGGAGCTGGGGCGCGGACGAGGCGGCGGCCACTGCATGACCTGCCCGCTCGTCCGCGACCCCGTCTCCTTCTGACCCGCCACCTGTCGGGGTGGGCCTTCATTGGTCAGGCCGTCAGCTTCCCGGGCAGCCAGGCGAGCTGAGCGGCCTCCTGGTGGGGACCGCCGCCCTCGTGGTCGTTGAAGTCGTAGACCTCTATCGACTTGTCGGCGTGGGCGTACGCGTTGAACGCGGCGAACACCGTGGACGGCGGGCAGGTGAGGTCCTCCAGCGCCGTCGAGAACAGCGCCGGCGCCGAGGCCCGCGCGGCGAAGTGCACCCCGTCGAAGTAGGCGAGCGTCTCCTTGACCCGCTCGGTGCGGCCCCGGTGCGTCTTGAGGTAATTGCCCACCTCGCGGTAGGGGTTGCGGTCGGTCACCGTGAGGGCGCGCGGGAAGTCGCAGAGGAACGGGACGTCCGGCGCCACGGCGGCCAGGTCCGGTACGAGGCCGGCGACCGCGAGCGTGATGCCGCCGCCCTGGCTGATGCCGGCAGCCGCGGTGCGCGACGCGTCGACGAGCGGGTGGGAGCGGGCGGCCTCCACGGCCCGGACCGCGTCGGTGTAAAGCCGCCGGTAGTAGTACTCGTCCGGGTCCTCGATGCCCCGGGTCATGACCCCCGGGAACGCGGGCCCGCTGCCCACCGGATCGGCGGTGTCGCCGCCGGCCCAGCCGCTGCCCTGGCCCCGGGTGTCCATGACGAAGTGCGCGAACCCGGCCGACGCCCAGAGCAGATGGGTGTGCGCCAGGCCCCGCCCGCCGCCGTACCCGATGAACTGCACCACCGCCGGGACCGGTTCGGTGGTGCCCGCCGGAAGCACCAGCCAGCCCCTGACCGGGTGGCCGCCGAAGCCGGCGAAGGTCGCGTCGTACACCTCCACGGTCTTCAGGCCCGTGTCCGCGCGGAGTTCGAAGCGCGCGTCGAGCGGGTGGCTGCGGGTCTCTTCGAGCGTCCTCGACCAGAACGCGTCGAAGTCGGCGGGCTCCGCCGAAGCGCTTCGGTACGTGCGGAGTTCTTCGAGGGGCAGGTCGAACAGGGACATGCGGGCCGCTTTCGTCGCACGGATGAATGATCACACCGTACGTGTGATCACCCGGTCCGCAGAAGAGCCCGGTTCCGCCCCCGGAGGAGAGGTGTCACGGCCGCCCGAGGCGTACCGTGACCGTCTTCGGCCGCTGGTACTCGTCGAGGGCGAGCACGCCGCCGCGTGCGAGGCGAGCAGCCCCAGGCGTCCGGCCCGCTCCTCAGAGGTCGTACGAGCGGAGCCAGAGCTCCAGCGTGAGGACGAGCCAGAGCTTCCCTCCCTGGCGCGGCAGCAGAGTGCCCTCGCCCTTCAGCCACGTGCGGATCGTGTCCTGGCGGAACAGCCCGCGCTCCCGGGCCCCGCGCCCCAGCAGCAGATCGTTGCCGAGGTCCCGCAGCGGGCCGGTGAGCCACTGCTGGACCGGCACCCGCATCCCGCTCTTCGGGCGGTCCACGACGGTGCCGGGGAGAAGATCGCGCACCGCCTCCTTGAGGACCCACTTCTCCACCGTGCCCCGGAGCTTGTACACCGGGGGAGTGGCGAAGGCGTGGTCGACCACCCGCCGGTCGAAGAGCGGTGCGCGGCCCTCGACACCCTGGGACGAGGTCAGCCGCTCGACCTTGGTGAGGATGTGGTGGGCGCCCTTGGTCCGCAGGTTGCAGTGGAGCAGCTGGTTGAGCAGGCTGCTCATGCGGTACGGACTGTCCGGGCCCGGCAGCAGGTACGGCTCGACGAAGCGCTGCGGCCGGGGCGCGCCCGCCAGCGCGTCCAGCGCCTGCGGGGTCAGCAGCACCGGAAGGTCCGTCCAGCACTTGCGGTACGACCGCAGGTAGGCCGTCGCCCGGTCCTCGTCCCACGGCGCCCCGGATTCCCGTTGCATCTCCTGCACCAGCATGGGGAGGTTCTTCGGGCCGCCGAAGACGGGGTCGCCGCCCTCGCCGTTGAGCACCACCGACGCCCCCTCGTCGGCCACCGCCTCCGCGAGCAGCAGGTTGGGCACCGTCAGCGGGTCACCCACCGGACTGTCCAGCAGCGCCGCCGCCTCCGCGAGCCGCGCCGCGACCGTCGCACCGGAGACGTTCAACACGCGGTGCCGGGTCCCGCAGTGCGCGGCGACGAGGCCCGAGTAGCCCAATTCGTTGGGGAGTCCGTCACCGAAGCTGATGGAGTACGTGCGGACCGGACGGCTGTGCAGCTTCGCCGCGAGCGCCGTGACCAGCGAACTGTCGATGCCCCCGGACAGCAGCACCGCCACCGGATCCGCCTCGGGCAGCCGGCAGGCCACCGCGTCCTCCAGCAGGGCCCGCAGCCCCAGGACATGGTCCTGCGGGCCGTCGAGCGCGTCCCGGTCGAGCCGCTCGACCGGCTCCCAGTGGACGGTCTCGCTCACCGAGCCGTCCGGCGACAACCGCAGCACCCGGCCCGGCAGCACCTCCCGCACACCCGTCAGCAGCGTCTCCTCACCCGGCAGGTACGCGAAGGTCAGGAACGAGCGGACCGCGGCCGGATTCAAGGACGTGCCCAGCGCCGGCCACCTGCGCAGTGCCCGCAACGAGGTCGAGGCGGACCACGCCCCGTCCGCCCGCGCGTAGAACACCGTACGGGCGCCCACGTGGTCGCGGATCAGCACCAGGTCGGTGCCGTCGAGCACCGCCAGCACGAACATGCCCTCGGCGAGCGCCACCCCCTCGGCACCCAGCGACGCCCAGCAGCGCAGCAGCAGTTCGGCGTCCGGGCAGCGCGCGGGGGCAGGGGTCCCGTGCTGCTCCAGCGCGTCCCGCAGCGCCGGTGCGTTGTGGAGGGTGACCTCACCGGTCGCGGTGAGCCCGCACGCGGTGAACGGGCCCTCGGCCGGGCCGGGTTCGCCGCGCAACAGGGCCGCGTCCGCGCGCGGGACGGTGATCTCCGGCCCGACGCCGGGGATCGCGCCCATCGCCCGGACATGGGCGCGGGCCCCGTCCGTCGTGGGGGCCAGACTCATACAGAAGCGCGCCATCGACGGCTCCTTTCCGCTCTGTTCCTCGCCGGGTTTCCGTCGTGCGCCACACCGGTGGCTCAGCCGAAGTCGTCGTCGCTCCAGCCGCCGTCGTCCCCGTCGCCCCAGTCGCCGTCCCAGTCGTCGTCCCCCGAATCGACCGGCCCGCCCGAGTCGCCGGAACCGGCCCCGTCGCCACCCGCGCCGCCGTCCCCTCCGGAGGCCTGCGCCTGACGGCGCAGCTCCTCCTCTTCCTCCGGGCTCAGGCTCAGCGGCGGCAACTGCGCCTCCGTGACGGCCAGAGACGTCACCCCGATGCCCGCCAGCAGCAGGCCCATCCGGCCGCCGAAGGACGTGCGGTTGACCGTGAGGGTGTCGCCACGCCCCCACACGGTCCGGCCGTACCCGAGGTCCCGGCCGTAGGTGACTTGGCCGTTGGAGACACGTTTGACGATGCGATCACCGAGGAGTTCGTCGGTGCCCGACGCCCCCTCGTCGTCGTGCCAGCGCACCAGCCCCGCCACCGCCGGATCGCGCCGCCGCCACTCCTGCCGGCCGTCCTGGTAGGAGCGGTGCACACTGCCGTCCGCCAGCAGCTCGTCGCTGTAGCCGATCTCTGTGGGCCTCATCATGGTCTGCTGTCCTCAAGCTCTTCCGGTCGGATCGGGCCAGCTCAAGAAGCCCGTGGTGCGCAGGTCCCGCAGCCCCGTCCACACCGAGGCCCGCGTCACCCGGGGCCCGCGGGTGAGACGCAGCACCCCGCGGACCAGCCAGCCGGGGGGTACGGCGGCGACCTCGGCGAAACGGCCCTGCGCCAGCCACGCCGTCTCCTGCGGCCTGAGAGTGCCGGGCAGCGCGGCCAGCTCCTCCCGCCGGACCGGGCCGCGCCCGGCCGGCAAGCGCATGGCCTGCGCATGGCGCGGTACGAGCCCGAGGGAGGAGACCCGCACGCCGGGGACGGGGCCGAGGGAGGCCCGGACCCGGCCGCGCAGCGCGATGCCCCGGGGGCTCGCGTCGTGGAGCACGTACACCGTCGCCCCGTCCGCGCGCTCCAGCGCGGTGGTCAGCCGCGGGTCGAAGGGCAGCGCGTCGGCCACCGTGAGGACCGGGCAGGCCGCCTCCAGGTGGACGTGGTTGGCCAGCAGCATCCGGGCGATCGCGTGGTCCTGGCAGACCAGGAGGCGGGGCAGCCCGTAGTCGTGGAGGTCGGGTTCGCTCGTTCGCGCCGGGGCGGGTGCCGCCCCGGGCGGGGAGGGCAGCAGGCCCGGCACCGTGTCCCGGCCCCGGGCGTCCAGCGCGCGGGTGAACGACGACAGCCGCAGATACGGCCGCGCGGTGCGCGGAACCCGGCTCAGCACGGTCAGCGCCGGATCGAGGACCCGGCAGGTCTCGAAGTACAACTGACGTTCGGTGAAACGGAGTCCGCCCGGTTCGGCGGCCCGTGCGGCGGCGGTGTCGATCGCGGCGCGGAGGGCGGCGTCCAGCGCGCGGACGAGCAGGCGGGGGCCGGGTCCGCCGGACGGGTCCGGGAGGGCGTGCGCCCTGATGAGGGGCGGGCGTCGGGGCGTCATGAGGTGCTCCTGTCGCGCTGGTCGTGCTTCCCGGTGGTGCGGGAGGCGCCGCGGGGCTGCGGCTGCCCGGTGGGGTCGGGCCAGGTGAGGAACCCCTGGGAGAACGGGCTCCCGGGGAGATCCGGCCTCGGGGCCGGCGCCGTCACGGCGTGCTCGACCGCCCTGGTGACGGCCTCGGCGAGGACCGGGGGCGGCACAGCGGCGATCGGCCACCACCATCCCTCGGCCAGCCGGTCGGCCTCGTGTCCGGGCAGACCGGCCACGGTGCGCAGCAGTTCGGCGTCGCACCCCGACCCGCCGGAGAAACGGCGGACGGCACGCGGGTTGCGGGCGACGGCTCCCGGCCGGAGACCCGCGTCCACGACGGTCCGGCCGGGATGCGCCGCACGGAGCGCAGGTGCGAGCAGGGCGCCCTCGGCGTCCGCGTCGTGCACCACCACGACCGGCAGACCGGCCGGGTGACCGGCCAGCAGCTCCAGCGCCTCGCGCACGCGTCCCGGCCCGTCCGTGCCGCCGACCCGGTCGGCGGCCTTCGTCACCAGGAGGACGTGCGGCCGGTTCGGGAGCCCGTTCTCCCCGAGGAAGCGTGCGACGACCGGCTCGGTGCAGAGGAGCACCACGTGGGGCGGTCCCGACCGGGCCTCGGCCGCGCGTCGCGCGGCAGCGGCGCCCGCCGCGCGCCTCTCGTCCACCACCCCGCGGGGCAGTCCGCCGTAGGTCGTCGTCCAGGCGCCGTGCATCAGCGCTCTGAACGTGTTCTCCGGCGGCTGGACCAGCGCGAACGCGCCCCGCTCCGGACGATGGCGCAGCGCGGCCGCCAGGACGAGCACCACCGGCACCAGCCACCCGGCGGCCGTCCGGAGCCCGCCGTGCGCCACGACCGCACCCGTCACCAGCGCGGCGGAGAGCGGCAGCGCGACCGCCCAGCGCACCCACGCCCGGACACCGCGCGGCCGGGACGCCTCCGAGAACGGGTTGGACGACCGGGACGCGTACCAGAGCTGGGTCAGGGTGATCCTCAGGCGGCCGTTGCCGGTGGCCCGCTCGACGCGGCGCCGGATGCGGACGTCGTGCATCCCCGCACCGTCCGACCAGGGGTCCAGGGCGTAGCGCCGCCCGCAGCGCACACATCGGCCGCCGACGCGTTCCTTGCGGTTGATCCGCGCCTCGCAGCCCGGGCAGATCACCGGCCGGGCTCCCGTCCGGTACCGGGGGAGGGCCAGGTCAGGAAGCCCAGGCCGGCCGCCCCGGCGCGGGCGGGATCGGGCCGTCCGGTGGCCCGGGAGGCGCACCGCGCGACGACGTCCAGCAACCGGGCCGGAGGCAGCGCGACGAGCGGGAACCCCCAGCCCTGCCCCAGCCACTTCAGCTCCGCTTCGCCGAACTCGCCGAGAGCGGCGAGTTCACGCCGCGCCGCCGCGTCGGGTCCGCGCCACCGGTCGCGTACCGGCACCGCCCGGGCCAGGCCGTGGACCTTGCCCACGGGGAGACCGGCGTCGACCACCCTGGTGGACGGAAACGCGTCGCGGGCACGCCGGACGAGGAGCACCCCGTGGGCGTCCGCGTCGTGCAGCACGATCACCGGCCCCCGCGGCGCCAGGCCCACGGCCTCGTCGAGGGTCCGGACGAGCGCCAGGCCGTAGTGGCCGGCCACGCCCTCCGCCGCGAGGAACGCGACGATCGACGGATCGGGGCAGAGCAGGACCCCGTCGGCCCCGGCGCCCCGAGCGGGCTTCTGCGGCGAGATCGGCACGCCGTACGGGTTCCGTTCCCGCACCGGCTCGTCCACCAGGCCGGGCGGCAGCTCGCCGTACACCCTGAGCCACGGGGCGAGGACCGCCGAGCGGAACGCGTCGCGATCCACCGGCGGGACGCCCCGTCCCACCCCGGCACCGCGTGCGACGACCACCGACAGCGACACCAGCAGGAAGACCGCCCCGGTGAAGAAGGCCGGCACGAAGGGGACCAGGACACCGGCGAGCAGCAGGGCGACGCCCCCGACGGCCAGCAGCGGGTTCCAGACCGCGCCGAGGGCGCTGGTCCGCAGCGAACGACGCGAGAGGGCGTACCACAGCTGACCGGGGGCGACCGCGACGTGACCCTCGGCCGACAGCGCGGCCATCACCCGCCGCACCCGCAGGTCGCTGAGACCCAGCGTGTTGGTCTTCGGATCCAGTGCGTAGAGGCGCCGGCAGTACGCGCACCTGTTGCCGGGGCGTTCCTTGCGGAGCAACTGGTGCTCGCAGTGCGGACAGATCACCGGCGGGCCTCCAACCTTGGTGCCACCCGGCGCAGCCGGCCCGCCAGCCGCTCCCGGACCGTGGCCGGGGCGACGCCGTGGACGTTCTGGCGCTCCTCCGCGGAACGCAGGGGCACTTGCAGGGCACGGAAGGCGGTGGTGGCCTCCGTGGCGAGCGCCCCGCCGCGAGGCCCTGGCGGCTCCCCGCCGAGGGCCCGGCACTCCGCCTCCGCGGCGGTGATCGCGTGCGGCCGCTCCGGGGCCGTCGCCGCGTCCCCCACCAGACAGTGGGCGAACCGGCCGTCGTCGATGAAGGGGATCGTCCCGCCGCCGGGACCCGGCGGGCGGCAGTCGTCACGGTCGACGGCGGCGACGGAGCCGTCCCGTCGCACATGGTTGAGGCGGACACCACGGGGCAGCGCCCCGCGTACCGGGTCCGGTATCTCCCCGCCCGCGCCCATCGCGCCTCCCCCTGCCCCCGTGACGCGCGGCGCGCGCGTCACGAGGGAATCGTAGGGCCGGACGGGGCCCGAGCGGGAGGCGTGAGCACGTCTCTCCGGTGAAGTCGCGGTGAACGGGAGGTGCGAGGGGCGGACGAACGGCGCGGTGGACGGCCGACGGGCGCCCGAATGGCGGCACCCAGGCCCGGGGCCTACCGTCGAACGGGTAACGCGTCCGGCCCGCCCGGGCCGTGGACGCCGCCGTCGGCAGACGTGAGTACTGATATGACGGACTCTTCCGCGCACGTCGCGCATCTGGCCGCGCCCCGCAACGAGGGACGCGGCAAAGGCATGGCACTCCTGGTCATCACCTCGTGCCAGCTGATGGTCGTGCTCGACATCACCATCGTCAACATCGCGCTCCCGCACATCCAGACCGCACTGGGCTTCAGCACCGAGAACCTCTCGTGGGTGATCAACGCCTACACCCTGACGTTCGGTGGACTGCTCCTGCTCGGCGGACGGCTGGGAGACATCCTCGGACGTCGCAGGGTCTTCATCTTCGGCGTCCTGCTCTTCGTGTTCGCCTCCCTCCTCGGCGGTCTGTCGCAGGAGTCCTGGCAATTGCTCGCCGCCCGCGCGCTCCAGGGCGTCGGCGGCGCCATCGCGTCCCCCACGGCACTGTCGCTGATCACCACGACCTTCCGTGAAGGACCCGAAAGGAACAGGGCGTTCGGCGTCTTCGCCGCCGTCTCCGCGGGCGGCAGCGCGATCGGCCTGCTCGCCGGCGGCCTGCTGGTGGAGTGGCTCGACTGGCGGTGGATCTTCTTCGTCAACGTGCCGATCGGCCTGCTGATCGCACTGGCCACCCCCCGCTACATCCCGGAGTCCGTACGCCACCCTGGCCACTTCGACGTCCTCGGCGCACTCACCTCCACCCTCGGCATGGTGCTGCTCGTCTACGGCTTCATCCGGGCCTCGGAGGACGGCTGGAGCGACACGGTCACCCTCGGGGCCTTCGCGGCCGCCGTGGTGCTGCTCGCCGCGTTCATCGCCGTCGAGCAGCGGTCGAAACAACCGATCACCCCGCTCTGGATGTTCCGCGACCGCAACCGCGCGGGCACCTACGGCATCATGCTGTCGCTGTCCGCCGCGATGTTCGGCATGTTCTTCTTCCTGACCCTGTTCGTGCAGAACGTCCTCGGCTTCAGCCCGCTGCGCGCCGGTCTCGCCTTCCTCCCGGTGAGCGCCATCATCGCGGTCGGCGCCGGATTCGCCTCCCAACTGCTGCCCAGGTGGGGGCCGAAACCGTTCATGGTGACGGGCGCGGTGCTGGCGGCGGCGGGACTCGGCTGGCTGACCCTGACCGACGCCAACAGCACCTATCTGGGCAGCCTGCTCGGCCCGGTGCTCGTCTTCGGCTTCGGCATGGGACTCCAGTTCGTCTCGCTGACCCTGATGGCGGTCTCCGGCGTCCGCCCCAAGGAAGCGGGCGCGGCCTCCGGCATCCTCAACGCCACCCAGCAGGTCGGCGGTTCGCTCGGCCTCTCCATCCTGGTCACGGTCTTCGGCACCGCGAGCCGCAACGAGGCCACCGACCAGATCCCGAAGTTCATGCAGGAGGCGACCCCCGCGCAGCAACTGGAGTTCCGCAGGACCGGCGAACTCCCGCCGCCCTGGGGCAACGAGGTGCTGACGTCCGGCGTGTCCGCCGCCTTCGTCGTCGCGGCCGTGCTCGCCGTACTCGCCGCACTGATCTCCCTCTTCGTCATCCAGGTCCGCGCCTCCGACCGCGAACGGCTCCAGGGCGGCATGGCCCCCGCGACGGACGAGGACGAGGACGTCGCGGTGGGGACGGGTACGCGTACGGGGACGGCCGCCGAACGGGACGGTGCGGCGCTCGGGGACGGTACGGGGCTCCGGGACCGTGCGCCGGACGACGGACCGGCGCCACCGGGGACCTGACCGGCGCTCCTCGCCCCTGTGCATGTCCTCCGGCCGGCCACGGTCCAAGGACATGCACGGGGGCGAGGCGTCATGAGGGTGCGGCAGGGGAGTTCAGTGCGTGGCGAGGGTGTCCGTCCCCATGTCCAGCCGCATGGCGTCGCGTACCTCGGCGAGCGCGTCCATGACGTCGACGAAGGCGCGCTCACAGCGGGCGTCACCGTCCACCACTCCGGCACCCGCCTCGTCCCGCAGCCTGCGCACGCTCCGGAAGTAGCGCAGGGCGGGTTCGACGACGGCGCGCGGCGCGAAAACCTCCAGCTGATAGCGGAGTTCGTAGCACTTGGCGAAGCTCTGCCGGGCACGGACCTGACGGTCGGCGTCGGTCGGTGTCCGGTCGAGTATCAGGAGTTGCAGCTCGCCGCGTACCTGGGAGAGCGTCCCGAGGTAGGCCCCGTACAGTTCGCGCCTGCTACGCCGCCACTCGCCGGCCGCCTCACGTCGGTCCTTGCGGGTCTCGATCAACAGCGTCGAGCCCATGGCGATCACCGCACCGAGAAGCGTGGCCACCAGCGTCATCCATTCCATGTCCGGACACGGTAGGGAGACCGGGTGATCCACGCCAGGGTGTTACGCGGCCCGCGCGTGCCAGGGTCGGCCGCGCAGGGAGTACGGGCAGCGGTCGGGTGCGGTGCGCTGCGGGGGGAGCGGAGCCTCAGCCGAAGCCGAAGACGCGTGCGAGGAAGAAGGCGGCGAAGAACGCCGCGCCCACCAGGACGACGGCAGCCCAGACGGCCGGGTGTTCCCACATGCCTCCGTCCGCCCGCTCCTGGTGCGCCTCACCGATGCAGCCTTCGGCCGGCGGTGTCTCTCCCGGGGGATTCAGTGCGGTAGTCATGCATCAACGGTCTCTCCACCCGGGCCCCGGCGCACGCCGTGGCACTGCCGGTCGCCGGGGCGGGCCGCGCGGTGCGGGGTGGCTCGCGGGACCGGCGGCCGGGCTGCGGGGCTCCCGCCCCCGGTCACTCCCGCCCGTCGGCCGCGCGGGCGGCCCGCCCGCCCGCGCCCAGCAGTCCGGTGGCCTCGAACCTGGCCCGCTCCTCCAGGCGCGGCAGCTGCCGCCGGGACACCCAGGTGACCAGCGACGGCAGCAAAGGGCGTACGGGCTGCGCCAGCCGCAGCCACGGCGGCGCGTACACCGAGGGTGAGCGGCGCTCGACACCGCGCACCAGCCACCCGGCGACCTGCTCCACCGGGTGGACCCGGCGGGCCGGGGGAGGCATGTGCCCGCGCAGCTCGCGCAGCACGTCGTACCGGTCGGCATCGCGGATCATGTCGGTACTCACCCAGCTCAGATAGGCGATGCCGACGCCCACCCGGCGGTGGGCGAGCTCGGCCCGCAGGGACTGCGCGAAAGACTCGACGCCCGCCTTGGAGGCGCAGTAGGCGCTCATCATCGGGGCCGCGCCGAACGAGGCGGTCGAGGCGATCTGGAGGAAGTAGCCGTGCGTCGCGAGCAGCCCCGGCAGGAACGCGCGTGCGGTGACGGCGCTGCCGACGAGGTTGACCTCGACGACCCGGCGCCAGCTCACGGGGTCCGACGTACCGAAGGGGCCGCCCTCGGCCACTCCGGCGTTCGCCACCACGATCGACGCGGGGCCGAGGCGCGCGGAGATCTCGTACGCCACGCGTTCCATGGCCGCGTCGTCCGTGACGTCCACCTCGAAGCAGTGCGCCTCCGTCTCCAGGGCCCCCGCCACTCTCTCCAGCGTCTCCCCTTCGCGTCCGAGCAGGGCGAGCCGCACGCCCCGGCGCGCGAGTTCCCTCGCCACCCCGGCACCCACCCCGCGCGCCGCTCCGGTGACGACCGCGAGCCGCCCTTCCAGCGGATTCCTGTCGAGCATGGTGCCCTCCTCGGCTGTACGGGCGAGGACCGGGCGTGCCCGGTCCGGCGGCGGTCCGCCGCCCGTTCCACCCAAACACGCCGGCCCGGATCGGGCTCGCGCTGAGGGCCGGCCGCCCAGGGGGCCGACCGGGGGCGTACGCCGCCGGGTGACCGCACCACGTACACGGGGGCGGGTGACCCGCCGCGCAAGGGAAACCGGGCCCGGTGGACCGTGGGGCGGCGCCGGCAGCCGTACTTTGAACGTTTGTGAAGCGCACGCAAATCTGTGGCTCGTCCGCTCCTCCGTCACGCAGGGCCAGTTGTGGATCACGGCGACATTCAGAAAGCGCTTGTCGTCTCGGTGACCGTTGAGCGGTGACTCCATTTCCGCCTGGTCAAAGGGCAGTTCGACGCGGCCTCGGCGCTCTGGTCGGCAACTCGGCGACCCGCATAGGTTCCCGCTCGGTCGTACATCCTTACGAGTCGAGGAACCCTTTGACCACCAAACCCACCGGCAGACACGTCCTGCCGGTCATCGGAGCAGTCCTGCCGGCCGCCGTGGCGATCCCGTCGGCGTCCGGCGCCGCGTCCACCACCTCCAGCTCCGTCCCGAGCACCCTTGCCGCCGGTCCCGGAAGATCTCCATCGTTACCCTGGTGACGGGCGACAAGGTCACCGTGACCACGAAGGGAAGCCTTCCCGCGGCGATATCGGTCGTGGGGCCGGACGGCGGGGAAGCCGAAGCGAGCATCACCAGCGTCGGCGACGACACCTTCGTCCATCCCGCAGCCGTACGTCCCTACCTGGCCTCCGGGCTGATCAACCAACGGCTCTTCAACGTCACCCGGTTGATCTCGGACGGCTACGACGACGCGCACATGGCGCACGTGCCGCTCGCTGGTTCTCTTGGGGTAGACGGTCTCGGGAGTCGAGAAAGAGCGATGGCGGTGCAGGTCAGCGGCGGGCGCCCCTGCCACCACCTGAGTGCGACACGTGTTGCGCACCGCGACGGCCTGCCGCAGCTATCCTGAGTCGCTGCCAGCAAGCGGTGACGAACATCTGTCGTGGGGGATGGCTGTGGCAATCGAGATGATCCCGGACCGTCCTGGGCGGGAAGTTGCCTTCGAACCGCTTCTTGATGAGCTGTTGGAGATCTTCAGCCCGTCCTGGGTTCTTCCGGACCGGATGACGGGAGAGCACCAGCATCATCGCTGCGAGGTCAAACGTTGGGAGATCGGTCGGGCCGTTGAAGAAGACCCTGACCTCACCAGCCAGCACTCTGACATCCTGATGAACGCGGCCGTGCATGACCAGTGCCGAAGCGGCATCAACCAGCTCATCAAGCCTCTGGTCAAGGACCTCGGGCACCGCTGGGCGCAGGAGCAGATCATCCATTACGTCCGTGCTGGCTCGGACGCGCAGAAGGTCGGGGCAACGATGGCCTGGTATTTCTCCAGGCCACCTCTCCGATACGCATCAATGGACGACGTGAAGAACCAGGTACCCACTCCGGAGAGCAAGGCAGCTCTGGACGCGCTGTCCGATCTGCGCGCCGACTACCGAGACGCGGTCTTGGTTGCCTTCCTAGCCTGCGAGGACCCCGGAACTCGCCAGGACCTGTCCTTGTGGATCTCTCTGGACTCGTCCGCCTATCCGGGCGTCCTTCAGGCCGATCACGAGCGGGCCAAGAGTCTTATCCTGGCTGATCCGGAGCACTACCGGTTGATGCTCCAACGTTCCGGCCAGGGCTGAGGCCCGATCAACGCCGTCGCGGCTGGTCTGATGGGGGTGACTGGGGGTAATGCGGTCATCGGTTGAGCTGGGCCATCAGCTCACGGTTGGCCGCGCGTGCGGCAGCGAGGTCCTCACCCCGTTCCGCGAGCTCCGCGCTGAGGTCGAGGACCTGCTGCTCCAACTCGCCGATCCGGCGCGTGAGCGTTTCGATGTCAGCGGGGGCGCCAAGCCCGGGTCTGTCAAACGAGCGGCTCTGTTTCGTAGTCGGTGGTGACGTTGGGTGCCTATGTGCTCAGCAGGATGCGGTGGCGGAAGAGGTCGAATCCTGCTCGTCCGTGCATCTGGCGCATGATCCTCTTTGTTCGGGTGCTGACGCCTTCGGTGCGGCCGTTGCTCCAGGGGAGAGTGAGCCCGGCGTTCACGGCGGCGCGGTCGAGTTCGAGCCCGTTGCAGAAGCTGTGCAGGGAGGGCAGGTTGACGCTGCGGACAGTGGTGATCCACTCGGTGAGCTTGTCGTTGTTGGTCTTGGCCGGGGTCAGGAGCCTGGCGAACTCGCCGATGAGCCGCGCGAGTACGGTCATCTCCGGGCAGACCGCGGTGAGGGATCCGAGCACGTCGGTGTCCTTGGTCCGTAGGCGTTCGGGGCGGGTGAGCAGAAGCCGGGCGAGGACGGGTGGTTGTCACGGGACGGTCGCCTTCGGCGCGACCCTGGTTGAGGTAGCGGACCAGCAGGTTGGCACTGCCGGTGAAGCCGAGTTCCCTGATCTCGTGCAGGAGGTGGGTGACGGGGACAGCCGGACCGGCGCCGGCGCAGGTGGTCACGGTAGGGGTCGACCAGGGTGGGCCGGTAGCGGGGGGCGATGCGGTCGGCGGACGGTTCGGGGCTGCGGGCGTAGCGTTTGACGGTGTTCAGGGCGAGGCCCAGTCTGCGGGCACATTCGAGCAGGCCGACGCCCTGTCCGAGGAGGGTGTGGACTTTGTGCCAGCGTTCGCGGGTGGTTTGCTCATGGGCGCCGCCGGGACGGGGTGGGTTGGCGGTGGCCCAGCAGGGGGCATGAGCGCGGACCTCGGCCAGGACCTTGTCGCACAGGTTTTTCCACAGGTGCCAGCGGTCGCTGACCTGCACCGCCTCCGGCAGAGCCCGGCGGATTGCCTCGGCGTAGGTGGCTGAGCCGTCCCGGCACACGACCTCGACCTCGTCCTTCCCTCGCAGCCATGCGGCCAAAGTGGCGGCTTCGCGGTCGGGCAGGACATCGACGCGTTTCCCGGTCTCGGCGTCGATGATGATCGTGGCGTAGCGGTGGCGGCGGCGCAGGGCGAAGTCGTCGACCCCGATCACCCGTGGGACGCGCACCGCCGGCCGGGGGATGCGCCGCAGCAGGCGCAGGGCGGTGGCGTAGGAGAGGGGCGTGGCCAGGTACCGGGTGAGACGGGAGGCCGCCCGGCCGCATAACTCCTTGGCCACCTCCGAGACCTGGCTGGTCAGGCGCGTGGTGCGGCGCTGAAGGCGCTCGATCAGCCCAGGGACTTGCTCGCGGAAGGTCTGTCGCCGGCAGCCCAGGACCGGGCAGACCAGGCGCCGCACCCGGACGCGTACTACGACCCGGCGGCCATCGACCGGCACATCTGCCAACGTCCGAACGTGATACCCGTGCACCTTCTCCGTCGGCACCCCGCATACCGGGCAGGGCATCGGAACATCACGGGTTCGGGCGACGACCCGGATCACCTGGCCGCCATCCGCCACATCCTCGATGACCAGAGCAGAGAGCCCTGAAAACACCATTTCTACAAGGGAGTTGATATCTCGCATACAACGTTAACGACGGCCATCACGTACCGTCACCACCGACTACGAAACAGAGCCGAACGTTTTACAGTCCCGCGGGCATCGCCTGACCCCTTCCCGTCGCTCGCATGCCGTGACACATCGCGGAGGCCGGGCCGGAGCGATCCGGCTCAGCCTCCGCGCTGCCCGGCGAGGAAGTGACGGGCCGGACCGCGTGGTCGCACAGGCACCTCGTACTCCGGCGGCATGAGTACGGCGACTCACGCCGCGGGCGCCCGGCTGCCGCACGATGGAAGCCGCCGCACCGACCGACCGCAGGAGTATCCGTGCTCAGCCGCATCGCCGCCGCCATCGTGCCCTCCCTCGGACACCTGACGACCACGTCCGACGAGGAGGCGGCTCCCGCTCCCGGATCGATCGTCGTCGCCAACCACACCTCGCTCATCGACCCCGGGATCGTGCTGGCCGCCCTGCTCCGCCACGGAGTGGAACCGGTCGTCCTCGCCACCGCAGGCCTCTGGCGCATCCCGGTGCTCCGCCCACTGCTGGTCAGGGGCGGGCACGTGCCGGTCCACCGGGGGAGCGTCCGGGCGGCCGAGTCCCTGAACGAGGCGGCCACGGCCCTGCGGTCCGGCCGGACCGTCCTCATCTACGCGGAGGGCGGGCTGCCGCCGCGGAAGGACTCGGCCGAGGCGGCGCCCGAGCGGTTCCGCAGCGGGCTCGCCCGTCTCGCGCTGGCCGCCGACGCTCCCGTCGTACCGCTCGGCCAGGCGGGCGCCCGCCGTGTGGTCTCCGGTGGCGCCGTGAAGCAGATCGCCGGACTCCTCACGGCACCGGCCCGCCGGCCGCGCCTGCACGTCCACTTCGGCAGTCCCGTTCGGCTCCCCGACGACATTCCGGCCGCGACGGCCGCGGCGCACCGGGCCGTCACGGCCGCATGGCGCACCGCCGCCGCCCAGCTGGGGGAGACGGCCGGGACCACCGTGTGATCCGTCGCCCCGCACCCACCGGGCCCTCACCGGCCTGCGCGGACGGCTGCACGCGGGTCAGCGGCGGCTCCACTTCTGGTTGTCGTCGCCGTTGCACTCCCACAGCTGAAGGCGCGTGCCGTTGCCGGTGAGGGCATCCTTCACGTCGACGCACTTGTCGGCCTGCGGGTTCACCAGGTCGCTGGCGGCGTTGAGGCGGAACTGCTGGGCCGGGTTGCCGCTGCACCAGGCCAGCTGGATCACCGCGCCGTTCTCCCGGGAGCCCCAGGCGACGTCCATGCACAGGCCCATGGACCGGATGGTGCCGTCGGGCCGGAGGTCCCACTTCTGCCAGGCGGCACCCGTGCAACTCTGGATCTCCAGGGGGGCACCGTCCGTACCCTTGTTGCCGACGACGTCGATGCAACGTCCCGACGCATGACTGGATATGAGGATTCCCGGCACGACCACCGCGGCGGCCTTCGGCTTGCTGCTGGGCTTCGGAGTCGTACCGCTCGTACCGCTCTTGGGGGCAGGTGCCTTCGTCGGGGCGGAGGTCTTCCGCGGAGCGGTGCCACTGCCGCCCGTCGCCGAACCCGACCCGCCGGACGACCCCGACGCCGGGCCGACCCGCGCCGGGGCGCCCGCTTCGGCGGCCGGTTCACCCTGCGGATCCCGCGGCTGCGCGGCGCTGGGGGAGACCGCGGACTCCGGTGTGGGCGAGGCGGACGCGAAGGCGCCGGGCACGGTCGCGTCCTGCGCCTCGCCGAGCACGGTTCCGGACGCGTCGCCCGTGGCGGCGGTGTTGCGGACGTTCACGTGGTCGTCGCCACCGTTCACGAGGAACGGTACGGCGATCAGCAACGCCCCCGCGAGGGCGGCTCCGGCCAGGATGCCCTTCGAGGGGCGCGCGGGGTCCCGGGCCACCGCGGCGGCCGGGTCCGCCGCCCGTTCGCCGTCGGCCGCCGCGACGAGTGCGGTCGTCCCCTCGCCCTCTTCCAGCGCCGCCCCCTTGACGGCTGCCCCGCTCGCGTGCGGGCCGTCGGGTTCCTGGGCCGCCTCTGCCGCGACGGCGGCGCCCGGCCCGGCAGAGGTCCCCGAGTCCGCGTCAGGCCGCGCGGCGGCGGAGGCTTCGGGCTCCGCGGCGTCTTCCCCGCCGCCGCCGGCGAGCGGCTGCGCGGTGTGGTCGGGCTCAGCCGTGGGGTCCGGGCGTTCTCCCCGCGCCGCCGGAGCGGGGAGAACGCCCGCGGCGGTGGCCGCAGCCGCTTCGCCTTCCGGCAGGGGTACGGGCTCCTCCTGTACGGCGGCGGTCGGGGACTGGTCCTGCGAGGCGTTCTTCGGGGTCATGGCTTCGTCCTGGGGAGAAATCGACAAGGGGTCCGTGGGGGCGTGACGTGACGTGCGGCGTGACGGAGTACCGGCGCTCCTGCCGGCGCGTTCCGGCTCATTCCTCCTGCACAGGGTCGGGGAGCTGGACCGTATAGGTGGCGCCGTCGAAACGGATGCGGAGAGGATCACCGCTCCGGGGCCCGAAGGCCCGGCGTTCGGAGCCCGGGCCGACGATCTCGATGCCGAGGGCGAGACCCTCGGCGACCAGAGCAGCGAGCGTGTCGGCGTACGCCCGTGAGGATGCGCGGTTCAGCAGCACATCGATCCTCTGGGCATCGTTCAGGGCGGCCTCCTCCACGGTGAGACGACCGCCCATGAGGACGGCCTGGGCCCGCACGCCGGACGTCAGAGCGACGCCCACGGCGTCGAGTTCGTCGAGCGAGACGAGGTCGTCCCCCTCGGGCAGGGACGTTCCGTAGGCGGTGCTGATCACCTGGAGCTGGTCGCGGGCCCAGGCCGCGAGCGCCCCCTGCACGTCCTCCGCCACCAGCCAGCCGAACCCCAGGGACTCGGCGACCCCGTCCGCCCAGATCATCGCCGGTGCCGCCGCACGCAGCCCTTCCCACAGCGCCAGTGAGAAGTCCCGGTCGTCGGTGGAGGGCTCCGGCCATCCGTCCACCGGGGTGGCCGGCCCGGTCGGTGAACCGCCGTTCCACGGCGGCACGACGGGAGGCGTCGGCGGGGCCGGAGGCTCCCACGCGCCGGGGGCTGCGAACACGGCGGAGGGCGGGACCGATCCGCTCGTGCCGGGATCACGTCCCGCGTCCACGTTCAGCGTGACCCGGCGCCGGCGGGCGGCAAGGACCCGGCGCGCGGCCCCGGGTTCTGTTCCGGGATCGCCGGCGGGCAGGTCGAGACCGGCCGCCTCGCGCTGCAACTCCACCAGTGCCCGGGAACGTTCGTCGGACGGCGGCTCCGAGAGCAGCCGTCCCAGGCTCTCGTTCAGCACCCGTTCGAACTCCGCAGCGGTCACGGCCACCCGTTCGCCGGCCGTCTCCCGGGCCCGCCGGGCCCGGTCGAAGCCCGGAATCCTGGTGCCGTTCCCGTATCCCGTGAGGGTCACGACCGGGGGCCGCAGACCGTACTCCTCGTTCCACAGGCTCAGCCGGGCCACCTCGCGGGTCGCCCCTGCGACGCGGTAACTCGCCGTACCGTCCAGGTCCTTGTCGCCCTCGGTGAACTCCAGGTCGCGCGGGGCCGGCGTCTCCTGGCCGAGGACGACCAGCGTCAGCGGGTCGAAGACCGCCGAGGTCGCGTCCGGGTCGTCGGGCAGCAGGGACGCGTTGTACTCGTGGAAGGTCTCACCGGGCCTGCGCGAGTACATCTTCATGTGCCACCACCGCCGGGCATCCATCGTGGGCGGCAGCTGGATGATGTGCAGGCCTGCGGACTTCTCCGCCATGTCCACCGTCCGGCGGGCCATGGCCAGTTCCTCCGAGGGGTCGCTGCCCGGTGGCTGCGCGGCCTCCAACCTGCTCACCTCCGCACGTCCGTCCCGTACCCGGATCAGGGCGTCGATGTAGCGGCGCATCCCTTCGAGGCGGCGAGGCGGGTCCTGATCGGCGGGTGAAGCGGCGATCCGCTGCTCCACCTGGCCCAGCAGATCCTCCAACTGGGGCCCATGGGCGCGCAGCCCCTCTTCGATGGCCGAGTAGATGGAGGTCTGGATGTGGCGGCGACGGGCGAAGTTCTCCAGGGTCACCTGGGAGCTGCCGTCCTCGCTCTCCAGTACGACGGAGGCGAAGTGGTACCCGAACGGCATGGAGTACCGGGTGTCGCCCGGTTTCGCGTGGTTCACGTCCAGCCCGAATCCGCCGCTCGCGTCCGGCGAGCCGATGGACTGGACGACGTACCCCTCCCCGACGGCCGCCCAGGCGAACTGGTTCACGCCGATGCGCCGTGCCACGTCCGTGACCGCCCGCAGACGGTCCGGATCGGGGCCGTCGAGCCGCAGCGCCCCGCCGTAGGCCTCGCCCGGCAGGAACCAAGGAGGCCGTCCACCCTTCGTACGGGGGTCCCGGCCCATCTGCCGGGCGGCCCACTCGGGACCGGCGCCGGCCGCCTCCGCCGGATCCGTGGCGGCCGTCGCCATCGCCTCGGCGAGCAGATGCGTGCCGGTCAGCTCCATCTCGTCCTCGGCGTTCATCCGCACCGGAGCCGTGACCCCGGTCGTGGGATCGCGGAACACCGTGTACGAGTGCGCGCCGCCGAGGACGCTCGCCGAGAAGTCGCGGCAGATCTCCACGGGCAGTCGTCCGCCCTCGAACACCGGACGCACCCGCAGCAGGGTGACGGGGCCCTCCCCGGTCCGCACCGTGAGGGACGCGCCGTCGGTCGCCAGCGAGACGCCACTGCCCGCGGCCCGCAGACGGGTCACCGCCCGGGTGATGACGGCCTGGGTCGCGTACGCCTCCTGTGCGTGCCCACCCACCCCGATGATGGCCAGCGTACGGTCGTTGGAGACCCTGAGGTCAGGATCGGCGATGACGTGCTCCTCCTCCCGGGGCAACGCCATCATCGGGTCGTCCGGACTTCCGTCGCCGGCCAGGGGCTGGAGCACCGGACCGGACGGCGGGTACAGCGTACGGAAGAGCGGATCGTCGCCGGGGGCGGCGGTGTTCACCTGGTAGTCCGCGGCCGTCACGACGTGCGGCCGGGCACGCCACGCGGCGTACCGGTCGCGGCGGCCGGCCACCGCCCCGCCACCGGCCAGCGTGCCGGGGCCGGTGCTCGGGCCGGCCACGGCATTGCCGCGGAGCAGCGAATCCATCGAGAACCGCAGGTCGTCGGGCACCGTCCCCGCCGCGTCCCCGCTCCGCGCGGATCCGCCGTCAGCTTCGTCAGCGCCGTCCGCATCGTCCGCGTCGAACAGGGAGTCCGCGTCGAACACGAGATCCGAGGGCAGGTCCTCCTGGCTGTCGAACGGTGCCCGGGACACGGGCCAGTCGGTGGTCCCGGGCCGGGGGCCTTCGCCGTCCGGGGCAGCCGCGGGGGCGGCGGGCGGAGCGTCCCACGGGTGGTCACGGACCACCGGACCGGACGCCGCCACCTGCTCGATGACCGCTAGATACCGGTGCGGAAGCTCTCCGACGGGTCCGGTGGTCGCCATGACTCCCGAGGTGTGCACGGCGTGCGCGTGGTCGTCGATCCGGAAGAGGAACCCCTCGTCGCGCTGTTCGTCGGGGAGCCCCAGGTAGTGGAGCACCTCGTGCAGGAGAACCGAGTCCGGGTGCCCCAGGTCCCAGGTGCGCTGATCCGCGTCGCCCGGCTCCGGACCGTCGGTGAGCGTGATGTGCTCGTCGTGGCCCGGTGCCTCGGTCAGTTCGATCCCCACGTGGAGCTGATCGCCGGAACCAGGCAGCGCGTAGCCGGTGTTGACGTACCGGTCCAGGATGCCCCCCATCCGGTCGCGGAACTCGGCGAGCCGCCCGGCGCCGATACCGGGCGCGGGCGCGATGGGCAGGGAGACCGTGAAATCCCGTACCCACTGGCCGTTCTCGGCCTGGACACGCCGCACGGACGCCCTGACGAGCGTCATCGCACCGCCCAGCGTGCCCGGCCGCGGTGGTGCCGACAGCGGATCCGCGGCAGGGTCGAAGCGTTCGGTGTGGAGCCGCCCCGCCGGCGCGCCCTCACGGCGGTGGGCCCAGGTGTCACGGGCGACGGGCGAGGGGACCCTGCGGGCGGGCGGACCGTCGTGGTCACGGCCCTCGGCTCCGTCCGCACCCGGGAGGTCCGAAGTGGCCCTGGGGCGAGGCGCCTTGGACGTCGGGTGCTGCGAGGGCGTGGCCCCGGAGACGGCGGGTGGCGGGCCCGCGTCGCTCGCGCTGTAGTGGTTGCGACCGTTGTAGAACAGTTCCACCCGGCGAGCGGCACCCTCCGGCCCCGCGGTCGGGAAGGCGGTCGGCTCCCCGCCCCCTTCCGGGATCCGCGCGATCCACGTTTCCACACCGACCGCGTGCGCGAGCAGCGGCAGCAGCAACTCACCCTGCGGGCCGTCCCAGCGCTGCCTCCAGTTCCGCACCGTTTCGCGGGCGGCGGAGAACTCCTCGCGCGAGAACGGCGCCTCGCTCAGCGGATAGGAAGCGCTCAGCAGCCGACGCAGCTCGGCGTCGTCCAGCTCGTCCGGGGCGGGCAGCAGGCCCCGCGCCGCGAGGTGGTCCAGCATCTGCTGGTCCGTCACGGTGTCGCCCCCGGGAGGCGGCGGTGCGCTCGCGTCATCGGCGGGGCTGTCCAGGGACGTCCGGAATCGGGCGTGGAGATCCTCGGTCTCGAAGGTGGTGGGGTGGGTGACGGTGTCCACCCCGAGCTCTCCCAGCAGTTCCAGCAGCCGGGGACGCCGCATCGACCGCAGACCCTCGGTGAACTCGGCCGTGCGGGTCCTGCGCAGTTGGCCGATGATCCGGACAGGCAGCCTGCCTTCCGCGTTCGCCGTGTCGAGATACCGCTCCACGTGGTCGCGCAGCGCGGCGACGACCAGATGCGCGTGCGGATGGGCCGGCAGGGCGGTTGTTCGCGGGGTGTAGGACTCCGCGATCCGCCGGAGGTCCTTGCGCACGCGTGCCGGATCGCCCAGCCACTGGGCGGCCCGCCCGGACAGCGCGGGAAGGCTGTCGCGCACGAGTTGCGGATCGCTTCCCACGAACGCGTACAGGAGGCACTCGCCGTTGCCCAGCGTCGTGACCGGCCGGCCGCGGGGGCGCCTGGACACAACGCTCCCACCGGTGTCCTCCCCGGTCGCCGCGTCGTCGCCCGGGGTGGTGTCCGCGTCCTTGGTGGCTCTGCCCTTCCCCTTCGTGTCCTGCGCCTTCCCGCCCTTCGTCCGTCCGCCTTCCGCCCCCTCGCTCCCGGCTCCGGCGTGCGTACTCCCGTCCGCCGAGGGCGCCTTCGGCTTCCTGGCGGGCTTCGACGTCGCCTCGCTCACGACCGGAACAGCGCTCAAGGCCGGAGCAGCGCTCAAGGCCGGCGCGTCGCCGACCGTCCGGGGTGCGGGAGGAGGGGCGTCACGGCCCGGGCGACGGGCCGGAGTCGAGGCCAGGGAGCTGAGCGGGGTGGGGATCGTTCCCACTCCGGCACGGTTCCGTTCCTCGTCCAGCGCGGTGGCAAGCGCGGGCAGCCTGCCGACCGCCGCCGTGCGGACATCGGCCAGGCGGCTCTGCTCCCGCAGCGTCGCCGCCACCTGCCGGTCGAGCGAGTCCCGGCCGGCCAACGCCTCGTCGCGGAGCGCGGCGGCCTTCGCCACCTCGCCCTCCGCCTCCCGAAGACCCTTCTCGCGGTCCTCCGCCTCGCTCCGGGCCTCCGCGGCCCGGGGCCGGGCGGCCGTGAGCCGGTCCCGCGCCCGGGTGAGCTCCGTCCGGGCGGTGTCGAGAGCGGCGGTCTGCTCGGCGAGCGTCCTCCGGTCCCCCGTGAGTCCGTCGCGAACCTCCCGGAGCCGCGCACGGGCCTGAGCGATGCGCAGACGCGCCCTCTCCGCTCTCCCCTCCAGCGAGGCGGTCCTCTCCGGTGAGCCGCTGCTTTCCCCGGGTGCGTCCGGGGTGGGGGAGGAGGCCGCTTCCGGCGAGGCCGCCCCGGTGGTCCCGCCCGACGTCCCCACCCCGGCCGCGACCACCTCACCGGTGCCTTCGCTCTCCCTGGAGGCCTGCAACGCCCCTTCGATCCTGCCCAGTTCGGCTTCCACGGTGATGACCTCGGTGGTCAGTGCCACTTCCGTGCGCTCGTCGGACGCGATCCGTTCCCGCAGCTCCGGTACGGAACCGCTCAGACGCGACTGGGCCTGCGTCCAGTGGGTCCGGTCGCGTTCGGCGTCCGACACCTCCTTCGCGCGCGTCTCGGCCTCCTCCCGCGCGGTCCGGAGGTTCTCCCGGTCGGTGCCGGCGGTGAGCTCCCGGGCGGCCAGGGCGTCCGCCGCGTCGGCCAGCAGCCGGTGGGCTTCCGCCTGCCTCGGCCGCAGCTCCAGTTCGTGCAGCCGAGCCTCCCGCTGGTCACGGGAGGCCTCCGACAGTGAGACCGCCTGATCGCCGAAGGCCTGCCAGGCCCGCCCCACGGCCGGGTCCACGCCGGGGCCGGTCGTGAGCGCCCCGTCCGCGCCGAAACCCCAGTGCCGCAGCGCGTCGCCGGTCCGGATCATCAGCTCGACCGGCTTCCCCGCGAGTGCGGCGGTACGCGACGCGACGAACAGGGCGCGTCCCAGCCTGCCCCCGTCCGGATCCGGACCCAGCGCGAGCCACAGCTGCGCGGAGTCGTCCGCCTCGATTCCCCTCCGCAGCACGGCCGGCAGTTCCGTGACCGGGTGCCGGGACCAGTCGCGCAGATCGGCCGAGTCCTGATCGGCGAGCATCGCGGGCAGGTCGTAGACGTGCGGCCGGGGTCGCGGCGCGGTGATGCCGTGACCGAGGACGTCGCGTTCCTGGACGCGCAGGGTCGTCGTTCCCGTGACATGGCGTGTGCCGTCCGGGCCGTGCACGGTGATGTGGGTGTCGGCGAGCACGGCATACGTACGGGTGCCCCTGCCGTCGGTGGGAAGGGAGGTGCTCCCGATCTTCAGCCACTCGCGGCGCCCGCCGCCGACGGCCGACGCGCTGCCCTGCCCCTGGGGCTGCTGGACGAGGACGGGAACGGTGGTGCCCACCAGATCACGGTTCGGATCGTCCGCGCTGTACGTCCCCTGGAACGACACCCCGCCGGTGGTGCCGCTGCTCAGGGAGGAGCCGGCGGTGACGGCGTCCACCCGCAGACGGTCGAGCGTCACGTCCCCGCCGTCGCTGGTCGGACGGGGATTGTGCAGCGAGACGGAGAGCACCGGTACTCCCGACGGCCCGGTACGGGTGGGCCACGCGCCCGGCATCGACTCGGTGAGGCCCCCCGTGGTGCGCGGCCAGTCCAGCGCCATCTCGCCGGCCTGGACCAGTTCGCCGATCCGTACGGCGGTCGCCTCTCCCGACGTCGACACCGTCTGCGCGCGGAAGGACGCGGCCTGGTCCGGGGCCACGGCGTCGATCGCGCCGACGAGCTGCTCCCAGGCGTCGAATCCGAACACCGGGGCCGGGCCGGTGGGGACGAGCCGGTTCTCCGGGAGGAACGGCCCGGTACCCGCCGGGTCGTTCGCCGACAGGGCGGGCTGCGGCGGAGCCTGCGTGACCCGGTCGTCGGCCGTCGTCTCGCTGCCGGTGAACCGCAGTGTCAGCCGCGCCGGGACCCGCACCGAACTCTCGGGCCGGCCGGTCAGGGTCCTGGTGATCCACGTGCCGAGGTCCGCGTCCTCGTCGCCGAACGAGATCAGCCCGTTCTCCAGCACTCCGCCGAAGTAGTTGAGGGGCCAGTCGACGACGGGAGCGGAGCGGACCGTGGCGGTGTAGTCGTATCCGACCTCGAAGTCCGCCGCACTGTCCGTCCTCAGCCAGAAGCGGTTCTCGGCGGATTCGGTGGCCTTCGCCGTCTGCGTGCGGGTGCTGCTCGCCGTCAGCGAAGGCCCGGCGCGGTCCGTCCTGGTGTCCGACTCGGGGCGGGGGTACTGCGTCGTCGGGTTGAGCGTCACCGCGTGCTGCCTCGTCGAAGCCGTGCTGTGGCTGGTCGCGGCGGCCGTGTGCGCGTGGTACTGCTCCAGGCCCGTGCCCGCACCGGCCGGGGTGCCCCGCACCGTCGCCCGCTGCTCCGGGGTCGGGCGGGGACGAGCGGTGAGGGTGACCTCCACCAGTCGCGCACCGCCCAGGGCGACATGGCGGAAGTGGAACCGCTGGGTCCCGGCGGGGCCCCGCCCGGGCAGCGCGCGCAGGGCGCTCGGCGAGGTGTAGTCGGCGATCCGTGCCCGGACTCCCGGCAGGTAGGAGGAGTGGCCCGGCCTGGTGGATCCAGGGGCCTCCCTCTCGATCAGGGCGGTCAGTTCCTCCCGCAGCCGGTCACGCCGCTCCGGCCCGTCCAAGGGGTCGGACGGCGCGGCGTCCGTACCGTCGCCCGGCTCGGAGGAATCGGATGCCCCGGCAGGCCCGACCGGCTGCCGGCCGGGCCCGCTTCCGGGCGGTGCCGCGTTCGCCGTGCCGTCGAGCTGGGTGACCGAGAGGACCCCGGCCAGGCCCAGTTCGCCGGTGCGCGTGTAGTGCTCCGGCAACCGCAGGCTCGCCACCGGCGGTGCGGGCTGCTCCGGTGCATCGTCCAGTCCACCGAACCACCTTGCGTCGCGGCGGAGTTGATGATCCGTCATGAGGAACTGCACCGCCCGGGGGACGTCCACCGCCAACGTGACGTCCGTACCGCTGCCCACACCGAAGGTGTTGCCGACCGCGTTACGGGTGCCTCGGCGAACGGTCACCAGATACGTCGCGTCGGCGCCGATCCGGTGCTGCTGCCCGCTCTCGGTCGCCGTACGGTTCACGGCGGTCGCCGACCCGAGGGAGTCCGCGGTGTCCGACTTCGAGGTCCAGCCGTACGCGCCGGACGGGCCGAACCGGTCGGGCCGGTCCGGCTTCTCCTGAGTCGCGGAGGCTTCCGGCGACGGCTTCCCCTGCGAGGCGGTGGAGTCGGACGACGGTTCCGGCGAGGCGGTGGGCTTGGGGCCCTGGGATGCGGTGCCGGTGAACCCCAGCCGGTGGCTCGTGGAGACGGTCTGCGCCTGGGTCGCCGTGTCGTTGGAGCTGAGGCCCGTCTCCAGGTACTGCCTCGCGCCGTGCATCAGCGTCGGGTGGTGGAGGTATCCGCGGATCTCGACCGAGTACTCCTGGTCGGCGCCGAGACCCGGCAGGGTGATGCCCTCGATCACGTACCCGCTCTTGAAGATCTGGTGGGCCCGCGCGGTGAGGGTACCCGGCGCCGTCGCCGCGAGCAGCACCTCGTGCGCGACCGTGGTGGGGTCGGTGGGACTCTGCCCGGCCAGCGACTCCGACACCAGGCGGGTCACGGAGGCCACCACGCCCGGCGCGTGGGGCGCGGCGGGCGGGGGGTTGTGGAGCGGCAGCACACCACCGTCGTCCGGTGCGGCCGGCGGCCCGGCCGTGACCTGACGGAAGGCGTCCCTCAGGGCACCGGACCCGCGCACCACATCCACCAGAGCGTCGTCCGGGAGACGCACCACCGACGGCAAGGGGGTGCCGTCGGGCCCGGACATGGCGAGCAGGTCCGCGTCGTTGTCGGCACCGGGGGCGGTGCGCGGCGGGCGGATGACGGCGGCCGGTGCCGGGGGAGTCCGCCGGGGTTCCTCGCCCTCGGGGACGGCCAGCGTGCGGTGGTGCGGCACGGACAGGGTGACGTGACCGGCCACCGAGGTCGGCGGGGGACCGGCATGGTCCGCTCCCGCGGTCAGCTCGGCGAACCGCACGCGAGGAACGTCGCCCGATTCGCCGTACAGGTCCAGGGAGAACCGGGCGGGGATCTCGAAACGCTCGCTCGACTGCCCGGAACTGATGAACAACTGGTCGTGGCCCACGCCCGCGCCCACCGTCGCCGCGTGGCCCGCCTGCCACGCGTAGAGGTAGTCGCCCGCCCCGCCCAGGGTCCAGCCGTTCGATCCGGCGGGGAAATTGACCCCCGCGCCGAAACCGGCCGAGAGACCGTATCCGGTGGCCTGCTGCTCGGTGCCGGGGACGCCCAGCGTCGCCAGTCCGATGCCCTGGATGTGGGGCAGCGTCCGGACGTGCCGTGACACCGCCTCCGGACGCGTGTCGCGTACGGCCGACAGCCGCAGCTGGACCCGGCGGGTCCCGGTCGGGGTGGGCCGGTCCAGCCACAGGGAGTGGCCGCCCTCGACCATGGCGTCGGTGGCGGCGCGCTGCCCGATCTCCGAGCGGGCCTGCTCGAAGCGTCGGAGATTCGACAACTGGGCCTGTACCAGCGCCTCGTCCGGCAGGACCCTGTTCCGTCCGTGCGTCGCCGCCGGGAGATAGCCCTCGGTGCGCAGCCACTGCTCGGCCTGCTGGAACAGCGTCTCCGTGCCGGTCACCTCCAGCGGGGTCGCGGTGATGCCGATGCCCTGCAGGTTCTCCAGCTCGGACGGCAGCGCGCGCCGCGCCGCGGCATCCGGCACGGTGCCCTGCGCGTCCTCGGCGGTGAGGACGCGCAGCTGCATCCCCCCGGCCCAGGGGGCGAACGTGTGGGGCACCTCGCCGCCACCGGGCCGCACCAGCGTCAGGGTGTGGGTGACGGTGGTGGGCGTGAGCAGATGGCTCCGGTTGCTCCGCACGGCGTGCATGATCGCGGCGGTGCCGCCGCTGGACAGCGATTCGCTCGTCTGCCAGGTCGCCCCACCCTTGCCCACGACACTGCCGCCCAGGGCCGTGGCCGCCGCGGCATGACCTCGGGACGTGTCCTGGGTGAGCGACGGACCGACGCTGACGTTCAGCGCGACACCGCTGGTGAACTTCGCCTGACCGTCCACCTTCACCGTCTGGACGACATGGCTCTCCAGATTGATCTTGGTGTCCACGCTTCTGCGGGTGGGGGTGCCGGGAACGGCCGTCGTGGTCAGCTTGAACATGCCGATGGCCCGGCCGGAGGAGTCGAGGAGAACGGGCGAGTACAGACCGCCGCGCCGCTGCATGGGAAGCGTGCCGCGCAGGGTGGGCTCGGAGAGGAAGGTCTCCAGATCCTGGACCGAGGTGGGCGACAGTCCCGCGAGCTCCGTACGGAAGACCTCACGTGCCTCCTCCAGCAGCCGTTGCGGCTCCGCGACCGCGTCCACGCCCCACACCGGAAGATCGTCCAGACGCGCCGGAGCGGGCAGCGGGTCGCCCGAGGTGTCGTCGACCGCCAGGTGTTCCGGGAACCAGACCGTGACCGGGCCGTGCCGCTCCGGCGGACCCCACGTGTCGCCCGGAGCCAGACGCGGGGTGTCGATCCGGACCTCCCAGCCGGAGGCGAACTCGTACGCCTGCGAGAGCTCGTTGCTGCGTTGCGCCGTCGTCGACTGCACGGCGTGCGTCACGGTCGTCGAGGACGAGTACTGGTTGTGGGTCAGGGAGAGGGACGGGGACACGTTGACGGCCCGCGCGGCGCCCGCCGCCAGGATCGGGAACGACCCCGACCAAGGAACCGGAACCGTGCGGTACGTGCCCGATGTCGCGGTGTCGGCGGTCTCCTGGCCACCCTGCCCACGACGCTCCACCCGGACGTCGGGGTCGGCCGGATCCAGCCGCCCGCTGCGCCCGGATCTCGCCGGATCGCTCAGACCCAGCCGTACGTCCACCGCACGGCCGCGCCCCGCGACGTCGATAGTGACGCGGTGTCCGGCGGTGGAGAGCAGATAGGGAAGGTTGATCGCCATCTGCTCGGCGCTCAGTACGTCCTGGAGCCGTGTCAGCACCGGGTGGTCGTCGGCGGGTGCGACCACGCCGAGCGACCGCAGGATCTGGCGGTGCACCCCGTCCACGACCGCGGCGGCCAGCGGCTCCACCTGGACCAGGCCGACGACGCCGTCCTGACGCGACCCGTAGGCGCGCACATAGACGGAGGGAGGCGGGGGCGGGGGAACGGACTTCTCGGGCTCCACGAGATCCTTGCTCTCGGGGATCTCGGGGATCTCGGGGATCTCGGGGATCTCGGGGAACTTGGGGAACTCGGGTGACTCCGGACTCTCCGGGGTCTTCGGTGCCGTGAGGCTGTCCGACGGGTCGCCCGGGGTCTTCGTGAACTCCAGCTTTTCCGTGAACTCCAAAGTCCCCGGCACCGCGGTCTCCGGTAGCGCGCCTTCCGGTGGCACCGCGGCCGAGACGGTTTCCTCGGCCTTCGGGACGTCCGGTCCGGGCTGTCCGTCCGAGACGGGTGACGCCACCGACGCGGTCGTGGAGGTCACGGCGGTCGTGAGCGACGCCGGAAGGGGAGAGCTCGTGGTCGTCGGCTGCCCGTGGGCAAGGGCTGAGGTTGTCTCGTCGAGGGGCCCGCCGACCGGACGCGGGGCACGCGGGTCGGCTCCGAGGGTGAGATCCGGAGCGCGTCGCTCGCGGGCGGCACGGGGCGGGAAGCGCGTGGGAAGGGGACCCTTGCCGGTCGTGGTGGCGCCGGGCGGGGGCACCTCGCCGACGAGGGCGCCCAGGAGGGCGAGGTGGCGGGGACGCAGTCCGGCCTGGACGTAACTCCCCGCACCGGAACCGAGGTCCTCGGGTCCCGCCATCCCCGCGGATTCCAGGGCCTCGGTGACGGGCCGGTCGTACCGCCCCATCAGACTGCCCGGCACGTCGGGGCGGTGCGGCGCCGAGGCGTCCCGGGACTCGTCGCGCAGTCCGAGCTGGTGCCCGATCTCGTGGGCGAGGTCGTTCTCCGTCGCGTCGAGCAGCCAGGTGTGCTGCGACATCGCCAGGTCCGGGACCGGATTCCTGACGGACACTTCCAGGTGGGCGCCGTCCGGGGAGTCGGCGGGCACCACGCTGACGTGCAGCTTGTCGCCGTTGGGCAGCAGGTGGCCCGGGGCGTTGAAGACCCGTTCCACCCCCTCGGCCATGCGCTGCCACATGTCCTGCCGGGCTTGTGACGGGAGGCCCTCGGCGCCGGTCAGGGCGATCTCCACGGTGAGGTCCGTGACCGGTACGCCCTCGTGGACGAAGCGGCGCACGTCGAAGCCCGAGTGGACGACGTACTGGGTGGTACCCGAACCGTCGCGGGACGGTGGCGCGGAAACCGGGTCGACCCAGGTGTGCTGCCGCCCCACCGGGGGCACCGCGGCCCTGGCCTCGGTCCATCCGGGGGCCGACGGACCTGCGACGGGGGAGACCCCGAGGGGAACAGCGGCCGGGGCGGCTGCCACGTCCACATCCACGTGCACGTCCGGGGTGGCTGCCGCTGCCAGGTCCCGGTCCATGTCCACGTCCATGTCCGGGGCAGGGGCCGTGTCTGCGGACAGGGATGCGGGGGGTGCCGGAGTGGCCGGCACCCCGCCCGTCTGTCGGCCGGCTGCGGCGGACGACGGCTGGTCGAAGCCCGGATCGAGCTCGGTCCCCGGGCCGGCTCCGGTAACGGCCTCGAAGGCGGCGTCCTGGACCGGAGAGTCCTCCGTGGTTCCCGGCACCGGCCGGGTGGAGCCGGTGGACGGGCGAGGCGAGCCGGGATCTGTGGTGGGCGAGGCGGAGGGCGCGGGTCGGTCGGCGGCGTCCGGCCGGTCGTCCGTCGCCCCCGTACCGGAGCCGCTCGCTGCGACACCGGTATCTACCCCGGCCTCGGTCTCCGTGCCCGGGACCCGCGTGTCCGAAGCTTCCGCGTTCGACTCGTCCGGGGCTGAGGCTTCCGCGTTCGAGTCGTCCGTGTCCGGAGCTCCCGTGTTCGAGGCCTTCGGGTCCGAGGCGCCGGTGGGGAGCGGTGCACCGCTCGGCGTGCTGCCCTTGGCGCCACCGCCGGACGTGGAAGGTGCGCCGCCCCCCGCCGCGGGTAGTTGCGCGCCGTGCGCCGGGGCGGGTGCGGGCGTGCCGCCGACTCCCGTACTCGTGCCCGACGGAACGATGGCGTTCTCGCCGGTGTCGCTCCCGGTCCCGGTGTCGCTCCCCGGGAGCGTGCGCGTGTCCACGTCGTCCCGCGTGAGCACGGAGGACCCGTCGCTCGTCCGCGCACGCTCGGGTGTCCGCACACCTCCGTCCGGGCCGCCGTCCGATCGGGTATCGCCGATCGCCGAAGTGCCCGGGAGCCCGGTCGTGTTCGGGCGAACCGCGCCGGTGTCACTGTTCCCTCCGACGCCTCCGACGCCTCCGACGCCTCCGACGCCTCCGACGCCTCCGACGCCTCCGACGCCTCCGACGCCTCCGACGCCTCCGACGCCTCCGACGCCTCCGACGCCTCCGACGCCTCCGACGCCTCCGACGCCTCCGACGCCTCCGACGCCTCCGACGCCTCCGACGCCTCCGACGCCTCCGACGGTCTCCGGCCGGCCTCCGGAGTCCGGGCGCGTGTCCGTTCGGGGGGCGCGGCCGCCATTGCTGATGGTGTCGCGGTCACCGTCGCCGGTGGTGTCGCGGTCACCGTCGCCGCCGCTGACCGTGTCGACCTCGATGTTCTTGAACCCCAGCCCCTCACCCAGCGAGTTGCCGAACTTCTCCGTACCGTCCTCGATCCCCTTCTCCACCACCGAACTGATGCCTGAACCGAGGAAGGTGTCCCAACTGGTGGTCCACTTGCCGTCGAAGAGCCCGCCGACGAAGATCTCCGCGACCGCCTCCGACGCACCGGAGACGAGGAAGTTGTCGCCGACGTTCGCGGCTCCGTCGAGGATGTTCTTCGTCTTCGTCTTCGGCGGGTTGGCGACCTTCGTGGTGATGTCCGAAAGGTTCTTGTCGAAGGGATTGCCGCCCGGGTTGTCGAAGACGTTCCTGAACGCCTTCCCGAAGTTGTTCGTCACCGACGAGAACAGGCCGTGGAAGGCCCCGGCCAGTGCGCCGAACGCGCCGTCCTTGAAGATCTGCCCCCAGTCGAACCCGTCGGGGCGTCGGCCCGCCGGGGCGAGAGTCATCATCGCCAGCCGCACCGCGAACGTCTGGAAGGCCTCCTGGAACGCCTCGGACAGGCTCGGCAGCAGGTGGGTGCGCTTGAGCAGAGTGTCCAGCGCGGTCAGGATCGCGACCCGGCTGCGCGCCTTCGCGACAGCGACCTGGCTCGACGCGGAACCACCCGTGAAGATCGACAGGGCGAGGATGATCGCCAGTTCTATGAGGAGCCGCACCAGCTCCGCGATGATCTGCCACTTCGACTCCATGATGTCCATGGAGCTCTTGATCCTGCCCTGGGCGATCGTGTCCAGCTGCCCGGCGAACTCCTTGAGATGGTTCGTACCGCCCTGGTCCACGAACAGGTGCATCGCGCGGACGTAGTTGTCACCGACCTGTGGCGGCAGGGCCCGCCCCACCCCTGCCACGGACTGCTCGATCAGGTCGGACAGGTCCACGACCCGCTTGCCCAGGCGGTGGTACGGCTCGTGGCTCGCGTAGGCCTTGTCCTCGTCCGCTTGGAGCATCCGCTCGCCGATGAGCACGAAGAGCAGGTTGTTCAGCTGGGGCGAGACCTGGATGGACATCGGGAGATCAGTGCTTTCCGCCGTGGGAGCCGCTGCCGGAGGACCTGTGGATCGAGTCGAGAACGCCCGACTGCGTGGAGAGGATGTTGCCCAGGTTCGCCAGGGTGCCGTCCGCCACTCCGACGATCGCGTCGGAGAGCGCCACGCCCGTCTCCACCGCGGCCTTGCGCTCCTTCTGCTCCTGCGGCAGTACCTCCTTCGCGTAACTGTCGTCCGTGCCGGGCCAGTCCCGCGTGAGGTTCACCGAGGAGACGAAGTCGTGCACGATCTCCCGTGCCAAGGCGCTGATCTGGTCGATCTGTCGCGAACCCGCCTGGAGCCTTCCAGGCTCGGCGAAGTAGGCGTTTCCTTCGGGCATCGCTCAGTCCTCCGTGTCGTCGCTGATCTCGTCCCGGAGCCGGCGGGCCGAGGGCCGTCCCTCCTCGGCACGCGGTCCCTCCAGCACCCCCGGCCCGAAAATCTTGTTCCAGTCGACGTCCACTCCCGTCAGTTCCGGCACTCCGGAACTGGCCGCGGTGAACGGCTCGAACGTCCGCATCACGCGGCGGGCCATCTGCGCCCTCGCTTCCTGGACCGTCTCCAGCACACTCACCGCGAGCTGCGAGGCCGCCATCGTGCGGTACTTCCCGTCGAGGAACTTCAGCGCCTGCAGATCGCCCTGCGCGGTGACCGTCACCTCCACGGACCGGTCCTGCGAGCGTACGGTGCAGCTGGCCCCGCTCAGTTCCGACTCGGCCCGCGCCACCGCGGCCTCGGTCGCCGCCAGTTCGGCCACCGCCTGCGCGAGCCGCTGCTCGATCGACTCCTTCACCGCTGGACCTCCGTTCCGGCCACGCCACGAACCGCCTTCCCGATCGCGTTCGTACGCATCATCGTCCGATCACCGCGGGCGAGCCCCCTTCGTCGGTGCCCCAGACGTCTTCGTCCTCGGCGACCCAGCTGTTGCGCGCCCGGTCTCCGCTCTCGGTGGACTGACCGGCCTGAGCGCCGCCGCCCCCGCCACCGCCGGGGTAGAAGGGGCTGGAACTCGTCGCCGTACCGCCCCGGGTGACACGGATCTCCTCGTCCTCGTCCGCGACGGCCCCGCGCGCCCGGGACCCCGACGCGCGCCTGCTGACGGCGCCCCCGGTCTCGGACAGCACATTGCGCACGCGTTCGGAGGAGCCACCGCCACCTCCGCCGCCCATCCCGCCCATGCCTCCGCCGCCCATGCCTCCGCCCATGCCGGACGGGTTCAACGGGACGCCGCTGGGCGACCCCGACGATCCGGAGGCCCCCTCGGCGGTGGCCGCGAGTGCTCCCGATGAGCCCCCGGGAGCGCCCAGCGCGCCTCCGGTGTACGGAGTGCTGTCGTAGTCCTCGTAAGCCGCGGTGTCGTCCAGGAAGGAACCGCTGCCGCCCGAGGAAAGGCCCCCCGAGGAAAGGCCCCCTGAGGAAAGCCCCCCCGAGGAGAGACCGTCATGGTTCAGCGAGGTGAGCGAGTCGAAGGAGGAGCCCGCGGTCCCCGGCCCCGACGAGCCGTTCAGCGAGCTCGAACCCGTGGTCGGGATGTCGGGGAAGTCCAGATCCAGGCCGCCGCCCAGTGACGAACCGTTGAGATCCGTCGTCGTGCTGGTCCCGTTCGGCGAGGTGGTGGTGAGAGCACCGGTGTCGGGATCGAGGACCTCCTTGGTCCCGTCCGGATACGTCGTGGTGAGGGTGCCGTCGGGGTTGAGGGTGGTGACGCTGCCGTCGGGGTTGGTGAAGCCGACGCCGCTGTTCAGGTGGCTGGTGGTGACGGTGCCGTCGGGCGCGGTGGTGGTGACCGTCCCGGTGGCAGGGTCGATCTTCTGGACCGTCCCGTCCGGGTAGGTCGTCGCCAGTGAGCCGTCGGGGTTCAGCTGGGCGGTGTTGCCGTCGGCCGTGGTGAACGCACCCGTGTGCGGATGGAGCGTGCTCTGGGTGACGGTCCCGTCGGGCGCGGTGGTGGAGACGGCCCCGGTGTCCGGATCGAGAGTCTGGACGGTGCCGTCCGGCCGCGTCGTGGTGAGGGTGCCGTCGGGGTTGAGGGTGGTGACGCTGCCGTCGGGGTTGGTGAAGCCGACACCGGTGTTCAGGTCGCTGGTGGTGACGGTGCCGTCGGGCGCGGTGGTCGTGACCGTTCCGGCGGCGGGGTCGACCTTCTGGACCGTTCCGTCCGGGTAGGTCGTCGTCAGCGAACCGTCCGCGTTCAGCTGGGTGGTGCTGCCGTCCGGGTTGGTCAGGGCGTCGAGGCCGAGGCCGCCGTTGAGATCCGAGGTCTTCCCGTCGTTCTTCGACGGCGAACCCGGCCCCGCCAGGTTCAACCCCCCGGTCAGACCCGCCAGGTTCGGGTCGGTGAGGCCGTTGAGATCGGTCGTGGTGTCGGTTCCGAGTCCCCCGGTGCCGGGATCGCCGCCCAGTCCGCCGAGGCCGTCGCCCAGACCGCTGACGGCTTCGTTCAGCCCGTCGTTGATTCCGTCGAGCCCGCTGTTGAGGTTGTCGACGGACTCGCCCAGCCCGTCGTTGATGTCGTTCAGGCCCTTGTCGAGCCCGTCGCCCAACCCGTCCCCGAGACCGTTCAGGCTGTCGTTGAGCCCGCTGGTGACGTCGTTCAGGTTCTCGTTGAGCCCGTCGTTGATGTCGTTCAGATTCTTGTTGAGATTGTCGTTGAGGTTGTCGAAGTTGTCGCCCAGCCCGTTCCCGAGATTGTTGAGCGTGTCGTTCAGGGTGTTGCTGTTGTTCTCGGCCTCCTCCCGCGCGAGGTCGGCCTCGTCCTTCTGGTACTCCTCGGACAGCGTCGAGGTGTCCTTCGTCTTCAGCGGCTCGTCGAAGGCGTCCTGCACGTCGATCCAGGCGTTGTTCACATTGGTCAGCGCTGTTGTCGCCACCGGTATGAGCTGCGCCTCGATGTAGTCGTTCCACCGCTTGACGGCGGCCTCGCCGATCTTCTTCCAGTTCGCCGTGTCGTTGAGATCGCCGTAGACCGGATGGTTCTGCTTGAACGCGGCCGTCGACGAGTACGTGACGGTCGTCGAGTAGTAGCCCCCGGAGGTGTGCTGCTGGATGTGCGGGATGTTGTTCTCCAGCACCCACGCGGAGACCTGGTCGAGGATTTCCAGCACCGACCGGTGCGGGTCGTGCTCCCGCGTGTTCGCCCAGGTCGTCCACGCGTTGCGCAGGTTGGTGGCCTCGTCGATCAGCGTCTTCTGCGCCGAGATCAGCGCGTCGCTCAGCCGGGACTTCGGCACGTAGCCCGTGGGGCTGGTGTGGGTGCCGGTGTACGTGGCTCCGCCCATCTGCTCGACGTAGCTGTCGTAGTTCTTGTGCAACTGGTGCACCAGGTGCCAGAAAAGACCCGCGGCCTTGCCCCGCCACGCGGACTGTTCGCTGCCCAGGGAGGTCTCCCACTGCGCGAGGGCCGTCGCGTGCTCGTTGAAGAATCCCAGCGCGCGGTCGAAGGCACGGCCCGTCCGCTCGAACGAATCGAGGTCGACGGCCTCGTTGTTGAGCACCGCCAGTCCGCTGTACGAGAAGCCCCGGCTCGAACGGGTGTCGAGCAGTTCGTCCAGGGCCCCCTTCGACCCGCTGACGTACTGGCCCAGCGGGCCGAAGTCCCACTCGTCGCCGTAGTGGCCGGTGAACTCACCGCCGGCCATGGTCTCTCCCTGCTCCAGCAGCCGGGCCTGGCCGTTCGCGTCCGTCGGCACGCCGATGAAGACGATGCGGGCCCGCCGCATCGACACCCCGCCGTGGCTGCCGTCCCCGCCCGCGTTGTAGAAGGTGAGGTCGTAGTCCTCGCCCGAGTGCGTCATCCAGCCGCTGAGGGCGGAGAAGTCGTTCGCGGTGACCGCGCGCATACCGGTGTCCTGGATGTCCATCCGGAACAGCGGGATGCCCTCCTTGCTGCTCAGCTTCTCGAAGAGCCCTTTTCGGCTGGGAACGCCGTACCCGGTGAAGAGGGTGACGGCCTTGCCCCAGTAGTCATCGGTGTCGTAGTTGGCCGGCATGGCGAGAACTCCGCGGAAGGTGGGGTGCGGACAGGAAGGGCGGGGGCGGGGGTACGTCCTGCGTGGGCGTACGGCCCGGGTCAGGCCTCCGTGGAGCCGCCGCCCAGGTCCGTGTCGACGTCGGAGAAGATGTCCAGCAACTTCTCGCCGTCGATGGAGGTGAGCGAGGTTCCCTGCGTCTTGAGCAGCGTTCTGATCGTCTCGCCCAAGTCCCGGTCGATGTCGGCGAAGAGGGTGCCCTGGGCGTCGAAGATCTCGTCGATCGCCTCGGCCGCCGTCTTGACCACCGTCACCAGACTGGAGCCGCTCACGGTCTCGTCGCCGGCCATCAGCCCGATCGCCAGTACGGGGTTCTCGTCGATGTGCTCGGGCGTGGTGATGCCCTTCACGATGCTGTGCAACGCCCGGACGCCTGCCTCGTCCTTGCCGATGGCCTTGAGGTCGGCGATGAAGTCCGCGACGTCGATGTCCTTGAACCGCTGGAGACCGGCCGAGTCCAGATGGGTGAGGTCTGCCATGACATCCTCCTGCTGAGTGTCCTGCGTCCGGAAGTGCGGGCCGGGCGGCCCGGTCCGGCCGGGTGCCGCCCGGCCCTGAGCCGCGTCAGCGGCCGATGGTGACCTCGGACCACATCTGGGTCAGCGAGTTCTCGCTGTACTTGTAGCTGTCGGAGATGTCCGTCAGCAGCCCGGAGTGCGAGGTGAGCAGGGTCTCCATGTTCTTCACCGCGCCGTCCCAGGCCGCCTGCTTCTGGCGGTAGGTGTCGGCGTCGGTGCCGTACCACGTCTTGATGAGCTCGCCGAGTTCCGCTTCGAGCGAGGACAGCGTGTTCGCGATGGCCTTCGTCTGCTGGACCATGTCGTCGGCGGCGTTGTTCATGTGGTTGTAGTCGACGTAGATGTAACCGTCGGTCAGGTTGTCGGGCACGGAAGCCTTCTCTCGCTCAGTGGGACGGTGTGCGTACGGACTCCGGGCCCGAGGCCCCTCGTTCGGATCGTGCGGGGCTCGCCCGATCCGGACGAAAGACCCCGGGCCTCAGCCGGCGAGCTGGTCGAAAGCCGACTGCGACTGCGAGTACGCCTGGTTGATCGAGTCGTTCGAAGATCCCTGGGTCTTGTTGTGCTGCACCAGGCTCTGGTTCAGCTTGTCGACCATGTCCTCCAGGTTCCGCAGGATCACGTTGGCCTGGTCGTCCCACTGCTTGAGCAGCTGGCCGAACTGGCCGCCGTCGCTGCCCTGGTAGCCGCTCGACAGAGTGGCGCGGGTGGCGTCGACGTCCTGGCGTGACTTGAGAATGCCGCTGAAGGCGCTCTCCAGGGCCTGGATGCCGTTGCGGGTCGACTGTTCACTGGACTGCTGTCCTGCCATGGGTCCACCTCTTCGATGCTCGGTGTCGTTCCGATTCGTGGAGACTAGGGTTCAGCAAGTTGACTGTGCAACAGATCCCCGAATGCCAGAGCTTCTGTTGAGGTAGCGACAACTCCACCTCATGCATGTGTCGTTCATGTGACACCGACGCCTTTCGCGGGCCCGGCGACGGCGGAATTCAGCCGGTTCCGGTTGTCTTCGGGCCGTTCTCCTCGCCCGGCGCCGTCCGGACGCCGTCCGGGGGGCCGGCAGCGGCCGGATCCGTGTCCCCGCAGGAGGTCGCGGTGACAGGTGCGGCGCCGCCGGAAGCGGCCGCCGTACTGAGATCAGGACCGGTCGCCAGCATCGCGAGCAGCGGTGAGGGCAGATACTGTGCCGTCACATCGCCGTATCCCAGGGCGTCGAGCGCCGCTCGGTCGGCCACGCGGTACTTGATGCCGTCGTCACCCACCAGATACGTCGTGTCGCCTACCCGCCCGCCCGCCGCTCCCAGGGCCCTCACCAGAACCCCGTGACCGGGCCGGGCGACGACCGCGTCCACCGCCAGGCACGGTGCCGACGCCCGGTCCGAGGTGCCCTGCGCGACGGGCGTCAGCGAGTCCACCGGCACCACGGCCGACGTGACCCGGGTGCCCCCGGCGTCGGTGCCCACCCGGGTACAGACAGCGGAGCCGTCCGCCACGGAAACCGCCTTGGGCGGACTGTCCGGCAGCCCCTCGACCGACGCGCCCCTGCTCGCCGTGGCAGGCGCCTGGTGATCGCCGAGGACATCGGCGCCGATCTGCCGGGCCGCCGGAGAACCACCCCCGTACGCCTTCTCCCGGGTGGCCGGATCGCCCAGGACGAGAGCCGTCCCCGTGGTCGTCAGCGGTACGAGTCCCTCGGACCGGAGCTGGTACTGCTGGGTCCCGGAACCGGGCAGCCGCACGGTGAAGACCTGGCCCACCCGGGTCGCCGAACCGCCCAGCGAGGGCCCGGCGGAACCCAGCCCCGGCACGGCCCGAGGAGCAAGGTCGGGACCCGCCACCAAGGCGTCCAGGAAGGCCGCCGACACGGGTCGTGGCGCCACCGACCCGTAGCCGAGGGAGAGGACCGCGCCGGACTTCGCGTCGAGCCGCAGCCGGCTGCCCTGCCACACCAGGTACATCGCCTCGTCGGGGCCACGCACCACCACGGCCGACCCCTCGCCGAGCGGCGCGGCCTCCACCGGAGCCCCGGTCACGACCGCCGTCACGGCCTGGTCCCGGCGTCCCCCCGCGGGGCCGGCTTCCGCCTTCACCGCGGAACACACCTGCCAGGCGCCGGTCTCCAGCTCACCGGTGCCGGGCACCGTGTCGGGCGCCCCGGAAATGCCCACCGTGGCCCCCACGGGGGTGTCCCGCAGCGAAGCCGTTCCCACACTCGTGGTGGCCAGGCCGGCACCGCCGATCAGCAGGGCGGAGGAGTAGTTGCGCACCGGCCGCAGCCGCCCGCCGATGAAGAGATACCGGGCGCCCGTCTCCTTGTTCACGATCAAGGTGTCGCCGCTCCGCCACGAGTCCTTCCCGCCGGGGGAGATGAGACCGAACACCACCGCCCCTGCCGACAGCAGCACGGCGATGACCAGTCCGATCACCGCTCCCCGGGTGGTGCGCCCCAACGGGCTCTCGGCGGCGTCCGGATCGGCGAGCAGCATCCCGGAAGTGAGCCGCCCCATGATGAAGGAGTGGGCCTGCGCCTGATCGCGCTTCGATTGCATCGTCGCCTGCTTCCTGGCTCAGCCGGTGAGGGCGCGCAGCGCGCCGAAGACGCCCAGGACCCAGAGCGTCAAGGGCAGCAGACCGATCGCGAGCAGCGAGTGCAGCAGCTCCGCCGCCCGCCCCCAGTAGGGGACCATCCGGCGCCCGGGAACGGTCCAGGTCGCGATGGCGAGGGCCGCCGCCAGGGCCGTCAGCCCGACCACCAGCAGAGGGCGGTCGGACGAGGGGGCGCTTCCCGCCAGGGAGAGCGTCAGAAGAGCCGCTCCCCAGGCGCCGGGCACCACGAGCGTCAGGCGCTGACGGACGTTCACCATGCCCCGCCCGTGCATCAGGAGGAGCAGGGAGAGTGCCACGGCCGTCAGCGATTCCGGCAGGTCGGGGTTGAGGGCGAGCGTCGCGAGGCAGCCCGCGCAGATCACCCCGGTCGCCGCGTAGAGCGCGGTCATCCACTTGCTCGCGAGCTCTGTCCGGGTCGCCACGTCGGGACCGCCGTAGGGCTCGATGCCTTCCTGGAGTTCCCGCGCGTTCGTCGGCAGGGCCGGCATGCGCATTCCCGCCAACTTGAACGAGAGGGCAGGCACGAAACCGCCGAAGAGGACCACCACGGCGGCGACCGCGCCCGCGGAGTCGTCCACGGCGAGGCCCAGCACGGTCATCAGGGCTCCGGCGGCCGCCGAGGCGAGTGCCACCACGGCGGAGGCGAGGAACAGGGGCGTGTACACCGCCACCATCGCCAGCCCGAGGACGGCGCCTCCGGCCCACGCGGCTCCTGCCGCGAGCAGCCGGGCGCCGAACACCTCATGGCCCTGCGGGCCCGTGATCTCACCGCCCGGCAGCAGCCAGCCCGCCAGCGCGAGGCAGGGGGCCGCCATGAAGGCGAGCGTCGCGCCGGTCGCGGCGTCACCGACCGCACGGCCCGCCGACGCGGCGCCGGCGAGCAGGACCAACCCCACCGCCCCCGCGGTGGCGGCGCGCACCGCGGCGGAACCGCCGGGCCGGCACAGCACCAGCAGCGCGACGACCAGCACCACGACGATCAGGGCCCGCAACAGCCGCCGGCCGGCCTCCGGGGTCCACCCGTGCAGTCGGTCCCGGGTCACCGCGGCGATGCCGTCGACCAGATCGTCCAGACGGACTTCGGGCAAGGCGTCGGTGTGCGGACGCAGATAGAGGACGTCTCCGTCCTTGAGAGCGAGAGCGCCCAGGGTGCTCTCCTCGTCCAGGGCTTTGCCGCCCAGCAGTTGCAGCACCCAGCCGTCGTGCTCCAGGCCGTTCTCCTCCACTTCCTCACCGGCGTAGCGCAGTACGGTGGGCAGGAGGTCGGCCACCGGCACGTCGGCCGGTACGGCCAGGTCGATGGTTCTGGCCGGTGCGCGCACGGTCAGGCGGCAGAGGCCCGCGACGGAACTTTCGGACATCGGGGGGATCACTTCTCCCAGTGCGTGGCCGGAGGGGGATGCGTGAGTCGATCGGATGCAGACCCCGAAGGGTGTTTTCGAAGGCTAGTTGATCAAACGCGAACTCCGGGGGGCGGTTTGGACGCGTGAGTTGATCGGATGCAGACTACTGATCCTCGAACGGACTCGGTGAACGGCCCCTTTCCCCGGCCGCCTTCGAGGTCCGACCACCGGCAGTGCCCTAAGGAGCCCGTGCGTTGAGTGTCGTACTGATACGCCGCCCCGCCCGCCGCCGCGGACCCGACATGCCGGAGGGCGAGCTCAGCCTCCAGGAGCCGCCGACGCTCCCGGAGACCGTCCCCGACACCTCGGCCGTGTGGACGTACCTGCCGATGGCGATGATGTCCGTGTCGATGATGCTGATCTTCATCCGGCCCGGCGGATCCAACGGCGTCTTCACCTACCTCGCACTCGGCATGATGGTCATGGCGTCCGGAGCCATGATGATCGGCCAGGTGATGCGCAAGAGCGGCGACCGCAAGCAGCGGCTGCGCGGCGAACGCCGGGACTACCTGCGCTATCTCTCGCAGACCCGCCGCAAGGTGCAGCGCACCGTCGTCGAGCAGCAGCTCGCGCTGGCCTGGCGTCACCCCGCACCGGCCACCCTGCGCTCCATGGTGCGCACCACCCGCCTGTGGGAACGCCGCACGAAGGACGACGACTTCGGCGAAGTGCGCGTGGCGGTCGGCGACCAGCAGCTGTCGCTCCGGCTCACCCCCCTGTCCACCAAGCCGGTCGAGGACCTCGAACCGCTCTGCGCCCACGCGCTGCGCCGCTTCGTCCGCGCCTACAGCTCGGTTCCGGCACAGCCGATCGCGTTGTACCTGCGCACCTGGTCCCGGGTGCTGCTGCGCGGCGACGACCGGGCCCGCCGGTCCATGGTGCGGGCCGCCATCTGCCAACTCGCCACGTTCCACCCGCCGGAGGAGCTCTGGATCGCGGTCTGCGTCTCGGACGAGAACCGCCAGGAGTGGGAGTGGGCGAAGTGGCTGCCCCACAACCTGCACCCCCAGGAGCAGGACGGCGCCGGGCCCGCCCGGCTGATCGCCTCCACCGTCGCCGACCTGGAGGACCTGCTGGGCGCCGAATTCGCCGAGCGCCCGGCCTTCGACCCGGAGGCGTTGCCCGGCAGGGAGGAGCCCTTCACCGTGATCGTGGTCGACGGGGCCACCGTGCCCGCGGGCCACCGGATCGACGGGCCGGGTTTCCGCAACGCCGTCGTCCTCGACCTGTCGGGATCGCTCACCTGGCGGCCCGGCCGCAGCGGTCTGCGGCTCGACGTGACCCCCGACGCCGTCCGGCTGGTGCGCACCGACCGTGCCCGCAAGGAGCAGACCACCCTCCTCGGCCGTCCGGACAGCATGGGGCCGGTGGCCGCGGAGTCGCTGGCCAGGATGCTCGCGCCCTACCGGATGAGCCTCGCGGCGGACGCGGCGGAGCCGCTCGCCACCGACGTGCAACTGACCACCCTGCTCGGCATACCCGATCTGCACCGTCATGATCCGGCCACCTTCTGGCAGCGCAGCACCGGCGCCGCTCGGCTGCGCGTACCGATCGCGGTGGGCGCGGACGGCACACCCGTCGAACTCGACATCAAGGAGTCCGCACAGGGCGGCATGGGCCCGCACGGCATGCTCATCGGCGCCACGGGCTCCGGCAAGAGCGAACTGCTGCGCACCCTCGTGCTGGGGCTCGCACTCAGCAACTCCTCCGAGACCCTCAACTTCGTCCTCGTCGACTTCAAGGGCGGAGCGACGTTCCTCGGTCTCGACGAACTGCCCCACACCTCCGCACTGATCACCAACCTCGCGGACGAAGTAGCCCTGGTCGAGAGGATGCAGGACGCCCTGCACGGCGAACTCATCCGCCGTCAGGAGCTGTTGCGGTCCGCGGGCAACTACATCTCGGCGCTGGAGTACGAGAAGGCCCGCGCCCAGGGCGCCGCGCTGGCGCCGCTGCCGAGCCTCTTCGTCGTCGTCGACGAGTTCAGCGAGCTGCTCGCCTCGCACCGCGAGTTCATGGACCTCTTCGTGATGATCGGCCGGCTCGGCAGGTCCCTCGGCGTGCACCTCCTGCTGGCATCCCAGCGCCTGGACGAGGGGCGTATGCACCAACTGGAGAGCCACCTCTCCTACCGCATCGGACTGCGCACCTTCTCGGCCATGGAGAGCCGGGGCGTGCTCGGTGTTCCGGACGCCTACCAGCTGCCGCCCCAGCCGGGCAGCGGTTTCCTCAAAAGCGGTGTCGAGGCACTGACCCGTTTCCGTGCCGCGTACGTCTCCGGCCCCTACCGCCAGCGCCGGGGCGCGGTCGCCCAGGCCCAGGTGGCGAGCCAGATCGTGCCGTGGTCCGCCGGCTGGGTGGTGCCCCGCACCCCCGCACCCGCGCCCGCCCCCATGACGCCCGAGGAAGAAGCGGAGAACCAGGAGACGCTGCTCTCGGCCGCCCTGGACCGGCTGCGCGACTCGGGGCCGCCCGCGCACGAGGTCTGGCTCCCGCCGCTCGGGCTGTCCCCGACCCTGGACGGTCTGCTCCCCGGTCTCGCCGCAGAGCCCGGCCGGGGGCTCGTCGCCTCCCGCTGGCCGGGTGCCGGCAGGCTCAGGGTCCCCGTGGGCCTGGTGGACAAGCCGTTCGACCAGCGCCGCGACCCGCTGGTGGTCGACCTGTCGGCGGGCGGCGGCCACGTCGCCATCGCCGGCGGCTCGCAGAGCGGGAAGTCGACCGTGCTGCGTACCCTCATCGCCTCACTGGCGCTCACCCACACACCCGCCGAAGTCCAGTTCTACTGCCTGGACTTCGGTGGAGGCTCGCTCTCGGCGCTCTCCGGGCTCCCGCACGTCGGCGGAGTCGCCGCCCGGCTGGACAGCGAACGCATCAGCCGCACGGTGGCCGAGGTGACCGCCGTGTTCAACCACCGCGAACAGTTCTTCCTCGACCACAGCATCGACTCCATGGCCACCTACCGTCGCAGGCGCGCCGGCGGGGAGTTCGCAGATGAGGAGCACGGTGACGTCTTCCTCGTCGTCGACGGCTGGTCGGCCGTCCGACAGAACTTCGACCACCTGCTGCCCACGTTCAACCAGATCGCGACCGGCGGTCTGAACTACGGAATCCACCTGATCGTCACCACCGCACGCTGGGTCGAACTCACCGCCCAGGTCCGCGACCAGGCCGCCACCCGCCTGGAGCTGCGGCTCGGCGACACCATGGACTCCGTGGTGGACATCCGCAAGGCCGCCGGCGTGCCCCGGCAGCAACCGGGCCGGGGCCTCACCGTCGACTCCAAGCTGCACTTCCTCACCGCACTGCCCCGTATCGACGGCAGCGAGGGTGCCGAGGACCTCACCGAAGGAGTGGAGGCCCTCGTGGAGCGCGTCGCGCGGGCGTGGACGGGACCGGTCGCCCCGCGGGTACGGATGCTTCCGCACCGATTGCCCGCCGCGGAACTCCCGGCCCCCGAACTCGACGAGGGGCGCCTGCGGTTCGCCCTCGGCCAGGACGAGGAGACCCTGTCCACCGTCTGGCACGACTTCAGTCGCACCCCGCACCTCGTCGCGGTCGGCGACACGGAGAGCGGGAAGACGAACCTGCTGCGCCTCGCCGCCGCGGCGATCACGGCCCGGTTCGCCCCGACCGAGGCCCGCATCCTGGTGGTCGACTACCGCCGCGAGCTGGTGGACGCGGTGCCCGCTGAGTACCGCCTCGGCCACGCCGTCGCGGTGGACGCGCTGAAGGAACTGGTCGGTGGTTCCGCGAAGGCGCTGGCCACCCGCCTGCCCGGGCAGGACATCACCCCCGCCCGGATGCGGCTGGCCGACTGGTGGTCGGGACCGCGTCTGTTCGTGCTCGTCGACGACTACGACATGGTCGGCGCGGGAACAGCTTTCGACCACCCCTTCGCGCCGCTCTTCGACCACTTGGCGCTCGGCCACGAGGTCGGCCTGCATCTGATCGTCGCCCGCTCGGCGACCGGGGCGGGAAGAGGACTCAACGACCAGCTGCTGCGAAGGCTGGACGAGGTGAACACGCCGGGACTCCTGATGTCCTGCCCGCCGTCCGAGGGTTACGTCTTCGGCAACATCAAGCCGAAGAACCTTCCGGCGGGGCGGGCCCAGTACATCGCCCGCCGCAAGGCGACACTGATCCAGACGGCCCTGGCTACCGAGGCCCCCGCCGACGGGGGAGCGGAGTAGGGGCGGTCGACGCCGGGACACCCGGCCTCTGCGCCGGGCCGTCTGCGCCGGGCCGTCTGCGCCGGGCCGTCTGCGCCGGGCCCTCTGCGCCGGGCCCTCTGCGCCGGGCCCTCTGCGCCGGGCTCTCCGCGCCGGTCGGTCCGCTCAGTCCGAGGAGGCCGCCCGGGCCTTGTCACCGGGCCCTCGCCAGCCCCGCGCCCGGCCGCGGGGCACCACGACCGCGGCCCACGCGACCAGCAGGACGACGACCGCCGCGACCGAGGCGATCAGCACGGCACGCCCCGCCGGGCCGGCTCCGGTGTCCTCGGGCAGCCGGAGAGCCGGGCCGGGCCGTTCGGCGGCCGGGGCCCTCGCGGCGACGGGCGCGTCCGCGACGCCGGTCACGGCCGCGTACGGGTCCAGGCGCGGCACCACGTCCGGGTAGGCCGTGGCCGTCAGCCGCCTCGCGGTCTGCTCCGCGCTCAGTTCAGGGTGCGCCGATCGCACCAGCGCGGCGGCACCGGCCGCGAAACCGGCCGCGAGGGAGGCGCCCGAACCGATGTAGTGGCCCGATCCCTCCGGCCCGATCCCGACCACTCCGTCACCGGGAGCGGCCAGGTCCGCCGAACCCGTCTCGTACGAGCCGGTGGGACGCTTGCCGTCGACGGCGACGTCCAGCACCGACAGCACCCCATCCTGCGCGGCGGGCCAGAAATCCCGGGGAGCGGGAGCGGCCGTCCCCGATGACTCGGAGCCGGTCGGCGCGTCCGGTACCGCCGCAGCCACGACCAGCACGTCGTGCGCCGCGGCCTCCCGCACGGCGGAGGTGAGAGCGGCCGACCCCGACGGCAGCGCGGCCGAGACCGAGACGACGTCGGCGCCCCGCGCGACCGCGGTACGGATGCCGGCAGCCACTGTCGCGGCGGTCGCCGTGCCCCGGGCGTCCGTACCGCGCACGCCGAGGACCCGCGTCTCCTGGGCCACCCCGGCGAATCCGATCCCCTCCGAGGCCGCCGCGGCGACCAGACCTGCGACGAACGTGCCGTGCCCCACGCAGTCCGCGCCCGCCGCGCCCGCCGCCGTGACGCGTCCCTTCAGCGAGGGCGCTTTGACCGACACGCCGGTGTCCACGACGGCGACCGTCACGCCGGAACCCGAGGCGAAACGCCAGGTGCGGGAGAGCTGCAGGCTCTGCTGCTCCCAGGGGACAGCCGTCGCCCGCGCCGGGGAGGACCTCCGGCACGCCTGGTTCTCGTCCAGCACGGAACTCAGTACGGGCAGTGCGACGGTCGTTCCGGAACCCGTTCCGTCCGCGACGGCCGGGGTCGCCGGCAGCACGACGAGGAAGGCGGCGAGCGGAGTCAGGAGGGGACGTGGCAGGCGGCGGCGACGCATGACGCGCATCCTATGCGGGACACCCCGGTGGTACGACGTCCGGTCCACCGGACCGGCCGCCCAACTCCGTTGTCATGGGGCGTTTTCGGCCGTCCGGACAGCACGAGGACGCCGCACGGCGACCTGGCCGGCCGGATCGACGAACCGATTCCGCCGTCCCGGAACGGATCTGACGGAGCGTGCCCCCGGCTCCGGGACAGGTACGGGAACGTCGCCCGCCCCTCACACCACGCCCGGGGCGCGGACCGTGACGTCCTCGGGCAGCAGCAGCCGGAGGTCGTCGAGGGTGGGGGCGGCCAGGGAACTGAGACGCCCCGCCTGCCGGGTGATCATGCCCTCCAGCACCTGCCGGGCGAGTCGCGCGTTGCCGAAGGACCGGTCGCGCGGCTGCCCGTCGAAGTGGGCGCGCAGGAGCGACCCCGTGCCCGGCCCGCACTCGTAGCCGCTCTCGGCCGCGTGCTGCCGGACGATGGTGACCAGTTCGTCGGAGGTGTAGTCCGCGAACTCCACCCGCCGTGAAAAGCGCGACGTCAGACCGGGGTTGGACGCGAGGAACCCCTCCATCTCCCGGGTGTAGCCGGCGACGATCACCACGATCCTGTCCCGGTGGTCCTCCATGAGCTTGAGCAGGGTGTCCACCGCCTCCCGCCCGAAGTCGTTCCCCGATCCGGAGTTCCCCGGGGTCAGGGTGTACGCCTCGTCGATGAACAGCACACCCCCCAGGGCCCGTTCGAAGACCTCGCGGGTCAACTGGGCCGTATGGCCGACGTACCTGCCCACCAGCTCGGCCCGTGACACCTCGACGAGCTGTCCCCGCGGCAGCACGCCGAGCGACACCAGGAGCTCTCCGTAGAGCCGGGCAACCGTGGTCTTGCCGGTGCCCGGAGGGCCGGTGAAGACGAGATGGTGGCTGATGCGCGGTACCGGCAGGCCGGCGGCCTCGCGCTGGCGTGCCGTGGAGAGCAGATTCACCATGTCGGTGACGTCCCGCTTCACCGCCGAAAGTCCGACCATGTCGCCCAGCCGGGTCAGCGCGTCGTCGGTGGAAGGCGCGCCGTCGGTCCCGGCGGACTCCACCACGTCGTCGCCCACGTCCTGCGGCAGCAGCAGCGTGAGGTCCTCGGCGCCGACCTCCGTCTGCGAGGACAGGCGCAGAGCCTGGCGGTCGATCATCTCTTCGAACACCTGCCGTGCCGCACGGCCGTTGCCGAACGAGGCGTCCCTCGGCATGCGCTCGAAGCGGACCGCGAGGGCTTTCCTCGTCTCCTCGGCCAGGGCGTACTGGTGCTGGAGGCACATGCTCTCCATGATCGCGACCAGTTCGGGGACGGTGTAGTTCTCGAACTCGACGGTCCGCGAGAAGCGCGACGCGAGACCGGGGTTGGAGCCGAGGAACGACTCCATCTCCTCGGAGTAGCCGGCGGCCACCACCACCACGTCGTCCCGGTGGTCCTCCATGAGCTTGAGCAGGGTGTCCACCGCCTCCCGCCCGAAGTCCGCCCCGGAACCCCTGCTGTCGCTGGTCAGCGTGTACGCCTCGTCGATGAACAGCACACCCCCCAGGGCCCGGTTGAACGTCTCGGTGGTCTTGATCGCGGTACCGCCGATCACCTGCGCCACCAGATCGGCCCGGGACACCTCCACCAGGTGGCCGGAGCGCAGTACCCCCAGCTCGGCGAGGATCGTGCCGTACAGTCGCGCGACCGTGGTCTTGCCCGTTCCGGGAGGTCCGGCGAAGACCAGATGACGGCTCATCGGGGGAGCGGACATGCCCAACTGCGCGCGTCGCTGGGCCAGCTGGTTGAGGTTGACGAGCGTGCGGACCTGCTGCTTCACGTTCTGCAGCCCGATCAGCGCGTCGAGGGCCAGCAGTGGACCGTTCTCCCTGGCGGTGTCCACGGACGCCGAACCCGCGGGGTCGGTGCCTTCGACGTCCCCGTGCCCCCAGGCGTCACGCTGGGTGTTGTCGGTACTCGTCAGCCCCTCGACGGCGAGCCGGTCGCCCGCCTTCGACTGCACCAGCCCGCCACCCCGGTTCTCCCGGACCGTGCAGTTGACGAGGGAGACGGGTGATCCCGACTCGACCCGCACGCCGTCCTTCGCGTTGGCGGAGAACTCGCAGGCGTTGAGGGACGCGCGCCCGCCCTCGCGCACGACGAGACCGTGCTCGGCGGCCTCGACCACTCTGATCCGGGTCGCGGTCAGTTCGCCCTCCGCGTCCACGGCGACCCCGTCGGCGCCGGGCGTACGGATCTCGCAGTCGCGTACGGTCGCGCTGCCGCGCGGCCCCACGGTGAGTCCGGCCGCGTCCGCCGCGGTCACGGATCCGCCGCCGATGTAGACGTTGCCGTCCGAGGAGACGTGGATACCGGATCCACCCGCGCGGTCCACCTCGCAGTCCTCCAGGCGCCCCCTGCCGTCCTTGTCCACCTCGATGCCGTGGCCGCCCGAGCGCCCCACCCTGGCCCGGCGCAGCAGAGGATTCGCGCCGGACCGGACGTGTATCCCCGCGCCCGCCGCGTCGAGCACCTCCAGCCGGTCCAGCTCCGCGGTCGACTCCTCCTCCAGCAGCACGCCCGTACCCTCGCAGTCGCGCACGGTCAGCGAGGTCAGCGCGGGCGAGGCGGAGCCGGCCACCCGCAGCGCGGGGGCCTGCGCGGAGTCGAGCCAGCAATCCTCGAACGTGCCGCGGGAACGGTCCGTGACGAGTATGCCGTTGCCTTGGGTGCGGGCGGTCCGACAGCGTCGGAGCAGCGGATCGCTCCCGTGCGACAGCACGAAACCGGGGCCGGTGGTGGTGGTGACCCGGACCTCCTCCAGCAGGGTGCGTGACTCACTGGTCAAGTGGACACCGATCGCGGTGTCGTGCACGACGGTGCGCAGCACCTGGGTGGTCGACCGTCCCTCCAGCGCGATCGACGGCTTGTCGGTGGAGGAGATGTCGCACTCCTCCACCGACCCCTGCGCCTCGCCGTTGGCGAGGACGCCGTTGCCCCGTGCGTCGCGGATGGTGCAACCGCGTACGGTGACCCGCCCCCGCTCGCCGATCACGATGCCGGAGGTGCCCAGGTGCTCCAGCGTGCACGACTCCACGGAGCTGTCCACGGCGGAGGTCACCACCACGCCGGCCCCGCCCGGGTTGCTGACCCGGCAGTCACGCATGGCCAACGAGCCGTTCCCGCGGGCGAGTACAGCGGTCCAGGCGGCGCCGGTCACGTCGCAACCGTCCATCGCCACCTGCCCCCGCACGGCGTCGACAGCCGGCAACTCCTCGTCGCGGGAGCGCAGTACGAGATCCGTGAGCATCACCGCGTCGGCCTTCAGTGAGATCGCGCTGCCGCGCCTCGGGCGTATCTCCACGGTGCCACGGGCCTGTTCGGCGACGATCGTCACCCGAGTGGTGATCGTCAGGCTCTCCTCGTACGTCCCGGGCCGGACACTGATGACGGCCCCGCTACGGGCCTCCGCCAGCGCCTCCGTGACGGTCCGGAACCCCTCGGTTCCGTCGGGGCAGACCATCAGTACCTGGCGTGACACGCGGGATCCTCCTCAGTTCGGCACCGCCGCGGACGACTGCCCGCGTACGCTGCCCGGCCCTGGCCCCCCAATCATGCCGCGAACAGCGGATACTTGATACCGCGATCAGGGTGGTGGACATGAAGAAGGCTCGTCGCCACAGGAGTTGCGTCCGTCCCGACGTATCTCACCGGTGGACGCGCATACGGCCGCGCACCCCAGGTTTCCGGCACATGAACTTCTCGGCGGACCACCCGGGGAACGCCGACGGCTGCCGACCGGGTGGCCGCCCGGACACGGGCTTCCGGCGTGGGGCCCCGCGCGAGGCCCCACGCCGGAGCGGGTGTCGGTCAGCGCTCCATCATGCGCATCTGGGCGTCGTTGTGGGTGTTGCCGGCGGCCGGGGGGAGGCTGGAGAGCTGGGCCAGCTGCTCTTCGGTCAGCGTCACGGCGTCGGCGCCGATGTTCTCCTCGACCCGGGCCACCCGCCGGGTGCCGGGGATCGGCGCGATGTCGTCGCCCTGGGCCAGCAGCCAGGCGAGGGCGACCTGGGCCGGGGTGGCGTCGATCTTGGCGGCGACGGCGGCGACCTCGTCGGCCAGCCGCAGGTTGTGCTGGAAGTTCTCCTCGGTGAACCGGGGGTTGTCGGCGCGGAAGTCCGTCGGGTCGAACTGGTCGGTGGAGCGGATCGCACCGGTCAGGAAGCCGCGTCCCAGGGGGGAGAAGGGGACGAAACCGATGTTCAGCTCGCGCAGCACCGGCAGCACACGGTCCTCGGGGTCCCGGGTGAACAGCGAGTACTCGGACTGCAGGGCGGTCACCGGGTGGACGGCGTGGGCGCGACGGATGGTGTCGGGTCCGGCCTCGGACAGGCCGATGTACCGGATCTTGCCCTCGGCGACCAGCTCGGCCAGGGCCCCGACGGTCTCCTCGATCGGAGTGCCGGGGTCGACGCGGTGCTGGTAGTACAGGTCGATGTGGTCGGTGCCGAGGCGCTTGAGGGAACCCTCCACGGCGGCGCGGACGCTGGCCGGGCTGCTGTCGGCCCCGCCCTCGCGGCCGGTGTGGGAGATCAGGCCGAACTTCGTCGCGAGCACCACCTGGTCCCGGCGCCCCTGGAGGGCCCGGCCGATGAGCTCCTCGTTGACGAAGGGGCCGTAGACCTCGGCCGTGTCGATGAAGGTGACGCCGAGCTCCAGGGCGCGGTGCACGGTGCGGACGGACTCCGCGTCGTCGGTCCCGGCACCTGTGTAGCCGTGCGACATGCCCATCGCGCCCAGACCGATGCGGGAGACCTCCAGGTCACCCAGCTTGATGTGCTTCATGGTTCCTCGCTCTTTCTGACGGGTTCGGTGCCCCGGGGTGATGACCAGCTGCACCTGATCATGCTCCTTCCCTCCGGGGCAGGGTCTCCCGGGGCGGTCGCGCTGCGGTGCTCTGCCCGCTCGGTCAGCCGTCCAGACGGCGCTTGCTGAGCCAGCTGACCATCTCGGGGTCGTGGTGGTCGAAGAAGAGGGTCTCGCCGGTGTCGAGGGCGGCGATGGCGGCCATCTGGTCGTCGGTCAGCTCGAAGTCGAAGACGTCGAAGTTCTGCGCCATCCGGTCGGGGTTGACCGACTTGGGGATGGTGACGACATCGCGCTGGACCAGCCAGCGCAGCGCGACCTGCGCCACGGACTTGCCGTGCGCCTCGCCGATCGCGCTCAGGGCGGGGTTGGTGAACAGGCCGTTCTTGCCCTCGGCGAAGCCACCCCACGACTGGTGCTGGACACCGTGCTCACGCATGAGGTCGTGGTCGGCGGTGCGCTGGAAGAAGACGTGGGTCTCGATCTGGTTGACCGCCGGCGTGATCTCGTTGTTGAAGGTGAGGTCCAGCAGCCGGTCGGGGTAGAAGTTGGCGACGCCGATCGCCTTGGCCAGGCCCTCGCGGTTCAGCGCCTCCATGGCCCGCCACTGGCCGTACACGTCCCCGAAGGGCTGGTGCATCAGGTACAGGTCGAGGTGGTCGAGGCCCAGCTTGCGCAGCGAGGTGTCGAAGGCGCGCCGGGTGTTCTCCTCGGCGGGCGCGTCCTGCACCCACAGTTTGGTGGTGACGAACAGTTCCTCGCGCGGGATGCCGCTGGCCTTGATGGCGCGGCCGACGGCCTCCTCGTTGCCGTACGCGGCAGCGGTGTCGAGCAGCCGGTAGCCGGCCGCGAGGGCTTCCGAGACGGCCCGCTCGGTCTGGTCGTCCGGGATCTGGTAGACGCCGAAGCCGAGGACCGGCATCCGGACGCCGTTGTTGAGGGTGACGTGCTGCATGGGCTCTTCCTTGTCGTCCGTGCGGGGATCGAAGGGCGATCCGGGGGTCAGAGAGTGATGAGTGCCTTGAGGACGCGGCGGTCGGTCATGGCCTGATACGCGTCCGGGGTCCGGTCGAGGGTGAAGGACCGGTCGAAGACGCGCCCCGGCTCGATGACACCGTCCAGGACGTCGGGCATCAGCTCCTCGATGTAGGCGCGGGCCGGGGAGACACCTCCGGTGAGGGTGATGTTCCGCATGATCATCGACGGGCCGACGGGACCTTCCTCGTACTGCGGGACACCGAGGCGGCTGATGGTGCCGCCGTCGACGACCGTGCCGAACGCGGCGTCGAGGGCCTGGCGGGCGCCGACGGCCTCGATGACCCTGTCGACACCGTGGCCGCCGGTCAGGTCGCGGACGCGGGCGATGCCTTCGTCGCCGCGTTCGGGGACGACGTCGGTGGCGCCGAACGCCCGGCCGAGGTCGGTACGGGCGGTGTGGCGGCCCATGAGGACGATCTGTTCGGCGCCCAGGCGCCTGGCGGCGATGACCGCGCAGAGGCCCACCGCGCCGTCGCCGATCACCAGGACCCGGTCGCCGTGGCCCACACCGGCGGTCACCGCGCCGTGGTGACCGGTGCCCATGACGTCCGACAGCGCCAGCAGCGACGGCAGCAGCGCGGAGTCCGCACCGACCGGAAGCTTGACCAGCGTGCCGTCGGCCAGGGGGACGCGTACCGCCTCGCCCTGGCCGCCGTCCACGCCGTCGAGGCCGTACCGGCCGCCGTCGCGGCACGAGGAGTGCAGGCCCCTGCGGCAGAAGTCGCAGGTGTTGTCGCAGTACGTGAACGGCGCGACCACCAGGTCACCGGCCCGGACACCGGAGACGTCCGAGCCGGTCTCCTCGACCACGCCGAGGAACTCGTGCCCCATGGGGCGGCCCGTACCGGTGGCGGGCATCGACTTGTAGGGCCACAGGTCGCTGCCGCACACGCACGACAGCACGACCCGGACGACGGCGTCCGAGGGCTGCTGGACCTCGGGGTCGGGACGGTCCTCCACCCGGACGTCGCCGGCGCCGTACATCACTGCTGCACGCATGAGAGCTCCTCCTGTTCCCTTCGAGCCGCCGGTCGTACGGCGGCGGGGTGTTCGTATCGGTGGTCCGGCCGGACCACAGGGGCGTGACGGGTTTCAGCGTTCGAGCATCCGCCGGCCGGCCTCGGTGTGGGTCTCGCCCGCCGCGGGGGGCAGGCTGGAGAGCTTGTCGAGCTGTTCGGCGGCGAGCGTCAGGGCGTCGGCGGCGGTGTTCTCCTCGACCCGGTGCACGCGCTTGGTGCCGGGGATGGGCGCGATGTCGTCGCCCTGCGCGAGGAGCCAGGCCAGCGCGACCTGCGCGGGCGTGGCGCCGGCGTCGGCGGCGACGGCCTGGACCTCGTCGGCGAGCGCCAGGTTGCGCCGGAAGTTCTCGCCGGTGAAGCGCGGGTTGCCGTGCCGGAAGTCGCCTTCCTCGAAACCGTCGGTGGAGCGGATCCGGCCGGTGAGGAATCCGTGCCCGAGCGGCGCGAAGGGCACCAGACCGATGTTCAGCTCCCGCAGCACCGGCAGGACCCGCTTCTCCAGGTCGCGGGTCCACAGGGAGTACTCCGACTGCACCGCGGTGACCGGCTGGACGGCGTGAGCGCGGCGGATGGTCTCCGGACCGGCCTCGGACAGGCCGAACGCGCGGACCTTCCCCTCGGCGATCAGCTCGCCCACCGCTCCGGCCGTCTCCTCGATCGGGGTGTCCGGGTCGACGCGGTGCTGGTAGTACAGGTCGATGTAGTCGGTGCCCAGCCGCTTCAGCGAGCCCTCGACGGCCGTACGGATGTTCGTCGGGCTGCTGTCCAGGTGCCACGGGCCTTCCCCGGCGTGCGAGACCAGGCCGAACTTCGTCGCCAGCACCACCTGGTCGCGGTGGCCCTTGAGAGCCCGGCCGAGGAGTTCCTCGTTGACGTACGGGCCGTAGATCTCGGCGGTGTCGATCAGCGTCACGCCCAGTTCCACCGCGCGGTGCAGGGTCCGCACCGACTCGGCCTCGTCCGTCCCGGAGTCGGTGTAGCCGTGCGACATCCCCATGGCACCCAGGCCGATCCTGGAAACACTCAGTTCGCGCAGCTTGATGTATTTCATGATGTCTCCTTTCTCTTGTGCCGATTTCTGGTTCAGTCTGGATCGCCGGGAGAGGGCTTTCACGCAGGCGCGGCGTCCCGAACCGGGTCACGCCCGCACGGTGGGCGCGGCGGGGGAGACGGACACGGGAACCGCTCCCGATCGGGGCGGGTGACGCGGTGACGACGCCTTCCACCCTGGCGCTTCACCTGCCCGGCAGGCAGACCGGCTTCTGCCGGGGGGTGGGCAGAGGGGGGTACGGCAGGGCCCCCCTCGCGCGTACCGGCCCGATGGCGGTGTTGCGACACTGGACGTATGGCACCCGAGCAGCAGCACACCGTCGGTGACGAGCTGGCGCGCTTCCTGCGCGCCCGCCGTACCCAGACCAGCCCCCAGTCCGTCGGCCTCACCCCCGGGTACGGTGTCCGCCGCACCCCCGGTCTGCGCCGCGAGGAACTGGCCACGCTCGCCGGGGTCAGCATCGACTACTACACCCGTCTGGAGCGGGGCAAGGAGACCCGGCCCGGTCCCGGCGTCGTCGACGCCCTCGCCCGCGCCCTCCGGCTCGACGACGACGAACACCACCACCTGCGTGAGCTCGCCGTCCGGGCCTCCCGCTTCGCGCCCGAGCCGCCGCCCCCGCCCAGCCGGACCGTCCGCCCCCACCTCAGACTGCTGCTGGACACGATGCGGCCGAACCCCGCCTACATCGTCAGCCGCAGCATGGACCTGCTCGCCTGGAACCCCGGCGGACTGGCCCTGTACGCGGGCATCGACGACTGGCCGGTCACCCGGCGCAACCTCGCCCGCTACCTCTTCCTCCACCCCGTGGCCCGCGAGCTGTTCCCCGACTGGGACATCCAGGTCCGCGGCTGCGTCGCCCGCCTGCGCACCGAAGCCGGCCTCAACCCCGACGCCCCCGACCTCGCCGGCCTGGTCGGCGAGCTCCTCCTCAAGAGCCCCGACTTCGCGAAGCTGTGGGAACGCTACGAGGTCATCGGCCGGAAGAAGATCCAGAAGACCGTCCACCACCCGAAGGTCGGCGTCCTCACCCTCAGCAGCCAGAGCATGAACCTGGAGGGGACCCCCGGCCAGCGCCTCGGCGTATACACCGCCGAACCCGGCACCCCCGACCACGACGCCATGCTCCTGCTCGACCTCACCGCACCGGCGGACTCCGCGCACCGCGACGCCGTGACGGCCGACTGACCACCCTTTCGGGAGAGGCCACCGACTCACGCGAGGTCGTCCGGCGTCAGGTCGGGGCGCAGCCGGTGCCAGGACGGCTGCCGCAGCAGCCCGGCGCGGGTCCGGGTGGCGTAGGCCACCTCGCCGACCAGGCGGGGCAGCACCCACCGCGCGCCCGGGGCCTCCGGAGGCGGGCTGAACGGGCAGTCGGCACTCGCCGCGGCGTGCAGGAGCCCGGCGAGCGTCCGCCGTTCGGCATCGCTCCAGCCGGTGCCGACGTTCCCGATGTGACGCAGCTCGCCGCCCTGCCGCTCTCCCAGCAGGAGGGCGCCCGGCAGCTCGCTCAGCCGGCCGTGGCCGGGCAGCCAGCCGCCGACGACGACATCGGCGGTGTGGACATGACGGATCTTGATCCACGCGTGCGAACGGACCCCCGGTTCGTAGCCGGAGTCCAGCCTCTTGGCGATCAGCCCCTCCAGCCCGGCGGCCCGGGTCGCCTCCAGGGCACGCTCGCCGTGCCCCGCGATGAACGCCGGGGTCGACCAGTGCGTCCCGGTCAGGCCGAGCGACTGGAGGGCGGCGCGGCGCTCGGTGTAGGGGAGCCGTGTCAGCGGCCCGGTGCCGAGGAACAGCACGTCGAAGAGGACCAGGTGCGCCGGGACGGTACGGGCCATCCTGGCCGCCTTCGCCGGCGTGCCCGCCAGACCCATGCGCGACTGCAGGCGTTCGAAGTCGCTCCGGCCCGCGTCGTCGAACGCGACGATCTCACCGTCCAGGACCGCCGCCGTGTCCCCCAGAACCACGCCGAGCGGCGCGAGGTCCGGGTAGGCGGCGGTGATGTCCGCGCCGGACCGCGAACGCAGCAGCACCGACCCGTCGCCCGGCAGACAGGCCACCGCGCGCTGCCCGTCGTACTTGACCTCGTAGGCCCACCGCTCGTCGACCGCGGCGGGCGGCAGCCGTCCGGGAGTGGCGAGCATCGGGGCGATCCGGGGGAGGTCCATCGGTCCGGGCCTCAGGACGCGCTGCGCTTCCGCGCCGGCGCCTTGCGGGCGGGGGCCTTCTTCGCGGTCTCCTTCGCCGCGGCGGACTTCTGGGCGGTGCCCTGCTTCGCCGTACTCCTCTTCGCCGCACCCTTCCGCGCGCCCCGGCCGCCCGTCGGCATCTCGTGGACGGTGGCCTCACCCTCGTGCTCGCCCCGGCCCTCCTGCGCGGCCTTGACCGAGGCGTTGAGGGCGGCCATCAGGTCCACCACCTTGCCGGGCTCCCGCTCGCCCTCCCCGGCGGGCACGGCCGGTTCCCGGCCCTCCGCCTTCGCCGCGATCAGCTCCTCCAGCGCGGTGCGGTACTCGTCCCGGAACCCGTCGATGGAGTCGAGCGCCATGGTCTCGGTGAGCTCCACGGCCCGGTCGATCTCACCGTCGTCCAGTTCGACCGCCTCGGGCGCGAGCTCCTCGGGGCTGCGGATCTCGTCGGGCCACCGCATCGAGTGCAGCACGATCGCCCCTTCCCGCACCCGCAGCAGCCCCAGACGCTCGCGGTTGTGCCAGGCGAACTTGGCGACGGCGGCCTTGTCGGAGCGCTCCAGCGCCTTCCGCAACAAGGTGTACGGCTTGTTCGCCACCTCGCCGTCGGCCGCCAGGAAGTACGAATCACCGATCCGGACCGGGTCGATGGTGCCCGCGTCGACGAACGCGACGATCTCGATCGCCTTGGCCGTCGGGAGCGGCATCCCGCCCAGTTCCTCGTCGGTCACCGGCACGGTGCGGTCCTTGGCGACCTCGTACCCCTTCGCGATCTCGTCCTGGGGCACCTCCTCGCCGTCCACCTCGCACACCTTGCGGGTGCGGACGCGGCCCATGTCCTCCAGGTGCACCTGCCGGAAGTGGATGGAGTGATCCTCGGTCGCGGACACCACCTTGATCGGGATGGTCACCAGCCCGAAGCTGATGGCACCGGTCCACAGGGGTCGCGGCATCGACTACCTCCAAGCGCCCCGCCCCTGGTCGGGGGCGAACGGGACGGGGTATCGGTCGGCGGAGGGGCGGGCGGGTGCGCGCCCCTCCGGGCCCGCCCGGCGGACTTCCGCGCCGGACACGCCCTCCGGTCCGATCCTCGCGCGCGGGACCCTCCCGCGCATCCGGGGGAGCGCGGGGTGTCAGCTCCGGCCGAAGCAGCTCTTCAGCTCGTCCAAGTCGTAGAAGTGACTGCCCCGGGAGATCGGCTCGCAGGACGCCTTGAAGGCGGTCTCCTTCTCGTTGTAGAGCATCCGGACCAGGTAACGCGTCCCGCCCGACGCCTTCCCGCCGTCCTTCCCGCTCTTCCCGGCGCGCTGCGGCCCGGCGAACAGGTCCCACTGCACGTTCGCGGCCATCGGCGCGACCTGCGCCCCGCGCCACGTGTTGTTCTTGTACGTGTACGGCTCGTCGAGCCCGGCGGACTTCGTGGAGCCGGGCAGCCCCAGCAGGACGGCGAGCGGCATGATCTCCTCGGCGTGCGTGAAGCGGAGTACGGCCCCCTTCGCGCTGGTGCCCGCGGCCTTCGCCTCGACCTGGTCGAACAGGTCGTCGAGCAGCACGCCCGCCATGCCGTACGTGATGGTGCGCCCGCTGAACGACGGGCCCTTCTCGTAGAACTCCTCGGCGTCGTCGAGGTACGAGAACCACTCGGCGTTCCGGGCGGGCACGAAGGTGTCGAGGTCCACGTCCGGGGCCTCCACCCTCAGGTCGGGCGCGGCTGCGTACAGCTCGTACAGCGAGCGCGCGAAGGCGACCCGGTCCCCGGCGGACATGGCGGCGACGTACCGGGACGTGAACAGACGCGCCACCACGTCCTTCGCGTTCCGCGCGGTGTCCGGAGCACCGTCGATCCGCGCGAGCACCGCCGCCAGATCCGGATCGCTCTCCACGTACTCCTGGTAGTCGGCGTTCTGCGGCTGCTTGTGGAAGTACAGCAGGTCCTTGTCGGTGACGGGCGCCTGGACGAGGCTCGTCAGCTTCGGATCGGCGGCGGTGAGACCGCCGGTGAAGGCGTTGGCGCTGGCCGTCGCCCGGGCCACCCCGGAGGTCTTGACCTCGACGGGCTCCTGCCCGGCGACGATGCGGCGGAAGAGGGAGGGCAGACGCTGCTCCATGCGCTGTGCGGTCCGCCGCTGCTCCTGGACGCCGCGGCCGGACAGCTCCCCGTAACCCACGGACGAGGCGGCCGCGAGCAGCGACTCGACCTGCGGGCCCAGCCGGGCGCCGAGGCGGGTCAGTCCGCCCCTGCTCTCCGCGTCCCGCAGCACCGCGAGCACCGCGTCCCCGTCCTCGCTGTCGGACATGGCACGGGACCCGTGACGGGAGACACTCTCCGTGAACACCGGGGTGAACGACGCGGGGACCGCCTCGTAGTCACGCGGATCCTGCTGCGGGGCGTACGGCGTCTTCGTCGTGGAGAAGTGCTGACCGGAACCGAGGGCCCGGGCCGGGGCGTGTGCGGAGGCGGAACCGCCGGCGGCGGTGACCGCCGCGGCGGTCAGGACCAGGGCGGACATGGAGGAGAGCGTGCGCTTCACAGGGGTTCCTCGGATGTTTCGGGACTGCCGACCGGGCGGGTGCGACCCGTCGCAGGTTCACAAGCCGGGGCGAACGGCTGCCCACCGCCGCCCGTGCACGAGGTGATGTACGGGTGAACAGCCGCCGGTGAGGGGTGGACGCACGCGGATCCCGCCCGGTCGGGGAGGACCGGACGGGATCCGAGGAGCTGTCCGCGCACGGGCGGGGAGGATGCGCAGGCGCGGACGGCGTACGCGGGGACGGCGGGTGGGCTCGGTGCCCGGCCTGTCCGCGCGCCGGTCAGCCGATGCTGTGGACGGCCTTCTCGATGAGGTCGGCGACGTCCTCGGGGTGGGAGAGCATCACCAGGTGCGAGGAGTCGACCTCCACGACCGACATGCCCGCGCGCCGGTAACCGTAACGCTCCACCTCAGGGTTGATGGTGTGGTCGGCGGAGGCCACCAGACCCCAGGAGGGCTTCGTCTTCCACGCGGCGACGGGCGCCGCCTCGGCGAACGCCTGGGCGGCCAGGGGGCGCTGGGAGACCGCCAGGATCTTCGCGAGACCGGGGTCGACGTCGTGGGCGAAGACGGCCGGGAAGCTCTCCGGCACCACCGAGACGTCGGTGCCCGGCTCGTCGGAACCCTCGACGGGGAAGGGGGTGTACACGAGCGCGGAAGCGAGGTCGGAATCGGGGAAGCGGCCCTGCAGCTCACCCAGGCTCTCGCCCTCCGCGAGTGCGTACCCGGCCAGATAGACCAGGCCCTTCACGTTCTCCTCCTCGCCCGCGACGGTGATGACCGCCCCGCCGTACGAGTGGCCGACCAGGATCACCGGCCCGGCGATCGACCGCACCACGGAGGAGATGTAGGCGGCGTCACCGATCAGGCTCCGGTTGGGCACAGCGGGGGCGACGACGTCGAGGCCGCGTTCCGTCAGCTCCGGGATGAGCCGGGCGAAGCTGGAGGCATCGGCGAAGGCACCGTGCACCAGGACGATCGTCGGACTGTCGGACGATGACATGGGGGGAACTCCTTGGTTCTTCGTGGTTCCGTGGACGAGGAGATCAGGCGGCGTGCAGAGCGGCGCGGAGCGTTCCGACGGCCTGCTCGATGGCCGCCGTGGCGGCGTGCGTCCCGCGCAGCGCGTTCAGCATCACGAAGTCGTGGATGATGCCCTGGTAGCGGACCGCGGTGACCTCGACACCGGCCTCGCGCAGCTTGTTGGCGTAGGCCTCGCCCTCGTCACGCAGCACGTCGGCCTCACCGGTGATGACCAGCGCCGGCGGCAGCCCGGTGAGCTGCTCGGTGGTGGCGCGCAGCGGCGAGGCGGTGATCTCGGCGCGCTGGGCCGGGTCCGTCGTGTACTGGTCCCAGAACCACTGCATGCCGTCGCGGCGGAGGAAGTACCCCTCGGCGAACTGGTGGTACGAGGCGGTGTCGAAGGACGCGTCGGTGACGGGGTAGAACAGCACCTGCTGGACCAGCGGTACGTCGCCCCGCTCCTTGGCCATCAGGGTGAGGGCAGCGGTCATGTTGCCGCCCACCGAGTCGCCGGCCACCGCGATGCGGCCGCCGTCCAGACCCTTGCCGGCGCCCTCGGCGACCACCCAGCGGGCCACCGCGTAGTTCTGCTCGATCGCGACCGGGTAGCGGTGCTCGGGGGAGAGGTCGTACTCCGGGAAGACGACGGCCGCGCCCGCGCCGACGGCGAGTTCGCGGACCAGCCGGTCGTGGGTGTGCGCGTTGCCGAACACCCAGCCCGCGCCGTGGATGTAGAGGATGACCGGGAGCGTGCCGGTGGCCCCGGCGGGCTTGACGATGCGCGCCTTGACCGATCCGGTGGGACCGCCTTCGACGGTGATCCACTCCTCGGTGATCTCGGGCTTCTCGATGTCGCCCGACTGGACCTCGTCCACTGCCTTGCGGCCCTCGGCCGGGGCGAGCTGGAAGAGGTACGGCGGGTTCGCGGTCGCCTCGGCGAACGCGGCGGCGGCCGGCTCCAGCACGGGGGAGGTCGGCGCGGCGGGGAACTCGGACATGGTTCGTCTCCTGTCGTCCGGGCTCCGGCCGGGGCCGGTCGGCCCACGGGGCAGGGGCCCGGTGTGGAAAAAAGGGGGTGACGACAGGGACGCTACGGCGCAGGACAATGGGCGGCTTGCCCGTGAACGCCCACACTCTGTCCTCTCCGTGCGCGAACCCGCGGACCCGCGGACCCCCAGCCCCGCGAAAGCGTGAACCCGCGGCCTCGTGAACCCGCGCCCTGGTCAGGACTGGTCAGCCCCGCGCCCCCGGCTCCTCGGTCGTCTCCACCGTCGACGTGATCCGCACGACCGACGGATCGCGGGGCGCCGAGCCGAACCCGAAGGTCACCGGCGGGTCGACAGGGGCGAGTCCGCCGAGATCCGCCCCGCCGAGGGAGGCGCTCGCCGACAGGACGCGGTGCTGGTCGCGCGCCCCGTACCACTCGCGCCGGCCCGGACCGGCGCTGCCGAGCGTACGGACGCCGGGCAGCAGACGGGCCGGTACGTCGCACACGGCGGCCCATGTGTGGCTGCGCGCGAGCGGCGCGGGCACCGTCCGCAGCAGCCGCCCCAGCGCCGTCCGGGGCCCGGTGACGAGCTCCAGCGCGAGCGGGCCCGCCCCGACGCACCAACGGGCCCCGTCACGCCGGACGTCCACCGGCACCACGTCGACCCGGTCGAAGGTGTACGTCTCCGCGACGAAGCCGGCGATCCGACCGGTGGGCGCCAGCAGCCGGCGCTCACCGTCGGGGTGCTCGATCATGACGTCGCTGAACGCCCCGAACGGTGAGCGCGGCCAGTGCCCCAGCACCAGCCGCGTCCCCGAGGCGGTACCCACGGCCCCGATCCATCCGTCGAAGTACCAGCGCCGCCGCGTCATGCCCGCCAGTCTGTCCCAGGCGGGCGGAGATTGCCCGTGGGGCCTCTCGTCCGGACCATGCCGGGCTCGACCCGATCCGGGCGAAAAACCCGATCGCCGCCTACCAGGTCACCCCGAGCCGCACCGGACCGCGCGAGGTGGAGCCCAGACGCCACTGGACGGACGAGGTCGGCTCCGTCAGCCGGAGCTTGGGGAAGCGGGCCGCCAGGTGGTGCAGGGCCAGTTGGAGTTCCGTCCGGGCCAGCCACGCACCCAGGCAGTAGTGCGGCCCCGCCCCGAACGACAGGGTGGGCGTCTCCAGCGGAGCGAACAGGTCCTCGGACCACTCCGACGGGAAGACCGCCGGGTCCCGGTTGGCCATGCCGCAGTCCGCGACCACCACCGCGCCGGCCGGGATGAACACGCCTCCCACCTCGACGTCCTCGTCCGCACGACGGGTGGTGCCGCGGTCGTCGCCCAGCGGAATGCCGTGCAGCAGCCGGTCCGCCAACCGTCCGGCCGCCTCCTCGCCCGAGGCGATCCGGGACCAGCTCTCCGGCCGCTCGCCGAGCAGGTAGAACAGCGAGTTGCTCAGCATGGTCATCGTGCTGTCATGGCCCCCGACCACCAGCCCGCAGACGAGACTCACCAACTGCGCCTCCGGGATGCCGCCCTCCTCCTCGTCGGCGGCCTGTACCAGCCCGCTCACCAGGTCGTCCCCGGGCGCGCGCCGCCGCAGGGCCAGCAGTTCGGCACCGAACGCGGAGAACTCGGCCATGGCCGCGGCGACTTCCTCCGCGGGCCAGGAGCCGTCGGAGAGGGCGTAGTCGCTCCAGTGGGTCATCCGCTCGCGCGCCGACGCGTCGAGACCCATCAACCGGCTGATCACGGCCACCGGCAGCGGCAGCGCGAACTCGGCGACGATGTCCACCGGGGCCTCCCGACGGGCCAGCTCGTCCAGGAGCTGCCCCACGATCGCTGCGATCCAGGGCCGCCAGCGGGCGACGGCCCTCGGGGTGAAGGCGCGGTGCACGGTGCGGCGCAGCCGCAGATGGTCGGGGCCGTCCTGGTTGAACAGCAGGTCCGGGTCGTCCACGAGGACGGGCTGGTCCGGCAGGGACGGCCCGTCCGGCGTGTACAGCCCGGCCCGTCCGAACCTGCTGTCGCCGAGCACCTGGCGGACGTCCGCGTACCGGCTCACCACCCAGGCGGGCGAGCCGTCGGACAGTTCGACGCGCTCGGGCGGGCCCGGGACCGCGAACTCCAGGCGGTGCAGCGGGAGCAGAGCCTGCTCGGGACCGGCGTTGTCACTGACTGCGGCGGACACACGACCTCCTGGTTGACGTACGGGAAGGGCGGGGCGGGGCGGAAAGAGACGGGAGCGGCGAGGTGAGAGGCGGCGGGGCGGGAAGGGCCGGGAACGGCGGGGCGGGCGGGGTGGGCACAGCTCCGGGGCGGGGCGGTCACAGCTCCACCAGCACCTTGCCCAGGTTGGACGCCCGGTCGTGGTAGAGGCTCCGGTAGGCGGCGGGGATGGAGTCGAAACCGTGGTGGAGGGTGTGGTCGCACACGATCTCCCCCCGCCGGATCCGGCCGCCCAGCTCCGTGTGGAGTGCCCGCCAGTTCTCGTCGGTGAACCACTCCAGCGAGAAGATCCCGCGCACCGTCGTCCGCGGGAACATGATGTACGGCAGCAGCCTCGGCCCGACCGCGTCGCGGCCCACCTGGGTCGCCCACTGCCAGCACACCGCCACCTGGCTGCCGACGTTGAGCAGCGAGAACACCGCGTCGGTGACGGCGCCGCCCAGATTGTCGAAGTAGCGGTCGACACCGTCCGGGGCCGCCCACGCCAGCGCCTCGCGCACACGTGTGGCGTGGTCGCCCTGGCGGTACAGGACGACCGCGTCGAACCCCAGCCCGGTCAGGTACTCCGCCTTCCGCGGACTCGACGTCGTACCGACCACCCGGGCGCCGGCCAGCCGCGCCATCTGCCCCACCAGCGTCCCCACGGCGCCGGACGCCCCGCTGATGACCAGGGTGTCGCCCGGCCGGACCGTCAGGAAGGTGGTGAGCGTGCCCCACGCGGTCATGCCGGGGCCACCCATCGCGCTGAGCGCCGTCGCGAGGGGGAGCGCCTCGTCGAACCAGGCCGGGTCGAGACGCCGGTAGGCGGGGAACACCATCGGGAAGGTGCCCGTCTGCCAGAGCCACTGGGTCCCCTTGCTGACGAGATGGGAGCGCCAGCCGCCGAAACCCTGCACCAGGTCGCCCGGCCGGTGCGCGGCGAGCGGACCGGCCTCCAGCACCTCCATGACCGAATCAGCGCCCATGTGGCTGCCGAGCGGGGTGTCCAGGGCGATCCCCTGGAGGTAGGGATCGACCGACACGTAGAGCGTCCTCAACAGCATCTCGTCGGGCGCCAGATCCACGTCGATGTCCTCGACGACCTGCTCGTAGATCCGGTCCACATCGGGAGTCCCCTCGACGTGCTCCCGAACGACCCACTTCTTGGTCTTCACAGGTGCTCCTTGTCCACGCCGCTGGAAGTGCCGCTGGAAATGCCGGTGGAGGTGCCGGTGGAATCGCCGCTGGGATCGCCGGCGGACGTGGGGTGGGCCGTGGCGGCGGGAGCCTGGGGGCGCCTCGGCACCGGGACGACGAGGTGGGTGGGCAGCGACCCGCTGTCGTCGACCGACGCGGCGAACCTCCGGCCGTCGTCCCGGCAGACGAACTGCATGACGTGCCGCCCCGCGGCGGCGGCGCGGATCAGCCCGCCGGTGGTCGCCCAGACACCGGACTGGTAGAAGTTCTCCAGCCCCGGCAGCCCCGGGCCGTGCTTCTTGACGAGCTCCTCCAGGGTCTCGCCGCTCTCCACGAACGGCTGCCACCCCAGCACCGTCCCGTCGTGGTTGCCCGTGTACCGGACCTGGGTGAGCGGGCTCGACACGTCGCGTACCGCGATGGCGTCCTCGATGCCCGGGTAACGCTCCTCCAGGAACCGGACGAGCGCCGTGCGCGCCCGCCGCTTCGCCGCGTAGTAACCGCGCCCGTGCCGGACCGGGAGGGTGTGGAGCTCCTCGCCGCCCCGGGACCGGGTCAACTGCTCCGGCCCCTCGTCCAGGGCCCGCCAGGGCGCGATGTCGCAGAAGTACGTGGCGTAGACGACGGAGGTCCCGCTCGGCGACAGCTCCGGGTAATGGCGGCTGCGGAACTGGACGTTGATGCTCGGATGGCGGATGCCGGTCAGCTCGGCGGCCTGCGCCTCGTCCAGCAGATAGGTGGTGCACGGATCACCCTCGGGGAAGGGGCGCTTGAGCCCGAGGAAGAGGGTGAAGTACCCCGGGAACACCATGCCCGGCTCGTACAGGGTCCGGGTGTAGAGCCGGCGGTAGGCGTCGTCGAGGTAGCGGCCCTTCAGCAGCTTCATCATCGTGGTGGGACCGTCGCACGCCGACACCACGATGTCCGCGCGCATCTCCCGGCCGTCGCTGAGCCGCACCCCCACCGCGCGGTCCCGCTCGACGAGGATCTCCTCCACCTTGGTGTTGTACGAGACCTTCCCGCCGAGCTTCAGATAGCGCTGCTCGATCGACCGGGCCAGACCGAGTGACCCCCCCTCGGGCACCCCGGCCGACAGATTGGCGTGCGAGGCGAGCTGGAAGTGGGTCGGCAGCACCGGGAACCCGGGATGTCTCTCGTACAGGACGAAGTTGAACGCCTCCCGCAGCAGCGGGTCCTTGAACCGCGCCGAGTAGTCCGACATCAGCACCGAGATCGACTTGCGCACCGCGTTGAAGTACGGCACGAACGACGCGAGCATCCGCCAGCGCTCGAACCGGCCCATCAGCCCGACCGGTTTGAGGAAGGGGTAGACGGCCAGTGCCTTGCGGAAGGCGCGCAACTGTCGGCAGAAGTCCCTGATCTGCTTCGCGTCGGCGGGCGACAGCTCGGTCAGATGTTCCTGCAGGCGGTCCGGGTCGGAGTAGAAGTAGACAGCCCGGCCGTCCGGGGCGCGCACGATGTTGAACACCTCGAAGTGGCGGATCTCCTTGCCCTGCAACGCGCCGAGCTCCAGCCAGATCTGGTGCATCTCGTTGCCCGGACCACTGCCCAGCAGCCAGCTGACACAGGCGTCCAGGGTGAAGTCCCCGCGCTCCCAGGCGGTGCAGCAACCCCCTGGGAGCTCGTGCATCTCCAGCACCTCGGTGCGGTAACCGTTCATCTGCGCGTACGCGCCGGTGGAGAGACCACCGAGCCCCGCACCGATGATGATCATGGTTTCCCTGCCGCGCGGCGAACGCGCCATGGGCCTGCCCTCCTCACTCGTCACGCGCCGGTGCCCTCCTTGGCGGTCCACCGGTCGAGCTGCGGCAGCCGCCCCAGCTTCCCGCTGTGCCAGGGACCGGAGGGAGTGCTCTCCCACGCCCTGAACGGGATGCCCAGCTCCTCGCAGAGGTACTGCGCGGCGAACCGGCCGGTGGACGCGGCACGGATCAGGCCGCCCATGCCGACCCACTGGCCGGCCATGGAGAACCCGCTGAGCCCGGGCAGCCGCATCCGGTCCTTGCCGACCAGATCGGACGCCACGTCGTCGGCGTCCGAGAACGCCTTCCACGCCAGGATCGAACCGTTGTGGTTGCCGGTGTAGCGCCGGGTCGTGGCCGGCGAGGCCACGTCCACCAGCTCGATCCGCTCGGCCGCGTCCGGCCACCGCCGCGCCAGGAAGCCCCGTACGAAATCGGCGACCTGCTGCTTCTGCGCCCGGTACGCCTTGCGGTCGCTGCGGCGCAGCTCCTGCCAGTGGGCGTAGTCGCTGAAGTAGGTGCAGTGCACCACCGACTTGCCGGGCGGGGCGAAGCCGTCGGAGTAGCGGGACCGCAACTGGACCACCAGGCTGCTCTGCAGGGCGCCCGGCAGCCGGGCGGCGTCCTCGGGCTTCAACAGGTACGTGGTGCTGTGGGCGTCCTCCGCCGGTAGCGGGCCCCGGATGCCGACGAAGGCCGAGACCACCGCGGGGAAGAGGGTGCCCGGCTTCTCCAGCAGCTCCTCGTAGAGCCGGTCGATCCGCGGGCTGGTCCAACGGCCCTCCAGAAGCCCCTGGATCGTGGTGCGCCCGTCGCAGGCGGAGACGACGTGGTCGGCGTAGTACCGCCTGCCGTTGCGGAGTTCGACCCCGATCGCCCGGCCGTTCTCCACCAGCACCCTCTCGGTGCGGGCCCGGTAGGTGACCGTCCCGCCGAGCCCCGTGTACCGCTCCTCCACCGACCGGGCGAGACCCAGCGAACCGCCTTGCGGGAAGCCCGCGTTGCCGTGGTAGGCGCTGGCCATGTTGAAGAGGTACGGCAGCAGAGGGAAGCCCTCCGGGTCCTGGAAGAAGATGTTCCGGAACGCCCTGCGCAGCAGCGGGTCCTCGAACCGGTCGGCGAACCGGTGCATCGGCGTCGCCGCGGTCCGCCAGAAGAGGCGGAACGCCGGCAGTACCGTGCGCAGCGTCGCCGCCCTCTCCCGTACGGTCCTGAGCGCCGGAGCGGTCAGGAAGGGATACAGCTCGATCTTGGTGAACCGCCGCAGATCCCGGCAGAACGAGCGGATCAGCCGGGCGTCCGCCGGGGAGACGGCGGTCAGGTGCTCCTCCAGCCGGTCCGGGTCGTTCCAGAAGGTCACCGACCGGCCGTTCTCGTCGACCACCTTGTTGAACAGCTCGAAGTTGGTGATCGACTTGCCGTCCAGCGCGCCCAGTTCACGCCACACCTGGTTCGCGTCGTTGCCGGCGGCGGTGCCGATCAGCCACTCGATGCAGTAGTCGAAGATGTAGCCGTCCCGGGACCAGGCCGTGCAGCAGCCCCCGGGCAGCACGTGCTTCTCGAAGATCCTGGTCCGCGCCCCGCTCATCTGCGCGTACACGCCGGTGGACAGACCCGCCACGCCCGCGCCGACGATGATGACGCGGGGTTTGCTGCCGGGAGTGCGCTCCCGTCGGCCCCAGTCGGAGCCCGCCTCATCCCGCATGGCCGTCGTCTCCCGTCAGCAGGGCGCGCACCAGCGCGGCGTTGCGGGGCAGATGCTTGGGACCGAGCATGTCGGCGTGGACACCGGAGCCCTTCAGGACACGCGTCCCGGTGGTGGAGCTGCCGTGCCAGGCGCCGGGGACACCGGCCGCGTAGAGGCCGGCCTTCTCCTCGTCCGTCACCACGCCCACCCGGGCGGCCACCGTCCCGGTGTTGGGCGTCCTGCCGCAGAACTCCAGGTACTCCGCGGCGTGTTCCAGGACGGTCCGGGTGACGACCTCCGAACCCGTGTGCAGATGGATGTGGCGGCCCAGCTCCGCCTCGAAGGTCTTGATCCCTTCCTCTCCCGGCTCGTACGCCTCCATGATGCGGCGGGAGTCGAGCACCACCACCCGGCCCACCTCGCGGCCTCTCGACTCCAGCTCCTTCGCCACCTCGAACGCGAGGTTGCCGCCGAGCGAATAGCCGAGCAGCAGGCAGGGACCGTCCGGCTCGACGGACTCCACCAGATCGGCGTAGCGGGCCACCTTGTCATCGCCCGGCACGTAGTTGAAGGCGACGGTGCGGTGCCGGTACTCCGCGAGCTGCTCCGCGAGCCCCCGGTAGACCAGACCGTGGCCGCCGGCCGGAGGGAAGCAGAAGACGGGCCGCCCCGGGCCGGGGTTGAAGGTCAGATAGGGCAGCTCCTCGGCGGACGTGCTGTTGACGAGCTCCTCCACCGCCGCGGCCATGCCGTGCAACGTGGTGACCTGGTAGAGCCGGCTGACCGGGATGCTGACGCCGAACTCCGTGCGCAGATGGTGGAGGAGCTCGATCAGCTTGATGGAACTCCCGCCGGACTCGAAGAAGTCGTCCCCGAGCCCCGCCCGCTCCATCCCGAGGAGCGCCCCCCAGTGCCGGGCCATGCTCACCTCGTACAGGGTCACCGGTGCTTCGTACGACTGCTGCCGGTCCCCGCTCACCGGCACCGGCAGCGCCGTGACGTCGACCTTCCCGTGCGGGGTGAGCGGCAGCGCGTCGAGCTCGGTGACGTGCGAGGGCACCATGTACGAGGGCAGGGCGCCCGCGAGATGGCGGCGCAGCGCCCGCCGGTCGAGCACCGCCCCCGGCTCCGCCACGCAGTACGCGCAGAGCGTGGCGTCCCCGGCGGCGTCCGGGCGGACGGCCACCACCGCCCGGGCGAGACCCGGCCAGCCCGCCAGATGCGCCTCGATCTCACCGATCTCGATCCGGTGGCCCCGCAGCTTGACCTGGTGGTCGCCGCGCCCGAGGAGGTGCACCCTGCCCTCGGTGTCCCAGCGCGCCAGGTCCCCGGTCCGGTACAGGCGCTCCGGCGGCGCCCCGGACTCCCGGCTCAGTCGCCGGGTGACGAAGCGCGCCGCGGTCTGCTCCGGGTCGCCGGCGTATCCCAGGGCCACACCCTCGCCCCCGATCCACAGCTCGCCCGGCACACCCGGCGGCACCGGTTCACCGTGCGCGTCGAGGACATGGAGCGTGCTGTTGGGCAGCGGGCGGCCGATCGGCACCATCAGCCCCGGCTCCAGGTCGTCGGCGGGCCCCTCGAAGAAGGCGCTGTCGATCGTGGCCTCGGTGAGACCGTAGGAGTTGATCACCCGGGTCCCGGGCCCGCAGAGCTCGCGCAGCCGGGTGTACTCCGCGACCTTCCAGGCGTCCGAACCGACCACCAGGAGCCGAAGGAAGTCGAGCCGTGCGCCCTCCCGCGCGCAGTGGTCCATCAGACCCCGCACCACGGCGGGGACGAACTCCGCGCAGTCCACCCGCTCGCTCCGCATGGTGCGGTACAGCCGGGGCGTGTCGAAGATCAGGTCCCGGTCGGCCAGCACCAGGCTCCCTCCCGAGCACAGGGCCCGCACCAGGTCGCCGGTGAACACGTCGAACGAGGGCTCCGCCATCTGGAGATGGACGCCCGACCCGTCGAGCCGGTACTCCCGCAGCCATGCGGCGTACGCCGAGGCCAGGCTCCGGTGGCTCACCCGGACCGCCTTGGGCCGGCCGGTGGAACCCGAGGTGTTGATCACGTAGGCCGGCGCGTCCGGGTCCGTCTCCACCCGCGGGGCCGGTCCGTCCGACTCCGTGCCGCGCAGACCGTCCAGGGTCGTCACGAGGACGGGCAGGCCCTCCGCCCACGGGGCGCGCGCGTTCTCGGCGACCAGCAGAGCGGCCTCGGCGTGGCGCAGCACGTGCGCGACCCGGTCCGCCGGCTGGTCCGGATGGACCGGAAGGTAGGCACCTCCCGCCTTCAGCACGGCGAGCAGCGTGACCACCAGTTCCGGCGACTTGTCCAGGCAGACCCCGACGACCGACCCGGCGGAAACCCCCAGGTCGCGCAGGCGCCGCGCCCGCGCGTTCGCCCGGCGGTCCAGCTCGCCGTAGGTCATCCGCGCCGTCTCCCCGGACAGGGAGGGCATCGAGACCGCGACCGCGTCGGGCCGGGCGGCGGCGGCCTCCTCGATCAGCCGGTGGACCGGGCGGGCGCCGGCCGCCGCCGGCCCGGTGCGGGCCGGCAGCGCGCGGGCGCCGCTCCACTCGCCCACCAGCCGCTCACGCTCCGGGGCTTCCAGCATCTCCAGCCGGGGCGTCGGCAGTTCCGCCGCCGCACGGGTCATGCTCTCCAGCAACCGGACGTAGTGCGCGGCCATCCGGCGGACGGTCGCCGGCCGGAAGAGGTCGGAGTTGTACTTCAGCACGCAGTGGAAGCGCCCCTCCGCCTCGTCCTCGTACGCCGACAGGGTCAGGTCGAACTGGCCCTCCTCCTCGGGGAGTTCGATGTACTCCAGCCGGTAGCCGTACTGCTCGGTGGCCACCTTGTGGGTGAGCAGGATGAACATCGCCTGGAACACCGCGGAGCGGCTCGGGTCGTGCTGGAGCCCCAGCTCCTCGACCAGCAGCACGAACGGGTACTCCTGGTTGTCCAGGCCGTTCAGCACGGTGGAGCGGACCTGCTCCAGCAGCTCGGCGACCGTCGGCGCGCCCGAGAGGTCCGCGTGCAGGGGGAGCGGGTTGACGAAGTAGCCGTAGACCGAGGAGAACTCCTGCTGGGTCCGGCCGGTCACCGGGCTGCCGACCACGACGTGGTCCTGCCCGGAGTAGCGGTGCAGGAGGACGTAGTACGCGCTCAGCAGCACCATGAACGGCGTCACCCCGTGCTGCTGCGCCAGCGCGTGCACCCGGGCGCTGAGGCCGTCGTCCAGGACGAAGAACTCGGACGCGCCGTTGTGCGTCTGCACGGCCGGGCGCGCCCCGTCCACCGGCAGGTCCAGCAGGGGGACCTCGGCGGGCAGGTGCGACCGCCAGTACTCCAGCATCGCGCCGGCCTCCCGGCTCGCCAGGAAGCGGTTCTGCTGGTTGAGGAAGTCGAGGTACCGCGCGCCCACCGGCGGCAGCGCGGGCTCCCGCCCCTGCTTCAGGGACTCGTGGACAGCGAGCAGTTCCTCGATGAAGGTGAAGGTCGAGATCGCGTCCGAGACGATGTGGTGGACCGCCTTCATGATGACCCAGCGGCCCGGCTCACGCTTGAAGAGCCGGAACCGCACCAGCGGGTCGCGTTCGAGGTCGTACGGCTTGCGGTACTCGCGGATGATCGTCCGCCGGATCTCCTCCCACTCCTGGCCCTGGACGTCGAAGAGAGCGAGGTCGGGCTCCGCCCCCGACGTCGTTCGCTGCACCGGCTGCCCGTCCTCCAGATGGAAGTTGGTGCGCAGCGCGGGGTGCCGGGCGATGAGCCGGCGCACGGCCTCGAACATCAGGTCCGGTTCGAGCTCGGCGCGTACCTCCACCGCACCGCCGATGTTGTACGCGTACCCCTCGGGGTTGAGCTGCTTGAGGAACCAGAGCGCCTTCTGGTTCTGGGTCAGCGGGTGACTGCGCTCGTCGGTGAACACCTCCACGGCGCTCGTCGTTCCGCCGTCCCCGGCGGCGTCCGCCGCCACGCGTTCCAGCAGCCCCTGGTACAACTGGTCGGCCAACTGGCCGACAGGGGTGCCGCTCAGCAGGGCGACCACCGGCAGCGCGATGCCGAGATCGGCCTGCACCCGGGCCCGGAGCTCCATCGCGAGCAGCGAGTCGAGCCCCAGGCCACCGAGTCCGCCGGACGGGTCGATCTCCTCCTGCGCCGTACGCAGCACGGTGGCGGTGAGCGAGGTGAACCGCTCGACCACCAGGGCACGGCGCTCCGCCTCCCCGGCGCGCCGGAAGGTGTCGAGGAAGCCGTTGCCCCCCTCCGCCACCTGCTCACGGGCGCTCGCGGCGAGCTCGGAGACCAGCGGGGGAGGCGAGTCGTACCAGGCCAGGAACGTCGGCCAGTCGACGACGGTCGCGACCAGCAACTGGGCCCGGTCCTGCCCGATGACCCGCTCCAGCACACTCATACCGGCGTCCGGGGACAACGAGCTCATGCCCCGGCTGTGCAGATAGTGGTCGACCAGACCGAGCTCCTCGATCATGCCGGTCGCCCACGGGCCCCAGTCCAGACTCAGCGCGGGCAGCCCCTGGGCACGCCGCCGGTGCGCCAGCGCGTCCAGGAAGGCGTTGCCCGCGGCGTAGTTGGTCTGACCGGCGGTCGTCAGCAGCGAGGCGATCGAGGCGAAGAGCACGAAGTGGTCGAGCGGCTCGTCCCGCAGATGCCGGTCGAGCAGGTACGCGCCCATGACCTTCGGGTCCAGCACCGCGTCGAAGGTGGTCCGGTCCATCTCCGCGACGAGCGTGTCGCGTACCTGCCCGGCGAGATGGAACACGCCGCGCACCGGGGCGCCACCCCGGCGCCGGTACGCGTCGAGCCAGCCGGTGAGCGCGTCCTCGTCGGTCACGTCCACCGGTGCCAGTACCGGCTGCGCGCCGAAGGCCTCCAGCTCCCGGAGAAGCGCGACGGCCCGGCCGGCGGCGGTCGCCGGGTCGGCAGCCGCCCACTCCTGGCGCGGCGGGACCGGGGTGCGGCCCATCAGGATCAGCCGGCGGGCGCCGCGTTTCACGAGGGTCCGGCACAGGAGCCGGCCCAGCGCCCCGAACGCACCGGTGACCAGATAGCTCCCGTCCGCGCGCAGCCTGAGCGGCAGCGGTCTGGTCAGCCCCTCGGCGGGAAGGAGGCGACTGGTCGCGCGGCGGTCGCCCCGCAGCCCGATCTCCTCCTCGTCGTCGGTCAGGAACTCGCGCAGCAGGGCCTCGGCGTCGGCCCGGAGACCCGGTGCGCCGGCCTCCCGCGCCGGGTCCAGGTCGACCAGCTTGCCGCGGTGACCGACCAGCTCCTGGTGGCGCAGTACCCGTGTGACGCCCCAGGCCGGAGCCGCGAGCGGCTCGACCGTCTCGCCCGGTGACACGGGCTGCGCGCCCCGGGTGACCACGTGGAGCCGGCCGCCGGTACGCCGTGCGGCGAGAATCCGGGCGAGCGCGACGAGGGAGTAGGCGCCGGTTCCGGCCGCCCGTGCCAGCCCCTTGCGCTCACAGGCCGGGAGCTCCGGCAGGTCGAGGTTCCACAGGTGGACGACGGTGCCCCCGAAGGACGTGCCGTCCCGGTCCAGATCGGCGAAGAGCCGCTCCAGATGCTCGGCGGACTCCGGTGCGACGGCGAACTCGCCGTCCCGGACCGGCCGCCCCTGCGACGTGTCCGCCCGCACCACACGGCAGCGGTCGCCCCGCGCGGTCACCAGATCGGCGAAGGCGTCCCCGAGGCCGCCGCCGTCCGCGAGGACCAGCCAGTCCTGTTCACCGGTCCCTGCCGCGAGGGAGGAGGAGTCCTCGGGCGCCCCGGTCCACGGGCGGTCGATCCAGGCGGGTTCGGCGAGCCAGGAGTCGATGGTGCTCCGGGAGACGGCGGCCGACGCCTTCTCCACGTCGGCCGCGCGGAATCCGCGTAAAAACCCGAGTGCCGTGCCGTCCTCCGCGTACAACGCAAGGTCGCCGACGAGTTCGTCGCCGTCGCTGCGCGACACCGTGCCGTGCACCCAGAGCGGCCGGTCGCCGACGGGGGAGAGGCTCATCTCGTCGAGGGAGAGCGGCAGCCGGATTCCGGTGCCGGGCGCGGGCGTCTCCGCCGCCAGGATCTGGGGCGTCAGCAGGCTCTGGAAGCAGGCGTCCAGCAGGGTCGGATGAATGTGGTGGCGGGAGGCGTCGTCGCCGATCTCCGCCGTCGGGACGATCCGTGCCAGCACTTCGCCGGTGCCGATCCAGACCTCCTGGACGGCCCGGAAGGCGGGGCCGTAGTGGTAGCCCAGTGCGGCCAGTCCGGCGTAGCACTCCTCGGCGCCGAGCCGGTGCGTACTCCGTCCTCGGACCGCGTCGGTGTCCAGCGCGGGTCCGGCCGAGCGGCGCTGTGCGGAGCGGACCACCCCGCTCGCGTGCACGGCGCGCTCCGCGTCCGGCCCGGCGGGGACGGACGCGATCGTGAAGTCCCCGTCCTCCAGGGACACGGAGAGCTGGACGGTCCTCGCCTCGTCCTCCGCGAGAAAGAGCGCCTTGCGCAGGTCGATGTCGGCGAGCACCACGTGGGTGCCCCCGGTGAGGGTCCGTACGGCCTGGACCGCCATCTCCAGATAGCCGGCGGCGGGGAAGACCACGGTGTCCTGGATGCGGTGGTCGGCGAGGTACGGCAGGGTCTCGGTGTCGAGCCGGGACTGCCACGTGGGTTCGGCATGGCTGGTACGGCGCCCCAGCAGCGGGTGGTCGAGCAGGCCGAGCCTGACCTGGGCGACGGAGCCGGGCTCCGTCCAGTGGCGGTCGCGCCGCCAGGGGTAACGGGGCAGCGGGACGGTCTCACCGGCGGGGTGGAGCACGTCCCACGCGACGGGGACGCCGAGGTTGTGCAGGGTGGCGAGGGAGAGGGCGAAGCGCTCGTTCTCGTCCTCCGCGCGGCGAACCGAGGGCACGGAGAAGGCCGTCCGGCCGCCGGCCTCCAGGCATTCGCGGATCGCGTGCCCGAGGACCGGGTGCGGGCCGACCTCCAGGAAGAGCCGGTAGCCGTCGTCGGCGAGCCGGTCCACGGCGGCGCGGAAACGCACCCGGTCGCGGACGTTCTTCCACCAGTACCCCGCGTCCAGCTCGGTGCCCTCGGCGACCCCGTCCACACCGGTGAGGTAGAGGGGAACACGCGCCGGGCGGGGCGTGATGTCCGCCAGGGAGTCCAGCAGCTCGTCCTTGATCCGGTCCATCGCGGCGCTGTGGTACGGGACTTCGACCGCCAGGAACTTCACGAAGACCTCTTCGGCCCGGAGCGATTCCGCCAGCGCGGTGAGCACTGCCTCGTCCCCGGCCAGGGTGACGGAGGCCGGGCTGTTGACGGCCGCCACCGAGATCCGCGGTCCGAAGGGCCGCACCCGCCGCTCCGCCTCGTCCTCGGGCAGACCGACGGCGAGCATGGTGCCCGCGCCGGCCAGGGTGTGCTGGAGGCGGCTGCGGTGGACGGCGACCGCGACCGCGTCCTCCAGGGAGTAGACGCCCGCCTCGTAGAAGGCCGCGATCTCTCCGGTGCTGTGCCCCACGACCGCGTCCGGGCGCACGCCGTACGAACGCCACAGGGCCGCCAGCCCGATCTGCACCGCGAAGTTGGCCGGCTGCGCCAGCCACGTCTCCGCCATCCGGGACCGGTCCTCGTCGGCCGTCATCTCGTCGAGGAGGGACCAGCCCGCGATACTCCTGATCTCCCGGTCGCACGCGGCGACCGTGTCCCGGAACACGGGTTCGCTCGCCAGCAGTCCGCGCCCCATGCCCCACCACTGCGGGCCCATGCCGGTGAACACCTGGACCAGGCGGCGGTCCTGGGGGTCCAGCTGCTTCGACTGGACCACCCGGGGGTGGGCTTCGTCCCGGAGGTACGCGGCCAGGGCCTCGTCGAGCGACTCCCGGGAGGAGTGGACCACGGAGAGCCGGGACTCCAGGTGCTGACGCCGGTGCGCCAGGGTGTGGCCGAGGTCGGCGAGGGAGACGGCCGGGCCCCGCTCGCCCGCGAGTTCACCGCGGACGCCCTCCGCGATCGGCACGAGCGCGTCGGGGTGCCGCGAGGTCAGCGGGAGGATGTTCCAGCCGCGCTCCGGTGCGGGGGACACCTGGTGGCCGGGGGCACGCTCCGGTGCCTCCTCCAGGACGAGGTGCGCGTTGGTGCCACCGAAGCCGAAGGAGTTCACACCGGCCCGCGCCGGTCCCTCGTGGACGGGCCACGGGGTGACCCGGTCGGGGATCTCGTACGGCGAGGAGTCCCGGTCGATGGCGGGGTTGACGCGTTCGAGATTGATGTGCGGCGGGATGGTGCGGTGCTTGAGCGAGAGGGCCGTCTTGATCAGCCCGGCGATTCCGGCGGCCGACTCGGTGTGCCCGATGTTCGCCTTCACGGAACCGACGTAGCAAGGAGCTCCCGGGGCACGCCCGATGGCGAGGGCGCGCGAGAGGGCGTTGGCCTCGATCGGGTCGCCCACGGGCGTGGAGGTGCCGTGCGCCTCCATGTACTGCAGGTCGCCCGGGGTGATGCCGGCCTCGGCGCAGACCTGCCGCACGAGGGAGACCTGGGCTTCTCCGTTGGGGACGGTTATGCCATTGGTCCGGCCGTCCTGGTTGACCCCGCTGCCGAGGATCACCGCGTGGATCGGGTCACCGTCGCGTACCGCGTCCTCCAGGCGCTTCAGCGCCACCAGACCGACCCCCTCGGCGCGCACGTATCCGTCCGCCTGGGCGTCGAACGTGCGGGAACGGCCCTCGGGCGACAGGAACCCGCCCTTGGACTCCGCGACGGTGTACTGCGGTGCCATGTGCAGCAGCACCCCGCCCGCGAGCGCCAGATCGCTCTCCCGGCGCTTCAGGCTCTGGCAGGCCAGGTGGACGGCGACCAGGGAGGAGCTGCACGCGGTGTCGACGGAGAGGCTGGGGCCCCGGAAGTCGAAGGAGTGCGAGATCCGGTTGGAGACCATCGTCATCATGGTGCCGGTCGCGGTGTGGGCCGCGAGGGTCTCGAAGCTCAGGTCGGAGAACTGCAGGATCTTGTAGTCGAGCGTGAACGCGCCGACGTACACGGCGGTGTTGCTGCCCGCCAGGTCCGCCGGCCGCTGGCCGCCGTCCTCCAGGGCCTCCCAGGCCACCTCCAGGAGCTTGCGCTGCTGGGGGTCCATGTGGTCGGCCTCGCGACGGCTGATGCCGAAGAAGGCGGGTTCGAACTCGTCGAAGCCGTCGATGTATCCGCCCCGGCCGCCCACCAGCCGGCCGGGCTTGTCCCGGTGACCGCTCCGGTGGGTCGTGACGTCGTAGCGGTCCGGCGGCGTGGGGGTGACGCAGTCCTTGCCGTCCAACAGGTTCTGCCAGAAAGCACGGTGGTCCGAAGCTCCGCCGGGCAAGCGGCAGCCGATGCCGATGATCGCGATTTTGCCCGTCGAAACGTCGTTGGTCGCGTCAGCCAAGTTCGCACACTCCTCATCAAGTGGTCGCGCTGCCACGGACGGCGCCCGAGTCAGCGGGGCGGGCCCGGAGGCCCGTTCAGGCGGTGCCGTCCCCGGGCCGCTTCGCGCGGCGCCACGGACGGAGGAGACTGCCGAGGATCTCGCCGGTCCCGGGAAACGAGGTGGGATCGCTGAGCCCGACCGCGGCCGGCTCACGGCCGGGACGCCAGGTGAAACTTCCGAAGAGGTGGTCCCAGCAGGACAGGTCGGAGCCGTAGTGGCCCGCCTCGGCGAGGTCCGCGCTGTGGTGCAGGCGGTGCTGTTCCGGGCTGGCCAGGACGTGGTTGAGCCGGCCGATCCGCACGTCGATGTTGGCGTGGACGAAGTAGCCCTGCGCGGCGACGAAGAGCCCCGACGCGAGAACGGACTGCTGGGAGAATCCGGCGAGTGCCAGGGTGAGTTGCACGACGCCCTGGGCGAGGACCGTGTCGAGGACGTGGTTGACGCCGTTGTTGGCGACGTTGACCTTCTGCGGGACGTGATGGACCCCGTGCAGTCGCCACAGAACGGGGTTGGTGTGCCCCAGCCGGTGGACCAGATAACCGGCGAGCGAACCGCACAGCAGCGCGGCCGGTACCTCGGCCCCGAGCGGGAGCGCCGGATCGGTCGGCGAGATTCTTCCCACCGCCGTCGTGACAGAGAACTGCGCAAGCGCGCTCCCGGCCATGGTCAGCAGGAAATAGACGCCGTACCAACGCCATTCCGCTCCGTCGGGGTGCCAGTCGCGCCGGTGTGGAATCAGTCTTTCGAGGACGGTGAGATAGATCAGGGTACCGATGAGGAAAAATGAACTCACGCGTTCGGGATTCCAGTCCAGCACCAGTGCCGCCGTCGCCACCAGCAGGGTGGCCGTCAGCAGGACGGGATAGGCGAGGGAGCGGAGAACGCGCCGTCCGAGCGGAACGGCGGTGGGCTGCGGAGGGGCCCCCGTGGAGCGGACGGTGTCATCGGTGGGCCATTCTTTTTCGTTCACCTGAAATCCTCCGTAGGAATACGGAATCAGCCTCGGGTCCTGCGCCATTGCAGGGGATGGGGCCGTCGAATGCATGCGGAAGTCTCAGGGGGCGTACGAGTGGGTTCGCTGTCTTCTGTGGTGGCGCCCGTGCGAAGTCGGCGACATGGGCGGCAGAAGGAAATTCCCCTGGAGTTGGAGACCGGTGTGGTCGCCTCTCCTTTTCCGCCCTGTGCGAGCTCGGTTGATTCTTTTCCGCTTCCTGCGGATTCAATCCTCGACCGACGGTGAATTGAGCCTGTCCCCCGGAGTGCCGTAGTCGGCCTCACAGTCATTGAACAGGGAGTCCTGTCGGTACGGAATAGGGTTCGGGCCTCTGTCGCCGATGTGAGTGACTTAGTCATGTTGGCGTTCTTATGTAGTATTCGGAACATCATCTTTATGGATGGGCCGGTCATTGCGTGCGCGCCCGCGTGTCCGCCGTCGGACCTGGGAAAAGGCGCCACCCGCGGTCGTGGGAAAAGGCGTTACCCGCGGTCGCCGGGAGTGCGGGCCGACCGGGGGCCGGCAGTCGGCGCAGGCCCGCAGGCCGTCCCCCGTGCGGTCGTCACTCGTGCGGGCCGCCCGGGAGGCCTTCGGCGGGCGGTTGCCCCAGACTCGGAGGCACCGATGATCTTCAGTCCCTGTCCGGGTGACGGGCCGCGGAAGGTGAGGCGCCGAGAGCCCTCGGAAAGGGGTGGACGCATGGCCGGAACCAGGAAACAGCCGGGAGGGCGGTCCCGGCGCGACACCGAGGCCGTGGACCGCATGATGCGCACGGTCGTACGGCGCCGCAAGAAAGCGGTCCGGGCCAAGGACGTCACCGTCACCGATCCGCCGAAGGTGCGCCGGGCGGTCACGGCCGCAGCACTCGGCAACACCATGGAGTGGTTCGACTTCGGCGTCTACGCGTATCTGGCCGGAACGCTGGGCAAGGTGTTCTTCCCGTCCAGTTCACCCGGAGCCCAGGTGGTGTCGACGTTCGCCACCTTCGCCGCCGCGTTCCTGGTTCGGCCGCTCGGCGGACTCGTCTTCGGTCCGCTCGGGGACCGGGTGGGACGGCAGAAGGTCCTTGCGATCACCATGATCATGATGGCGGCGAGCACCTTCGCCGTCGGCTTCCTCCCCACCTACGCGGCCGTCGGCTTCGCGGCCCCCCTGCTGCTCCTGGTGTGCCGGCTCGTGCAGGGCTTCTCCACGGGCGGGGAGTACGCCGGAGCGACCACGTACATCGCCGAATACGCCCCCGACAAGCGGCGCGGGTTCCTCGGCAGCTGGCTGGACTTCGGCACCTTCGTCGGATACTCGCTGGGCTCGGGCCTGGTCACCGTGCTCACCGCCGTCCTCGGTACCGACGGGCTCACGGACTGGGGCTGGCGCATCCCCTTCTACGTCGCCGGACCGCTGGGGCTGATCGGCCTCTACATGCGCATGAAGCTGGAGGAGACCCCCGCCTTCCAGCGGCAGGAGGAGGAACAGGCCGAGGCCCTGGCGGAGGCCGGCCCGGTGGAAGAGGCCAGGCAGTCGGGCAAGGGCCGGCTCAAGGAGATCTTCTCCGAGCACTGGGAGGCCGTGCTGATCTGCATGGGCCTGGTGCTCCTCTACAACGTCACCAACTACATGGTCACGTCCTACCTCCCGACCTACATGTCGGAGACCCTCGGCGAACCCGAGACCACCTCGCAACTGCTCGTCCTCGGCACCATGCTGCTGGTCGTCCTGACCATCACCACCGTGGGCCGCAGCTCCGACCGGTGGGGCCGCAGGCCGGTGTTCATGGCGGGGAGCGTGGCTCTGGTGGCGCTCTCCATCCCGGCGTTCCTGCTGATCCGGCAGGGCGGAATCCTGCTCCCGGCCTTCGGCTGCGTGATCCTCGGCCTGCTGCTCGTCTGCTTCGCCGGGACCTCGGCCTCCACCCTTCCGGCGCTCTTCCCCACCCGCATCCGGTACGGCGCGCTCTCGATCGCGTTCAACATCTCCGTATCGCTCTTCGGCGGAACCACCCCGCTGTTCGCCGCCGGGCTCGTGGAGGCCACCGGCAACGACATGGTGCCCGCCTACTACCTGATGGTGGCGGGCGTCATCGGGCTGATCTCCACCCTCTTCCTGCACGAGACGGCCGGTCGCCCGTTGCGCGGCTCCGGGCCGATGGTCGAGACGCGCCAGCAGGCGCACCGGCTGGTCTCGGCCAGCCGCACCTCCGCGGGCCGGCAGGCGCGCGACGTCTGGTTCCGGTTGCGCCACGGGCGGCGACGGGGCTGACGAGGGGGAGCGGGCGGTCCCCGTCCGGCGCGACCGCTCCCCGACCTGGCGTGCGGCCGGGTACCCCGGTCCCCTCAGGCGTGGCGGACGAGCCGCAGATAACGGTCCCAGTCCCAGAGCGGACCGGGATCGGTGTGGTCCGTCCCCGGCACCTCGTAGTGGCCGATGATGTGCGTACGGTCCCTGGGGATGCCGTGGCGTTCGCAGATGTCGGCGGTGAGCAGCGCCGACCGTTCGTACATCGCCGCGGTGAAGTACTCCGGGCGCTCCACCCAGCCTTCGTGCTCGATGCCGACGGAACGGACGTTGTAGTCCCAGTTGCCCGCGTGCCAGGCGATGTCCCGCTCCGGTACGCACTGGGCGGTGTAGCCGTCGCCGGACCGCACGACGTAGTGGACCGACACCTTCTTCGACGGGTCGCGGAAGATGCCGAGCGTCTGCGTGAAGGCCTGCTGGGTGACGTGGACGACCACCCGGTCGACCCGCCGGGGCGAGGTGCCCCCGGGCACGGTGTAGTTGGCGGCCGAGGCGGGTGCCCAGCGGGCCAGCGCACTGTCCGTCCCCGCCGAGGGCGCGTCCACCCCGCGCACCGACGCCGGCAGAAGAAGGCCCGCCGCGGTGCCGGCCACCGCCCGGAGAATCCTTCTGCGGTGCATCGTGCTCTCCAGGGGACGGGTACGGATCACGGCCGGGGCGCGCGGAACCGCCTCCCGGCGGGTGTGCCCCGGCACGAACGACGAGGTGAACGGCCGTTCGGTTCCCCGCGAGGTCCCCCGAGGCCCACGGAAGGCCGCGGTCGTCCCGCGCGGGGCCCTTACGGGGGACAGCACCACCATGGAATCAGGGGGAAGACCCCCTGCTCATCGGGATGGTGGCGTCATGGCCGCCGCGTGTCCCCCTTCATTACGTTTCTTCGGGTAGGCGCACCCGTCCAGAGAGCTGGAGATGCCATGCCCCAGGCGACCACCACCGCCACCGACCCGTCCGGAGCACGGGCCGCGACCTCTGTCGCCCCGCCCTCCCCGGACGCGGACGGCGACCGGCCCGCCGGACCCGGCGCCCGGCCCGCCCCGCAGGCCGTGCCCGCCCGGCGGGGCCTCACCGAAGGTGCCCCCGGCGGCAGCGACTTCGCGCCGCTCCTGAAGGCCGTCAAGGGACAGGGGCTGCTGGACCGCCGCACCGGCTGGTACGCGGCGGGCATCGCCGTGAACGCGCTCTGTCTGGCCGCGGTCGCCACCGGCATCGAACTCCTCGGCGACACCTGGTGGACGCTGCTCCTCGCGGTGCCGCTGGCCGTCCTGTGGACCCGTACCGCCTTCCTCGGACACGACGCGGGGCACGCCCAGATCACCGGGAACCGCAGAGCGAGCCGGATCATCGGCCTCGTCCACGGGAACCTTCTCCTCGGCATGAACGAGGCGTGGTGGAACGACAAGCACGTCCGGCACCACGCCAACCCCAATCACATCGACAAGGACCCGGACGTCGGCGTGGGGGCCCTGGTCTGGACCCAGAAGCAGGCGGCCCAGCGGGAAGGCTTCGCCCGCTGGCTCACCCGCCACCAGGCACGCCTCTTCTTCCCCATGCTGCTGCTGGAGGGCATCGCGCTGAAGGTCTCCGGCTTCCAGTTCCTGCGCCGGCAGCCCGGCCGCGAGGGCGTGCTGTCCGGGCTGCTGATGGTCGCCCACCTCGCGCTCTGGGCGACGCTGTTCCTCACCGCCATGCCGGCCGGAAAGGCGGTCGTCTTCGCACTGGTGCTCCACGCGCTCTTCGGACTGCACCTGGGGATGGCCTTCGCACCGAACCACAAGGGGATGGAGATGCCCGACCCGGACGGCGACCGCTGGGGCCATCTGCAGCGCCAGGTCCTCACCTCGCGCAACGTGCGGGGCGCCGTCCTCACCGACTGGTTCCTCGGCGGGCTGAACTACCAGATAGAGCACCATCTCTTCCCGAGCATGCCGCGCCCCCACCTGCGCCTCGCCCAGCCGCTGGTCGAGGAGTACTGCCACCGGATCGGAATGCCGTACACGGAGACGGGGCTCGTGGAGTCCTACCGCCAGGGCCTGTCCCACATGCACGACGTGGGAGCTCCGCTGCGGTAGGCCCGGCGGGGAACCGTACGCGCCGCAGAGGCGTTGTCATGGGTGAAGCGGCTGCGTGCCGCGGAGGAGGCACCATCATGTCGAACGGCGCGAAGATCGCCATCGGGGGAGTTGTCGTGGCAGCCGTCCTGATCCCGTTCATCGGGTTCTGGTGGGCTCTCGTGGTGCTGATCGGGGTGCCCACCGCGGGCTATCTGCTGCTCGATCCCTCGCAGCGGCGCAGGATCCGACGTATACGACGCAAGGAGATGGGACGCTGAACGGCACAGTCGTGGCGGTGAGCCGCAGCGGTGAGTACACCTTCACCAAACCGGTCCGGGAGAGCATCACGCTCCGGGCCGGACACGGAGTGGAGGGTGACGTCCACGCGGGCGTCACCGTCAAGCACCGCAGCAGGGTCGCCCAGGACCCCACCCAGCCCAACCTCCGCCAGGTCCACCTGATCCAGCAGGAACTCTTCGACGAGCTGCGCGCCGACGGTTTCGACCTGGCCCCCGGCGACCTCGGCGAGAACGTCACCACGCGCGGCCTCGACCTGCTCGCCCTGCCGGTGGGCACCCTGCTGCACCTGGGGGACCAGGCCGTCGTCGAGGTCACCGGCCTGCGCAATCCGTGCCTCCAGATCGACGCCTTCCGGAGCGGACTGCTCAAGCGCGTCGTCGGGCGCGACGAAGCGGGACGCGTGGTCCGCAGGGCCGGGATCATGGGAGTGGTGGTGGACGACGGACCCGTGCGAGCCGGAGACACCGTCCGGGCCGAGCTCCCCGTCGGGCCGCACAAGGCCCTCGACCGCGTCTGACCCTGGGGCCGCCCCGGGGGCCTGTCGCAAGGGGCGTACGCGGGTGGCGGACGGCCGCCTCACGCGGGCCGGGTGGCGAGCGCGTCGAGTGCGGTCAGGAGCCCGAGAAGCTGCGTACCCCTCCGTACCTGCAGTACCTCGCCCGGCGCGTCGTCCAGCAGGACGAAGGCCATGTCGTCGGTCCGGGCGACCAGCGACCACCCGGGTCCGTCGACCCGCAGCGTCCGGACGTCCGCGGAGGCGAAGGAGGACCTGATGCGTCCCGGCGGCGGAGGCGAGTCCAGGTAGTCGCGCGCCTCCTCCAGCGCCCTGCGCACGCCGGGGTGTCCCTTCGTTCCCGGACTCTCCGGCTCCTGGGCCGCGCTCGCTCCGGGACCGGGGACCGCCGCGTCGACCTGTTCGCGCCACGACGCCCACCGCGCGGCGATCTCGTCCGCCCCCATCCGCCGCTGCTCCGGTCCCCAGTCGCTCTCCGAAGGGGGCGTCAGAAGGAGCGCCCCACCGTCCGCGGCGGGCTCGGGGTCGTAGGGTGCGGGCACCCCGGGCGCGGCGACCGCGAGGGCGAGGGGCCAGCCCGGCAGTGCGCAGACGACCGTGCGGTCGTCGGGCGAGAGCTCGTACGCGATGCCACAGTCCCAGGCGGCGATGGCACCGGCGACGGTGGTGGCGTCCTCGGTCACCACGGTCCAGCGGGCACCCGCACCGTCCTGCCCGAGCACGAGGCCGTACCCCTCCTCGTACGGTTCGAGGGAGAGCGAGCGGCACGCGGCCGGGTAGTCGTCGCCCAGCACGGTGGGGAAGCTCGCGGGGGTCAGCAGGAGCGCGGTCAGCACGTACAGCGTGTCGTCGTCGGCGGCGATCGTGTCGTCCGTCCCGGCCACGATGTCCTCCTCTTGCCTCGAACTCGTTCGTGGGATGCGTCGGCGCACCCTAACCACCCGGTAACCCCGCCGTCGAGACCTCGCGCGGCAGGTGATCGCGGACTTCGGGAGCCGGCGTCCCCCTTCCGCGAGCCGGGTCCGGGCGTCTCCCCCGCCCTACAGTGGAGATCCGGACCGACGGAGGGGACGCGGGCATGAAGAGGTTCGACCGGCTGAAGGAGATCCAAAGTCTCGATCCCGAACAGGACTTCCTCCGGATCTACCGGCTGTCCGTCACACTCGAGTTCCCGTGGGACGTCACCCGCGCTCTCGAACTCGCCCTGTACCGCACGTATGCCGTGCCCAGCATCGGCCGACTGCTGGCGACGACGGCGGAGCTGACGGACCGGTCCCAGAAGCGTTACGACGACACGGCGCTCCTGCTGGACACCGTCGTGGAGCACGGGTTCGACTCCGGAGAAGGCCGTACGGCACTCCGGCGGATCAACGCGATGCACTGCAGCTACGCCATCAGCAACGACGACATGCGCTACGTGCTCTGCACCTTCGTCGTGGTCCCCAAGCGCTGGCTGGACGCGTACGGCTGGCGCGCGCTGTCCGCCCACGAACGCCAGGCCTGTGCGGTCTACTACCGCACGCTCGGCGCACACATGGGGATCAAGGACCTGCCCCGCACCTACGAGGAGTTCGAGGAGACCCTCGACGCCTACGAGAACGCCCACTTCGGGTGGGACGAGGGGGCGAGGAAGGTCTCCGACGCCACCCTGGGCCTGATGGCCTCCTGGTACCCGGCGCCCTTGGCACCGCTGGTGCGCAAGGCGAGTCTCGCGCTCCTCGACGACGCACTGATCGACGCCTTCCGCTACCGGCGTCCGAGCGCCTTCGCACGCGGTCTGACCAGGGGAGCGCTGCGTCTGCGGGCGCGGGCGGTCCGGCTGCTTCCGCCGCGGTCCGCGCCGCACTTCGCCCGCCAGAACCCGGAGATCAAGGGCTACCCGGACGGGTACGACGTGGCCGCGCTCGGCACCTTCCCCACACCGGGGGTCCGGGGGTGCCCGGTGCCGCACCGCCGCGCGTCGGACGGAGCCGCCGCCGAGTGACCCCACGTGCGGGAGCGGCGCCCGTGTACGCGTGTCCGGTCATCGGCCACGTGGCCATGTGGCCATGCGGACAGGTGGAGGTGATCGGGTTCGGTGGCCGGAACGGGGCTGTGGGAGGAGTGAGTTCGCGGTGGGCCGGGAAGACTTCGCCGAGCCGCGTGAAGCAGCCGTGTGAAGTGCGGAAGCTCCGCGCGGCGCGATCGGTTGTGGCGGGTTCATGGCGACAATCACTGCGTCCGTCCGCTGGCTTTGGGCGACAGAATCAGCCACTCTCCGATCGGTTCGGAGCGGCGATCCGTCATATTCCATGAATTTCGAAGTGTGCCCCCGGCATGTACCTCCCGCCGGGCTACCGTCCCCGACTTATGGGACACCTGGACCACGCAACCTTCGGCTGGCTGACACCCGTGCTGTCGTACGCGATGGCATCGATCGGCGCCGCGCTCGGACTCCGATGCACCGTGCGCGCGCTGCACACCACCGGCCGCTCGCGGCGCAACTGGCTGCTCACCGCGGCATCCGCCCTCGGCACCGGCATCTGGACGATGCACTTCGTCGCCATGCTCGGATTCGGGGTCACCGGCACCGACATCCGCTACGACGTGGGCCTCACCCTGTTCAGCCTGATCGTGGCCGTGCTGGTCGTCGGGATCGGCGTTTTCGCGGTGGGCCACGGCCGCAACCGCGAACGGGCCCTGCTGACCGGCGGGCTCACCACCGGGGTCGGTGTCGCGAGCATGCACTACCTCGGCATGGCCGCCATCCACCTGCACGGTGAAGTCCACTACAACCCGGCGATGGTCGCGGTCTCCGTGGTGATCGCCGTCGTCGCCGCCACCGCGGCCCTCTGGGCTGCCCTCAACATCCACACCCCCGGAGCCGTGGCGCTCGCCTCCCTCGTGATGGGCGCCGCCGTCAGCTCCATGCACTACACCGGCATGCTCGCGGTCGGCGTCGAAGTCGCCCCGTCCGCCGCACCCCTGACCGGGGCCACGGCCATGCAGTTCATCTTCCCCCTGACCGTCGGGCTCGGTTCCTACCTCTTCCTCACCTCGGCGTTCGTCGCGCTCTCTCCCACGGCGCGGGACGCCGACACCGAGACCGACGCCTACGTGTCCGCCTCGGCCGCACGCGCCCGGCACACCGACCGACTCACCACACCCGGCGACCCCTCCGCGGCCGCCACCCGCTGACCGGCCACCGTACCCGTCCCCCGACCCGCCCCTTTCCCGACCGGAACGAGGAGGCCATGCGCCCACTCCGTACGACCCAGGCGCCCGGCGCCCAGGACGACCGGCCCATACCCCCGGTACGCGGCCGACGCGCGCACGCGGGGCCCCCGGCCGACGAGCGTGCCGTGCTCGGTGCCCTTTCGCGGCGCCCGGAGGACCCGTCCGGGCGCCGGCGCACCTGGTCCCCGCGGCCCCGAACCGTACGCGCCAAGGTGCTCGCCCTGCTGATGGTGCCGGTGGTGTCCCTGCTCGCCCTGTGGGGGCTCGCGACCGTCACCACCGCCCAGGAGGTGGCACGGCTGCGCCAGGCGGAGCGGGTGGACACCACCGTGCGCACCCCGGTCCGGCAGGCCGTCGACGCGCTCCAGGCCGAACGGAAGGCGGCACTCGTCCAGGCGGCCGCACCGGGCGAGGCGGCGGCCGCGACCCTGCGGAACCGTGCCGCCCGCACCGACGCGGCGCTCGACCGGCTGCGGATGGGCGAGGGGCACACGGTGGCGGACACCGGGAGCCTCCCGACGGGCCTCTCGACCCGCATGGACGTCTTCCTCTCCCGCGCCGAGGCACTGGGCGCCCTGCGCGGCCGTCTCCGCGCCTCCTCGGACACAGGCGCGCACAGCGACACAGACCGGGACAACACCTACCTCGCCTACACCGACGCCATCGGCGCCGCCTTCGGCGTGCTCGGAGCGCTCACCGGAATCCAGGACGCCGAAGCCGGCCCCGAGGCGCGCGTCCTGCTCGAACTCGGCAGGGCGGACGAGATGCTGGCCCGCGAGGACGTCCTGCTCGCCGTGGCCGCCCGCACCGGCACGCTCGACGGGCGGGCACTGCTCCGGTTCACGGGAGCGGTGGAGGCACGGCGCTCCTTCACGGAGACGGCCGCGGCCGACCTGCCCGCCGCCGAACGCGATGCCTGGCAGGACCTCGCCGCGGACTCCACCTACCGCGCCGTGGAGAGCGCCGAGGACGCGGTACTCGCCGCGCGGCCCGGTCCCCGGGCCGCCCGCGCGGTGCCGGCCGACGCCTGGTCCCTGGCGGGCGGTCCCGTCCTCGCCCGGCTGCGCGCCGTCGAAGCCGCCGCGGCCGAGCGCGTGGCGGGCCGTTCGGACCCGCTGACCAGCGGGCTGACGAGTCCCGACGGTGCGGCGGTCCTGTTCGGGTTCGTCGCCGTGGTCGCCGCGCTCGTCATCTCCGTCCGCATCGGCAGCGGGCTCGTCACGGAGCTGGTGAGCCTGCGCGACAGCGCCCTGGCCATCGCCCGCCGCGAACTGCCCCGCGCGATGGAGCGCCTGCGGGCGGGCGAGGAGATCGACGTGAAGGCCGAATCGCCGATGCGCAGACCGTCGCCGGACGAGATCGGCCAGGTCGGTGAGGCACTCGACATCGTGCACCGCGCCGCGCTCAGCGCAGCGGTGGAGCGTGCCGAACTCGCCAGCGGCATCGCCGGAGTCTTCGTCAACATCGCCCGCCGCAGCCAGGTCCTGGTCCACCGCCAGCTCAACCTCCTGGACGGCATGGAACGGCGCGCCGACGACCCCAACGAGCTCGCCGACCTCTTCCGCCTCGATCACCTGACCACCCGCATGCGCCGGCACGCCGAGAGCCTGATCATCCTGTCGGGCGCCGCCCCCGGGCGAGCCTGGCGCAGGCCCGTACCGCTCACCCAGGTGGTCCGCGCGGCGGTCTCGGAGATCGAGGACTACGCCCGCGTGGAGGTACGCCGCCTCGCCGACGTCTCCGTGACGGGCGCCGCGGTCGCCGACCTCACCCACCTGCTCGCCGAACTCGTCGAGAACGCCGCCCAGTTCTCGCCCCCGCACACCAAGGTGCGGATCACCGGCGAACCGGTGGGCAACGGGTACGCGATCGAGATCGAGGACCGGGGCCTCGGCATGGGCGGGGAGCTCCTGGCCCAGGCCAACAAACGCATCGAGCAGTCCGAGGCGCTCGACCTCTTCGACAGCGACCGGCTCGGGCTCTTCGTGGTGAGCCGCCTCTCCAACCGCCACCGGATCAAGGTGGGGCTCCGCGCCTCGCCGTACGGCGGCACCACTGCCGTGGTCCTGCTGCCGACCGCGCTGCTGCACGACGAGCCGTCGAAGAACGCGGAGCCGGGCGCGCTCCCCCCGCAGGCGGCCCACTCCCCGCAGACCGCGCTCCCGCCGCAGACCGACGGTGGCGAGAAGCCCGTGCCGCGCGCGGCACTCACCGACCGCGAGCACCGGCCGGCCTTCCCGCCGCCCGTCGCGGTCCCCGACCCCGACTCTGACCCCGACTCCGGTCGCGACTCCGGGCCGGGCTCCGTCATCTCGGATTCCGGCACGGACTCCGAGATGACCGGGGCGACCGGGGGGCACACTCCCGAAGCGCCGCCCGCCCCGGTCACCGCACTCCGGAGGCGGCCCCGTACTCCGTCGGCCGGGCGGACACCCGAGCGCGGCCACCCCCACACCCCGTTCAGGCAGGGGACGGCCGAGCCGCCGGAGCGGGCGCACCGGGCCGAGGGCGACGACGAGCTCCCCCGGCGCGTCCGGCAGGCGCACCTGGTGCCCCAGCTCCGCGAGGGACAGGCCCGGGCGCCGCAGGAGCAGCGGACCACGGGCGGCGGGGAACCCGCCGGGCGTACGCCCGAACAGGTCCGGGACCGCATGACCGCCTACCGGGACGGATGGCGTCGCGGCAGCGGTGACGCACCGGGCCCGGCGGCGGTACCCCCGCCGCCGACGGCGCCCCCCGCACCGGGTCCGGCGGCCCACCCCATCGACGTAGGAGATCCCGGATGATCGCGAACGGAAGGACGGAATTGAACCACCGCTCGGGCGAACTCGACTGGCTGCTGGACGATCTGGTGAAGCGGGTCGCGGAGGTACGGCATGCCGTCGTCCTCTCCGGCGACGGACTGGCGATCGGCGCCTCCAGCGTGCTCAGCCGCGAGGACGCCGAACACCTGGCCGCCGTCGCCTCCGGCTTCCACAGCCTGGCCAAAGGCGCCGGCCGCCATTTCGGGGCGGGCGGGGTGCGTCAGACCATGGTGGAGATGGACGACGGATTCCTGTTCGTCGTCGCGGCCGGCGAAGGCTCCTGCCTGGCCGTGCTGAGCGACGCCGTGGCGGACATCGGCCTGGTCGCGTACGAGATGGCACGCCTCGTCAAACGGGTCGGCGAGCATCTGGGTACGCCGGCACGGCTCGCACAGCCCCCCGTCGCGGGCTGAGGGCGGGGAGGAAACGGTGCGCATGTCCGACGACCCCGACGCGGCGTACGGCGGCAAGGACCCCTACGGGTTCCACGATCCCTACCGGGACCGGGAGATGGGCACCGGCGCGGACGCCCTGCGCGGAAGCCAGTGGTACGACGCGGACGCGGGCCCCCTGGTGCGCCCGTACGCCGTCACCGGAGGGCGTACGAAACCGGGCCCGAGCGGGGTGCGGTTCGACCTGATCGCCCTGGTCGTCGTCGACGGCGCGTCCGACCCCGACGCCGAGACGATGCTCGGTCCGGAACACCGGTCGCTGCTCGCCCTGTGCCAGGACGAGACCCAGTCGGTCGCGGAGCTCGCCGCCGACGCCGATCTCCCGGTGGGCGTGGTGCGGGTGCTGCTGGGAGACCTGCTGGAGGGCGGTCACGTGTCGGTCTGCCGGCCCGTCCCGCCCGCCCAGTTGCCCGACGAGCGCATCCTGCGCGAGGTCATCGACGGACTGCGGGCACTCTGAGGAAGCCCGGGGGCCCGGGGGAGTCCGGGGAAGCACCGGGAAACCCGCGTGCGCGGGCGCGGGTCACGGCCCGGAGCGCACGGCGGGCATCACCGCCGCGTGGCCGGGCCCGGCCGCCGGAGGGTCCAGGGCTCCCCGGTGGTCACTTCCGCATCCGGGAGTCCAGGGCTCCCGGTGCTCACTTCCGCGGCCGGGGTCCAGGAGTCGTTCCGGTGCTCACTTCCGCACCCGGCGGATCTGGCCGAGTTCGTCGTTCATCGCCTCGAGGAAGCGGGCGACCGTCCGCAGCTCCGCCGCGTCGAACTGGCCCCGCGCCGCCTGGGTGCTCTCGGCCAGCGGCCGGAAGAAGTCGCGGGCCACCGCCATCGCCGCGGCCGCGTAGTGCAGGTGCACCACCCTGCGGTCGCCGCCGTCCCGGACACGCCGGATGTGTCCGGTTCGCTCCAGCCGGTCGAGACAGGCCGTCACCGCGCCCGAGGTGAGGTTCAGCTGCTCCCGCAGCCGCCCCGGTGTCATGGCGGTGCCGGGCTCGCCGTAGTCCGCGTCGAGGATCGCGATGAGCGCCTGCACGTCCGTCGGGTGGAGGTCCTGTTCGTGGGCGAATTCGTGTGCGATGCGGTTGAACTCGCTGTTCATCCGCCGCAGCAGCACGGCGAAACTCTGGAGCCCGGCCGCGTCCTCGTCCGTGCCTCTGTCCGGGCCGCCCTCTGTGCTGCGCATGGTTCCAGGGTAATATCTCTCGATGATTGAGATAGTTGATCGTTGAGAGACATGTTCGCTCGCGTGTCGGGCCGTCGTACGCGCCCCGATCCGGGGAAGGTGTCCCGCCTCGCGGATCGCCACGTCGCGGCGGTCCCACCTCGTAAGCCACTGTCTCCCTTCGCACCACTGTCACCGCGCAAGCCCGTCCCGTCGTTCCGAACGTGTCGACTCCTGGGGAAGCAATGACGTCCGCATCACGGCACCGCACTCTCCGCTGGCTGGTGCCCGCAGTACTCGTCCTCGTCTGGCTCGGCATCGGGGGAGTGTTCGGCCCCTACGCGGGGAAACTCGGCGAGGTCTCCACCAACGACCAGGCCGCCTTCCTGCCGCGCAGCGCCGAATCGACCGAGGTCTCCGAGGAGCAGAAGGCGTTCCAGAAGTCCGGCACCGTGCCGGCCATCGTCGTCTGGACCGGCGACGACGGCGCGCTCCCGGGCGGCGCGGCCGAGACCGCCACCCGCGCGCTCGCCTCGCTCCGGGGTACGCCCGGCGTGGAGGGAACCCCCACCCCCGCGCTCGCCTCCGAGGACGGCCGGGCGCTCGAAGGCATCGTCCAGCTCGATTCCGGCCTCGGCGACGCCCTGCCCGGCACCCTCGACCGGGTACGCGACGCCGCCCGGTCCGTGCCCGGCACCACGGTGGGCATCGCCGGACCCGCGGCGGCCCAGGCGGACCTCAAGGACGCCTTCGGCGGCATCGACGGCCTGCTCCTCGGTGTGGCCCTCATCGCCGTCCTCGTCATCCTGCTGCTGGTGTACCGCAGCCTCCTGCTGCCCTTCCTGATCATCATCAGCGCCGTGTTCGCCCTGGGGCTGGCCTGCGCGATCGTGTACGTCCTCGCCGACCACGGGGTCGTACGGGTCGACGGCCAGGTGCAGGGCATCCTCTCGATCCTCGTCATCGGCGCCTCCACGGACTACGCGCTGCTGCTCACCGCCCGGTTCAGGGAAGAGCTGACCCGGGGCGGCGACCGCGTGGCAGCCGCACTCGCAGCTCTGAGGCGCTCGGCCGGCGCGATCACGGCGAGCGCGGCGACCGTGGCCCTCGGGCTCCTCGCGCTGCTGCTCAGCGATCTGACGAACAACCGGGCGCTGGGTCCCGTGGGCGCCATCGGAATCGTCTGCGCCGTGCTCTCCACCCTGACGTTCCTCCCGGCGGTCCTCGTGCTGACCGGCCGTGCCGCCTACTGGCCGGCCAAGCCCCGTCCCGCCGACGCCGCCACGGGCGGGCACGGCATCTGGCGTCGTGTCGCCGCCTTCGTGGACCGCGCCCCCCGCAAGGTCTGGGCCGGCACCCTGCTCGTCCTGGTGGCGTGCGCGCTCTTCGCGCCCACCCTGAAGTCGCAGGGCGTGCCGCTGGACGAGACCTTCGTCAACGACGCGCCGTCGGTCTCCGCACAGGCCACGCTCAGCAGGCACTTCCCCGGCGGGTCCGGCAACCCCGCCGTGATCATCGCCCGGGCCGACCGTACCGATCAGGTCGTCGCCGCCGCCCGGAACACCGAGGGGATCGCGGCCGTCACTCCGGTCACGGCATCCGGGCGCCCCGGCGACGGCGTTCCCGTGGTCGTCGACGGACGGGTGCGGATCGACGCCACGCTGAAGGCCGAGGCGGACAGCGACGCCGCCAACGCGACGGTGAAGAGGCTGCGCGGGGCGGTCCATGCCGTACCCGGTGCGCAGGCCGCGGTCGGCGGGTACTCCGCGCAGCGGCTCGACACCCAGACCACCGCGTCCGAGGACCGCGCGCTCATCGTGCCCGTGGTACTCGCCATCATCCTGGTCATCCTGATGGCACTGCTCCGCTCGGTCCTGCTGCCCGTGCTGCTGGTCGCCACCGTGGGGCTCAACTACCTCGCCACACTGGGCGTCTCGGCCCTGGTCTTCCAGCACGTGTTCGGCTTCAGCGGCACGGACGCCTCCGTCCCGCTGTACGGATTCGTCTTCCTCGTCGCCCTCGGCGTGGACTACAACATCTTCCTGATGTCCCGGGTACGGGAGGAGTCCCTGCTGCACGGCACCCGCGAGGGGGTACTGCGTGGCCTGATCACCACCGGTGGAGTCATCACCTCGGCGGGCGTGGTGCTGGCCGCCACCTTCGCCGCGCTGCTCGTCATCCCGCTGGCCTTCCTGGTGCAGATCGCCTTCATCGTCGCGTTCGGCGTGCTGCTCGACACCCTGGTGGTGCGATCGCTGCTGGTGCCCGCGCTGGTGCTGGACATCGGCCCGGTGTCGTGGTGGCCGAACCGACGCATGGTGACGGGACGGCGGGACGCGGAGGCGGGCGGGGAGGATACGCGCTCCTGAGCCGCAGGCCCAGGCCGATCGCGTTGGTACGGACCAGTCTGGCCGGAAGGGATCGTCGTCCTCGGACCCACGTGCTCGATTGAAGGCGCCATACGCGCATCGTCCGACCACCTTCCGGCCGCAACGATCAATTTGCGATCGCTTCTCTCGATCGGCCGACCGCTTTGCCATGCTTCTCCATACCTGACCGGCACCGTGCCGGGCAGGACTCGACCGAACCCGAAGGGTGCGCCCGATCCACCGGGGCGCACCCGAGGGCTCATGGGTGAGAGAAGTGATCGATGTCCTCCGAGCACGCAGGCGGTGCAGTCCGTGAAGACGGTGACGGGGTGAACGCGGACGGGGGCGCCGCACCGGGGGAGGCCGGTGGCGAGAACACGGCCCTCGCCCTGAAGATCCTGGTCGCCGGAGGATTCGGAGTCGGCAAGACCACCCTGGTCGGAGCCGTCAGCGAGATCCGCCCGCTGCGCACCGAGGAGTTGCTCAGCGAGGCCGGACAGAGCGTCGACGACACCGAAGGCGTGGAGCGCAAGACCACGACCACGGTCGCGATGGACTTCGGCAGGATCACCATCCGGTCCGGGCTCTCCCTCTACCTCTTCGGGACGCCGGGACAGGACCGCTTCTGGTTCCTCTGGGACGAGCTGTCACAGGGGGCGCTCGGGGCGGTCGTCCTCGCCGACACCCGGCGGCTGGAGGACTGCTTCCCCGCCGTCGACTACTTCGAGCACCGGCGCATCCCGTTCGTCGTCGCCGTCAACTGCTTCTCCGGGGCCCGCTCCTACGGCGAGCAGGACGTGTCGCGCGCGCTCGACCTGGACCCCGGGACGCCCGTCGTCCTGTGCGACGCGCGGGACCGTGCCTCCGGCAAGGAGGTCCTGATCCGAATGGTCGAGTACGCCGGGCGGATGCACACCGCCCGGCTCCTCGACTCCGTGGGCCAGGTGTACTGACCCGTGAGGTCGGGGACGCGGCCGGCCCGGATCGGGCCGGGCGGGCCCTCAGCCGGCGATGTCGGCCATCGAGACCACCTTCTCGATCCGTACCCGTACGACCAGTTCGCCCGGGACCGCGTTGCGGCGGCCGTACTCCGCGGCCGCCTCCTCACCCACGTACCGGGCGGCGATGCGCGTCGCCCAGGTCAGCAGTTCGTCGGGGTCCTCGCTGAGCCCGGCCCGCCCCTGGACGACGGCGAACGAGTACGGCGGCCGTTCGTCGTCCACGCACAACGCCACCCGGCCGTCCCGCGCCAGGTTGCGCCCCTTCACCGTGTCCCTGCCGGTGTTGAAGACCAGATCCTCCCCGTCCAGGAGGAACCAGACGGGCGCGACGTGGGGACTCCCGTCCGCCCGTACGGTGGACAGCTTGCCGGTGCGGGTCCCGGCGGAGAGGAACGCCCGCCACTCTTCCTCGGTCATGTGGTGTGCCATGGGCCCATCCTGCGCCGCCGGGACGCGAGTGGCGCGAAGCGACGCCCCGGGACCCGTGGGCCGCTTGCCCGCAGCAGAGGTGTGCGCAAGGCTTACGCGCGACGAGGGGTACGGGGAAGTGGCAACGGGGAGGGCACGCATGGCGTTGGACCGGGGACTCGACTGGCTTCTCGACGATCTCACCAGCCGGGTGGAACACATACAGCACGCCTTGGTGCTTTCGAATGACGGACTGGTGACAGGAGCCAGCACGGGACTCGTCCGGGAGGACGCGGAGCACCTTGCGGCGGTCTCCTCCGGGCTGCACAGCCTGGCGCGCGGCTCGGGCAGACACTTCAAGGCGGGCCGAGCACGGCAGACGATGGTGGAGTTCGAGGAGGCGCTGCTGTTCGTCACCGCGGCCGGGGACGGCAGCTGCCTCTGCGTGCTCACCGCGGCGGAGGCCGACGTCGGTCATGTGGCGTACGAGATGACGCTGTTGGTCAACCGGGTCGGCGAACACCTCGGCGTGGCCGTCCGGCAGGAGGACACCTACCCCTTCTGAGACCGCGCGCGGACGGAGCCCGCAGGGACTGTTGCGCGCTCAACGGCCCGTCCGGCGCGTCCCGGGAGCCGAACGGAGGCCCTCGCGACCGAGCGCTTCGAGCCAATCTCGGGCCCGCTGGTGTCAACGCCCTTCGGACGACGGCCCGTTCGTCAGGTCCCGGTCCCGTCGGCGCGGTCGTCGTCCTCGGCGGACGGATCGGGCGGCCCGAGATCGCACCACACGGCCTTTCCTTCGCCCTGCGGCTCGATGCCCCACCGCAGGGCGACCGCGTCCAGCAGCAGCAGCCCGCGGCCCGAGGTCGACGTCTCGCCGGGGGAACGCCTGCGCGGCCACACGCTGGAGCGGTCCTGGACCGAGAGACGGATCCGGCGTACGGGCTCGGGAAGCACCTCCATCGTGAGCACCGCCCCTCCCTCCGTGTGCAGCAACACGTTGACCAGGAGTTCCCCGGTGACGAGTTCGGCGTCGTCGGCGAAGTCCTCCATGTCCCAGTCGGCCAGCGCCTGCCGGACGATCGAGCGGGCGTCCGAGAGGCCCTCCGGGTCGGCCTGGTGAATGTACTGGTGCAGCCGGGGCGCCAGCGAGGACCCCATGTCCGGACTGCGCCGCAGCACCAGCAGAGCGACGTCGTCGCCCGCCCCCCAACGCTCCCAGAGCCGTTCGGAGAGATGGTCGGCGAGCGCCTGGGCCTCCGGTGGCCCGGTCCGCACCTCCTGAGCCAACGCCGCCAGCCCCGTGTCGATGTCGGCGCCCGGCTCCTCCACCAGTCCGTCGCTGAAGAGCACGAGGGTCTCGCCCGGTACGAGATCGAGACGGGTCTCGGGAAACTCCTCGTACCCGAAGTACGACGCGATCCCGAGCGGGAGGCCGCCCCTGACCTGGGGGCTGCGGACGCGTCCGTCGGCGTGCCGGATGAGCGGCTCGAAATGGCCCGCGCGCGCCACGCGCAGGGCGCCCGAGCCCAGGTCGACCTGGGCGTAGGTGCAGGTCGCGAAGCGGTCGGTGTCCAGTTCGGCGAGAAAGCGCGAGGCCCGGGCCAGCACGGTCGCCGGCGGGTGCCCCTCGGCGGCGTAGGCGCGCAGGGCGATCCGGAGCTGCCCCATGATCGCCGCCGCGTGGGTGTCGTGTCCCTGCACGTCGCCCACCACCAGGCCGTACCGGCCGTTGGGCAGCGCGATCATGTCGTACCAGTCGCCGCCGACCTGACGCCCGTTCCGCGCGGCGTGGTAGCGCACAGCGATCTCGCCGCCCTCGACGTCCTGGATCCGCCGGGGCAGCATCGCCGACTGCAGCCCGGTCGCGAACTCGCGCTCCTCGTCGAAGAGGATCGCCCGCTGCAGGCTCTGCGCGAGGATGGCGGCGAGGCCCAGGCAGAGAATCCGCTCGTCCGCGTTGAACGACATCCGCTTGCCGTAGAACATCGCCAGCCCTCCGAGCGAACGCGCCTGGGCGACGAGCGGAAGGTAGGCCGCGGAGGAGAAGCCCAGCCGGTCCTCGTAGGGCTCCAGCACCGGATAGCGCCGGACCAGGTCGGCGGGGGAGGTGATGAACCGGGGACGGCCGCTGAGGATGGTGTCGACCAGCGGCAGCTTCCGGCCGAGATCGCCCGATCCCAGTTCTTCGAACGCCTCCAGCGTGTGCCCGCTCACCGCCACGACGTTCAGCGACGCGTTCTCCACCAGCCCGAGCGTCACCCCCTCACAACCCAGCCTCGCCGTCCCCCCGGGACCGGACAGCGCCGCCGTCACGTCGTCCACGGACGCGGCACGCGACATGGCACTGGTCGTCCGCTCGACGATGCTGGTCTGACGCTGCCGGCGCTTCTCCAGCTCCAGGACGAACTCCGAGTGCGTGACCTCCGCCGTCGCGTCCCGCACCACCCCGACGATCCGGTGGGCCCGGCCGTCCGGGAAACGCAGGATGCGGGCCTGGGCGTGCGTCCACTGGACCTCCCCGTCCGGCATCGGCACCTGGAAGTGCACGCTGTACGCATGGGCGCCACTGGTGACGGCCTCGTCGACGGACAGGTTCAGGCGCTCACGCTCCGTGGGCTCCAGCAGCTCGACCAGGGTCCCCGGGCGGCTGGCGTCGAAGGTCTCGGGATCCACCCCGAACACCATCAGCCCGGCGTCGTCCACGTTCATGGTCCGGGTCTCCAGGTCCCAGTCGAAGCTCCCGGTCCGGTTCATCGCCAGCCGCTGGACCGTGCCGATTTCGCTGTCGTGGGCCGGGACATCCGGACGCGACGGCGGGGACTGGGGATCCACGGACTCGGTGTGATCGCTCATTGCGGCTCCGGAGGTCGTCCGGCGGCGGGCCCTGCGGGCTGCGAGGAAAGACCCTGATCGTCCAATTGTCGAGCCGGTCCGGTGGGAGTGCCACAGATGCTGGTGGGCCCGCCGCGAACCATGGTGCCCCGCCCGCGGGCGCGGCCGCGCGGCGTCGCAGAATGGCGGGAACCGAACGCCCGCACACCCTGCGGGCGCCGCCGCGGAACTCGTACCGGAGCGCATCCATGACCGACGACGCCCCCGTCCTCCTGCACACCGACGGCCACGTCCGCCACATCACCCTCAACAGGCCGCGCGTGCTGAACGCCCTCGACCACGCATCGGTACGCGCTCTCGACGCGGCGCTCGTGGCGGCGGAACACGATGACACCGTCGCGGCCGTGGTGGTGTCGGGCGCCGGGACGCGTGGGCTCTGCGCGGGCGGCGACATCCGCGCCCTGCACGACGACGCCCGGGCGGGCGGAGCCGCGTCCCTGGACTTCTGGCGCGACGAGTACCGGCTCAACGCACGGATCCACCGGTACCGGAAGCCGTACGTCGCCTGCATGGACGGCATCGTGATGGGCGGCGGGGTCGGGATCTCGGCGCACGGCAGCGTACGGATCGTGACCGAACGCTCGCGCGTCGCGATGCCGGAGACCGCCATCGGATTCGTGCCGGACGTCGGCGGAACGTACCTGCTGTCCCGGGCGCCCGGGGAGCTGGGAACCCACCTCGCGCTCACCGGCCGGTCCGTCGGCGCGGCGGACGCACTGCTCTGCGGCCTCGCCGACCACCACGTCCTCTCGGGGGACCTCCCGGCCCTCACGGCCGCGCTCGCCGGGTGCACGACGCCCGCCGACGTGACACGCGCCGTCCGCGGCCACGCCACCGACCCGGGGCCCGGGGAACTCGACGCCGCCCGTGACTGGATCGACGGCTGCTACACCGCCGGCACCGTGGGCGAGATCGTGGACCGGCTGCGCGACCACGGGGCCGCCGCCGCGAAGGAGACCGCCGAGAGCCTCCTCACCCTGTCACCCACCGCGCTGGCGGTGACTCTGGCCGCCGTACGCCGTGCGCGAGGGGCGGGGAGCCTGGAGGAATCGCTCGACCAGGACTTCCGCGTCTCCACCCGCGCCTTCGCACACCCCGACTTCGTCGAAGGCGTGCGGGCCAGGATCGTGGACAAGGACTACGCGCCCCGATGGGTCCCGGCCCGTACCGAGGACGTGCACGAGACCGACGTGGCCCGGTACTTCGCACCGCTCGGCGCCCGGGAACTCGGACTGGCACCCTGGGCCTGACCCACGGCCGGTCCCGGCGGGGCGCGGTGCCTCACGTACGCCGGCGGACCCGCGAACCGCGCGAGGGAGCGGCGGGGTTCACCGGCTGCTCGCGGACAGGCTCGGCCGCAGCGCCCGTACGAGCGCGAAGAGCCGTTCCTCGTTCCCGGAGAGATCGGCGTCCCGGAGCGCCCGGTCCGCCTCCTCCATCGGCGCGGTGAGCAACGGCAGGTACAACGGCGCTTCCTGCGGTTCCGTGAGCACGGACCGGGTGGCCTCCAGCAGCCTGACGTAAGCCTGGGCAGCGGCGAGTTCGTCCTTCTCCATCTCGGCTTCTCCTGGTCAGAGGTGTCGGGCCATCAGCATCTCCCACGGGTCTGACAACGCCCCGCAACCGGTCTCCCGGCGACACGGACCGGGTCACCCTCCGGCCCGCCGGAGGCCGGACGGCGGCTCCACATCGAGGAAGCGGCGCCGCCGCGGCCCCCGGTAGAGCAAGGCCGTCCACCCCAGCCCGCGCAGGACCGTAGCGCACCGGGTGAGCGACTCCTCCTCGTCCCTCGCGGCGCCGCTGCCCGCCGGGCCCACCCACTCCACCCGGACCGTGCCGGGTGCGGAGCCGGTGCCGACCAGGTAGCCCTTCGAGGCCCGCAGGCCCGAGGCGTCCACCGCCGACGGCCGGACACCGGCCGCCTCCAGCGCCAGCGCCACCGCGCGCACGGGCCGCAGGAGTTCCCAGGCCGCGGGCACCGACTCGGGGACGGGGTGCTCCGCGTTGGTCAGGCGCCGGATCTGCAACAGGCCCTCGTGGGCGGTGGCCACGGCGGCGGCGCGGGCCGCCGCCCCGGCCGCCGGAAGGGGAGGCCCGTCCCCCGTCGCCGGCTCGAAACCCGTGTCCCCCGTGGCCGTCATCCGTCACCCCGTCCCGAAGTCCCGCTCGTGATAGGACCAGTGTGCCGTGACCCACCGACAGCGACACCGACAGTGGTGCGGCGGCCCGGTGCGCACCGCCGACCGGGCGGTTCGGCGCCGGATCAGCCGTCGAGGGGTCAGCCGGTCAGCACCTTGCCGGGGTTGAGGATGCCGTGCGGGTCCAGGGCGGACTTCACGGCCCGGTGCATGGCGAGCACGGCCGGACCGAGTTCCCTGCCCAGGCCCCCCATCTTCAGCAGACCCACGCCGTGTTCACCCGTCACCGTGCCGCCCAGCGCGATCGCGTCGTCGAGGATGTCCTCGAACGCCAGCTGTGCCCTGGCCCGGGCGGCCTCGTCACCGGGCGGCGTGATGATCAGCGGGTGCAGGTTGCCGTCGCCCGCGTGCGCGATGTTGGCCACCAGGATGTCGTGCCGGGCGGCCGTACGCTCGATCCGCGCCAGCATTTCCGGCACCGCCGTCCGGGGCACGCACACGTCCTCGGTGAGCACCGGGCCCAGGCGTTCGAGCGCCGGGTAGGCGAGCCGACGCGCCTCGAAGAGCGCGTCGGCCTCCTGCTGGTCGGTGGAGACGGCGGCCCAGGTCGCCCCGGCGCGCTCGAAGCAGTCCCGCACGAGCTCCGCCTCCGCGTCCCCCTCTGCTCCGGGGGTGTCGACCCTGCCCAGCAGGACCACCTCGGCGTCGGCGGACAGCCCCATGTTCTTCCACGCGTCGACGGCGGCGAGACAGTGCCGGTCGACGAGTTCCAGCGCCGAGGGGATGACGCCGGAGGCCGTCACGGCGCTGACCGCCTCGCCCGCCGCCACGACCGAGGAGAAGTACCCGGCGACGGTCCGCTCGGCGGGCCGCCGCGGCCGGAGCCGCACGGTGATCTCCGTGATCACGCCGAGGGTGCCCTCGGAGCCGACCATCAGCCCGGCCAGGTCGTACCCCGCCACTCCCTTGGCGGTGCTCCGGCCCAGCCGGACCGTTTCGCCCAGGCCGTTCACGACCTCCAGGCCGAGCACGTAGTCGCGTGTCACGCCGTACTTCACGCAGCACATGCCGCCGGCGTTGGTGGCCACGTTCCCGCCGATGGTGGACCAGGGGGAGCTGGCCGGATCCGGCGGGTACCAGAGGCCGCGCTCCGCACACGCGGCCCGCAGGTCGTCGTTGACGACTCCCGGCTGGACGACAGCCAGGCGTTCGGCGGGATCGATCCGCAGCACGGCGTTCATGTCCTCGAAGGAGAGCACGATCGCACCGTCCACCGCGTTGGCCCCGCCCGAGAGTCCCGTACCCGCGCCGCGCGACACCAACGGGATTCCGTGCTCCACGCAGTGGCGCACCACCGCGCGCACCTCGTCCGTGTTCTGCGGCCTGACCACCGCCCGGGGCATTCCGTACGGAGCCCACTCGGCCTCGTCGTGCTGATACCGGGCCAGACCCGCCGGGTCCGTGAGCACGCGCTGGGCCGGGATGCTGTCGACCGGTGCGTTCGCCATCTCCGTGGCCACCTCCTGCAACGATGTATGGGCCACCCATCATGGCGTGCGCGGATCGGGGGCACGGAAGCGGACCCCGGAGAAATCCCTCCGACCAGGACCCGGGCCGCCGAAAATCCGGTGACCCGCACCGGACCGCCGGGCTAGCCTGCACGCGCCGTCGCTCCGGAACGCAGAGGAACAGTGACCATGCCCCAAGCCGTCCGGGAACCCGACCCCGGCCCCGTCCCGGGAGACGGAACCGCTCCCGAAGCCCTGCGCGCCGACTGCGCCAACTGCTTCGGACTGTGCTGCGTCGCTCTCACCCTCGTCGCCTCCTCGGACTTCGCGGTCGACAAAGAGGCGGGCGAGCCCTGTTCACACCTTCAGGAGGACTTCCGCTGCGGAATCCACCGGCGCCTGCGCCCCGCCGGATATCCCGGATGCACGGTGTACGACTGCTTCGGCGCCGGCCAGAAGGTCTCGCAGGGCGTGTACGCCGGTCATGACTGGCGTTCCCGCCCCGAGACCGCGGAGGAGATGTTCCAGGTGTTCCGGGTGATGCGTCAACTCCACGAAATGCTCAGCCATCTGACGGAAGCGCTCGCCCTCCCCGCCGCCGAGCCGATACGCGAGGAGCTGTGTCGGGCGCACGAGGCCACGGAGCGCCTCACCCGGGAACCCGCCGGTGAGCTGGCCGGACTCGACGCGACAGCGCACCGGGAGACGGTCGCGCCCCTGCTGCGCGAAGCCGGCGCCCTTGCCCGCGCCACCGTGCCGGGCCGACCCCCGTCCGGTCGCCGCGTGGCCGGCCGAGCCGGGAAAAGGCGTGCGGGCGGTGATCTCTTCGGGGCCCGGCTCCGGGGCGCGGACCTGCGGGGCGCGGACCTGCGGTCGGCATGCCTGGTCGCGGCCGACCTCACCGGCGCGGACCTGGAGCTTGCGGACGTGCTCGGAGCCGACTTCCGCGACACGCGGCTCTCACGCGCCGACCTGACGGCCACTCTCTTCCTGACCCAGGTCCAGCTCAACGCGGCTCGGGGCGACGGCGCGACGAAGATTCCGCCGTCTCTCACCCGCCCCGCCCACTGGGACGCCTGACGGCTACCGGCACGGCGCTCGCCCCACCGCGCCGTGCCGGTCCCGACGACGCGCCGCGGCTCAGGCCCGCCACTCCGCGGTGCGCTCGGGCGAGGCGGCGGCCAGGGCCTCGCGAACGGCCTCGCTGTCGCCCCGGATGCCGTACACCGGTGTGCCGGGCTGCTGGCGCCACGACTCGTCCAGAGAGCCGGCGTCCACCGTGTCGAAGCCCAGTTCGTCGATGAGCTCCCGCACGGCCCTCTTCGCCTCTTCGTCGTCCCCCGCCACGGGAAGCGCCTGCCGGCCGGGCGTACCGGGCGCAAGCCCCCGGTCCAGGAGGTCCTGCGCGAACGTGCCGTTGAAGGCCTTGACCACCGGGTGGCCGATCCGGCGCTCCGTCCAGCGGCTCTCCGGCAGCCCCTCCTCGATCTCCTCGATCCGGCCGTCCCGCTGCTGCGGGTAGTAGTTGCCGGTGTCGATGACCACGGCCCCGTCGGCCGCGTGGTCCAGGAAACCGGCGGGCAGGTCCGGGACGGACTTCAGTGGCACGGTGACCACCACGACCCGCGCGCCCCGCGCCGCTTCCGAGGCCTTCGCCGCGGTGGCGCCGGTCTCCGAGACGAGGGATTCGAGGGTCTCCGGGCCACGCGAATTGGCGACGGTCACCGTGTGACCGAGGGCGGTCAGACGCCGGGTCAGGTTGCCGCCGATATGGCCCGCACCGATGATTCCGATCTGCATATGATCCGACCTTCTCAGACAGTGCTGCACAGTGAAGACTTGCTCCTCCTTCGCCAACCCCCGTGCTCGGCCCGCTATTCCTGGTGAAGAATCGATACTCCCGCCAGAGGGGAAATGGGGCGGTCCCAGCGGGGGCATGTGAACGGACGAGGACGTACCCCGCACCTCGCTGGAAGGTGGCCCCATGCTGCATGGAATCGATGTCAGCTCCTATCAGGAGACGTTCGACACGGACGGAGTGGATTTCGTCTTCATCAAGGCGACGGAGGGGCGTTCCTACGCCAATCCGCATTTGGCGGCGCAGGCGAAGAGGGCGCGGGACGCCGGTTGTGTGGTCGGCTTCTACCATTTCCTCTGGCCCGGGAAGGTGGCGGAACAGGTGCGCTTCTTCCTCGCCCGGACGCCGGAGAAATCCGGGGACCTGCTCGTCGTGGACTGGGAACAGACCGGAGACGGCACCCGGGCCAGTAACGCCGACAAGGACAAGTTCCTCCACGAGTTGAAACGGCTCCGTCCGGACCACCGGGCCCTGCTCTACTGCGGCCGTTCGTTCTGGCTCGATGTCGACAGGACCTCGTACGCGGGCGACGGCCTCTGGATCGCGGACTACGTCGAACCCGGGGAGCCCCGCATCGAGGCGGACTGGCTCATCCACCAGTACACGGACCATCCGATCGACAAGAACGTGGCGGACTTCGCCTCGCCCGCCGAGCTGCGCAGCTGGGCCGGGGGATAGGCCACGTCCGCGGAAGTCTTCGCGGGTGCCGGGAACCGCCGCCGGCGCAGAGCCGCGCCGGTCGGACACCGTCCAGGTGGCTTAGTATGTTTTGTGGCACATGTCCGATCCGGTGGGGTGGTGGCTCCCGACGCCTCCGACCCGCCCGGTGAACGGAGGAATGCCCGTGAAAGCCGCCGTGGTCCGCAGTTTCACCGAACCCCTGACCGTGGAGGAGAGGCCCGTCCCGACCCCCGCGCCGCACCAGGTGCTGGTACGGATGGAGACCTCCGGCCTCTGCCACACCGACATCCACGCGGCCCGGGGGGACTGGCCCGTCAAACCGGAGCCCCCCTTCGTACCCGGTCACGAGGGCATCGGCGTGGTCGAGGCCGTCGGAGACCAGGTGGACCACCTCTCGGCGGGGGACAGGGTGGCGATTCCCTGGCTCGGCGAGGCGTGCGGCCACTGCGACCACTGCGTGTCCGGCTGGGAGACCCTCTGCCTGGAGCAGCGCAACAGCGGCTACTCCGTCGACGGCAGCCACACCGAGTACGCCGTCGCCCACGGCACCTACGTGGTGCCGGTGCCCGAGGGGATCGACCCCCTCGACGCGGCCCCGCTGACCTGCGCCGGCGTGACCACGTACAAGGCGGTGAAGCTCTCGGGTGCCCGGCCCGGCGCGCGCGTCCTCGTCTCCGGCATCGGGGGCCTCGGCCACCTCGCCCTCCAGTACGCGCGGATCTTCGGAGCGGAGACCGTCGCGGTCGACGTCACCGACGAGAAGCTGGCGCTCGCCCGGGACCTCGGCGCGGACCACGTCATCGACGCCCGCACCCAGGACGTCGCCGAGGAGACCCAGAAGCTGGGCGGCGCCGACGCGGCCATCTCCCTGGCCGTCAGCAACGAGTCCTTCTCCGCCGCGTACGGATCGCTCCGCCGGGGCGGGACGCTGGTGCTCGTCGCGCTGCCCGCCGAGGGCACGCTCTCGCTGCCGGTCTTCGACACGGTCCTGAACGGGATCACGGTCGTCGGTTCGATCGTCGGCACCCGCGAGGATCTGGCGGAGGTATTCCGGCTGCACCGCCTCGGCCGCACCCGGGTCGTCCGCGAGACCCGGAAGCTCGACGACATCAACAACTCGATCGGTGAAGTGCTGGACGGGAAGGTGTCCGGCCGCCTCGTCTTCGATCTCCGCTGACGTCCTTGCGGCGGTGGCGCCGCCGCTGTTGGGCCGTTTGAGTGTCCTTGACGCCCGGTGGCGCTCCACCGGGAAGGATGTCCCACAGGGTCGAACCCCACCGGGCCATTCTGGTCGGCGAGTCCGCAACGGGCCGTCGATCAAAGGAGCGTCGCAGTGACGACGAGTGGCACCTCAGAACCGGTGGAGTCAGAGGCCGCGTACGCGGACGAACTGCCGGTACGGCGCAAGCAGCCGGGGAACGTCGTCATCAGATGGCTGACCACCACCGATCACAAGACGATCGGTTCTCTCTACCTGATCACGTCCTTCGCCTTCTTCTGCGTCGGAGGCCTGCTGGCCCTGGTCATGCGGGCCGAGCTGGCCCGGCCGGGCACACAGATCATTTCCAACGAGCAGTACAACCAGTTGTTCACGATGCACGGCACGATCATGCTGCTGATGTTCGCGACGCCGCTCTTCTCCGGCTTCACCAACTGGATCATGCCCCTGCAGATCGGTGCGCCCGACGTGGCGTTCCCGCGGCTGAACATGTTCGCCTACTGGCTCTACCTCTTCGGTTCGCTCATCGCGGTGGGAGGCTTCCTCACCCCCAACGGCGCGGCCGACTTCGGGTGGTTCGCCTACAACCCGCTCTCCAACGCGGAACACTCACCGGGCGTGGGCGGTGACCTCTGGATCATGGGGCTGGCCTTCTCCGGCTTCGGTACGATCCTCGGCGCGGTCAACTTCATCACCACGATCATCTGCATGCGCGCGCCCGGCATGACGATGTTCCGGATGCCCATCTTCGTGTGGACCGTCCTGCTGACCGGCGTTCTGGTACTGCTCGCCTTCCCGGTCCTGGCCGCCTCCCTCTTCGCCCTGGAAGCGGACCGCAAGTTCGGAGCGCTGATCTTCGCCCCTGCCAACGGCGGTTCGCTGCTCTGGCAGCATCTCTTCTGGTTCTTCGGACACCCCGAGGTCTACATCATCGCCCTGCCGTTCTTCGGCATCGTCAGCGAGGTCATCCCGGTCTTCAGCCGCAAGCCGATCTTCGGCTACATCGGCCTGATCGCCGCCACGATCGCCATCGCGGGTCTCTCCGTGACGGTGTGGGCGCACCACATGTACGTGACGGGTGGCGTGCTGCTGCCGTTCTTCTCCTTCATGACGTTCCTCATCGCGGTACCGACCGGTGTGAAGTTCTTCAACTGGATCGGCACGATGTGGAAGGGCTCGTTGTCCTTCGAGACGCCGATGCTCTGGGCCACCGGATTCCTGGTCACCTTCCTCTTCGGTGGTCTGACCGGTGTTCTGCTGGCCTCGCCGCCGCTGGACTTCCACGTCTCGGACTCGTACTTCGTCGTCGCGCACTTCCACTACGTCGTCTTCGGCACCGTGGTGTTCGCGATGTTCGCCGGATTCCACTTCTGGTGGCCGAAGTTCACCGGCAAGATGCTGGACGAGCGGCTCGGCAAGATCACGTTCTGGACGCTGTTCGTGGGCTTCCACGGCACGTTCCTGGTGCAGCACTGGCTCGGTGCCGAGGGCATGCCGCGTCGCTACGCGGACTACCTCGCGGCCGACGGCTTCACCGCGCTGAACACGATCTCCACGATCGCCTCGTTCCTGCTGGGCCTGTCGATCCTGCCGTTCTTCTACAACATCTGGAAGACCGCCAAGTACGGCGAGATGGTGGGAGTCGACGACCCGTGGGGCTTCGGCCGTTCGCTGGAGTGGGCCACCTCGTGCCCGCCGCCGCGCCACAACTTCGTCACCCTGCCCCGGATCCGCTCCGAGTCCCCGGCGTTCGATCTGCACCACCCGTACGTCCGGGCGCTCGACGACGCGACCAACGTCCCCGACGCGTCGGTGACCGTCGCCCCCGGGGACAAGCAGCAGTAGCCGGTGTCCGCCCGACGACGTCCGCTGTCACGAGAAGAGGAACCCGTGAAACCCGATCCGGACTGCGCCCGGGGCCTCGCCCGTATGGAGGGCTACCTCCTGTGGAACGCCGAGGTCGAAGAAGCGCGCCGCCGCGCAGGCCGCTTCACCGACCAGCTTCCCTGGCTCACCACCGCCCAGCGCGAGGACGTGGAACGCGTCTACGTCACCGACCGGGTGGCGGTCTGCCGTGAGTCGTTCGGCCGCGTCGCCGGGCGGGCCGTCGAACTCCGCGCCGAGTACACCGAACGCTACGAACAGCTCAGGAAGCGCTGCGTGGCCCTGTCGGTCGCCGGAGCCGGAGCGGTGACGGGCGCCTTCGCCGCGCTGACCCTGCTCACCCGCTGACCCGGTCCACCACGCGTCCCGCCGCGGGCACCACGCCCGCGGCGGGATCGGGTACGGACGTTCACGCCATCGCCACCACCACCGGTGCCTGTGCCCGCTCCGGCCGAAACACCCCCGCCTGCGCGGCGTCCAGAGCGGTCAGCCGGGCGGTCAGCCGGTCGGCGTACGAGCGGGACAGCCCGGCCGGGCGGCCGTCGAGGTGCACGGCGCAGGCGGTCGTCGTGTCGATCAGCAGCTCCAGCGCCTGGGCGACCTCGGCGGACCCGGCCGTACGCCGGGCCACCGGCGGCAGTTCGGCGGCCGACAGGTCGATCGCGTTGCGGGCCGCCGCGAGGGACCGGTAGGCGTCCCGGCGCAGGTCGCCACGGAGCTCCCCGTCCCGCGGGTCGTCCAGTACGTGACGGAGGTACCGGTACGCGGCCGAGGTCGCCGTGTCGAGCGCCGAGCGCACCGAGGCCACCCGCTGTCCCGGCATCCGCACGTGGCCGATCACCAGCACCAGCGCACACGCCAGCAGCGACTCCACGACGCGCCCGGCACCGGCGGAGGGCTCGCCGGTCAGTGCCACCAGCGAGAGCACGAGCACGGTGACGACCGCGGTCTGGGCCGCGAAGTGACGGCTGGCCACGGGAACGAGGGCCCCGCACACCGCGACCGCTCCCACCGCGACCGCGGAACCGGCGAACGGCTCCAGCAGCACGGCGAAGAACGCGGCTCCCGCCACCGTCCCGACCGCCCGGCACAGCACCCGCGAGGCAAGCGGCCCGAGGTCGGGCTTGACCAGGAACACCGCGGTCGCCGGCAGCCAGTACCAGTGGTCGTGCCGGAGCACCTGGGCGAGCACGGTGCTCGTCGAGCAGCACAGGGCGACCCGGATCCCGTACGCGCGCCCGGCCGGGCCGAAGGCGCGCCTCAGCAGGGACGTACGGCCGGACGTCCCGCCGGTCCGCAGCCCGCGGCCCTGGCGGTTGTCGAAATCGGCGGCGGCGCGCAGCAACGCCTCGTCGAGCGCGCGCAGCCCGGAACCGGACCGGGCCGGCGCGGGAAGCGCACCGCAGGGGGTGCCCGTGAGGACGGCCCGTGCCAGCCGGTCGGGTCCCTCGGCGATGCGGGCGGGCAGCGGTTCCCCCGCCCAGGCCAGCGCGGTCGCCGCCTCGGCCAGGGGGAACGCGGCGGCGTACTGGGCGTGCAGTCTGCGCTCGGCGGACGAACTCGCGTGCCGCCGCAGTCTCGGTCCGGACAGCGTGTCCTGCGCGTGGTCGAGCGCGGCGCTCAGCGCCGCGCGCCGGCCCGGGGCCCGGTCGCTCCCCGCGGCCCGCAGCAGGTCGGCGACGGCCGTGTACACCGCCGCCACGGCCTCGCGCTCCCCGCCGAGCAGGTACGGAGCACCCGCTCCCGCTCGGGAACGTACCGGGGAGGGCAGCACCAGTCGCAGCACGAGCAACCACACCGCGCCGACGAGGAACAGGCCCGCGCGCTGCCAGCCGGGCTCGGGCAGCGGCATCCCGGCACCGATCACGGCCGCCACCAGCAACTGGGTCCCGCAGGAGGAGGCCACCGGCCCCGTCGAGCTGAGCGCGCCCGCCAGGAGCCCCAGCACGCCCAGCGCGAGCGGCAGGAGCACCAGGGAACGCCCGCCGCCGGTGAGTTCGCCGAGGCAGGTACCGAGGAACAGCCCGAAGGCGCCGATCACCGCGGGGAGCCCGAGCCGCAGCACCGCGCCGCGACGGCTGCCCGGCCGGTCGTTGATCCCCGCGAGCATGGCCCCCAGCGCCGCGGGCACTCCCAGCGAGGGGCGGTCGGCCAGGACCGACAGCAGCAGCGGCAGCACCGCCGGCCCGCCCCGCAGCACGGCGCCCCAGGGGACCGGGGCGCGCTGCATCTTCATGACGTGTCCGAGCCAGCGGGGCAGCGGACGTGAAGGGAGGGGGAAGTGAAAGGCGGGCAAGGAGGTTCGGAACACGGGGCTCCCGTCCAGCGGTGACATGGTGCGCCGGTGGACGTCCTCGGCCTTGGCTTCGTGCGCCAAGCCTAGGGGAGAGACATGGAGAACGTGCTACCCGGCCGTTTCCGGCAGGTGAAGGCCCCGGGGCCTTCAGCGGAAACGGCCGGCGGCGCGCTCGGCGGGCAGGTGGCCGGCACCGCCCGCGGCCGTCCCGCCCGCGGCCGTCCCGCCCGCGGCCGTCCCGCCCGCGGCCGTCCCGCCCGCGGCCGTCCCGCCCGCGGCCGCCCCGGCCGGGGTCTTCGCGGGCGGTGTCCGGCGGATCACGGGCCGCGCCGGGCCGCCGGACGGCCTACCGGCGCGGCGGATTGCCCTCGCCCCGCTCGCCCTCCGCCCCGAACTGCCCCCTGAGGCCGTCCTGAGCCGAGTCGACCTGGCTCCGGTACTTGTTACCGGTCTTCTTGTCGATCATGTCGCCGGCTTTGTCGACGGCCTTGCCCGCCTGGTCCTCGTGGCCCTTGAGCATCTTCTTGATCTTGTCCATCGCCGACATGACGTGTCCTTCCGGTCGTCGTCCCCCCGGGTCCCCTCAAGGTTCGCCGCACCGCGCCCGCTCCGCATCCCCGGCCGTACGCCGGGATGCGAAGCCCGCACCGGCGCGGAAGTGTGAACACTGCCCCCCTGGGCAGATACCGGTTGACCAACAGGAGGTGGTGGCAATGGGCCGCATCAGGATCGTCCGCCGTCCGCCGCAGCCCTCGGGGCCGCCCCCGCTCGATCTGCGTACACCGTCCGGCCGGCCGCTCCCCTACTGACGACGCCCGACGGTGCCGGACGCCCCCCGCCGGCACCCGGCGCAGGGAGCCGCACGACTAAGCTCCGTACACATGATCGATCACTCTCGCCCGCGCTCGTGTCCCGAGCAGGGAACCGCCGCGTGTCCGTCGGCTGCCCCGCGCCCCACCCCTCGTACGACCCGCCGGGCCGCACGGCGAGGGAGTGCCGCGTGAACGCGCCCGAGCGGAACTGGGCCAAGAACGTCACCTTCGGCGCCCGGCGCCTGCTGACCCCCACGTCCGTGGAAGAGCTGCGCGACATCGTGGGATCCTCCACCGAGCTCCGCGCCCTGGGCACCAGGCACTCCTTCAACGAGATCGCCGACACGCGGGGTGACCTGGTCTCCGTCGCCGGGCTGCCCCGGGCGGTCGACATCGACTCCGCCGCCCGGACCGCAACGGTGAGCGCCGGACTGCGGTTCGGGGAGCTGACCGCGACCCTGCACGGGAGCGGCTTCGCGCTCCACAACCTCGGCTCCCTCCCGCACATCTCGGTCGCCGGAGCCTGCGCCACCGGAACCCATGGTTCCGGCATCGGCAACCGCTCGCTGGCCGGAGCGGTCCGCGCCGTGGAACTCGTCCGCGCGGACGGCTCCCTCACCACGGTGGAGCGCGGCCACCCCGACTTCCCCGGCACGGTGGTGTCACTCGGCGCGCTCGGCGTCATCACCCGGCTCACCCTCGACCTCGTCCCCACCTTCGACGTCCGGCAGTGGGTCTACGAGGATCTGCCCCGCGACCAGGCGGTGCGCGGGTTCGACGAGATCATGGCCGAGGGCTACAGCGTCAGCCTCTTCACGAGCTGGCGCGACCGGCCCGTCGACCAGGTGTGGGTGAAGCGCGCCGTCGACGGCGCCGACGCGTACGAGGCCCCGGCCGAGTGGCGCGGCGCGGTGCTCGCCGACGGCCCCCGCCACCCGGTTCCCGGCATGCCGGCCGGAAACTGCACCCTGCAGCAGGGGATACGCGGCCCCTGGCACGAGCGGCTGCCCCACTTCCGCCTCGAATTCACCCCGAGCAGCGGCGACGAACTGCAGTCGGAGTACTTCGTGGCGCGGAGCGACGCGCCCGCGGCCTTCGAGGCGCTGGACCGCATCCGGGACCGCATCGCGCCCCAGCTGCTGATCTCCGAGATCCGGACGATCGCCGCCGACGACCTCTGGCTGAGCCCCGCCCGCGGCCGCGACTCCGTGGCCTTCCACTTCACCTGGAAGCCGGACACGGCGGCCGTCACCCCGGTGCTGCACGCCGTCGAGGAGGCGCTGGCCCCCTTCGGCGCGAGGCCCCACTGGGGCAAGGTCTTCCCCATGGGCCCCGGCGAGCTGCGAGGCCTGTACCCCGACTGGTCCCGCTTCGAGGAGCTCACCGCCCGCCACGATCCCGAGGGAGTCTTCCGCAACGACTTCCTGCGCCGGTTCTTCCCCCGGTCCGGGGACTGACCCCCGCGCCCGGTCGTCCGCCTCAGCCGGGCTCCGGCCGGATCGCCGCGCGCTCGCCGGAGGCGGGCCTCCGGGCGCGGCGGTCCGACCGGGGCGTCAGCTCCTCCACCAGCTCCGCCAGCTCCACACAGGCGTGCTCCATCTCGCGGCGGATGTTCAGCTGCTCCGTGACGACCGCCGACAGCAGCAGCGAGGTGAGCGTCACCGAGCCGTTGAGCAGGGCGAGGTTGAGCATCACTTCCAGGATCTCGTGCCCCCGGAACGGCCCGGCCTCGTGCGTCGCCGAGATCACCGCGAGTACGGAGACCAGCAGGGCGCAGGGCGCGCTGCCGGGCAGCTGGAAGCGGAGCGCCGCCCAGATGAGGACGGGGAACACCAGGTACAGCATGGCGAGTGTGCTCGTCGTCGCCAGCAGGGAGACGCCCGTCATGACGACGAACAGGGCGACGGCCTCCAGCCAGCGGTCCGTGGCCCGGGGCATCCGCGCCCGGCGCAGGACCAGCAGGATGGGCGTCACGACGAGCACGCCCATCACGTCCCCGGCCCACCAGCACGCCCAGACCGGCCAGAACCTCTCCAACGGGAGCTTCTCGGTCAGGACCAGAGTGACGCACCCCAGCATGGAGCTGACCAGCATCCCCGCGAAGGCGCCCAGGAACACCAGTGCGACCCCGTCCCGCAGCCGGTCCAGCTCCTCCCGGAAACCCACCGACCGCAGGGCCATGTAGGCGCAGATCGGGCCGAGCGTGTTGCCGGCCAGGATGCCGAGTCCCAGGGGCGAGAACGAACCGCTGATGGAGACCGTGGCGAACAGGGCGCCGAGCGCGATGCCGGGCCAGATCCGTACGCCGAAGTGCAGCAGTGCGGCCAGTGCCACTCCGGTGGGAGGCCACAGCGGCGTCACGACCGACTGGTACGCCTCCACCCGGCGCAGCAGCCCCAGACGGCCGGACAGGTAGTACACGGCGGCGACGCCCAGGAGCCGGGCGGTGGCCACGGCCCGGCGTCTGGCCTTCTCGCTGCGGATCACAGGTGTCATCAGACACCGGCCCCGTGAGCGACAGGGGCGGTGACACGCGCGGTGTGCGTCAGCCGGCCGGTTCGCCGCCGTGGCGGAGGACGAGAAAGGCCACGTCGTCCTCATGGCCCGTCATGTCCGCCGCGCCGAGCACCGTCTGGGCCAGCTCCTCGGCAGAGGCGCTCACCTGGTCGCTCACCAGTCGGCGAATCGCTTCGAGACCCTCGTCGAGATCGAGGGAGGGACCCTCGACGAGTCCGTCGGTCAGGAGGACGATCGCCCCGGGTACGTCGAGCGAGCTCCTGGTGACGGGGTACACCTCTCCGCTCTGGATGCCCAGGGGCAGTCCGCCCGGGCTCTCCACGATCCCCGACCGGCCGTCGACGGTCGCCCACACGCTCGCCACGTGGCCCGCGCGGGCGGAGTGGAGCTCGTGGGCGGCCGGATCCACCCGCACAAAGGTGCAGGTGGCGAACAGGGGCACCGTGACCGACATCAGGAGATCGTTGGTGCGGCGCATGACCTCGCCAGGGTCGGAGGTGCTGCCCGCGATCGCCCGCATCGCGATCCTGATCTGCCCCATGACCGCCGCCGCCTCGACGTCGTGCCCCTGGACGTCGCCGATCGCGAAGCCGAGCGCGCCGTCCGGCAGCGCGAACCCGTCGTACCAGTCGCCACCGATGTCCAGCCCGTGGTGGGTCGGCTGGTAGCGGGCCGCGGTCTGCAGACCGGGGACGGAGGGCAGCGCGCCGGGGAGCATGGTGCGCTGGAGCGCCTCGGCGAGTTCGACCCGGGCCTGGTGGAGCTCCACCTCCCGCCGCGCGCGGGCGGTGAGCTGCTGCAGGGTGCCGAGGAGATCCGCGGCGCTCGCTGGGGCGGGATTCCTCCGGCGAGTCATCGGCTGCTCCAGTGCGCATCGGTCACTGCAGAGTATTTTGCGCGCGCCGGTCCGGCTACCCGGCGGCGTACGACCGGCCGGAACAGTGCCCGGCACGGTCTGCCGTCTGCCGTCTGCCGTCTGCCGTCTGCCGTCTGCCGTCTGCCGTCTGCCGCCCGGCCCCGGCGCCGTAGGATCCGTTCCGGGGCAGCCCGGACCCGGTGCCCGTGCGGGCCGGCGGCCGTGGGGCGCGTACGGGAGGGGCAGTCATGGACGTGCACGAGCGGGAGCTGGACACTCCGTGGGAGGGAGTCCTCGCGTCTCCCCCCGGAGGAAGCGACTGCGCCGTCCTGGTGCTGGCCGGATCCAGCGGGCGGGTCGAGCGGGAGCGGGCGCGCCTGCTCGCCGGACAGGGGCTGACCGCACTCGCGATGCGCTGGTTCGGCGGGCCCGGCCAGCCGCCCGGCATGTGCGAGATACCCCTGGAGACCTTCACCGACGCCGTCGGAGTGCTGCGATCCGCCGGTGCGTCGCGGATCGCGATACTCGGGGTCTCCAAAGGGGCCGAAGCAGCCCTGCTCACCGCCGTGCGCGACCCTCGGGTGGACCTGGTGGTCGCGTTGTCGCCGACCGACTCCGTCTGGTGCAACGTGGGACCGGGCCATGACGGCAGGCGCCACCCGTACCGCTCCTCGTGGACCTGGCGGGGCGAGCCGCTGCCCTTCCTCCCCATGGACGATTCCTGGACACCCACAAGCCCCGCCGGCGAGCCCGTCGCCATCACCGGGTGGTACGAACTCAGCCGCCGCACCTTCGGTCATCTGCTCCCCGAAGCGGAGATCCCCGTGGAACACGCCCGCGCGGACATCGTCCTCGTCGCCGGCGGCGACGACGCGATGTGGCCCTCCCTCCCGGCCGTCGAACGGCTGGCCGCCCGGCGGCGCGCGGCGGGCGCGAACGTCACCGTGATCAGCCGCGCCGACGCCGGCCACCGCCCCCGGTTCCCCGGTGAAGGCGCCCTGCCGCCGTCCCCGGAACATCTCCACGGGGGCACTCCCGAGGCGGACGCGCTGCTGGGAGCGGAGGCGTGGCCGCTGATCGTCTCCGCCCTGCGGGGAACCCCCGCCGCCCGGCCCGGCCGCTGACCGCCGGGCCGGTTCGCCGTCTCTCAGGCCAGCCGATTGCGATGGACCCGGCCGTCCTTGATGATGACGGCCAGATTCTCCTCGGGCGCCCCGAGCACGTTCGGATCGCGGGTGGGGTCACCCTCCACGATCAGCAGATCGGCCCAGGCGCCGACGGTGATCTCGCCGATGCGGGCCGCCTTGTACGGGTCGCGTTCCCCGCAGAGCCGGAAGAGACGGGCATTGCCCGAGGTGACCATCTTCAGCGCCTCCACGGGCGTGAACCCGAAGGTGCTCGACAGCCGGGTGAGCATCTCGCTCTGGAGGGTGGCCTTGGACGGATCCAGCAGCAGGTCCGTTCCGAAGGCGATCTGCGTCCCGGCGGCCCGCGCCCACGCGTAGGTCCGGGCCACCCCGTCGCACACCTGCTTGTTCTTCGCCGTGGACTCCGGCGAGGAGAAGGAGTGGTCGCCCTCCAGGAACGGCTGGGTGCTCAGCCAGACCCCCTCGTCGGTCAGCAGCCGGATGGTCTCCTCCGACGCGAGGTGACCGTGCTCGACGGACTTGATCCCGGCGGCGACCGCGCGGCGGATCCCCTCGTCGCTGAAGACGTGCGCGCTGACGTACGTACCCCAGTCGGCGGCCGCCTCGACCGCCGCGCGCAGCTCGTCCACCGTGTACTGCACGACGTCCAGCGGGTCGTGCGCCGAGGTCACCCCGCCACCGGCCATCACCTTGATCTGGGTGGCGCCCCGCTTCAACTGCTCGCGGACGGCCGCGAGCACCTGGTCCCGGCCGTCCGCGACCCTCATGAAACCGATCCCCTCGGCCCGCGACGGCGCGCCGTCGAACGTCGTGGCGTCGTCGTACGCGCAGGAGAAGTCGCCGTGCCCCGAGGTCTGCGAGAGCGCCGCCTGACTGGGATAGATCCGCGGGCCGGGAAAGGCACCCGCGTCCAGGACCTGCCGTAGCGCGGTGACGTCCCCGCCCATGTCCCGCACGCAGGTGAAGCCCCGCATGAGCATCCGGCCCGCCTCGGCCAGGGCCTGGTAGTAGCCCGAACCGGTGCTGCCCACGGCCAGTCCCACCTCGGTGTTCCCGGCGGCGAAGAGGTGCACGTGCGCATCGGTCAGCCCCGGCATGAGAACCCGTCCGCCGCCCTCGACGACCAGCGCGTCCGGCGGCGGCGTGGCGCCACCGATCGCGGCGATCCTGCGGTCTTCGACGAGTACCGACCGAGGTTCGGAGAGCTCACTGTCGAGCCCGTCGAAAACGCGGACGTCACGGATCAGGATCGGTACGGAGCCCATGGGGTTCCTCTCTCTGCGGACGGAGGGCGCCGAAGGCGAAGGACGCCTGCCGCGCCGCGGCGAGGCCCCGGAGAACCGGGCCGAACCCTCTGCCTACCGCGTGCCTTTTGTTGTGAAACCTCCCTTTCCGGGAGGGTGGTGACGCGTGGCCGGCTCCGTCATGGGCCTGCCCGGCCGAGAGGCGGACGGTTGTCGATGCGTCTGTTCGACGCTACGTTCCCCCTTGATCATCAGGAGCCCGGACCTCCCGGGGACGGAGCGGAAGGCTGAGAAGCGCGTGCGAGACGGATCTGCGCAGGTCGTACGGAACCCCGTGCTTCCCGGTTCCCACCCCGATCCCTCGATCGTGCGGGTCGGCGACGACTACTACCTGGCGACCTCAACGTTCGAATGGTGTCCGGGCGTCCGGCTGCACCATTCCCGGGACCTGGTCCACTGGGAACCCCTGGGCGGGGCGCTCGCCGGCCCGCCGGCGCTCGACCTGACCGGATGTCCCGACTCCGGCGGCGTGTGGGCCCCCAGCCTGAGCCACGCCGACGGGCTGTTCCACCTCGTCTACAGCAACGTGTCGGCGTACACCGGCGGCTTCTCCGACGCCCCCAACTACCTCGTCACCGCTCCCTCGGTCCACGGCCCCTGGTCCGAGCCCGTCCTGCTGCACGCGCGCGGCTTCGACGCGTCCCTCTTCCACGACGGCCCCGACAGCTGGCTGATCAACCTCGTCCACGACTGGCGGCCCGGGCACGGCGGGTCCGCCGGCCTGGAAGCGACCCGCTACGACCGCGCCGCCCGCGCCCTGAGCGGCGACCCCGTCCTCATCGGCCTGCCTCCCGGCGACAGTTGGATCGAGGGCCCCAACCTCTACCGCGTCGGCGACTGGTACTACCTGCTGACGGCCGACGGCGGCACCGGCTACGACCACCAGGTGACCGTCTCCCGCTCCCGTGCCCTGACCGGCCCGTACGAACGCGACCCGGAGGGTCCGCTCATCACCGCACGCCACCGCCCGGACCTGACCCTGCAGAAGGCCGGTCACGGCAGCCTCGTGACGACCCCCGCCGGAGAGTCCTACCTGGCCTACCTCGTCGCCCGGCCGCTCGGCCGGCACGGGCCGTGCGTCCTGGGCCGGGAGACGGCCTTGGCACCCGTGATCTGGACTCCCGACGACTGGCCCCGCGTCCCGACGGGCGAACCCGCCCTGGAAGTGGCCGCCCCCGCCTCCGTACGACGCGAGGCGCTCCCGGAGCACACCCCGGCGCCGGGCGCCCCCCTCGCCGACGACTTCGACCGGCCCGCCCTGGGGGTCCAGTGGTCCACGCTCCGGCGCCCCGCGGCACCGGAGTGGCTGTCGCTCACCGACCGCCCCTCCCACCTGAGGATCCGGGGAGGCCGCGCCCCGCACAGCCTCGTCGGGCCGAGCCTGGTGGCCCAGCGGGTGACCGCGCCCCGCTGCTCCTTCGAAGCCACCATGGAGTACCGGCCCGAGGCCTTCCAGCACCTCGCCGGGATCACCGCGTACTACAACACCCGCAATTGGTACTACCTGTACGTCACCGCCGACGACCGGGGCCGGCCCGTGCTGCGCAGGGCGAGCAGCGACCGGGGCGTGCTGACCGTCGACGAGGCCGGCGGGATTCCCCTCGACGGCATCGCGAGGCTGAGCCTCGGGTGCGAGCTGGACGGCGGGGAACTGCGCTTCCATTACGACACCGGCTCGGGCCGGCGCCCCGTCGGCGAGGTGGCCGACGCGACCGTGCTCTCCGACGAGCACGCCGAGGACGTCACCGGAGGGCAGGTCAGGGCCATGGGCTTCACGGGCGCCTTCGTCGGCCTGTGGGTCTGGGACCTCACCGGACGAGGCCACCACGCCGACTACGACCGGGCGACGTTCACAGCCGAGGGGTGAGCGGCCGCGGAACCCGCACGGCCTCATCGGCGCGCCGGTCGGAGACCGCCGCCGGCCCACGGGAGCCCGCCCGGCGCACGGACCGTGTGACCACCGCTCACCCGGAGGCGGCGGGGGCGCGGGTCTGCGACTTCTGGAACGCGGGCGTGTCGGTGGCAGGTTGCTGGTGGGTCAGCAGGAACCGCCAGGTCGCCTGGTCCACCCACCCGGTCGCGGGCAGGCGGTAGTACTCCTGGAAGAGCCGCACGCTACGGGCCGTCGTGGGCGTGAAGACCCCCGACACCTCCGCGGCGCTCCGCCCCGTGCGGTTCGGCAACTCCTGGACCGCCAGGACCGCTTCCCCCCTGGAGCCGGGCTTGACGTCCATCACCAGCCACGGCCAGGTGTCCTCGCCCACCTTGCCGTCGGTCGGGAGCTGCCTGCCGCGCTGGAAGTCCATGACGGCGGCCTGCGTCCTCTCCCCGATGATGCCGTCCACCTTCAGTTCGTAGTGCCGCTCCACGAGCAGGTGCTGCACCGCGCGGCCCAGGGTGAACCGGTCCTCGTGCTGCTTCTTCCTGACCAGCGGCCAGCGATGTCCCGCGTCGTCGGAGAGGACCACACCGGGCGCGCCTCCACGACCCGGAGGGGAGCGGTGGAGGGATGATTCCGGTTCAGATGCCGCGACAGCGTGGTCTGGTCGATGCCCAGCCGGGAGGCGAGCGCCTGCTGAGTCGGCCGCGTACTTTTGTCGGCACCTCCGGCCCGCTCCCACCAGCTACGGAGCAACTCGGCCAGCGCCGCACCCGGCAGTGTGTCCGGCGGGACGCCCGGCGGGGCACCTCGTGGTGCTTCCCGGTCCGGACTTTCCTGTGCACGCGCCGTGGTGACCTCCCGGTGTCCCGACGACGACGGCCGTGGCGTCCCGCCCCCGCATCGACTGCTTCACGGCATGACGGCATAACGGCAGGTCAGGTGCGTGCATGGTGGCATACATGGACGCATCGGCCTGCATGGGGTCAGAGCGTAGCGAGTCGGGTGGGCCGTCCGGCATGCTGGTCGCGCCGACAGCGGCGTGACCGGTCTTTGGCGCGTCGCACGATCCAGCGGCAGAGCCGTACACACGCGGGCGAACTCCGGTCGCGCCGGCCGAGTGCACCCGCACCCGGAATCACCTGACCGAGTGATGGACGGCCCGTCCGACGCCCCTCAGCACCCCGTCGCTCCTCCACTGCTCAGCGCCTGCTCAGCCACTTCAGTGAAAGAAGGTCCCCGGCATGTTCCTCGGCCGTACCCCGGGCGCCCCGCCCCCCTCCATGCGCCGCGTCCCTCGCTCCCGTTCGGCCCGTTGCTCCCACCAGGAGCCGAAAGGGCTCCGCACGCGCGAACCGTCGGGGCCGTCGTGGCCGCGGCGAGCGCGGTGGCGCTGCTCGCCGGCCCCGCCGCGCCGCGCGCGGACGCCGCCCCGCCGGGCAGCTACCGGGTCTCCGGCATCGACACCAGCCACTACAACCACCCCGGTGACGAGGCCATCGACTGGTCCCGGGTGCGCGCGGCCGATCACGCGTTCATGTTCGCCAAGTCCACCGAGGGAGCCACCGAACAGGACCGGTGGTTCGCCCGCGACATGGAGGGAGCGAAGGAGGCCGGCCTGATCCGCGGCGCCCACCACCTCTACGGCAGGACACCGGGCGGCGAGCAGGACCGGAACCTCGTGAAGACGATGAAGAGCGCCGGATACACCGGGAGAGCGGCCGGAGAACTGCCCCCGGCGATCGACCTGGAGCTCCGCAACGGCACTGCCTGTCCGGAGAACTTCAGCACCGGCCAACTGCGCGACTTCCTCCGGGTCGTCGACACCGAACTGGGGCCGGCTCGGGCTGGAAGATCTGGCAGCACAGCGAAGAGGGCGCCGTGCCCGGCACGCCCGACACAGCGAAGACCGACCTCGACGTCTCCCAACGCCGCGTTCCCGCTGGACGTGCACGCCGAGCGCTACGCGTCCGAGACCCAGTCAGTCGACAATCCCGCCGTCGTCGTCAGCGCCGTCAAGCCGGCCGACGACGCCAGCGGTGACTCGTCGTACGGCTCTACGAGTCCACCGGCGGCCGGGCCAGGGCCCGCATCGGCTTCGGCTTCGAGGCCACCGGCATCGCGGTGACCGACCTGCTGGAGCGGACGCTGGACGAGGCCACCGCACCGGAGTTCACCGACGCGGGCGCGGCGCTCACCCTGCGCCCGTTCGAGCTGGTCACCCTCCGGCTCGCCCGCGGCTGAAAAGCGGCGTGGGGCCGGTGCCGGCCGGCCCCCGGTCGGCCCGCCCTCAGCGCCCCGACGTCTTCAGGAAGACCGGGTTGGTGAGGGCGGCCATCGGGCCGAACATCAGGGCGTCGCCCATGGTGTTGCCCTGCCCCGCCGAACCGTTCGCCATCGGGTGGCGGACCTCGGCGCGCACGTACGCGGCGAGCGACGTGGTCGTACGCCACACCACCGTGCCCGCGCCCTCGGCGCTCAGCGACTCCTGGTGCATCTGGCCCTCGTCGGTGATGAAGCGGACCGTGCCGTTCGGTACGCCCTTCACGTCCAGGCGGACGTCCACCGGCGCTTCGGCCGGTGCCTCGATGGTCTCGCCGATCCCGGCCTGCCGTGCGTCGCCGCTCACGGTGAAGGTCAGCTCCACCGCGGCGGACTCGGCGATCCAGCTGCGCCCGGCGCGGATACCGTCCATGACCGAGTCGGTTCGCAGGTCGTCGGCGAGCACCACGTTGTGCGGCAGGCCGATGACCTGCGGGGCGCTGTGGGCGTCGCTGTTGCCCATGGCCGGCAGCGGGCGGCCGCCCGAGCGCACCGCCTCACCGATCTTCTGGTCCCAGGTGCTGACGGCGTGCTCGTCGTCGTACGTCCACGGGCCGGTCCACACCTCGGTGGCGTCCGCGTCGTCGAAGCCGAACTTCCACTGGCTCGCCACGTACGCGCAGTACATGTGGGCGGGCACCACGAGGCCACCGCCGCGGCGCACCTGACGGGCGAAGCGGGGGAAGGCGTCGTCGCGGTTGCGGTAGCGCCAGTCGATCCACTCGCCGGGGGGCAGGCCGAGGGCGAGCCAGTGGCCGTTGCGGGTGGTGACCTCCTCACCGGTGATGATCAGCAGGTCGGAACCGGCGTGCTCGCCCCACACCGCGTGAGCGGACGAGGTGTTGTGGTCGGTGGAGACCATGAAGTCCAGCCCCGCGTCGCGCGCACCGGCCGCCACCTCGGCGGGCAGGCGCTTGCCGTCGGAGTGGACCGTGTGCAGGTGGCAGTCGCCCCGGTACCAGGCACGGCCGCGGCCCCTGGCCCGCTGCGGTGGGAAGCTGCGGGGAGCGGCCGGGCCGGGCTCGCCGTAGGTGAGGGTCACCTGGACCTGGTAGTTCAGCCCCTGCGGCGCGACCTGGTACGGCCCGAGCACGATGTGCCAGGTGCCGCGGCCGACCTTGCCCGGCAGATACCCCGGCGTGGCCTCGCTGTTGCTGATCTCGAAGGAGGTACGCGAACCGCCGGACCAGCCCCGGAAGCCGCGCCCGCCCAGCCCGATGCCGCGCTCGTCGAAGATGCCGATGTCGCAGGAGTTGCCGGGCGTGCCGGAGGGGACCGCTGGCTTGTCGTACGCGTACGACACGGCGATCTTCCGCACACCGGACGGCACCTCGACGGGGAGGTGGACGAAGTCGGCCACGCCGGTGGCCAGATGGCCACTGATGACGTGCGTCGTCTCCGAACCCTGCGGGGCCGGCTCCGCCGCCTGGGCCGACGGGGCGAACGTCATCGGAGCGAGGGTGAGGGCAGCCGCACCGGCGACGCCCGCCGCCAGCAGCCCGCGGCGCCCCGGCCCGCCCCCGGGTCCGCCGGTCCGCCCGGCGTCGGGGTGGAGGATGTCCACCTGGTGCTCGCAGTGTCCGTCAAGGCACATGGTCGTCCTCAGCAAAGTGTGTTCTGGTGAGGGCCGTCCCGGGACAGCCCCTGAAATCCGCTTGCATTCCGACTCTTGGCGATCTTCGTGAACACGGTGTGGCCCCGGCGTGACAGGGCGAGGTATCGACGGTGGCGGAAGCGCGCCGGAGCCGAGGGCCGAAAAGGGCCGGAGGGTGGTCGTCGCGGCCCGGGCGGGAATCGGCGGGCCGTGGATCAGAGGGCCGCGACGACCGGGGCGGCGTCGGCCGCGAGCGTCGGCCCGGCCCGGGTGTCGTGGGGTGCAGTGCAACGACGGCGCGTGCTCGCTGTCGGAATCCTGCTGGGTGTCGAACGAAAAGAGGAGGGTGTGGAGCACCTTTTCGACCATCGACAACTGAAAGAAGAAGTAGTTCCCGGGGTTTGCGGGAAACAGAAAGGGACGTTTCGCCAACGACGGGTAGAACTGGAGCTTGCCACTATCATCGGCCCATGGATGTGGCTTCCGATCGCTCCTCACCCCGCAACAGAACCAGGGAAGAAATCTTCCGGGTCATTCAGGGCGGCGGTGCGCTCACGCGTGCGCAACTCGTGGACGCCACCGGTCTGTCCCGGAGCACCGTCAATCACGCGGTCTCCCGGCTCATCGCCGAGGAGCGGGTGAGGGAGGAGGACCCGGAGGCGAAGGGGCCGGGGAGCGGCAGCGGACGCCCGGCGGGCGTGCTGAGATGCGTTCCCGGCGGGTCCAGTTCGGCGGCGCTCGACTTCGGGCACACCCACATCAAGGTCGCCGTCGTCGACGACACGGGCCGGATGCTGGCCCAACGGCGTGCCGACCTGGACGTCGACCTGTGCGCGTCCGAGGCCATGGACGCGGCGGCGGACATGCTCGCGGAACTCCGCGGCGAGCATGCCGTCGACGACCTCTCGACGGTGGTCGCGGGGATCCCGGGACCGCTCGACTCCGCCACCGGGCTGGTGCGGTCGCCCACCATCCTCTCCAGCTGGGTCGGTCTCGACCCCGGGAAGGAACTCGAACGCCGACTGGGCCTGCGGGTGCACGTCGAGAACGACGCCGTGCTCGGGGCCTACGGCGAACTGCGCTGCGGCGCCGGCCAGGGCTACTCCGACTTTCTGTACGTGAAGGCGTCCCACGGCATCGGCGCGGGGATGGTGCTCGGCGGCGAGCCGTACCGGGGAGCTCTGGGCATCGCCGGGGAGATCGGCCACACGCCGCTGCCCGGCTACACGGAGCTGTGCCGGTGCGGCCGACGCGGCTGCCTGGAGGCGGTGGTCTCGGTCGAGTCCGTCAAGGCGCAGATCGCCCACACCCATCCCAGCCTGGGCTCCGGCGTCTCCTTCGGGGACCGGCCGGACGATCCGACCACCTGGCGGATCCTGAACGACGCGGGCCGCATCCTGGGCGAGGTCCTCTCCGTGCTGAGCAACCTGCTCAACCCGGCGGCGGTCATCATCGGCGGCGAGCTCGGCGCCGCCGGCGGCGCGCTCCTGGAGGGGGTGGCGGCGACGGTGCACCGCAGCGCCCAGCCCGCCATCGCCGCGTCCCTCGACATCCTCCCCGCCCAGCTGGGCAGGGACGCGGAGCTGATCGGCGCGGCGGCGCTCGCCGCCGCGTTCGCGCGGGGGTGACCGACCGGGAGCCGAAGCTCATGGGAGCGCTCCCGCAAGCTCTTCGGGGGCCCAGGTCCCGACACGCGGCGACTTTGTCCATCAGCGGCTTCGTGAACGGCACGTGGGCAGAACCGGATTCGGCGTCGGCGACGATCACGTCCGGTGACCTCCCCGGCCGGCGCGGGTGCGGCCAGGCGCTGGCCGCACCCGCCGGTGGAGAGCCCTCGTGTCCCGGTCGCTTCGGTGGACGAGGCCGCACTCCGGACGAACGAGGTCATCCAGCAGGGGCTTTGTCCTCGGAGCGGAAAAAGTCTGCGCGAATCGACGCACGACTTCTTCACGGCCGTGCCGTTGACTGCTACGTTCCACCGAAAGCCGGCTCCGCAAGTCCGGTGCAGTCAGGCCGAGTTGTGGCGAGGAGGGACACGTGAGACGCATGACCGAACGACCGGCGAACGCCCACCAGGCCCACCTGCTGAGGCTGTTGCGCGACCACGGTCCCCAGTCCCGGGCGCGACTCGGCGAACAGGTCGACCTCTCGCGATCGAGACTGGCCGTGGAGGTGGACCGGCTCCTGGAGACCGGGCTCGTGGCCGCCGACGGCCTCGCCGCCTCGCGCGGCGGGCGCCGGTCCCACAACGTCCGGCTCGCACCGGGGCTCCGCTTCCTCGGTGTCGACATCGGGGCGACCTCGGTCGACGTCGCCGTCACCAACGCCGAACTGGAGGTACTCGGTCACCTCAACCGGCCCATGGACGTACGCGAGGGCCCCGTCGCGGTCTTCGAGCACGTGCTGGATCTGGCGGCGGAGCTGAGGAAATCGGGACTCGCCGATGGCTTCGACGGCGCCGGCGTCGGAGTGCCCGGACCGGTCAGCTTTCCCGAGGGTGTTCCGGTCGCACCGCCCATCATGCCCGGCTGGGACGGCTTCCCCGTGCGGGAGGTACTCGGCCAGGAACTCGGCTGCCCGGTCATGGTCGACAACGACGTGAACCTGATGGCCATGGGGGAGCGGCACGCGGGCGTGGCCCGCTCGGTGACCGACTTCCTCTGCGTCAAGATCGGAACCGGCATCGGGTGCGGCATCGTCGCCGGCGGTGAGGTCCACCGCGGGGTGACGGGCAGCGCCGGGGACATCGGGCACATCCAGGCGGTCCCCGGCGGCCGGCCGTGCACCTGCGGCAACCGGGGCTGTCTGGAAGCGCACTTCGGCGGTGCGGCGCTCGCCCGCGACGCGACCGAAGCGGCCCAGCAGGGCCTGTCGGCCGACCTCGCGGCCCGGCTCGCGGCGAAAGGCACCCTCACGGGCGTCGACGTCGCAGCCGCCGCGGCCGCGGGGGACGCCATCGCGCTCGATCTGATCCGCGCGGGCGGAACCCACGTCGGGCAGGTCATCGCCGGGCTCGTCTCCTTCTTCAACCCCGGCCTGGTGGTGATCGGCGGCGGAGTGACCGGCCTCGGCCACACCCTGCTCGCGGCCATCCGCACCCAGGTCTACCGCCAGTCGCTGCCCCTGGCGACCGGCAACCTGCCGATCGTCCTCGGAGAACTGGGCCACGACGCCGGAGTCATCGGTGCCGCCCGGCTCATCAGCGATCACCTCTTCTCACCCGCGTAGGGCGTTCCCCGCCAACGGCCCCCGGTACAGCGCACCGCACCGCCCGCACCGCCCGCACTGCTCGCACCGCCCGCACTGCTCGCACGGCCCGTACCGCCCGACCAGCACTGCCCGCTCGCCGGCACTGCCCGTACTGCCCGGCACCGCTCGTACCGCCCGCCCGGCACAGCTCCGTACGTTCCGCGCGCCTTTGCACGTTCCGCACAGGCCACCGCCGCTCCGTACCACCCGTACCGCGAGCCACCGCATCGCCGTTCCGCCGCGATCCGCACAGCGCGACCTCGTACCGCGCCCGCATGCCCGAATCCGACCCGACCCGTCACGTCCAGGTGCTCCAGTCCTGACCGAGGCCGTACGTCTGCCGAGGGGAACCCACATGGCACTCCAGCCACCGCTGCTCCACATGTCCGGCATCACCAAGTCGTTCCCCGGTGTCCGCGCCCTGGACGGCGTCGACCTGGAGGTCCAGGCCGGCGAGGTGCACTGCCTGCTCGGCCAGAACGGTGCGGGCAAGTCCACCCTGATCAAGGTTCTCGCGGGTGCCCACCAGCCCGACACCGGCACCATCCACTGGCGCGGCGAGGCCGTGACCCTGCGCTCGCCCATCGCCGCCATGCGTCTCGGCATCGCCACCATCTACCAGGAACTCGACCTGGTGGAGCACCTGTCGGTCGCCGAGAACATCCACCTCGGCCACGAGCCGACCACCGCCGGGTTCGTGGTCAGGGGCCGAGCCGCCCGCACCTCGTCCACCGAACTCCTGCGGCGTCTGGGCCACCCCGAGATCGACCCCGCCCGGCTCGTCGGAGAACTGCCGGCCGCACAGCAGCAGATCGTGTCGATGGCCCGCGCGCTCTCCCACGACGTCCGCCTCATCGTCATGGACGAGCCGTCCGCCGCCCTCGACCCGGACGAGGTCGACAACCTGTTCCGGATCGTCGGGGCGCTCACCGCGGAAGGTGTGTCGGTGGTCTACATCTCGCACCGCCTGGAGGAGATCCGCCGCATCGGCGACCGGGTGACCGTGCTCAAGGACGGCCGGGCGGTCGCGGGCGGACTGCCCGCGGACTCCACCCCGACCCACGACATCGTCGCCCTGATGACCGGGCGGAACGTCGAGTACGTCTTCCCCCGGCGGCCACCGTCCCCGCCCGACGGGCCTCCGGTCCTGGAGCTGCGCGGGCTCGCCCGCGCAGGCGAGTTCGCGCCGCTGGACCTCACCGTCCGCCCCGGCGAGATCGTGGGACTCGCCGGGCTCGTCGGCTCCGGCCGCTCCGAGATCCTGGAGACCCTCTACGGCGCCCGCAGACCGACGTCCGGACAGGTATGCGTCGACGGAGCGCCGTTGCGGCCGGGCAGTGTGCGCGCGGCGGTCCGGGCCGGCATCGGCCTCGCCCCCGAGGAGCGCAAGGCGCAGGCGCTGCTGATGCTGGAGTCCGTCACCCGCAACGTCTCCCTCTCCACGCTCTCCCGCTTCTCCCGCGCCGGCTGGCTCGACCGCCGCGGAGAACGGGAAGCCGCCCGCGCGGCCACCCGTGAACTGTCCCTGCGCCCCGACAACCCCTCGGTGCCCGTCCGCACCCTCTCCGGCGGAAACCAGCAGAAGGCCGTACTCGCCCGCTGGCTGCTGCGCGGCTGCCGCGTGCTGCTGCTCGACGAACCGACCCGGGGCGTCGACGTCGGAGCCCGCGCCGAGCTGTACGCGGTGGTGCGGCGGCTGGCCGACGAAGGACTCGCGGTGCTGCTCGTGTCCAGCGAGGTCCCCGAAGTACTGGGCCTCGCCGACCGCGTGCTGGTGCTGCGCGAAGGCCGTGTCGTGCACGAGGCCCCGGCCCGCGAGCTCGACGAACACCGCGTACTCGACATCGTTCTGGAAGGAAGCCCGGCATCATGACGCAGCACGCCTCCCCGCCCCGCGACAGCACCGACAAGGCGCAACCGGCCGGCACCCTCCCCGCCTGGCGCTTCCTGGTGGCCCGCGCCGACATCCGTACCCTTTCGCTGGTCGGCGTGCTGCTCGCCCTCGTCGTCGTCGGCGGCATCACCAAACCGGACGAGTTCCTGGACACCCAGAACCTTCAACTCGTCCTCACCCAGGCATCGGTGATCGGCGTCGTCACGGTCGGCATGACCTTCGTCATCACCTCCGGCGGCATCGACCTCTCGGTCGGCGCGATCGTGGCCCTCGCCTCGGTCTGGGCGACCACGGTGGCCACTCAGGAGTTCGGTTTCCTGGGCATCCTCGTCACGGCGCTGCTCGTCGGCGTCGGATGCGGACTCGTCAACGGGGTGCTCATCTCCTTCGGCCGCATGGTCCCGTTCATCGCCACCCTCGCCATGCTCGCCTCGGCCCGCGGGCTCGCGCTCCAGATCACCGACGGCAAGACCCAGATCGTCACCGTCGACGGGCTCCTCGGCCTCGGCGAGCGGGACTCGTACGTACTCGGCATCCCGCCCCTCGTCCTGGTGTTCGCAGCCGTGACGGTCGTCGGCTGGCTGGTGCTCAACCGCACCACCTTCGGCCGCCGTACGATCGCCGTCGGCGGCAACGCCGAGGCGGCCCGGCTCGCCGGCATCGACGTACGCCGCCAGCGGCTCTACCTCTACCTGCTGTCCGGACTGTGCTGCGGCATCGCCGCCTTCATGCTGATCATCCTCTCCGGGTCCGGACAGAACACCAACGGCAATCTCTACGAACTCGACGCCATCGCGGCCGCGATCATCGGCGGAACCCTGCTCAGCGGGGGGCGCGGCACCATCACCGGCTCCGTGCTCGGCGTCCTGATCTTCACCACGATCACCAACATCTTCGCCCTGAACAACCTGCAGAGCGACGTCCAGCAGATTGCCAAGGGCGCGATCATCGTCGCCGCGGTGCTCGTCCAGCGCCGCACCGCGAGCACGACCTGAGGAAGGGGTTCACCGCCATGTCACACCTCACGAGCCGCAGAGGGCTGCTCTTCGGGAGCGCCGCCATATCCGCAGGAGCGCTGCTCACCGGTTGCACGAGCAACGAGAGCAAGGACGAGAAGCCCGCCGCCGCCGAGCGGCCGGCCGCCGACGACCAGCCCGGCAAGCCGGTCACCATCGGGTTCGCCGGCCCCCAGGCCGACCACGGCTGGCTCAACGCGATCAACGACAACGCCAAGAGCCGCGCCAAGAAGTACTCGGACGTCACCCTGGAGATCACCGAGGGCTCCAACGACACCGCCGCGCAGATAGGCCAGATCGAGACCCTGATCAACAAGAAGGTCGACGTCCTGGTGATCCTGCCCGCGGACGGCAAGGCCCTCACCCAGGTCGGGCTGAAGGCGATGCGCGCCGGCATTCCGGTGATCAACCTGGACCGGATCTTCAACACCCCTCAGGCGTACCGCTGCTGGATCGGCGGCGACAACTACGGCATGGGCTTCAACGCCGGTCACTACATCGGCGAGAAGCTCAAGGGCAAGTCCGGCGCCCACGTCGTCGAGCTCGCCGGTCTGGACAACCTGGAGCTGACCAAGCAGCGCACCCAGGGCTTCGACGACGCCCTCAAGAACTACCCGAACGTCGAGAAGGTCGCCCGCCAGGCCGCCGACTTCACCGTCGAGTCCGGTCAGGCCAAGATGGCCCAGCTCCTCCAGGCGCAGTCGAAGATCGACGCCCTGTGGAACCACGACGACGACCAGGGCGTCGGCGCCCTGCGCGCCATCGAACAGGCCGGGCGCGACGAATTCCTGATGGTCGGTGGCGCCGGGGCGCTCTCCGCCTTCGAGGTGATCAAGCAGGACAGCGGGGTCCTGAAGGCGACCGTGCTGTACCCGCCGACGATGGCCGCCTCGGCCGTCGACCTGGCCCGCGCTCTCGGCCAGGCCAAGGGGGTCGGCGGCCTCGCCGAGTACGAGATCCCCTCGTCGATCACGCTCTACTCCGCCGTCGTCGACAAGGACAACGTCGACCAGTACATGCCCACCGGCTTCCGCTGACGGGCCAGGCCGTGTCCGCGGCGTCCCGCCGCGCGCCCGGAAAGGGGCGCGGGCCCGGACGGATGCCGCGGACACGGCCTCCGCACCCCCACGGATCTACGAAGAGGATGAGGAGGACCCACCATGGGACACCCGGAGCAGATCGAAGGGCCGGAGGCGGCGAAGCCACCGCTCCGCGTCGGAATGGTCGGATACGCCTTCATGGGCGCCGCCCACTCCCAGGGCTGGCGCACCGTGGGCCGCGTCTTCGACCTGCCCCTGAGACCGGTCCTGGCGGCCGTCTGCGGCCGTGACGGTGGAGCGGTCCGGGCGGCGGCCGACCGGCACGGCTGGGCGAGCGCCGAGACCGACTGGCGCGTCCTGGTGGCGCGGGACGACATCGACCTCGTCGACATCTGCACCCCCGGCGACAGCCACGCCGAGATCGCGCTGGCCGCGCTGGCCGCGGGCAAGCATGTGCTGTGCGAGAAGCCTCTCGCCAACACGGTGGCGGAAGCTTCCGCGATGACCGTCGCTGCCCAAGAGGCATCCACGAAAGGGCAGTTGACGATGGTCGGCTTCAACTACCGGCGGTTGCCCGCCACGGCCCTGGCCCGCCGGATGGTGACCGAGGGAAGGATCGGCACGCTGCGGCACGTACGGGTGTCCTACCTCCAGGACTGGCTGGTGGACCCGTCCTTCCCGCTCACCTGGCGGCTGCGCAAGGAGCACGCGGGCTCCGGCTCGCTCGGCGATCTGGGCGCGCACATCGTCGACCTCGCCCAGTACCTGGCCGGCGAACGGCTGGCCGGGGTCTCCGCGCTCACCGAGACCTTCGTGCGGCGGCGCCCGCTGCCCGCCGGGCCCACCAGCGGCCTCGCCGCCGGGGCGGTGGCCGGTACCGGGGAGGTCACCGTGGACGACGCCGCCGTCTTCACCGGCCGGTTCGCCTCCGGCGCTCTCGCCTCGTTCGAAGCCACCCGCTACGCGACCGGCCGCAAGAACGCGCTGCGCATCGAACTCAACGGAGAACGCGGGTCGCTCGCCTTCGACCTGGAGCGCCTCAACGAACTCGCCTTCCACGACGGCACCGAACCCGGAACGCACGCCGGTTTCCGCCGGATCCTCGTCACCGAGCCCGACCACCCCTATGTGGAGGCCTGGTGGCCCCCGGGCCACGGCCTCGGCTACGAGCACTCCTTCGTCCACCAGGCCCGCGATCTCGTGCACGCCATCGCCGAGAAGCGTGCCCCAGAACCCTCCTTCGCCGACGGGCTGCAGGTCCAGCGGGTGCTCGCCGCGGTGGAGGAGAGCGCAGAGAAGAGCTCCGTCTACACCCCGATCGCGTTCTAGAGGAGGCCCCCGTGCCGCGCAGTTTCACGCTCTTCACCGGTCAGTGGGCCGACCTCCCTCTGGAGGAGGTCTGCCGACTGGCCCGCGACTTCGGCTACGACGGCCTCGAACTCGCCTGCTGGGGAGACCACTTCGAGGTCGACAAGGCGCTCGCCGATCCCGCCTACCTGGACTCGCGGCGCGAGCTCCTGGACCGGTACCAGCTCAAGTGCTGGGGCATATCGAACCACTTGGTGGGACAGGCCGTCTGCGACGCCATCATCGACGAACGCCACCAGGCCATCCTGCCCGCCCGGATCTGGGGGGACGGCGAGGCCGAGGGCGTACGGCGGCGTGCCGCGGCCGAGATCGCCGACACCGCCCGTGCCGCGGCGGCGTTCGGCGTCGACACCGTGATCGGGTTCACCGGGTCGGCGATCTGGCATCTGGTCGCCATGTTCCCGCCCGTCCCCGAGTCGATGATCGAGCGCGGCTACCAGGACTTCGCCGACCGGTGGAACCCGATTCTGGACGTCTTCGACGCCGAAGGCGTCCGCTTCGCCCACGAGGTCCACCCCAGCGAGATCGCCTACGACTACTGGACCACCCGGCGCGCCCTGGAAGCCGTCGACCACCGGCCCGCCTTCGGACTCAACTTCGACCCCTCCCACTTCGTGTGGCAGGACCTCGATCCGGTCGGCTTCCTCTGGGACTTCCGCGACCGGATCTACCACGTCGACTGCAAGGAGGCCCGTAAGCGTCTGGACGGACGCAACGGACGGCTCGGCTCCCACCTGCCCTGGGGCGATCCCCGCCGCGGCTGGGACTTCGTCTCCGCCGGCCACGGCGACGTCCCCTGGGAGGACGTCTTCCGGATGCTGGCCTCCATCGGCTACCAGGGGCCGGTCTCCGTCGAGTGGGAGGACGCCGGTATGGACCGGCTCCAGGGCGCCCCCGAGGCCCTGGCCCGGCTCAAGGCGTTCGACTTCGACCCGCCGAAGGCATCCTTCGACGCGGCCTTCGGCACCCAGCCCTCCTGACCCGGGCGGCTCCGGGGCCCGGCGGCTCCGGAGCCCGCCCTCAACGGCGTACGGATCAACGACTTCACCAACACCGATCCGAAACGGAGCCTGCGCGAGGGCCACCTCGGCATCCGGAACCACGGAGCCGGTGACCAGGTGTCGTTCCGCGACATCCGGATCAAGGAACTCCAGTAGGTGGTGTCCGGTCATCGTCCGCCGTCTACGCCCGGGGACGTGCGCCGGTCAGCGCCGGCGTCCGCAAGGCACCCGCACGGCATTCGTACCGCACACGCAAGACACGCAGGGAATTCGCCCGGCAAGGAGGCTGCCATGTCTGTCATGTCCGCGTCTATTTCCTCAGCTCGGGTGGGGGTGTGGCTGATCGGCGCCCGCGGTTCCGTCGCCACCACCACCGTCGCCGGCTGCGCCGCCGTGGCCGCCGGCCTGCACCCGCCCACCGGAATGGTCACCGAGACACCCCCGTTCGCCGCATCGGGTCTTCCGTCCCTGACTGCGCTGGTGTTCGGCGGCCATGACGTACTGGACTGCCCGCTGCCCAAGCGCGCGGAGCAACTGGCGGCGGCCGGAGTGCTGCCGCACGGCCTCCCGGCCGCCGTGGCCACCGAACTCGCCGCGGCGGACGCGGAGATCAGGCCGGGCGGCCCGGTGGCGGGGGACGCCCGCGGCCCCGACGAGGTGATCTCCGCCTTCGCCCGGGACATCCAGGACTTCGCGCGCAGACACGGACTGGCCCGCACGGTGGTCGTCAACGTGTCGTCCACCGAGCCGGCCGCCACCGGCGCGACCCTGCCGCCCAGTTCGCTGTACGCGGCGGCGGCCCTGCGGGCCGGGTGCGCGTACGTGAACTTCACCCCGTCGACGGGCCTGCACCACCCGGAGCTGGCCGGTCCGGTGGCGGCCTCCGGCCTGCCGTACGCCGGCCGGGACGGGAAGACCGGCCAGACGCTGCTGCGGTCCGTCCTCGGCCCCATGTTCGCCCAGCGGGCCCTGGCGGTCCGCGCCTGGTCCGGCACCAACCTGCTGGGCGGAGGCGACGGAGCCGCCCTCGCCGACCCGGCGGCTGCCGCGGCGAAGAATGCGGGCAAGGGGAGAGTCCTCGCCGACACTCTCGGCACCACACCGCAGGGCGTGGTGCACATCGACGACGTACCCGCGCTCGGCGACTGGAAGACGGCCTGGGACCACGTCGCGTTCGACGGCTTCCTCGGCACCCGGATGATCCTGCAGACCCTGTGGCAGGGCTGCGACTCGGCACTGGCCGCCCCGCTGGTCATCGACCTCGCCCGACTCGCCCTGCGCGCCCAGGAAGCCGGATTCCAGGGGCCGTTGGGCGACCTCGGGTTCTACTTCAAGGACCCGGTGGGCGACAGCCCCGCAGCCCTGGGCGAGCAGTACGCGGCCCTGCTCCGCTTCGCCGGGCGACTGCGCGAGGGGCCGGCCCGGGCCAGTACGGAGGCGGGCGCCGCCGCCACCACGCAGAAGCCCTCCACGCAGAAGCCCTCCACGCAGAAGCCCGCCGCGGAGAAGCCCGCCACCCAGGAGGCGGGGTGCTGAAGAGCCTGGTGCCGGCGCTCCGGTCCGCGGTGCGCCGCCCGGGCCGCCGGGCCCCCGCTGCGGACCCCGCGCCCGGACCCCGCGCCCGGCTTCTCCCGGCCCGCCCGGAGAACGGGCTCGGCCCGGAGAACGCGCCCCGCCGGACGCACCCCCGGAACACCCCGGTGGTCACACCCGCCCGCCGCGGCCCCGACCTGCGGGCCTGGGCCGAACTGCTACGCCTCCCGGCCCTGTTCACCGTTCCCGGGGACGTACTTGCCGGAGCGTCGGCGTCCGGCGGGCGCCCCGGCCCCCGCACCCTGCTGGCCATCGGCTCGTCCGTCTGCCTCTACGAGGCGGGCATGGCCCTCAACGACTGGGCCGACCGGGACGAGGACGCCGCCGAGCGCCCCCACCGCCCCCTTCCCTCCGGCCGGGTGCGCCCCGGAGCGGCCCTCGCGGCGGCCTCCGTCTGCACCGCGGCGGGCCTCGCCCTGGCCGCCCGGGCGGGCCGCCCCGCCCTCGCCGTCGCGATCCCGCTGGCGGCGGCGGTGTGGGCGTACGACCTGGGGCTCAAACGGACCCCGGCCGGCCCGGCGGCGATGGCGGCGGCGCGCGGCCTCGACCTGCTGCTCGGTGCGGCCGCGACCGGGCCCGGTACCCGCCCCGTCCGGCACGCGGCCCCGTCCGCGGCGCTCCTCGCCGGCCACACCCTGGCCGTCACCGCGGTCTCCCGGCGGGAGACGACCGGCGGTACCCCGCTCGTACCGCTGGCCGCGCTCGCCACGGCCGGCGCCCTCACCGTGCTGCTCGGCGCACGGCCCGGTACGCGTGCAACATCCGGTACGCCCGCCCCGGCGCGGGCCGCCGGGGACCTCCTGCGCACCGGTATCGCCACCGGCTACGCCGTGACGGCCGCCCGCCCCTGCCTCCACGCGGCCCTCAACCCGTCGCCCGCCCTCACCCAGCGCGCCGTCGGCGGCGGCATCCGCGCCACGATCCCGCTCCAGGCCGCGCTCTGCGCCCGCTCCGGCGCCCCGGCCACCGCCCTGCTGACCGTCGTACTGGCCCCCCTCGCCGCCAGGTTCGCCCGGAAAGTGAGCATCACATGAGCCCCCGGGCCGATCTCCCCGAGCCCTCGGCGCCTCCCGTGGGAACCGGCGCGCCGCTGCGGTTCGGATACGGCACCAACGGCCTCGGCGACCTCCGGCTCGACGACGCCCTCGGCCTCCTCGCCGACCTCGGCTACGACGGAGTCGGACTCACGCTCGACCACATGCACCTCGACCCGCTCGCCCCGGGCCTCGGCGCGCGTACCCGGCGCGTCGCCGGCCGGCTGGCGGGGCTCGGGCTGGGCGTGACCGTGGAGACGGGCGCCCGGTACGTCCTCGACCCCCGGCGCAAGCACGGCCCCACCCTCCTCGACGCCGACCCCGCCGACCGGGCCCGCCGCACCGACCTGCTGCTCCGCGCCGTCAGGGTCGGCGCGGACCTCGGGGCCCACGCCGTGCACTGCTTCAGCGGGATCACCCCCGACGGCACGGACCCGGACACCGCCTGGCAGCGGCTGACGGACTCCATGGCCCCGGTCGTGGACGCCGCCGCGACCGCCGGGATCCCCCTCGCCGTCGAACCCGAACCCGGCCACCTCCTCGCCACCCTCGCGGACTTCCACCGGCTGCGCCGCGCGCTCGGCGATCCCGGGCACCTCGGCCTCACCCTCGACATCGGTCACTGCCAGTGCCTCGAACCCTTCCCTCCCGCCGACTGCGTCCGTGCCGCCGCCCCCTGGCTGCGGCACGTCCAGATCGACGACATGCGGCGCGGCGTGCACGAGCACCTGCCCTTCGGCGACGGCGAGATCGACTTCCCGCCGGTCCTGGCGGCCCTCGCCGCCACCGGCTACCAGGGCCTGACCGTCGTCGAACTGCCCCGGCACTCGCACGCGGGGCCCGAGCAGGCCACCCGGTCGCTCCCGTTCCTGCGCCGGGCCGCCCGCGCCGCCACCGCCATCCCCCGGCGAACGCCACCGGACACCGCACCCCGGCCCGACACCGCACCCCGCCCCGACAACGCGCCCCCTCCGGACAGCGCACCACCTCCGCCCGGCACGTTCACCGCCACCCCCGAAGGGAGACCCGCATGACACCCCGGACCACCGCCCCGGAGGCCACCACCGCGACCGTCCCGGACACCACCGGGCCGGCCGGCACCACCCTCGCCGCCACCTCCACCGATACGCTGCTCGCCCTGCTGCGCACCCGGCTCCACCCCGCCGCCCGTACCTGGCTGGACCGGGCCCTCGCCGACGCCACCGCACCCCCGCGCGACCACGGCCCCCTGCCCGCATGGGAGGCGCGCCTCGCCGAGGCCGGCCGCCGCTGCGGACCCACGCACGCGGACGCCACCCGGGTCCTGCTGCTGCGTACGGCCCGGGCCGACACCGACACGCTCACCCGTGTCTACCGGCAGGGCACCGCCGACGAGCGGCGCGCCGTCCTGCACGCCCTGCCCGCCCTCGTACCGGGTCCGGACGCGCTGCCCCTCGTGGAGGACGCGCTGCGCACCAACGACACCCGGCTCCTGGCCGCCGCGGTCGGCCCCTACGCCGCCCGCCACCTGGACGCCCACGCCTGGCGGCACGCCCTCCTCAAGTGCCTGTTCACGGGGGTCCCCGTCGACACGGCGGCCGAGCTGGCACGACGCGCCCACGGCGACACCGAACTCGCCCGCATGCTGCGCGACTTCGCCGCCGAACGCACCGCCGCCGGCCGGCCCGTGCCCGAGGACCTCCACCGGGTGCTCTCCCTCACCGGCGCCCCGGCAACCCCGCATCCGTCGGACGACCCCCACGGCAAGGAGTCCTGATGCGCCTTTTCGATCCCCACATCCACATGACCTCCCGCACCACCGACGACTACCGGTCCATGCGCGCCGCCGGTGTGCACGCCGTCGTCGAACCGTCCTTCTGGCTCGGGCAGCCCCGGACCTCGCCCGCTTCCTTCCTGGACTACTTCGACTCCCTGCTCGGCTGGGAACCCTTCCGCGCCGCGCAGTACGGCATCGCCCACCACTGCACCCTCGCCCTCAACCCGAAAGAGGCCAACGACCCCCGCTGCGCCCCGGTACTCGACGAACTGCCCCGCTACCTCGTCAAGGACCAGGTCGTCGCGGTGGGCGAGATCGGTTACGACTCCATGACGCCGGCCGAGGACACCGCTCTCGCCACCCAGCTCCAACTGGCCGCCGACCACGGGCTGCCCGCCCTGGTGCACACCCCGCACCGGGACAAGCTCACCGGGCTGCGCCGCACGCTCGACCTCGTCCGCGAGTCCGCGCTGCCGGCCGAGCGGGTCCTCGTCGACCACCTCAACGAGACCACCGTCGACCTGGCCGCCGACAGCGGCTGCTGGCTCGGCTTCTCCGTCTACCCCGACACCAAGATGGACGAGGAGCGGATGGTCGCGATCCTCCGTACCCACGGCCTCGAACGCATTCTGGTCAACTCCGCCGCCGACTGGGGCCACAGCGACCCCCTGAAGATCCGCAAGGTCGCCGACCTCATGCTCGCCGAGGGCTTCACCGACGACGACGTCGACCGGGTGCTGTGGCGCAACCCCGTCGCCTTCTACGGACTCAGCGGGCGCCTGAACCTGGACGCGTCCGCCACCGGACCCACCCACGAGGGCAACAGCCTCCAGCGCGGCGGGGAGTGAGCCATGCGCTTCCGGCATCCCGACGGTACCGTCGTCCACCTCGCGTACTGCACCAACGTCCACCCCGCCGAGACACTCGACGGAGTCCTCGCACAGCTCCGCGACCACTGCGAACCCGTACGCCGCCGCCTGGGCCTCGACCGGCTCGGCATCGGCCTGTGGCTCGCCAAGGACGCGGCAGAGGCCCTGGTGACCGACCCCGCAGCGCTCCGCGCGCTGCGTCTCGAACTCGCCCGCCGCGGTCTCGAAGTCGTCACCCTCAACGGATTCCCGTACCAGGGATTCGGTGACCAAGAGGTCAAGTACCGGGTCTACCAGCCGGACTGGACCGACCCCGAACGGCTCCGCCACACCCACTCGCTCGCCCGCGTCCTCGCCGCGCTGCTGCCCGACGACATCACCGAGGGCTCCATCTCCACCCTGCCGCTCGCCTGGCGCACCCCCTGGGACGACCGGCGCGCGGACACCGCCCGCACCGCCCTGCGCACCCTCGCCGAACGCCTCGACGCCCTGGAGGAAGTGACCGGGCGTTCCATCCGGATCGGCATGGAACCCGAACCCGGCTGCATCGTGGAGACCACCGCGGACGCCATCGCCCCGCTCACCGCGATCGCCCACGACCGCATCGGCGTCTGCGTCGACACCTGCCACCTCGCCACCTCCTTCGAGGACCCCGGCACCGCCCTGGACGCGCTCACCCGGGCAGGCGTCACCATCGTCAAGTCCCAGCTCTCGGCCGCCCTCGACGCCGACCGCCCCCGGCTCCCCGAGGTCCGCCGGGCCCTCGCCGCGTTCGACGAGCCCCGCTTCCTCCACCAGACCCGCAGCCGGCCGCACCCGGGTGGGGCGGCCACCGGCCCGCGCGGCACCGACGACCTCGCCGAAGCGCTGAACGGCGGCACCCTGCCCGACACGGACCCCTGGCGCGTCCACTTCCACGTCCCCCTGCACGCCGCCCCCGCCGCGCCCCTCACCTCCACCCTCCCCGTCATGAAGTCCGCCCTCGCGCGCCTGGTCGGCGGCCCCCACCCGCTCACCCGCCACCTGGAGGTCGAGACCTACACCTGGCAGGCCCTGCCGCCCGAACTGCGCCCCCGCGACCGGGGCCGGCTCGCCGACGGCATCGCCGCCGAACTCGACCTCGTCCGCGACCTGCTGAGCGACCTCGGCCTGAAGGAGCTGCCGTGAACGCCGAACCCGCCGGCCCGAACCCCACCCCCCTTCTCGTCCTGGACGTCGTGGGCCTCACCCCCCGCCTGCTGGAGCACATGCCGCACCTCGCGGCCCTCGCCCGCACCGGCTCCCGCGCGAACCTCGACACCGTGCTGCCCGCCGTCACCTGCACCGCCCAGTCCACCTTCCTCACCGGCACCACGCCCGCCGAACACGGCATCGTGGGCAACGGCTGGTACTTCCGCGAACTCGGCGACATCCTCCTGTGGCGCCAGCACAACGGCCTCGTCACCGGCGACAAGCTCTGGGACGCGGCCCGCCGCACCCACCCCGGCTACACCGTCGCCAACATCTGCTGGTGGTACGCGATGGGCGCCGACACCGACATCACCGTCACCCCCCGGCCCGTGTACTACGCGGACGGCCGCAAGGAACCCGACTGCTACACCCGGCCCCCCGCACTCCACGACGAACTCACCGCCGAATGCGGCACGTTCCCCCTGTTCCACTTCTGGGGCCCCGGCGCCGACCTCGTCTCCAGCCGGTGGATCGCCGACGCCACCCGGCACATCCTGCGCACCCGCACCCCCGACCTCGCCCTGTGCTACCTCCCCCACCTCGACTACGACCTCCAGCGCTACGGCCCCGACGACCCGCGCGCCCACCGCGCCGCCACCGAGCTGGACGCCGTGATCGCACCGCTGCTGGACGACGCCCGCGCCGAGAACCGCACCGTCGTGGTCCTGTCCGAGTACGGCATCACCCCCGTCGACCGCCCCGTCCACATCAACCGCGCCCTGCGCGGCGCCGGACTGCTGGAGGTGCACACCCAGGACGGCATGGAGTACCTGGACCCGATGGCCTCCCGCGCCTTCGCGGTCGCCGACCACCAGATCGCCCACATCTACGTACGCCGCCCCGAGGACCTGGAGGCCACCCGCGCCGCCCTCGCCGACCTGCCGGGCATCGACGTGCTCCTCGACGACGAGGGCAAGAAGGCCCACCATCTGGACCATCCCCGCTCCGGCGAACTCGTCGCCCTGGCCGCACCGGACGCCTGGTTCACGTACTACTACTGGCTCGACGACGCCCGCGCCCCCGACTTCGCACCCCTCGTCGAGATCCACCGCAAACCCGGATACGACCCGGTCGAACTGTTCATGGATCCGCTCGACCCCTACGTCAAGGTCAAGGCCGCCACCGCGCTCGCCCGCAAGAAGCTCGGCATGCGCTACCGCATGGCGGTCGTACCCCTCGACGCCTCACCCGTACGCGGCAGCCACGGCCGCCTCCCGGAACGCGACGACGACGGTCCGCTCCTCATCTGCTCCGCCCCCCACGCGGTCGGCGACCGCATCGCGGCCACCGACGTGAAGTCCCTGCTGCTCGCCCTGGCCGGCCTGCCCCGGTGACCTCCCGCACCGGGCCGGCACCGCACGGCTCCCCGGCCCCGGGCATCAGGGGGCCCCGGTGGTCTCCTCGGCGACGGAGATCCCCAGCCGGCCCGCCACGGCGGTGAGGGTCGGCCCCAGCGGGAGCGCGACGCGGGTGACGGCATGCGTGTCGCCCCGCGTCGCGTCCCGGTTGACGATCAGCACCGGTTTCCGCTCCTCGGCGGCCTGGCGCACGAACCGGAGACCCGACATCACCGTCAGGGAGGACCCGAGAACCAGCAGCGTCGACGCGTCACGGACCATGGCGCGGCAGCGCGCCACCCGCTCCGGAGGCACGGCCTCGCCGAAGAACACCACGTCCGGCTTGAGGACGCCGCCGCAGACCCCGCAGGGCACCACCCGGAAGTCCCCGACCTGCTCGTCGGTGAGGTCGGCGTCACCGTCGGGATTGAGCCCGGCGGCCACCGGCGCGAAGCCCTCGTTGGCCGCCTCCAGCCGGGCGGCGAGTGCGCGGCGCGCGCTGAACGTGCCGCAGGAGAGGCAGACGACCCGGTCGAGGCTCCCGTGGAGCTCCACCGCGTCCCGGCTGCCGGCCGCCTGGTGCAGACCGTCGACGTTCTGGGTGATCACCCCCGACACCAGGCCGTGCCGCGCGAACGCGGCCACGGCCCGGTGCCCCGCGTTGGGGCGGGCCCGGCCGAACGTGCGCCACCCGAGGTGGCTGCGCGCCCAGTAGCGCCGCCGGGCAGCGGCGTCGGCGGTGAACTCCTGGTACGTCATCGGGGTGTGCCGGCTCAGGCTCCCGCCGTCCCCCCGGTAGTCGGGAATCCCCGACTCCGTGGAGATGCCCGCCCCGCTCAGCACCAGCACACCGCCGGAGGCCAGCGCCTCGGCGACGGGAGAGGGATCCGTGGTTCCGGGCGGCAGGTCTTCGGGCGGGGTCCAGGTCAGAGTGGGGCGCATGCGCATGCCCCCAGATTACGGCGGCCCCGCGCGGAGGGTTCCGGACACGGTCACCGGCGGCGCCTCCCGTCCACCTCGGCGTCGGCCGGATCGCCATCGTCGTGGGCCCGGCCCGCGGCCTGAGCCGGGTGTCAGGGCGGGGCGGGACGACCGGTGGTCTACTGGGAGGTGCGGGAGACGCCCCGGAAATGTCCCGGAGGCGCCCCGCCCTCCGACCCTCCTCCTGCCACTCCGGGGCCTGCCGTGCACCCTTCCCGTGCAGCTGTCGTGAGACGTGTTCCCCGTGCCGTCGTCGCCGTCGCGGCCGTGCTGGCCGTCGGCTCTCCCGCGGCGGTGGCGGCCGCGCCCTCCCCGGGCGTTCCCGCCGCTGTCGGTCTCCCCGCGTCCTCCGGCACGCCGTCCGACAGGACGGATCCGCGTACCGAGGCCGCCGGCCTCGCGATCCCGGAGATCGGCGTCACGGACCTCCGCGTGGTCCCGTACGAGGGCACGACGGACGACACGCCGGGCACCCGTATCCAGGACAGGGGAGTGGCGGCGAGTCCGTACGGCAAGGACGGCGGCGTCGGGCCCGGCGAGATCGGGAACTACCTGGTGACGGCCCACCGGCTGTCCGCCGGGGGACCGCTGCGCGACCTCCCGTCGCTCGACCGGGGCGACACGGTCCTCGTGACGGAGGACGGCACGGTGTACGAGTACCGGATCACCGGAACCCGGGAGACCTCGTTCCGCTCCGCCCGCTCGCTCGCCGAACAGCGGGCCGAGGTGCCGGGCAAGCCCGGCGGGAAACCGACCCGGGCCATGATCACCATCTCCACCTGCGCCACACCCGAGGACGACGCGGCCGGAAACCACTGGCGCGACGCCCACGACAACCCGGAGCACCGCATCGACAAGATCGGCGTACTGGTGTCCGCGCGTCCGGCCTGAATCATGAGCTCATGACCCGGACCATGAGCCGGCCCGGACCAGGAGCCGCGCGGGGCCGCCGGAGCTCCCCACCGGGGACACCGCACTCACCACCCGGGCGACAGGTGTCCCAGGGCCGGTCATCCGACTACCGTAAAACTATGGCCAGAACCGAGCGCCAGACCGATCGGCAGGCCGCCTACGTATGCCCGGCATGTGAGCGGCCCGTCGGGAGCGTGGTCGCACGGCGCAAAACCCTCGGCATCTTCGTACCCCGCTGGGTTCCGGGCCCCTGTCACACCCCCGGCTGCCCCAGGTGTGCCGACGAGCCCGCGACCACCACGAGCCCCTCGAAACGCCACGTACGCGCCCCGGGACGCCCCGAGCCGCGCCCCTTCCACGGTGGGAGTCGGTGACCTGGCCTGTCTGCCTGCCTGCCTCGCCTCGCGACGCGGAAGCGGCCCGGCATCGGGACCACATCGCGAGGCACGCGGGACATAACCGGGCAATGTGATGCTCAATGCGCTATTCGTTGCCCATGAGTGATCTCGACTACGCCGACAGGTCCGACTTCGAGGACGCCGAGCGGGGCTTCGTCGCCGCACTCTCCCCGGCCGTCGTCCGCACGGACGACGGCCGGGTGATCTGGGACGGCGACGCCTATGCGTTCCTCGACCACGACTGTCCCGGCACCGCGCACCCCAGCCTGTGGCGGCAGAGCCAACTGTGCAACAAGCAGGGCCTGTTCGAAGTCACCGAGGGGATCTACCAGGTCCGCAACCTGGACCTGTCGAACATGACGCTGGTCGAGGGCGACACCGGGGTCGTCGTCATCGACCCGCTGATCTCCGCCGAGACCGCGGCCGCCGCCCTCGCCCTGTACCGCGAGCACCGCGGGGACCGCCCGGTCACCGGGCTGATCTACACCCACTCGCACGGCGACCACTTCGGGGGCTCGCGCGGGGTCCTGCCGCACGGCCACCCACCGGTGCCCGTCCTCGCCCCGGCCGGGTTCCTGGAGCACGCGGTCGCGGAGAACGTGTACGCGGGCGGCGCGATGACCCGCCGCGCGGTCTACATGTACGGCGCCGAACTGCGCAAGGGTCCCGCCGGGCAGATCAGCGCCGGGCTGGGCATGACGACCTCCAAGGGCACGATCACCCTCGTACCGCCGACCCTGGACATCACCCGCACCGGCCAGGAGGAGATCCTCGACGGGGTGCGGATCGTCTTCCAGATGACGCCGGACACCGAGGCGCCCTCGGAGATGAACTTCTACTTCCCCGACCGGCGCGCGCTCTGCATGGCGGAGAACGCGACCCACAACATGCACAACATCCTGACCCTGCGCGGCGCGGTGGTCCGCGACACCCGCATCTGGGCGCACTACCTGGGCGAGACGATCGCCCTGTTCGGTGACCGGGCGGAGGTCGCCTTCGCCTCCCACCACTGGCCCACCTGGGGTCGAGGACGCATCGTCGAGCACCTGGCCGGCCAGCGCGACATGTGGGCCTATCTGCACGACCAGACCCTGCGCATGACCAACCAGGGACTGACCGGCCCGGAGATCGCCGAGCGCATGGAGCTGCCTCCGGCGATCGCGAACCGGTGGGCCAACCGCGGCTACTACGGCTCGGTCAGCCACAACGTCAAGGCCATCTACCAGCGGTACATGGGCTGGTTCGACGGCAACCCCGCCCACCTCTGGGAGCACCCGCCGGTCGAACAGGCCGAGCGGTTCGCCGCCGACTACGGCGGTGTGCCCGCGATGGTCGCCAAGGGCGAGGAGTACGCGGCCGCCGGGGACCTGCGCTTCGCCGCGACGCTGCTGGGGCACGCGGTCTTCGCAGCCCCCGGGGACACGGCGGCCAAGCAGGCGCTCGCCGCGGTGTACGAGAAGCTCGGCTTCGGCGCGGAGAACGGCACATGGCGCAACTTCTACCTGATGGGCGCCCAGGAACTGCGCGGCACCGTCGCACACACCGCGCTGGAGACGACCAACCCCGAGATGGCGATGGCGCTCACCGTCGACATGATCATCGACTCCCTCGCCATCCGCGTCGACGGCCCGCGCGCCTGGGACGAGAGACTGACCATGACCTGGAACGTCACGGACGAGGGGCGCACCTGGCACCTGCTGCTGTCCAACGGAGCCCTCACCTACCGCAGCACCGGCCCGGAGACCGACGAGCCGGCCCCGGCCGCCGATCTGACCTTGACCCTGACCAAGCCGCACCTGCTCGCCGTGCTCGCGGGCAAGGGGCTGGACGACGTACAGGTCCAGGGCGACCCGCAGGTCTTCGCGGCCCTCGCTGGCCTGCTCGACACCCCCGACCCCGACTTCGCCCTCGTCACGCCTTGACCACCGGCGCCCGCCGGTCCCCGGCCCTCTTATCCGCCACCCTCGTATCCGCCGCCCCCGTACCCGTCGCACTCACCGGAGGAGCCCCGTGACCGCGACGCAGTGGGCGATGGGAGCCGTCGGTTTCGGATCGTTCGAATTCACCGGTGGCGGTACGTTCATCAACCTGGTCGCAGCGACGACCAATGCCCTCAACGGGGCGCTGCTGGCCCGCCGTCCCGACCACTACAAGAACTTCACCGTGGTTGGCATCCTCCTCATGGCCCTGCTCGGGGGCATCGGCGGCGGGGTCAGCCGCGACATCATGGTCGGCCGCGTCCCGGCCGCGCTGACCAACTCCTCCTACGTCGTGCTGTGCCTGCTCGCCGGGCTCATCGGATACCACCTGGCCTACTCCGAAGGGCAGTTGTTCCGTGAGGGCCTCTTCCAGTTCGTCACCTCCTTCGCCCTGCCCTGGTACGCCATCGTCGGGGCGCAGACCGGGGCGGACGTCGGCCTGCCCGTGGTGGGCTCCCTCGTCCTCGCCGTCGTGGGACCCACCGCCGGGCGCTTCCTCATCGACGTCTCCTGCGGCGTTCCGCCCAAGCAGTTCGTCCGCGGCGAGTGGTTCGTCGCCGTCGCCGCGCTGACCGGAGCCGTGTGGATCGCCCTGGACCAGGCGGGGCTCCCGCGCGGCGCGAGCGCACCGCTCGCGTTCCTGGTCGGCTTCGCCGTCCGTCTCGCCGCCCTCTACCGAGGCTGGGAAGAGCCACTGGCCACCGAACCGGCCGGTGTGTACCGCCACGACGACGGCCGCCCGCTCCTCGGCCGCAAGATCGCCGGCAAGTCCGTCCGCGAACTGCGCCTGCTCGGCCTGACCGTCGAACCTCACGACCGGTAGGACCAGTACCGCCGGAACCGGGAAGCGGGACGTTCCGTGCGGCCCGGGGAGCGCGAACGGCCGGGGCGAGATCGTGATCCCGCTCCGGCCGTGGGGCCCTCCGCCAGGTCCGGGCGGCGTGCTCAGCGCAGTCGGCACGCCGTGGGGAGGGTCTGGCGGACGGTGTCGCCCTCGGTCGATCGGCACGTGTGTGCGGAGATGAAGATTTATTAATGCCGACGTGAACACCGACCCTTTAAAAGGTGTCTCTCGGGTTGCATGCGGAATCCGCACTCCCTCTTCCTGCGACCCGGCCGGAATTTACTTTCCGATCTTTGTCGGAAGGGGGTTGTTTTTCGTCCTTCCAGCCCGCTCGAAAGTCAATCGGAAGGGCCGATTCCTCTCCCGATGAGAGGTGGAGGAGCCCTTCGTCCGGTTCGGTTGGCATGACAGGGGAGGGGTGGGTTCGGAACTATCTTTCGCATTTGTTTCCGCCTGGCGAATCATCGAATTGCCCGCAAGGAAAGCTGGTTGCCGATCAGTCCGAGCCATGTTTTCCTCAGCTGATTTTTTGGCGCCGCCTACGAACCCGACCAGGTCCTTCGTGCGAGCGGCGCGGGACCAGGAAATGACGGGGTGGGGCATACCGATGGGCAGCACAAGACACAGGCCGAAACTGCGCACGACGGTGGTGGGGGCGCTCTCGGGGCTGCTGCTCGGCGGACTTCCCGTCCTGCCGCCGACTCCCGCCGCCGCCGCGCCGGGCCAGGACGCCGCCGGCGTGTCCGCGGCCGCGCAGGCGTCCGCGCGCGCGGTGGCCACCGGGAAGCCGGTCGAGGTGGTCACCGAGCGCACCGAGTACTCGACCACGTACGCCAACCCGGACGGCACCACCTTCAACCTCAAGCAGTCGGTCGTCCCCGTCCGGGTGGCGCAGGCCGGTGGCGCCTGGGCGGTGCCCGACGCCACTCTGACCCGTCGTGAGGACGACCGGATCGCCCCGAAGGCGTCCGTCGCCGGTGTGTCCTTCTCCGGCGGAGGCGACGGCGACGACCTGGTGAGCATCACCGAGGGCGGACACAGCCTGACGGTGGGCTGGCCCGGCTCGCTTCCCGTTCCCACGCTGGACGGTGACTCGGCCGTGTACGCGAACGTCCTGCCGGACGTGGACCTGCGGATGACGGCGACCACCGAGGGCTATCGCGAGGTTCTCGCCGTCAAGACCGCCGAGGCCGCCGCGAACCCGGCACTGGCCGCGTTGCACCTGCCGGTACGGTCCGACGGCCTGGTACTGAGGGAGGGGGCGGGCCAGTCCCTGCAGGCGCTGGACGAGAACGGCGCGACCGTCTTCCGCGCCCCGACGGCCCGCCAGTGGGACTCCACCGGGCACGACGGCGCCACCGCCACCCGGGCCGACCTGCCGAGCACTGCCCCGGTCAAGTCGGCGTCGGCCAAGGCAGCTTCGGTCAGGTCGGCGTCGGCCAAGGCAGCCTCGGCCACGAACGCCGTAGCCGCGACGACCACCGCCGACACCGCGACGGCTGGTTCCGAGGCCGGGGGCGACGGGTCGGGCGTCACCGACCCGGCCGAGGGCCCCGGCGACGGCGCGACCGCCGTCCCGCTGGACATCTCGGTCTCCCCGAGCGCCATCACCGTCCTCCCCGACGCGGGCCTGCTCAAGGGCGAGGACACCGTCTACCCGATCTACATCGACCCGGACGTCTCCTGGTCGGAGTCCGAGCGCACGGTGCTCTCCTCCGACGGTGACGCCTTCTACAACTTCTCCGGCGGCGACGAGGGCAAGGGGGTGGGCCTCTGTTCGATCTACTACACCGGCGGCTTCGGCTACCCCTGCACCACGGGAACCCCGTACAAGCAGCGCATGTACTTCGAGTTCTCGCCTTCCGCGCTGAAGGGCAAGAAGGTACTGGACGCCACCTTCCGGGTGACCGAGCGCTGGTCCATGTCCTGCACCGCCACCGTGGTGCAGCTGGTGCGTACCGGTGACATCTCCTCCTCCACCCGGTGGCCCGGTCCGACCGCCAACTGGGACGTCATGGGCGACCGCACGGTGTCCGCGGGCCGCGGTGGCGACTGCGACCCGAGCCAGCCGGCCAAGCCGATCGAGTTCAACGACGATCCCAGCCAGGCGTACGAGAACCTGACCAAGACCGTGCAGTCCTTCGCCGCCGGCGACATGTCCCGGCTGACGCTGATGCTCAAGGCCGGGGACGAGGGGTCGTCCAACAGCTGGAAGCGTTTCGACGACGACGCGGTCCTCGACGTCGACTACGTGGGTGTCCCGGCCCCGCCGACCAGTCCCGGCGTCCTGTCCGGCAGCGGCACCACCTGTGAGACCAGTGAGTCGGACCCGGCGATCATCTCGGACCCGACCCCCGACTTCCTCGCCAACGTCCAGACGGAGTCCGGTGGGGAGAGCGGCGCCACCCTGCGGGCCCACTTCCTGGTGCAGAAGAAGAACACCGACGGCAGTTGGTCCACGTTCACCGAACCCGTCCGTCCGTCCAGCGGTTTCGTCACCGACAACGCCAAGGTCCAGGTGACGTCTCCGCTGACCTTCGCGGACGGGGCCCTGGCCCGGATGTCCTCCTGGACCCGGTCCTACTGGAGCGGCGACGACCACATGATCGAGTCGACCCACAGCTCCGTGACGACCAAGGGCTGGTGCTACTTCAAGGTCGACACCACCGCGCCGAAGGCGCCCACCGTCACCACCGACGGGAAGTACACCCTGTGCACGGCCAACGACTGCGCCGCGGGCGGGGGACCGGGCCAGGGCGGGAACTTCTACTTCAAGCCCGCCGCGAGCGACACCAACATCGCCGGCTACGAGTACCGGCTGCCGACCTGGCCCGCCTGGCACTCCGTCACCGGCTCGGCGCCGACGAAGCTGATCACGCCGGAACTGCCCGGCACCCAGGTTCTCCAGGTCCGCGCCAAGGACAACGTCGGCTCCGGACGCCCCGGGGCGACCACGAGCTTCCTGTTCAAGGTCGCCGAAGGTGAAGGAGCCTCCGGACGCTGGCACTTCGACGACGCGGCACCCGGCTCCGGGGTGGTCACGGCGGCCGACTCCGCCACCACGCCCGGTACCCGCCACGCGCTGACCTTCCACACCGCCGGCGCGGGCTTCTCCAGCATGGCGCGCAGGGGCGACCAGGACCGGTCCTTCTGGCTGGACTCCTCCGTGACCGCCAACCAGACCGCCTGGGCCGACACCGCCGCGCCGGTGATCAACACGCAGGCGTCCTTCTCCGTATCGAGCTGGGCCTACCTGACGGACAGCACCGACTACCGCTCCATCGCCTCCCAGCAGAACTCCGACGGCACCGGCTGGTCGCTGTACTACTCCTCGGGCGTCCAGCGCTGGGTGTTCCTCTGGTCCTGGTACGAGAACGGCGTGCGGAAGTACCTCGGCGCCAACGCCTCGGCCCAGGGCGTGCCCCTGAACACCTGGACGCACGTCGGCGGGGTCTACGACGCCACCGACCGCACCATCACCCTCTACGTCGACGGCCGCCCGCAGGGCACCCCGGGAGCGCTGGGGACCTCGGGCAAACCGACGACCAGCGACGGGGCGCTCCAGATCGGGCGCTCGGGCTACAGCGGCGGGTTCAACAACTACTGGCGCGGGCGCATCGACGAGGTCGCGGTGTTCCAACGGGCCCTGTCCGACGCCGAGATGGCCCAGGAGGCCGGGCTCATCGACCCGGAGACCGGCAGCACCGCCGTGGAACTGGTCGGCGCGTGGAACCCGGACGGTGCCACGGGGAGCACTCTGGCCGACCCGGTCAGCGGCTACGGGCGGTCCATGGCCCTCAGCGGCGGCGCCACGCTCGACGGTGAGGCCGTGTCACTGGACGGCGTCGACGACACGGCCACCGTGTCCGGCCCGGTCGTCGACGACAGCGGCTCCTTCACCGTCTCCACCGAGGTGGAACTCGACGGTGCCGCCCTGGCCGGCAAGAGCGTCGGGTACAGCGGACAGGTCGTCGGCCAGCGCACGGCCGACGGGTCCGCCTGGGGGCTCTGGTTCAACCGGACCGGCGTCGAGCAGGTCCCGCAGGACGACGGAACCCTGAAGGACGTACCCGTCGGGTACTGGCGGTTCGGACGCCTCGCGGCCGACGGCAAGACGTACACCGCCGTCAGCTCCGAAAGCACCGCGCTGACCGACGAGCGGGTACGGCTGACCGGCGCCTACAACGCGCAGGACGGGACCATCAGCCTGTACCTCGACGCCACACCCAACGACGTGCCCACCGCTTTCACCGCGGTGGCCGGAAGCGGCGACTTCTCCGCCGGCCGGGCCTACGTCAACAAGGCGTGGGGCAACTACTTGCCCGGGAAGATCAGCGATCTGCGGATCTGGGTCGGGGCACCTGCCAACGACACGCAGGTGGAGAACATGATCGGCGGCTGACAGCCGCGGCCGGGGCCCCACCGCGGGCCCCGGCCGACCACCGGGCCGGGCCGTGTCGCGGCCCGGCCCGGTGGTGTCCGGCGTCCGGCGGACCCCACGTCCGGCGGATCCGGCGTCCTCACGCAACATCCGCGCACGAACGCCAAGGGGTGGGACCACACCATGCTTTTCCGTCCGCGAAGACGACGGAACGGCCGACCGGCCACCGTCAGTCGCACACTTCGCCTGACCGTCGGCTCACTCGTGCTCGCTCTGACCGTGCCGGTCGGCCTGGCCCCGCTCGCGCAGGCGGCCGACGCCCTCGGCAGGCCCGACACGCAGAAGACCCGCAGCGCCGAGATGATCCCCGCCGACGCCGCCTCGGCGAAGGCGGTCCGGGCCGGACTGGCCCGGGCCCAGGCGGAGAACCGCGAGCAGGGCGCCAAGGCCCTGGCCGCGCAGCACGCCACCTGGCCCTCCGCCGGCCACGCCGAACTCGTGCGCGGCAAGCGCGCCGAGGTGGGCGGTCTGCCCGTCACCCTCACCGCACCCGCGGCGACGGTGCGGGTACTGGGCCGCGAGGAGACGACCGCCGCCGGGATCAAGGGCGTTCTGCTCTCGGTGTCCGCCACGCAGGCTTCCGTCACCGGACTCGACGTCGACTACTCGTCGTTCGCCTCGGCCTACGGCGGCGACTGGGCCGGCCGGCTGCGCCTGGTGCGGCTGCCCGCATGCGCGCTGACCACGCCGGAGAAGGCGTCCTGCCGCACCGAGACACCGCTGGCCGGAGCGCACAACGACATCGGCGGGCAGACCGTGTCCGCGCAGGTGCCGCTGTCCGCCGCGGTGACGGCCGCACCCGCCACCGCCGTGGTGGCACTCGCCGCGGCTGCCGGCGGATCGGCTTCCGGCGCGGGCACCTACGCCGCCACCCCGCTGAGCGCGTCCTCGTCGTGGCAGGCCGGCGGCTCCTCGGGCTCCTTCACCTGGTCGTACCCCATGACCCCGCCCGCCCCGGCGGCCGGCCCCACCCCCTCGGTCACGCTGGCCTACGACTCCGGCTCCATCGACGGCCGGACCGCCACCACCAACAACCAGGGCAGCGAGGCCGGTGAGGGATTCGACCTGTCGTCCACCTCGTACGTGGAGCGCTCCTACGGCTCCTGCGACGACGACGGCCAGGACGACAAGCTGGACATGTGCTGGAAGTACGACAACGCCTCACTCGTGCTCAACGGCAAGTCCACCGGTCTGGTGAAGGACGACGCCACCGGCACCTGGCGGCTGAAGGACGACGACGCCTCGACCGTCAGCCACGGCACCGGTGCCGAGAACGGCGACGACGACGGCGAGTACTGGACGGTGACCACAGGAAACGGCACCAAGTACGTCTTCGGCCAGAACAAGCTGGACGGCGCGGGCACCGAGCGGACCAACTCCACCTGGACCGTGCCCGTCTTCGGCGACGACTCCGGTGAGCCGGGCTACAGCGGGGGCACCGCGTTCGCCGACCGCTCGGTGACGCAGGCATGGCGGTGGAACCTCGACTACGTCGAGGACCTGCACGGCAACGCGATGTCGTACTGGTACACCGCCGAGAGCAACTCGTACGCCAAGAACAAGGCCGCCACCGCCACCGCCGCCTACACCCGCGGCGGATACCTGACCAAGATCCTCTACGGCCAGCGCAAGGGCGCCCTGTTCACCGGCACCGCCTCGCACAAGGTGACCTTCGACTACGCCGAGCGCTGCACCGCCACCGACTGCTCGGACCTGAAGGACTCCACCGCCGACAACTGGCCCGACGTGCCCTTCGACTCCCTCTGCAAGAGCGGTGACGACTGCGACGCCAAGAGCCCGTCCTTCTTCACCCGCAAGCGGCTGACAGGGGTCGACACCTTCTCCTGGGACGCGGCCACCACCACCTACGACGCCGTGGACTCCTGGGACCTCACCCAGCACTTCTTCGACGGCGGCGACCTCGGGGACACCTCCGACCAGGTGCTCGTGCTCGACTCGGTCAAGCGCACCGGCAGGACCGGCACCGCGATCGCCCTGCCACCGGTGACCTTCACCTACGACAAGCGGCCCAACCGGGTCGACGGCACGGACGACATCGTGCCGCTCTACCGGCCCCGCATCCGCACCCTCGTCGCGGAGACCGGCTCGGTGACCACCGTGACCCTCTCCGACCCGGAGTGCGTGCGAGGCCGGACCCCCGACGAGGACGACGACCACACCTCGTGCTACCCGGTGCACTGGCACATCAACGGCGCCGAGGAAGCGGACCTCGACTGGTTCCACAAGTACCGCGTCCTCGCGGTGACCACCGCCGACCCCACCGGCAAGAACGCCACGACCGAGACCGACTACACCTACGCCGACCCCGCCTGGCACTACGACGAGAACCCGCTCACCCCGCAGGCGGAACGGACCTGGTCGCAGTGGCGCGGCTACGGCCGGGTCACCACCGTCAAGGGCACCGACGCCACCACGTCCAAGTCGGTCACCCTCTACCTGCAGGGCATGGACGGTGACCGGGTGCTGGACCCGGACGGCAAGCTGGACGCGACCGCCCGCAAGGACGTCCAGGTGAAGGCGCTCGCCGTCCCCGGGCTGACCGTCGCCGACCAGCCCGACAGCGAGCAGTACGCCGGTTTCACCCGGCAGCAGGTGACCTACGACGGCAGCCAGGCGGTCGCGGTGACCGTCAGCAACCCCTGGTCCAAGCAGACCGCCACCCAGCACGCGTCCTACGCCGACACCGAGGCGTACTTCGTCCGCACCGGCGGCACCACCACGTCGACGTACCTCACGGCCACGGACTCCTGGCGCACGCACTCCACCTCGACCACCTTCGACTCCTACGGGATGAAGGCCACCGAGGAGGACGCGGGCGACACCGCCAAGAGCGGCGACGAGATCTGCACCCGCACCTGGTATGCCCGCAACACCGCCAAGGGCATCTCCGGCCTCGTCTCCCGCAGTCGCACCGTCGGCCGCGCCTGCGCCACAGGCGAGGACCAGCTCGACCTGCCCGCCACGTCCGCCGGCCGCGGAGACGTGCTCTCCGACAAGGCCACCGTCTTCGACAACACCTCCGCCACCGCCTGGACCGCGAGCCAGACCCCGACCCTGGGCGACGCCTCCTGGACCGGGCGGGCAGCCGCGTATCCGGCCACCGTCGTCGGCGGGGAGCGCGGGCCCACCACCTGGCAGACCACGGCCAAGACCCTCTTCGACACCCTGGGCCGTCCCACCACCGTCACCGACGCCGCCCTCAACGCCACCACCACGGCCTACACGCCCGCCGCCGGCGGACCGCTGACGATGGTCATCACGACCAACGCGGCCACGCAGAAGACGTTCACCTACTACGAGCCGGCGCGCGGCAACGTGACCCGCTCGTACGACATCAACAACGCGCAGACCCGGTCCACCTACGACGCCCTCGGCCGGATCACGGCAGTGTGGCTGCCCAACCGCACCAGTGACCAGCCCGCCAGCTACGTCTACGGGTACAGCATCAGCAACACCGCCGCCTCCTGGACCTCGACCGGCTCCATCAAGGCCGACGGCGACACCTACGAAACCGCCTACTCCCTCTACGACGCCCAACTGCGCCCGCTGCAGACGCAGAAGCGCAGCCCCGAGGGCGGCCGCATCCTGACCGACACCCGCTACGACAGCCGAGGCCTCGCCTACGAGACCTACGCGGACGTCTACGACAGCAAGAACCAGCCCTCGGGCACCTACGCCCGCGCCGAGTACGGCGGCACCGCCAAGCAGACCTCCACCACCTTCGACGGCGCCGAACGCCCCAGGACCAGCACCTTCTTCACCTACGGCGACAAGCGCTGGTCCACCACCACCACGTACACCGGCGACTCCACGGCCACCTCGGGCGTGACGGGCGCCTCGGCGAAGCGCGTCATCACCGACGCGCTGGGCCGGACGACCGAGACCCGCCAGTACGCCTCCCCGTCACCCGACGACCCGGCCTACGGCGGCGCCACCCAAACCCTCTACGCCTCGACGAAGTTCGCCTACACGCTGGACGACAAGCAGTCGAAGGTCACCGGGCCGGACAACAGCTCCTGGACCTGGGTCTACGACCTGTTCGGCCGCCAGGTGAAGAGCACCGACCCGGACAAGGGCACCGAGACCACCGGCTACGACAGCCGGGACCTGCCGTCATGGACCAAGGACGGCGCCGGCCGGGTGGTCATCACCGCCTACGACAAGCTGCGCCGCCCCACCGCCACCTACAAGGCGGCCGCCACCGCGGACCTGACCTCCACCACCGAGGAACAGATCCCGGCCAACCAGCTCACCGCGCTCGCCTACGACCCCTCCGGCTACAAGGGCCAACTGGCCTCTTCGACCCGGTACACCAACGGCGCCACCGACACCGCGCACGCCTACACGCGCAAGGTCACCAGCTACGACAGCCTCTACCAAGCGCTGGACTCCACGCTGACGCTGCCCGCCGACGACCCGCTGGTCACGTCCGGCGCGGTACCGTCCGCGACGCTGTCCTTCAGCGCCCACTACGACATCACCGGTGCCCAGGACCAGGACGTCCAGCCCGCGGCGGCCGGACTGCCCAAGGAGATCATCGACACCGGATTCGACGACTACGGCCTCCCGAGCACGCTGAGCGGTACCCAGGACTACGTCCTCGCGAGCGACTTCACCGCCACGGCCAAGGTCCAGCAGCTGACCCTCGGGGTCTCGGCAGCCGCAGGCGTGAAGAAGGCGTACCTGTCCAACCTCTGGGACGAGGGCACGGACCGTCTGACCCAGTCCGTGGTCACCGACGACACCCACTCCTGGCAGCTCCAGCAGCTCAACTACGCCTACGACCAGGCAGGCAACGTCACCTCGCTCACCGACCCCACCGTGCTGGGCGGTGCGACCAGCGCCGACAACCAGTGCTTCGCCTACGACGGCTACCAGCGACTGACCGAGGCGTGGACGCCCAAGGCGGCGGACTGCGCCGACTCCGGCCGCACCGCCGCCAACCTCGGTGGGCCCGCTCCCTACTGGAACAGCTACACCTACAACAGCGCCGGCCAGCGCACCACCGAGACCACCCGCACCACCTCCGGGAGCACCACCTCACGCACCTACTGCTACAACAGCACCGCCCAGCCGCACACCCTGACGGCCACTCCGTCCGGCACCGCCGCGGGCGCCTGCACCGGGGTCACCGCCGTTTACGGCTACGACACGGCCGGTGATACCACCGCTCGCCCCGACGGAACCGCGACCCAGTCCCTGGCCTGGGACGGCGAGGGCCGGCTCGGCAGCCTGAAGGAGACGGCCGGCTCCACCACCAGCACGACCGGGTACGTCTACGACACCGACGGCACCCTTCTCGTACGCCGTGACACGGGCGGGGAGACCGTCCTCTACCTCGGTGCCACCGAAGTCCACTACAACGCCGCGACCGGCAAGAAGTGGGCCCAGCGCTCCTACTCGCTCGGCGGCACGAAGGTGGCGGTGCGCACCAACCAGAGCGGCACCTCCACCCTCACCTGGATCGCCGCCGACCGGCACGACACCGCGAGCCTCGCTCTGACCGCCGACGCCCAGGCGATCACCAAGCGCTACAGCACCCCCTTCGGCGCCGATCGCGGTACCGCGGTGACCACCTGGCCCGACGACAAGAAGTTCCTCGGCAAACCCGCCGACGCCACGACCGGCCTCACCCACGTCGGAGCCCGCGAATACGACCCACTGCTCGGTCAGTTCCTCAGCGCCGACCCGCTGCTGGACACCTCCGACGCCCAGTCCCTGAACGGGTACGCCTACGCCGACAACAGTCCCCTGATGGGCTGGGACCCGACGGGTGAGGACAACTGGTGGGCCGACCCCACCATGAACAAGCCCGTGAACAAGGGCGGAACGCCCCTCAGCCAGGACTTCGTCAACGAACAGGGCCTCGGCCACCTGTGCAGCCCGACCCTCTGCTCGCACTTCGACCCCAAGAAGATGCCGGCCGGCGGCCCGGTCTACGAGTACCCGCCGGTCCAGGCCGAGGACGCCAACCGTCCGGCCTGGGGAACCCTGAAGGCGGACGCGCACGACAAGACGGTGTTCTTCGCGGCCGGCTCGGTGGCTCTGTCCTACGTCTCGATGCGAGGCTGGCAGCGCGGCTCCGACCTCATGAAGCACTGGCTGATGAACGGGGGCGAGACCGTCGAGCTCGACGTCATGGACATGATGGACAGCCTCTCCTACATGAGGGAGGAGGTCGGCCGTCAGATCAAGGAGGGTCACTTCGACAGTGGTTGGAAGGGCAGCAGCGTGGCTCGCGGACAGCAGAAGGGGAAGAACAAGGGCGCTGCCGCCGACGACTACTACTTCGCACTCAACGGGTACCAGTACCGGGTGCGCGGAGACACGGTGATGAAGAGGGGCCGGCTCACCGGTACCGTCACGGTGGATGTCTACAAGCGCTACAACTGGGGGAACATCGGGGGCGGCAAGCCCCGGGGTGACCTCGGAGTGGGGCCTGTCAAGCCACTGAAACAGAACGACCTGGCGAATCTGAACTCGGTCGGGCTGGCTCACGACTTCGACGTCATCGGCCACCAGACGCTCACCGTCGACTGAGGCTGTCCCGCGGTTCCTGGCGGGTGCGCGGCGGCGACGGAATCCCGCCGCGTCGCCGGGACGTACCGCATGCATCCAGCATGCGGACGTCCCGACCCGCTGGCGACGTACCGCATTCGACGCAGCGCACCGACCACCATGAATCGCGGGACAACCCTTGGGAGAAAACGTGTTCCACCGACTGGCCCGGAAATCGGTGTCGTTCGTGGGTGTGCTGTTGGTCGGATGTCTGGCCGCCTGCGATCCGGAGGGTCTGCACTCCGCGGAGCACGCCGGACCGTTTCCGCACGAGTCTCCGGCGGACACCGCCGACGTCAGCCTCGAACAGGTCCTGTCCGACTACGGTGTCCGACTGCCCCAGGGAGCCGAGGACATCACCTACGGCGCTCTCAAGGCACTGGACGGATACCCGTTCAGTGTCCGGTTCTCCATTCCGTGCGACGGTGTTCCGGCGTTCGTCCGGGACAACGGGCTCGCCTCCGTCGGAAAGGAGACCCCCGACGAGGTGGCATCGGACGCCTGGGACGCGGGGTTCAACGAGGACACCGGTACGGCCTACGTCCGGGTGAAGGGAACGAAGCTGCCCAGGGTCGCCGGAGTGGTCTTCGAGCAGGCCGGCACGTGCAGGATGTTCTTCGGAGCCTGAGCCCGTTCCGCACCGTCGCTTGGCCGGCGCCCGGACCGGCCGGTGAGCAGAGGTCCGCAGGGCGCCGAAGCGTGGCGAGAAGCCGGCGCCTCCGTACAGGGGGCGCCGGCTTCTCTGCCGCTGTGCCCGCGGCGGCGGGGGTACGGTCGTCGGCTCCGGCAGCCGCGTCAGCCGACGGTCACCCCGCCCTGGAAGCCGTTCAGGCCGACCTCGACCGCACGCCCGCCAGGACCGCCGAATGGCTCCTCGCCGACCTCGCCGAAGCCCACGAGCGCCGCAGACAGCTCGCCGCCGAAACCCTCCCCCCTCGCCCACGCTGACGCGCGGCGTGACTGACAGCTGCTCCCTTGTCACGATTTCGACGACAACAACCCCTGCGCGTGACCAGGGACTTCGCGCCACCTCACGCGCCACCTCACGCCACTCTCGTCACACCGGTACCGTGGCGAACCTTCCGGCCGTGCCCGCACCCAGATCCGCGTGACACCCAAGGCCGGAGCCAGGGCCACCATCCAGGGCCAGGGTCCAGGAGTCATCGGCCGGGCTGTCCGTCACCGACTTCACCGGTCGGGTGCGGCGCGAACCGGCTCACCTGATGGGTGGTCGGGCAGGTGAGGCGCCCGCACAGCGTGTCGATCCGGACCATCGCCCCGTCGATCCCCGCTTCCCGCAGGGCGCACAGGTAAGCCCTCAACTCCGCCTCATCGGTGGTCTCCAGCACGACCTCCCACCGCCCCAGCTCCGGTGCGGTACGAGCAGAGGCCCGCCGCCCCTCGGCCTCCCGCCGCCGCTTCCTCTTCGCTTGCCCTGGCATGGGTCCAGGATCATCACCCGGCCACGCGACGGCAAGGGTCACCGACCGACCGGAGCCACCCACCCACGCCCCGCCGGCCAACCCCGCCGCATGCCCTCGCCCCCGCCTGCGGGGAGCGAGCGGGAGGTGGCCGGATCACGTCGCTCCCGGTCCGAGACGCTCTTGTAACAGGGTTCACCGACCACCAAGATTGCGCCGTCTCGCACAGGGCCAACACAACTTCCTTCGAAAGGAACGATCTGTGAAGCACTACGGGCGAATAGTGAGCGTTGTCGTGGCTGGTGTTGTCACTGGAGCTGCGGCGTTCACGACCATCGGAAGCGCGAGCGCGGCCACGACGAACGTGAACGGCAAGACGGCGACCACTAGTTCAGCGGCACCGGAGAAGGCGAAGCTCTCGGCCACCGAGGACGGCCACCAGCTTTTCGCCGGCATCTTCTTCGCGCAAGGACCCGTGGCCGCGAAGCTCGCGACCAACAAGCACCTCGACGGGTTCGAGCCGGGCGCGAACGACAGTCCCGAGGCAGTCCACGCCGTGGCCGAACTGGTCAAGGCGATCGAGCGGAAGTCTCCTGGCATCTTCGCCGACTTCTCGGCCAAGTCCCGCAGCGGCGACCCCAGACTCGTGGACGCGGCGGTGACCTCCCTCTCCCAGGCACTCGCCAGTGTCTCCGACTCGGACCTGTCGACCGCCCCCACCGACTCGGCGGACTGCGTGACCTTCGTCGTGACCGTGGCCGTCGCGGCGGTCGTCATCGGCGTGGCGACCGGCGCCCTGGTCGTCAACGCCGCCGCCTTCTTCAACGTGGTGGTGGAAGACACCGAACCGGTGGAGAACCTGACCAGGGAGGAACTCATGGCGGAGCTGACCACCACACTGCACGCCGTCTGACCCGGAGAACCTCCGTCTGACCCGGAGAACCTCCGTCCGACCCGAAGTAACTCCGTTTGACCCGAAGTGACTCAGTCAGCCCGCGCCGACTCCGGTACCGCCCTCCGATGGGCGAGCCCGGGGTCGGCCCGCACACCCCGGACCCATGGAGAGACGAACAGTATGTGGTGGAAGGACTCCCCGCTCAGGGTGCGGGACCGCGTCACCGTGACCGACCGGCAGACCGTCGAGATACCCCGGGCCTGGATCACCGGGGCCGCGGCGCTCTGTGCCGTCGTCGGCCTGTACGTGGCGCAGACGCAGGTACCGAAGAACGTCATGCACCTGCCCGGGCAGCAGGCCGTCAGGCCCGTCGCGGTCGCCGTGACACCGCAGGGCTGGGCCTTCTTCACGAAATCGGCCCGCAGCACGGAATTCGAACCCTTCCGCTGGGACGGCTCGACCTGGTCCAGCGCCTCGGCCGGCCGCCACTCCGAGCACGGGTTCAACCGGGTCTCGCGCTCCCAGGGCATCGAGACCGCGTTGATCCTCCACGAAGCGGGTAAGGCAACCCCCACACCCTGCGCACTCGCCTCGCTCCAGGACTGCCTGAAGAACGCCCAGGGAGCCACCGCGGTCACCAACAGGACCCCGGACCCGACCTTGTGCGGACGGATCGCCGTGGTCGAGCAGAAGCCCACCCCCTGGGCCTGGCGGGGCCTCCTGCCCGACGCGCACACCCCGGAGAGCGCGATCCTGCTGGACGTCTCATGCTGAGGCGGGTCCCCGTGCCGTGGACCAACGTGTACGGGCTCGCCCGCACGCTCCTCGCACTGGGCACACTCGGCACCTTGGCCTTCAGCAGCACGTCGACGCTGTTCCGTCCCGTGGCGACGCAGGGCACCTACCCCGTCTGCAAGTCGCTGATGAGAGCCGGCGTCTTCTGCCTGGCTCCCGAGAACGGTCTCACCGCGACCCGTTGGCTGTGCGTCGCCGTCCTCCTCATCGTCGCCGCCGGGTGGCGTCCCCGGTGGACCGCGCTCCCGCACGCCTGGGTGTCCTTCAGCGTCTTCACCGAGATCGCCATCCCCGACGGCGGTGACCAGATCACCTCCGTCCTCTCGGCACTGCTCGCCCTCACCGCGCTCGGCGATCCCCGGCGCTGGCACTGGCGGCAACTCCCCGAAGGGGCCGCCGCGCGGCACCGCCGAGCCGTCCTCCTGGGGACGACGGGCCTGGTGCTCGCACGCCTCCAGATGTCGTTCCTCTACTTCCAGTCCTCCGTCGCCAAACTGCCCCACGCGGAATGGGCCGACGGCACCGCGATGTGGTACTGGGGACACAGCCTCATGTTCGGCGCACCCGGCCCGCTCCAGCCCCTGGTGGACCCGGTGATCGCGTCCCCCGTGGGCGTCGCCCTGCTCACCTGGACGCCGCTGGCGATAGAAATCTGCCTGGCCGCAAGCCTGTTGCTCGCGCAGCGCTGGCGCTGGCGCGTGTTCGCCGCAGGTGTCCTCTTCCACCTCTCCATCGCCGTGATGATGGGCCTGTGGAGCTTCGCCCTGGCCATGATCGGCGGACTGGTGGTCCTCTGCTTCCCTCTCGGCTCCCACCTCGACATCACCCCGCCCGAGGCCGTCCGCAGATTGCTGCGCCGGACCACCGCCGCCGACCCGGATCTCCCGGCGGAAGGGGACGACCTCCCGGAGCCCGGGCCGGAGCCCCCGCACCGCCGGCCCGCCCCCGCACCGGGACCTGCGGGGACTTCGGCGCCCGTGGGCTCCTGACCGGCAGGGCCCGGCACCGGCCCAACGGCGGGCGCCCTGCTCGCCGGCGTCCGGCAGGGACTGTCTGGGTCGGGGTCTCCGCCCCCGGCAGGGACGGCCCGACCTCCGACCCGGCCTTCCCTGCCGCCTGCGGACCTGGCACCCTCACCGGGGCACTCACCTCTTCCGCAGATGGGCGGTGGAGAACACCCCCGACGAGCCCGAACCCACCCGATGGCAACGGCGACTTCAGTGCCGAGGAAGTAGCCGCACGGGCTCTCATTGGAGCCGCAGTCAGGAGTGTTGGCTGGTAAGGGACGGGGGCGTCATCCGGATCCCGGTGCGGATGGTGGATCAGATCAGGAAGGTGTGTGATGCCGCAGAAGCCGCTGGCCCTCAGCTTTGAGGACTTCCTCGGCTCCGTCCGGCATCACGCCCTGCACCTGGTATTGCGGGACGTTTACGCCGTGGGGGAGGAGCGGGACGTCTACGACACCTTCCTGGCGCGACGGGTGCGTCCCCGCGGACGACTCGGAGTTCTGGGGCGGCTGGCTGCCGCTGGTGGAGCGGACCGTGGCGCGCGGGGTGAAGGTCTGGCGGGCCCGGGTCGTCTCCGAGCCCGTCACCGCGTACATCCGCTTCGAGCATGCCCTCACCGACGCCAACCTCCGCGCCGGCGAGCAGGTCCGCTGGCTGTCCCGCCGCCGCGCTTCCACGCTCGCGCTGCCGGGCAACGGCTTCTGGCTCATCGACGACCAGGTCGTTCGGTTCAACGTCTCCTCCGGTGACGGCGAGGCCCTGGAGCCCGACCACACCAAGGACCCGCAGGCCATCAAGCTGTGCACGGAAGCGTTCCGTATGGTGTGGGACCTGGCCACTCCGCACGCCGACTACCGCATCTGACCCACGCACGCCCAAGGGCCACGCACCTCGTGACGGCCACCTCTCCCTCGTCCAGCGCCCAGTCGGCCCGCGAGGCGCTCGCCGTGCGGCTCACGCACCTGCGCAAGGGCGCCGGCCTCACCGGGAAGGAACTCTCCGCCCGGCGCGGCCGGCACCCTGCGAAAGCGACCCGGATCCAAAAGGGCGCGGGCCTCTCCTCGGACGCGGACATCCGCACGTGGTGCGCGGCGTGCGGCGCCGACGACCGGGCGCCAGACCTCATCGCCACCGCCCGCACCGCCGACCCCGACGCCATGCGCGGCCAACTGCGCCACGTCCTGACCGTGATGCCGCTCGCGTCCCTCTCGCTGGGGATCATCCCGTTCACCGCGCAGCGCACCGTGTGGCCGCTGGAAGCGTTCTACGTCCACGACGACACCACAGCCGTGGTCGAGACCCTGACGGCGGAGATCAAGGTGACACAGCCCCGCGAGCTCGCCGGCTACAGCAGAGCGTTCGCCGGCCTCGCGGAGACGGCCGTGTACGGCGACGCCGCCCGCACCCTCATCCAGACCGTGATCGACACCCTCGACGAGTGAATCTCCGCAACTCCCCGCAACCTTGTTGAGGGGAAGCCGGGTACTCCCTACCGTCGAAAACGCCACCGACGCACACCCAGGAGACGGGGCCCGCATGCGCACACCCACCCCCAGCGCCACCACCCCACCACCCCCAGCGCCACCACCCCAACACCTTGCCGAGACAACCGAGTCCGGTACCGGCCCGGCCGTGTACGGCGTCACCTCCCCGAACCTCCTCGCCCGCGCCCACCCGCTGCTACGCCCGCTTCCTCGATCGCGGGCCCGAGGGCCAGGACGACGAGGCCGCGCACCGTAGGAGCACCGCGCGGTGACCGTCGACCTGCCACCCGAAGTCTCGGCCGCGCCGCCGTCGCGTCCCAGCACGCACACGGTCCTGTACGACCCCGACGGACTGCTCGAAGCCGGGCTCCCGCTCGACCGCGAACCCTGCGAGAGCCTCATCACGGCCGTCCTCGCCTGGGCCTGCCCCGACACACTCGCGATCCGCGTCTACCATCAGATCGCCCTCCAGCTCACCGGCCACGCCCGCGCCGTCGCCGCCGAACTCCGCACGCGCGCCGACCGACTGCCGAAGTCCAGCGGACCCAAGGCCCTCGCCGACCTCGTCCTGCGCGAGGCGGAAGAGCAACTGTCCCCGCTGCCCGGGGGCACCATGAGCTGCGTTCAGGCCCGCGAGCTCAGCATCCTCCTGCGGGGCCGGCCTCCGTCGAAGTACTTCATAGAGGCGCTCATCAAGAACGTCGCACCGGCGGAACTCACCCAGTGGCGGGAGCTCTGGACCGCCACCAACCGGACGCCCAAGGCACCGCGTCCGCCTGACGCCGAGGGCCCCCGCCCACCGGCTGCCCCTTCCAACGGGACGGATTCGCGAGCAGCTCTGCTGACGGGCCGGGCCTGGGCCGTCCTGGGCGTCGTATTCGCCTATACCGTCACAGCCACGTTCACCGCGGGCCTCCAGGCCGATGCGGGCGCCGGCATCCTGAACCTGATCGGCTACGCCGTCGCAGCCCTGCTGAGTCTGTGTGCCGCAGCGGTCGTCCTGGTGGGGGCGATCCTGGCGAGACTCAAATCCGATGCCCCCTTCGGCTTTTTCCTCATAGCGTCTCTACTGGCACTGCCCGCCGGTCTGATCGTCCCGTGGTACGCGGCTGTCAGCCAGCCCTGGTACTGGATCGCCGACCACCTCGGCGTCATCTGACGACCCGCCCCCGCGACCGGATCCGGTCGCGGGCACCGATCCGGGCCCGCCCCCCACGGGGCGCCCGCCCGGGGACGAACGGCTGGAGCACCGCCCGAACTTGGTCCGCCGTCAGCACCCGAGCACATGCCGGAGATCCGCAAGGTGCTCCACCAGCGCACCAGCGGGTGCGCCACGGGCGGCCAGGCAGGGCGGTACCGACCGCTCTACCCACGCCTGGTCAGGCGGGCGGTACGGGCGGGATGTCCCGCCGGTGCGTGCGGCGGAGGTGACGGTGTGCGCGGTGGTTGGTCCACCAGGTGAGCCGGTCACCGGAGTCCTGCGGGAACAGCGTCTGCACCGACGTCGCGGCCAGGGCGAGGACGAGACAGATCATCACGCCCCACCACGGTGCGCCGGCCATGACGGTCGCGAGACCGGAGACCGCGGTGACGGACGCGGGGACGAGGTTCGTGGAGAGGGGCATGGTTCAGGCCTCGCTTCCGGTGGTGTGGGCACTACGCCCCGGATATGCGGGGTGGGGCATGGCGGGCCTCCTGCGAGCAGCGGGCACCCTGCGGGTGCGGGTGCACGCCAGGGAAGGGACCGCAACGGCACCATGCCGCTCCAACCACCCCTGTGACGTGCTGAGTCGGCTCTACAGTGACCGGACTGTCTGGTGGTGGGCGACCGCGCCAGTGGAACTGTTCCCGGTGCCGGACGGCACGGGGAACCCGGTGAGGGGGAGCACAGGTGGCACACGATGGTGAGGGCGGCGCCGGGGACGGGATCCTCGCGCGCAGGCAGGCACGCGCCGAGAAGGACCGGTTGAAGGCCGGGTTCGGTGCCCGGTTGAAGGTCCTGCTGGACCTCACGGGCTTGTCCTCGCGTGAGTTCGCGGCCCGGTTCCCGGCGTACAAGGACTCTACGGTCCGCAAGTACACCCTCGGCACGAACCTGCCCCCGTGGGACTTCCTGGACGACCTGCTCACCGAGGTCGCCCGCCGCACCGACGACCCCGCCGCTCCCCAGCGCCGCACCGAACTCTTCACCGCCTACCGCACCGTCCTCATCGACACCGGCGCCGACCTGCACGGCAGCGACCAGAACTCCCTCCTGCTGCGCCTCCTGGACGGCGAGGAAACCCTGCGCCGACTCGGCGTGGAGCTCGCGGAGGTCCGGGGGCGGGAGAACGAGCTCCGTCAGGACTTGGAGGAGGAGCTCCGCCGGGCCCAGGCCGCGCCCGGTACCGGCCATCAGGAGCGGCGGCGCCGACTGGAGGAGGAGGGCGGGGCCCTCGCGGCACGGAGGGACGAGCTCGTCCACCGCCGCGGTGCGGTGGTCACGGAGCTGGACGACTGCCGGGGACGCCTGGCGGTGATGGAGGCGGCCGAAGGTTCGGGCGACATGGTTCCGGCGGGAACCGGGGCCGGTGCGGGAGCGCACCAGGCATCGGTTCCGCCGCTGCCGCCCGGGTCACCCACCACGCCCGCGGCGCCGTCGAAGCATGGCGGCCGGCGCCCTCTCGTGCTGATCGGCGCCGTGGGCGCCGTGGTGCTCCTGGCGGGCGGCGTCGCCATCGGGGTCTGGGCGACCGGCAGTAACGACGCGGACAACCGGGCCTCGTCCCCGGAACGCACCATCTCGTCGACGTCGGACGCCCCCCGCACCAGCACACCCACGCCCTCACCCGAGGCTCCCTCGGTCAGCGCGACGCCTGCCGCGCCGACGGCGGAGCAGAGCAGCTGGTCGCTGATCGAGGACCTGGTGCCGATGGACGTCTACCCGGAAGGCACCGACCGTTCCTTCACGACGGGTGCGTTGACGGTCAACAACCACGAGTACCCCGCAACGCTGTACGCGTACGAGGCCGAGCGCACCTGGCAGCTCGGCCGCGAGTACCGGACGTTCACCGCCACGGCCGGCGTTTCGGACTCCACGCCCTCCGGCGACGTCATCACCTTCACCGTGCAGGTCGACGACGCAGTCGTCAAAGAGCTGCAGATGCGTGCCGGTGACCCGGTGAAGAAGGTGTCCATCCCCGTCAGCGGAGCCTTCCGCATCAAGCTCACCGCACAGGAGTCCTTCAGCACGCAGAACGGCTACGGAGCATGGATCGACCCCGTCGTCACCAAGTAGGTGCCCTGCACTGGATCCGCTTGCCGACCTGCGCGCTCCGTTCGGGCGCAGGGCGGCAAGCGGATCCTCACCACGCCCCTCGGGCGGTAGGGCGTGGGGCCGTGGGTCTGACCTTGCTCTCCGCCCGCGCGAAGCGAGACAGAGCTTTCTGTCGGGGGCGGGGCAGGCGCGTGGTGGGTTGGTGCCGCTGCTCGTGGCCGCTGGCCGCGCTCACCCCGCACTTCGCCGTCACCGCGTCGGGCTGGGGGTGGTCAGGTGGTCCGGGCGTCTTCGAGGGTGGGGTAGAGGTGGAGGAAGGTGTCGGCGCCGACGATCTGGAACAGGCGTTGCACGGCGGGGGAGGGGTTCGCGATCCTGAGGTCGGTGCGGTCGTGGGTGGTGAGGACCAGCCGGAGGAACGAGGAGTCGGCGAACGTGATGCCGCCGGCGTCGAGTACGACCGCGGCGTGGGTGGCGACGGCGGCTTCGATCTGTGCGGTCAGCGGTCCGAGGGAGTCAAGGTCCAGGTCGCCGCGGGCGGTGATTTCCGGCAGCGGGACTGAGGCGGAGCCGTGTTCCCCAGATGGATTGTTCATGGAGGAAGTATCCCCAGACGACCTGTGAGTGACGGGCCGTACGGCCCGTCGGTCCCTTTCTGCGGCCGGTAACTTGCCCCGCGCCCGGCAGATGCTTTCCGACCGCTGCCTCCGTCTGGTCGTGCGACGCCATCCTCGCGGCCAGCGCAGACGCCTTGAGGGACACTCACCCGCAGAGACGTGCGCTCACCTGGCATTGACCAGGAGAACGCCAGTGCGGCCGATGCGACGAGAGGCGCGACCAACGGTGCGACCTGCCGGGGACGCCCCCGGCGGCGTCCTGACGCGGTCGCCCACCAGGGCCACCCGGCACCGCGCAGAGGGGCCCGAGGCGTCGTGCGGGTTGCGATCCTTTCCTCCCCGGTCTGGCCCGACATGGCCGCCGCCCTGGCCCGTCCCGACGCCCGAGGCGTCGCGTCGCCCGCGTCCTGAGTGCCGCGCACGTCCAGGGCGAAGGCATCGACCGCACTCTGGCCGCCCTCCTCACCACCCCGGCCCCCGCCGCCGCCCGCACGGTCGCCGCGGGGGCGGCGCCCGGGCCGGTCCCCGCCGCCCGCACCGCGCCGGCGGCCGGTACGGCGCCCGCCCCGGCCGCGCCCCGGTACCGGCCGCGCCTGGGCGCCGGAGGTTGCGGTGTCGGGAGCGAGCAGGGACGCGCGCGTGATGTGGGGCCCGCTGACCGCAGGCCTGACGGCCCCTCACGACCTGGATCTCGCCGACCGGGCGAAGGCCCTGAACCAGCTGGACGTGGGACCGGCCGAGAGCAGCCGCTTCGTGACGGTCCTCCAGGACGTCCTCGGCTCGGGGAAGGAGACGAGCCTGCTCGTCAGTGCCCGCCCCTGGCCCCTGGCCCCTGCTGGCCCTGCTGGCCCTGCGTATGAAGACCATCGTCGAGGGCCCGGAAGGTGAGCCGGGCCTGCGGCTGCGCCTGGCAGGGCTCAAGGGCGTGCTCGGCCGCCCGGGCCCGCCGGCCCAGCTCGTCGAGCGCCTGGTCCGCGCGGCCCTCCACGCCCTGACCTCCGCCCGGCTCCCCGGTCCCCGACCGCCCCCCGTGTCTCCCCGGCCGCCGCCCGCTCCACCACCACCAACACCGCGCCCGGCGCCGGGACCGCCCCCGCCGAACCCGCTGCTGTCCCGGCCCACCGCCGCCCGACCGCCCTCGCCCGCCGCCCGTCCCGCGCCCGGTGACCCGGGACGCGCAGCCGTAACGCCGGGCGCACCGGGACACCGGCGCGGCGCCGATGCCCGCCCCCGCCCTGCCCAGCGGAGTCCCTGCCTCGCACCCACCGGCACAGGGTGGCGTCACCCATGACACCATCCCTGGCCGCCTTCCCGGGGCCGCGTGCCCGCCGGCGGCCGGGCGACGGGCACGGGTACCGGTCCGCCCGGCCGCCGGTGGTGAGAGAGACTGAGGGCCACCATCCCAGCGGCGAGGGACGAGAACATGGCGGCCAGGACGGATCCGGCGCGGTTGGTGCGTCAGGCCCGGGACCTGATCGAAGAGTTCAACCGCGTGGTGCTGGACGACGCGAAGGAGCTGTCCGCGCCCGCACTGTCGGAGGCCACCCAGGCGCTGAAGTCGTTGGTCGAGCGGCTCCCGCAGGCGTTCGAGCAGACCGCCGACGTCCTGGAGCTCCTGGCCAAGAGCGATAAGGTCACGGTCGGGCGGGGCGGCGTCAGGACCGAGGTGGCCACGACCGCCGCGGAACTCCGGACGGTCGCGGCCGACAGCGAGCAGCTGGGCAAGAGCCTCGCCAACCCGGCGTCGGTCCTGTTCTCCATGGGCGGCCGCTGACCATGGCTGAACTGCCCTCGCCCGAGGAGGTCGAAGCCGCCCGCGCGCCCGCCGGCGGCTCGAAGCGAGACCAGCTCGCCGCCTGGGGCGTGCCGTGGCCCCCGCCGAAGGGCTGGAAGGACGAGCCGGCCGATCGCTGGAAGTCCGCCCGCCCGCCCGGACCGCCGGCGCCCCCGCCCACCCCGGGCCCGGCCGCCTCCGCCCAGGACACGCTCGACTTCGGCTGACCCGACGCCGGCGCGACCTGCCGGGGGCGCCCCCGGCGGCGTCCTCGACCTGGAGGCCGCCCGGCTCCGCGTCGGCCCCGGCCGAGGCCGGGGCCGACGGGAGGACGGCGCACCATCCGGTGCGCCATCGGTTTGCACCAACAGCTGCACCACCTGGTGCGCCATTGGTTGCGGCATCGGTTGCACCAGCCCGGCCCACTCACCACGCCCCACCGCAGTTCAGAACCGGATACGGCGTGGCGGGCAGCTCGGACTTCCCCTCGTCCCCCGGAGCCGGCTGCTGGGCGGTGGGCGATGGAGGCGGTGGCGGGGTGCCGGGGAACAGGGGTGCCGCTGCGCCGGCCTCTCTCCCGGCCCGTCGCGGAGCGCGCCGGGCAGAGGCAGTCGGGCCGTCCGGGCCAGCGCCCGCAGGTGCTGCCCTGAGTGCTGACCTGAACGGACCCCCGCGCCTGATATCGGCGCGGCAGCCGCCATGGCAGCTGGATCGGGCGGGCTTGTGCGGCCTGCTCCCGCCCGTCGCACTGTGCTGCCTGCCCCGCCGTCACCGACCCGACCGGCCGTCCGTCGGCCGACCGTGCGTGGCCCCCCCGCCACCAACACGCTGGGCGGGGTCCAGCCGACGACCGAGGAGACCCCCGCCATGACCACCGCTCAGCAGCCCACCACCGCCGCCCCCGTGACGGCCGCACTCCCGGCTCCCACCGCCCCCACGGCCCCGACTGTGCCGTCCAGGGCTCGTCCCGCGGCTCCCGCGGACTGTCAGTGGGCTCGTGCATGCTCACAGAGGAAGGGATCTGCATCGGCTGCGACTTGTGGGCCGGCCCGGTTCGCACCGGGCCGCCGGGCCGCATGTTCCGGTGCGTCCCTTGCCCATGGGCCCGCCCGGGCGCATGGGCGGTTTCGTGATGACAGTCGATCAAGGGAGGGAGTACGCGATGCGTACGAGGAATCTGACTGTGGTGGCGTTGCTTGCGGCTGGCGTGATGGGCGCGGTCGGTGTGACACCGGCAGCGGCCGCCGGTGGTCTGCTTCCGCATCCGGGTCCGGAGGGCCTGGTGTGGGTGCAGGAGTGGGTCGGGGACGGGGGAGTAGCTTCCGCCGGTGCATGGGAGGGTCTGCCCACAGTGCTGACGGTGGCCTGCGAAGGTGGCGGCACCGTGGATGTGACCATGGATTCGCAGGGCCACCAGGTGGCCGCCTTCACCGTGGACTGCCCTGCTGACACCGCAGGCGTGGGCTCGGTGACGATGGACGCGGGTACAGTGCGGACCGGGTCCTTCACCATCGGTGTCGACGCCTCCGATGACGCTGTCCACTGGGCCCTGACGGTTACTCAGCCGGAGTAGAACCTGGTGATCTGCGAGTAATTGCCGGTGGTGGCTCGGCGCCCGTGATGTCGGTGGGTGAGTACCGAACTCATGAGGGTCATCTGGTTGGCCGTCGGTACCAACCGCTGGAGGGACGCGCGCCAGGACGGTGCTTCGCCGCCCCTGCCGAGTCGGGCCCCGGCCCACTACGCGCAGGACACGCTCGACTTCGGCTGACGGCACATCAGCGGGGCCGGGCAGGATCACCCTGCCCGGCCCCGCTGCCCGTTCCCGGCCGCCTACCGGTTCAAGCGGATGGTCGGTCCTCACGCGGCCTCGAGGTCGTCCAAGAGGCGGGTCTCCCACTCCTTCTCCCACCCGCCGCGCAGGAGGAACGGGGCGCTCTCCGTGCGCTCCAGGATGGCCAGGGTCTCGGGCTGTCCGATCAGTGCGTACCGCCCCTGTGACGCCGGACGACTGTCCGGACCGGTCCGGCCTGCATGCCCGCCGCCGTGGGTGTCTGTGGCTCCAGGCGCGGACGAGGACCTCCCGCCTCCCGGCCTGCCCCGTACAAGCTCCGGCCGCACGTGCCGTTACGGTTCGGCGTGCGGGTCGTCGGGCCCGTTATGGCTACACGTGAGAGTTCCTGGCGGTGCGCCCTGTGCGCGGGCGGCCTGGTGGTGCGGGGCCCGGCCCACCTCGTCACCGGATCCACCAAGAAGGGGAGACGGCGCGTCTACGGGACGTTCCTGATCTGTGCCCCCTGCTACACGACGGGGGCGCCGGATCCGGTCACCGGGCTGATCCGGCCGGCCGCCGACCGGCGGGCCGCCGACCGGCGGGCCGGGGCGACGGAGCGGCTGGACCTGGCGGGCCGGGGCCCCATTCTGCCCCCGGGACCCTGCCTCGCCTGCGGTCTCGCCGTGGTCCGGCGCGCGGAGAAACTCCTGAAGGAGGTGACGTGCTCGCACGCCTGCCGGACCTCCCTCACGCGCATCCGTCACGGCGGCCGGGGGTCGGGCCGCCCGTGCGGCGCCTGCGGACAGCCCGTGATGTCTGGGCGTGCGGATTCCGCGTACTGCCGGCCTGCCTGCCGGCAGAAGGCCTACCGCCGCCGCGCCGCCGGCCCCCGCCCCAGCCCCGGTGCCCCCGACCGCGACCGCGCCTTTGGAGACCGCGCCCCGGGTCCCGCCCGGCGACGCCGTCGATGAAATGCTGGCGGCCATGGTGCCCTTCAACGAGGGCGACGGAATCCCCCAGGCCCTCTACAAAGCCCTCTACCAGCTGCGCACCGCATACCGCCGGGGCCCGAACGGCCGGGACGAGGCCCTGGCCCCCCTCGCGTCCATGAACCCCGCCCGCCTCAAGGTCCCGGCCACCCCCGACGGACAACGCCTGCGCGCCGCGCTCCACCACCTCCACGACCAGCACGCACAGCCGTAACGGCGGGCTACACCGCCTCTACGACCAGCACGCGCAGCCGTAACTCCGCGGCGCGCTCCGCCCGTTCCCGTACCCCGCACCGTCCGGTGGAGCCCACGCCGCCACCCTCTGGCCGCCGTCCCGGGTCCGCGTGCCCACCGGGGCCGCTGCGCCGGGCCCACCGCTGCGCCGGGCCCACCGTCTCGCGGGCGGGCCCGTACCCCCCCCAGGTGTGACGGCTGTGCGTGACAGAAAGCGTCGTCCGGCGCGCTGCCGAGCCAGGCGGCCGACCCGTCCGGCGTGGTGGTCCAGTGCGGCGGCAGGACCCCCGTACCCGCGTCGCCGCCGAACGCGCGCCCTGCGCCCACGTCGACGAGGCCGGCGAGGGCGAACTCCGACCAGAACCTCCTCGACCCCGCTCAGCCGGTGCCCGCCTCGCGGACCTCCGGACGAGCGCGGCACGCCGGCCGGTGAGTTCAGCTCCGCGACCGCATCCGTCCGTACGGGCGGGGACGCCGGCGGTTACGCGGACCGGGCCGGGTCGTTGGGCCGGGTATGCAGTTGCCGGAGCGGGTCGGGGCGTTGTCGGAAGCGGCGTGTGAGGTGTGGGAGGCCGTGGTCGCGGACGGGTGGTCGCCGTCGGCGGCGATGGAGGCGCTGGCCGCCGTGGACGCCCTGGTTGCCGCGCTCGCCCGGTTCGGGCCGGAGGCCGCGCGGGCGCTGGCTCCCGCGCTTGCCGCGACCGCGCGGGCCCGCGAGCTCCTCGTGGGGCCCCAGGACAACGAAGGGACCGCCGCCCGGACGGGCGCGGCCGGACAGAGTTCCCGCGCCGGCCGGCACCCCGTTCCAGAATTCGGGATCACCCGGAACGCGGCGGTGGCCGAGCGGTTGTGGTGGGACGCCCAGGAGGGCCGGGGCGGGCCGCTCACCGGCATGTTTGCCGCGTTGCCGCCGCGCGCGATGGAGGAGGCGGTCCTCCGGCGCAGCCAGCGCGAGGTCTGGCACACCCTGCTGGAGGACCTGAGCCGCCGTCACGCTGGCTGACCGAGCCGGACTTGCCCGGCCAGAACCCGGTCACGGCCTCCGCCTCCGCCTCCGCGTCGCCCATACCGTCCTGCGGCCACGCCCCCCGCAGTACGGACACGTGCCCCTCCGGCGTCCCGGCGCCCCACGGGGAGTTCCGCCCGCGCGCCCGACGCCGCGATCCTGTCCCTCCCCGGCACGAGCCCGGGGAAGGGACACGGTCCACGTGAACGGTTTCGCCGTCGTGTTCCAGGACCGGAATCCGTCCGTAGCATGGGCGGAGGTGGTGGCCCCGGTTTCGGCGGGGCCACCACTTTTGGTGAGGCTCTGTCAGGTGGGAGCGGGCGGGTCAGCCTTCGCAGGTGGTCAGGGAGACCGTGTCACCCGGGCGGACGACCGTCGGGGCGTGCGGTGAGACCGCGACGACCATGGTCGGCCGGCAGCCGGCCACCCGGGCCCGGGTGAAGCTGGGCGTGATCCGGAGCGGGACGAGCACCCGCCTGACGCCCGTCGAGTTCAGTCCGGCCAGCGGGACACTGACGGTCTTGCCGTCGCTGGTGCGGACCAGCACGGTGGTGCTGTCGGCGGTGGCGGTGGCCGCGGTGGTCGGCCGCGCGGAGTGCGACGTGTTGCCGACCGCCAGGGCGGTTCCCGCCCCGGCCACGATCAGGGCCGTGACGACGCCTGTGAGGGCCGTGGTCCGCTTGCGGCGGGCCCCGCGCGCGATGACGGCCGTGTCGAAGTGCGGCGTCTCGGCGGTGTTCACGAAGTCGTTCATGGCGTTCACCAGTTCCTGTTCGAAGGGTGTGCAGCCGGAAGGCCGCGAATGGTCTGAACTCATCAGGTCCCTTCCGTGGGCTGCTGGGGTGAAGGGCCGGAGAGTGCGGGGAACTGGCCTCTGAGCTTGTCGATCCCGCGAGCGAGCTGGGACCGAACGGTGCTCGGCGAGATCCCGAGGTCGGCCGCGATCTCGTCGTCCGGCAGGTCGTGGAAGTACCGCAGCACCACGACCGTCCGCATCCGCATCGGCAGACGCTGGAGGGCCCGGACCAACTGGTCCCGCGTGTCCACCTGCCCGTACCGGTCCCCCGGATCCGCCTGGTCGCCGCCGTCCTGGCACGGGACCGAACGGCGGAATCTCCGCCACCGGTCGTTGGCCAGGTTCACCATGATCCGCCGGACATAGGCGTCCGGAGCATCCTTCGCGGCGATGGTGCGCCACCGGCGACAGGCCCGTTCCAGGGTCTCCTGGACCAGGTCCTCCGCAGCCTCGCGGTTTCCCGTCAGGACCAGCGCACCGCGGAACAGTACGGCCGACCGGGCGACGACGAAGCCGTGGAAGTCGTTGGCGTCGATCTCCGCCGACTTGGGCTTGCCGAGCAGAGCACGCGGTATCCGCTCGCTTGCCAGATCCAGATCCAGATCCACACGCTCCTCCCTTCCTGTCACCCCTCCTCGACGCCGAAGCGGCCCCGTCTGCTGCACGCCCCCGTTGAGACCTGGGTCACAGTGGCGACCCAGGCTCGGTCTGTGCCCTCGGTCGGTGCCCCGGTCCGGCGAGGGAGGATCGGCCGCGAAGCCTTTCGGGAGCGCCGGTCGAGAACGGCCGTCGCCTTCCTGCGGACCGGTCGACCCGCCGCCCGTACGGGCGCGTTGGCCGGGCATAAACTCCACCACCGCATCCTGGCCGTCACCGCCGCGGCGACGGCCACCACCCCCGCCACCCCCGCCGCGCCCGCGCAGGCCGCCGCCTCCGCCTGCACCCACCACTGGTCCGGACCGCAGGTCTGAATCTCCACCACCGGTCAGGGCGGGTCGGTCAATCCGGGGACGGTGACCGCAGCGTGGACGAACCCGCCGAAGTCCCTGCGCGGCGCCCGTCTCGATGCCCGACGGCCTGACGTACACCCTGACCGCCCGCCGGACCGCCGAGAGCCACTTGGTCGCCTCGGACCACCCCGGCATGCAGCGCCCGGGGCGGCTCTGCGTGCGGTTCGAGGGGTCCGACCGCCGGGCGTGCGTGGAGATCATCGACCGCGACATGACGTGACTGCGGGCCTGAACTCCCGTACCAGAAAGCGCATTTGGAGAGAAATTCTGCTCTATCGTCATGATATGCGTCCATTCATTATGGTTGAGGTTGATGGCGTGCTGTCTCCGTACGATGGTCCGGCGCCCGCCGGGTACGCCGTGCACGCGGCGGAGTCGGCGGCGTGGCGGGCGTGGGCCGCGATGGTCTACCCCCTCTACCCCCGCCAGGCCCCCCTGCGGCTCGCCCTGGACCCCGCGGTCGGCCGGGCCCTCGCGGAGCTCCCCGCCGACCTGGCGCTCGTCTCCACCTACACACCCGCCGAGCTGGCACCCCTGCTCCCCGCCTTCGGGTGGGAGACGCTGCCGCCGCTGGTGCCGCTGCGGGAGACCGGGTCAGTGCACTACCTGCGGGTGGAGGACCCCGGCCGGTGCCCCGACGCGGAGACCGCTCTGTACTGCCGGTCGGAGGAGATCGTCTCGTGGGCCCGGACCCACGACCGCCCGGTGGCGTGGGTCCGCGCCGGCGCCCACCACCAGGAGCAGCTGCGCCGGACCCTCGGCTACCTGTCGGCAGTCGGGCCGCTCCGCGCGCACCCCGTCGCCCCGGCCACCGGGATCACCGCCGCCGACCTGGACGCGCTGCGGACGTGGGCGCAGGAGATGTCCCTGCGGCCGGAGCCGGCCCCCGTGGTGCCGCGCCGGTGCCGGGACTGCGGGGACCGCTCCACCACCGTGCGCGACGGCCGCCGCGCCGACCGCGTCCACGCCCGGTGCGGGTCCTGCTGCGAGTGCTGGTGCCCGGGCCCGTCCGAGGACTCCCACGACGCCCACGACGGCGCCGAGCGGCGCGACGAGGGAGGGGTGACGGTGCACCAGGTAGCCGACGGCGCCGAGGACCAGGAGGACGACGAGCGCGGCGAGGAGGAGGACGAGGGCCAGGAGGTGAGACACGGCGGGGTTCCTTCCGGTGGGTGGAGCGCGGTCTGCGCTGCACCCCCCAGGCCCTCCGGGAGGGCGAGTCTCCTCGCCCCCGTTGCCTCGGCGCGGATTACCAACACAGACGGAGCAGGGCACCGCGGTTGGCCCCGCGTCCGGACCGCCCCGCCCGGGACCCGGCGGAACCCGGCCGGTACGCCCCGCAAGGGCTCCCCAGCGAAGTAGTCGGCGTCCGCCGAACCACCGGAAAGGCCCGCTGACCTGGTGTTGACCAGGCCGGAGGCCGCCCACCCGGTGCGACCAGAGGCGTGACCTGCCGGGGACGCCCCCCGCAGCGTCCTCGACCTGGAGGCCGCCCGGCTCCGCGCCCAGCTCTGCCGGGCCAGGCCGGGCACGCGTGTGTGCACGGACACGCGTGTGCACACGGAGCGAGCGGCCAGAGGCGGTACGGACCGCACGGCGGCACCGGCCACGGGACCGGCTGCCGGCCCGGCGGGCCACCGGCTGGCCGGGGAGGCGGCTGCCGGTCACCAACCGGTGCCTCGCCGACCCGTTTCCGGTCCTGCCGCCGGACCCGGCGGGCATCCGCTGGCGAACCGCTGGGCATCCGCTGGCAACCGTCCAGCCCGGGGCGTCCGGACGGATCCCAGCGGATCGTCAGCGGATGGTTCGGCGGGGTCCAAGGCGTGCACGTGCACGCGAGGGCGGACGCCCCGGCCGACGCGCCCATTACGGCCAGGGCCCGCCCCGCCGGAGCCGCTTACCGTCACGTGGAGGCGTCACGGAATGACGCCTCCTGAACGCGACTGCCGCTTCCGGTAGGCCCGGGTGCGGCAGCGCGGCGAGCAGTACACCGCGTCGGTCCGCTTCCGGGTCCCCCCGGCGGCCTCACCGGTGACCCACCAGCCCTTGCAGACCGGGCACCGGTGTTTCGGCCGCCGGTAAGGACGCCCCTCCCGCAACGCGGCCGCGAACTCGACATTGCTGCGCCACCACTCCTCGCGCTCCCGCCTCGCCCGCCACGCCTTCGTACGGCACGCCGCCGAGCAGTACCGGCGCGACCGGCGGCTGTCCTCGGGCAGCAGGCCGCCGCACTGGCCGCAGCGCCGGACGCTCTTCCCTCTCACACCCCCAGGGTCCTCCCGCGGCCGCCGCCCGTCCGGCAGGCGCCGGAGCGCGTCCTCGCTCAGCACCGGCCGGGCCCGGCCCCCAGGGTGCGCCGGCCTCCCGTACGGACCGGCACCGTTTCGGCGGCCGGGGTGGTCAGGAGGCGTTCCGCGGCGAGCTGGGCGCGCGGCGCGCGAGCTCGGCGTCGGTGGCGGCGGTGCGGTCGGCGGGTCCGGTGCCCAGCGGGCGGGTGTTCACCCCCGGATTCTCGACCCCTGGCCGCCGACTGCCCGCATCGAGGCGTCCGGGCCTGCCGGACCACCTGCCCGGGACCTGCCACCCGCCTGCCGTGACCTGCCGGGGGCGGCAGGCCATGGCAGGCGGCCCGGCAGGCCCGGACCGCCGCGACCTGCGTCGGCAGGTCAGGCAGGCCACATCCCCACCCCCCGCCGGATTCCCGCCCAGGCACCCCCGTGGGGCGGGAGAGGGGGTACCGCCGATTTTGGTTGTCCGGGTTGTCGTCGCAGGTCGCACGTTGTCCCGGTGGTTGTCCTGGCGTCGGCCGCTGGTTGCCCTCGGACAAGACCCGGCCAACACCGGACAACCCCAGGACAACCTCGTCGGCCGCCGGTTCGGGAAGCACCACCAGGAGCAGCGGCCCGTCGAGCCGGCCGACACCTTCGCCCCGGCGCTGCCCGCCCCGGCGGGCACGACGTGCTCCTGGCGGTGGCCCTCGCCGCGACTGCCGGGACCCCTCAGCGGAGCGGCCCGGACCCGGCGGAACCCGGCCGGTGCGCCCCCGGGGGTCTCCCCAGGGAAGTAGTCGGCGGCCGCCCTGCCCGGGGAAACAGGCGCTGACCTGCGATTGACCACCCATGAGGCGCCGCGCCCGCCGCGACCAGAAGCGCGACCAGAAGCGCGACCAGAAGCGCGACGTGAGGCGCGACCAGAGCTGCGACCAGAGGCGCGACCTGGTCACCGGCGCCCTTCAACCCAGGTGAGCGGGGGGTTGCGGGGCTTACCCCGCCGTCCCGCAAGGTGCTGCCCGTCGCCCCGTGGGCCACCCCGCGACGCAAGCACCCGGCCCGTGCTCCACTCCCCGCTGCTCCACCCTGGGCGGCAGGCCGTGTCGGGCACTACGCCACTCGCACCCTCGCTGACGTACGTCCCACCACCGAGAGGAACCCGATGTCCACCACCGCTCCCCAGCCCCCGCAGCAGCCCGTAGTCCCGGCCGCTCCCGCCCCGCTCCCCGTCCCGCCGGCCCCGGCCGCCGTCGTGCTCCCGTCGTGGGTCAAGGTCGCCCTGGTCGTGCTCGCCGTCGCGGTCGTCGTGATGGCGTCCGGGTTCGTCGGGTTCGTCGTCCTGGTCCGCCCCGGCGCCTCCGCCCCGCTGAACACGATGCTCGCCTTCGGCGCCTTCGTCGTCGCCGCGGCCGGCCTGATCGTCACCTGCGTCCGCAAGCAGCAGTGACCCGGCGAAGCGCTGTTCGGCCCGGCGAAGCCGCTTCCGGAGTCCCGGACCCACAGAGTTCGGGACTCCGGGACTACCGGATTTCAGAACCACCAGCCGGGGCCGGCGGGCCACGACGGCCCCGACCAGTGGGACTCCGCGAGTTCCCGCGCGGCCCGCCCGGCCTCGTACGAGCAACCGGCGACGGAGGCCCTGGGGCCTC